>NZ_JAUMUI010000024.1 GCF_030530745.1 Neisseria sp. | reverse complement strand
CGGGGATTTTTGACCAAAAACACCGCCGTTGCGTTAATTGTCAACAGACCCTAGGCAAAACCCGCAAACTTATTTTGCGCCGTCCGCTCCTTCCATTTTGCCGTTTAAAAATTCCAGCGCAAACTGCACGGCCTGAGCGCGTATGCTGTCGCGGCCGCCCTCGAAAAACGCACGCTGCGCCCAAATCCGCTGCTTGGCAGCCAGCCCGAACCACACCGTGCCGACAGGCTTTTCCTCACTGCCGCCATCCGGCCCGGCAATGCCGGAAATACTCAAGGCATAGTCGGCCTTGGCGGCGATCAGTGCGCCGAGCGCCATTTCGCGCACGGTTTCCCCGCTCACCGCGCCGTAAAAATCAAGCGTGCTGCTTTTCACGCCCAAAAGCTGCTGCTTGGCTTCGTTGCTGTAGGTGACAAAACCGGTGTGAAACCATGCCGAGCTGCCCGGCAGGCGGGTGAGTTCGGCCGCAAGCAGGCCGCCGGTACACGATTCGGCGCAGGTTACGGTTTGCCCGCATTCGTTCAGGCGGGCGGTTAAGGCAGATAAGGCGGGGTTCATGATCAGGCAGCTTTCATAAGTGAGCCATATTTGTCCATACGGCACAACCAAACATAATAAAAAACCAAAGAGCAGCGGTTTGGGAGGTTAGTTTATCCGGCAATTTTAAACCGTTTTACCAACCGCGCATTCTTAATTTTATTCCGTTCGGCAATTTTATTGCCTGCCGCAAGCCGTTTCAGATTATTTTTTACATAGATTTTGGTTTGTTGCCTTTATACCGCAGCAACATGCGGTAAAGTTCGGCTTGCCGGGCACCAGCCTGCAGCCGTCTGAAAAATACACCGCACATTCCGACACACACACACAACAACCCCTGCCACACAACCATACGAACAAATGAATAAAAAACGCTATATCTTGCTCTATCTGCCCGTGGTGCTGGCCTTGTGCTGGTTTCTGCTGCTGATTTGGGTGTATGTGTCGGCGGTATCCGCCCGCCGCATCTCCATCGAAGAAATCCAACCTGCCGATGCCGCACTGGTATTGGGCAACGCCGTCAACAAAAACGGCCGCCCCAACCCCTGCCTGCGTTCGCGCGTGGCCGCCGCCGCCGACCTCTATCACGCGGGCAAAGTGCCCAAACTGGTGGTGAGCGGCGGCACCGACAGCGACGGCAGCAACGAGGCCCGTCATATGAAAGCCATCGCCGTCGAACTGGGCGTGCCCGAATCGCGCATCGCCACCGAAGGCAAATCGGAAAACACCTACGAAAATATCTTGTTCAGCTCGATTCCGCTCGCCAACAACAGCAACATCGTAATCGTAAGTGCCGACTACCACCTCAAACGGGCGCGCCGGCTGGCCGCCGGGCAATGGGGGCATGAAAAAAACCTGCAGGTTTATTCGGGGGCGGACGACTGCGACGAAAAAGCGCTGGACTACCCGCGCAAAATCGTGCGCGAAAGCCTGGCCTGGGTGAAAGCCGCCGTAACACCCGAATAGGCAGAACCGCCCAAGGCTGATTTGCGGCAGACGGTTCGGGGTTTCGGGTAAAATGGCGGTTTTCAACCCGTCCTGCATGATTCGGCCGGGCCGTCTGAAACCTTCAGACGGCCCGAAGCCTTTGCCGGACTTATAACAGACAAATGACGAACACACCCGACCGCTGGGCCGTCCACCGCCTGCTCGCCCGCAATACCGACGAACGCCTGCAACTGGTGCGCACCACCCCGCAGCAAATCGTGC
This sequence comes from Neisseria sp., assembly GCF_030530745.1. Classification (GTDB taxonomy): domain Bacteria; phylum Pseudomonadota; class Gammaproteobacteria; order Burkholderiales; family Neisseriaceae; genus Neisseria. The sequence goes on along the minus strand of NZ_JAUMUI010000024.1, from coordinate 26,316 downwards.
TGGCAGGCGCCGATGCCGACGAAAGCCGCCGCCTGCTCGCCGCACGCTACCCCAAAGCCGCGTTTATCGAATACGACCCGCGCGCCGATTTTCTTCAAGCAGCCGCCGGTGCGCGCAAAGCCGGCTTATGGCAGAAACTCACCGGCAAAACCTTGCCGCAGCACTGCCAAAGCCTTGACGAACCGCTGCCCGAAGCAGCGGTCGATATGTTGTGGTCCAACTTGGGCCTGATTACCGCGCGCGAACCCGTGCCGGTTTTTGAAAACTGGGCGCGCGCGCTGAAACCCGACGGCCTGCTGTTTTTCACCCATTTCGGCGCCGACAGCCTGAGCGGCCTGACAGGCCGTCTGAAAGAAGCCGGCATCACCGTTAACGCACCGATGCTTTTCGATATGCACGATTTGGGCGATATGCTGTTCCACCACGGCTTTTACGATCCGGTAACCGACACCGCCGGGCTCGAGCTTTCCTACCGCCGCCCCGAAACCTTCTGGCAGGATATGGAAACCCTCGGCCTGTGGGCCTCGCTGGACTTCAGCGACGAAGCCGCCGCCCGTGCCGCCGTCAACCGGATGTTTGCCGGCGGTGCAACCCTCACCGCCACGCTCGAAACCGTATACGGCCATGCGGTCAGAAAGCGGCAGCTGCCCGCAGGAGAAAGCCCTGTTGTGTTTTACCCGAAGCGGCGCTGAAAACAGTTATGGCGGAATGTTTTCAGACGGCCTGAAACTTTCGGCGCCCTGCACCGCTCTTAATCATACGGATCTGCCGCCGGAGCAAAACCCCGCGACGCCCGGCAAATTTCGGTACAATACCGCCTGCTTTATTTGACTGCTTTATTTTTTTAATTTTATGACTTTCCGCCAACCTGCCAACCGCCCCCTCACCATCGCCCTGTGCGCCGGCGAAGCCTCCGGCGACCTGCTCGGTGCCCACCTGATGGCCGCCGTCAGACAGCGCTGCCCGCAGGCGCATTTTGTCGGCATCGGCGGGCCGCGTATGCTGGCCAAAGGCTTTGAAAGCCTCTACGACCAAGAAAAACTGGCCGTGCGCGGCTTTGCCGAAGTGGTAAAGCGCCTGCCCGAAATCCTGAAAATCCGCCACAGCCTGGTGCGCGACCTCAAACGCATCCGCCCCGACGTGTTCGTGGGCATCGACGCGCCCGACTTCAACCTCGGCGTGGCCGGAAAGCTCAAACAAGCAGGCATCCCCACCGTGCATTATGTCAGCCCCTCGGTGTGGGCTTGGCGGCGCGAGCGGGTCAATACCATTGTGGAACAGGTCAACCGCGTGCTGTGCCTGTTTCCGATGGAGCCGCAGCTTTATCAAGAAGCAGGCGGGCAGGCCGATTTTGTCGGCCACCCGCTGGCGCAAACCCTGCCGCTCGATGCCGACCGCGCCGCCGCGCGCCGGCATATGAAAATCGATCCGTGGGAGCCCGTGTTCTGCCTGATGCCCGGCAGCCGCGTGAGCGAAATCGACTATATGGCGCCGATATTCTTCCGCACCGCCCGCCTGCTGCTGCAGCGCTACCCTTCCGCCCGCTTCCTGCTGCCCGTGCCCACCGTGGCCACCCGCGGCCGCCTGATTTCGATTCTGCACCAAGGCGAATTTATCGGCCTGCCCATCCAACTGATGAGCGCGCACGCCGATCTGGCCTGCACCGCCGCCGACGTAGTGCTGGTTACCAGCGGCACCGCCACGCTGGAGGTGGCGCTGTGCAAACGCCCCATGGTAATCAGCTATAAAATCTCGCCGCTCACCTATGCCTATGTGAAACGCAAAATCAACGTACCCCACGTGGGGCTGCCCAACATCCTGCTCGGCAAAGGCGCCGTGCCCGAGCTTCTGCAAGACGACGCCACCCCCGCCAAACTGGCCGCCGCCGTGGCCGAATGGTATGAATCGCCGCAAGACGTCGCCGCCCTGCAGCAGGATTTCCTCACCCTCCACCGGCTTTTGCAGAAAGACACCGACGCGCTGGCCGCAAGTGCCGTGCTGGCCGAAGCGGGCATTGCCGACACCGCGCCCGAAGCCGTGGCAGAGGCCGTCTGAAAGACAACCGCATGAAAACCGTTTTAACCGCCGGCGTCGACGAAGCGGGGCGCGGCCCCTTGGCGGGCAGCGTATTTGCCGCCGCCGTGATTCTGCCGCCCGGCCATAACCTGCCCGGCCTCACCGATTCCAAAAAACTCAGCGAAAAAAAACGCAACGAACTGGCCGCACAAATCAAAGCGCAGGCCGTTGCATGGAGCGTTGCCCGCGCCGATGTGCAGGAAATCGCCGAACTCAATATCCTAAACGCCGCCATGCTCGCCATGACCCGCGCCGTGCAAGGCTTGGCCGTGCCGCCGCAAAAAGTGCTGATAGACGGCAACCGCGTGCCGGAAGATTTAAATATCCCGGCCGAAGCCGTGGTAAAGGGCGACAGCAAAATCACCGAAATCTCCGCCGCCTCCGTGCTCGCCAAAACCGCGCGCGACGCCGAAATGTACGCCCTCGCCGAGCGTTACCCGCAATACGGCTTCGAAAAACACAAAGGCTACGGTACCGCCGCCCACCTCGCCGCCCTCGCCGAATTCGGCGCCCTGCCCGAACACAGGCGCGGCTTCGCACCGGTAAAAACCCTATTGGCGCAAGGCAGGCTGTTTGAATGAATACCCGCCCGGCAGAAAACAGTTGGGGCCGTCTGAACGACCGATTTCAGACGGCCTCAAAACAAATATAAACCGAACCGCCAAACAACGCCTGCGTGCCCTTGGCACGCATCCTACACCCGAAATCGGCAAACATTAAATCAGCGGTAGGGTGCATCTTGATGCACCGCTGTTTCAGTATTAAACGGTGCAACAAGTTGCACCCTACTGCCGCTTTCCCCCCGCCATCATGCCCGCTGGCTTAAGAAAAACGGCACGTTATATGGCGCGGATAACCTTGGTAGGTCGGGCATCAATGCCCGACACAATCCGCACCCAAACAAAAGTCGGGCATAAATGCCCGACCTACGCCCGCTTTTCAGACGGCCTCAAAACAAATATATAAACCGAACCGCCGAACAACGCGTGCCTGCCTCACTCTAAACCAGCCAAATCATAATGCACGCTTCTGCCGCTGCCCTCTGCTTTGGTTAAGATTCCCTTATGCAGCAAATCGGTGATGTCCCTCAAGGCCGTGTCGCGCGAGCATTTGGCCACGGCAACCCATTTGCGGTTGTTAAGCTTGCCGTCAAAACCGTCAAGCAGACGGTTAAGCACCTTGATTTGGCGCTCGTTTAAAGAAGTGTCTGCCCATTTCTGCCAGAATCTGGTTTTGTACAGCACACCGTCTAATTGGCTGTGTGCAGCCTGCATGGCTTCGGCTATGGTGGTTAAAAACCACTTTATCCATTGGCCGGTATCCAAGCGGCCTTTTTGGGTTTGTTCCAAAATATCGTAATATTCCAAGCGCTTGTATTGCACTTGTGCCGACAAACTGTAAAACCGTTGCGCAGATTTATCGGCCTTGGCCAACAGCAGGTCGGCAATCGCCCGCGCAATGCGCCCGTTGCCGTCGTCAAACGGGTGCAGCGTTAAAAACCACAAATGGGCGATTGCAGCTTTAACGAATAAATCAGCAGGCGTTTCAGTGTTCAGCCAGTCGATAAATGCCCTCATCTCCTGCTCGATCCGTTCGGCCGGCGGTGCTTGATAATGAACTTTTTCGCGCCCCATTCGGCCGGAAACAACCTGCATCGCGCCCAGTTTGTCGTCGCGGTATCGGGCAACATTGATTTTGCTCATACCGCTGTATCCGGTGGGAAACAATGCCGCATGCCAGGCAAACAGGCGCTCTTCGGTAAGCTTTTGATCAAATTTTCCGGCAGCATCCAAAATCATTTCCACCACGCCTTCAACGCCCCTGTCTGCCGGTGCCAATGCGCCGACATCCACCCCCAGCCTGCGCGCCAATGAAGAACGCACCGATTGGGCATTTAACTGCTCGCCTTCAATCGCGCTGGTTTTGACAACATCCTCCGTCAGCGCCGACAAAACGGCCTGCTGCCGCACATCCATGCCCAAATCCCGCATCCTGCCCAGCAACAATCCCTGCTGATAATGCACTCGGCTGAGCGTATCGGAAATTTCTGCCAAATCAAAAGACCAATCCGGCCACCGGGCAGACTGCCAAATATATTGTATGTTTTCGCTCATCGGTCGGTTATCCTGCTTAATCGCCTTAAATATTAAGGCAATTAAACAGGGTAATCAACTTTCCGCCCACCATCATGCCGACCGGCTTAAGAAAAAAACGGCACGTTATATGGCGCGGATAACCTTGGTAGGTCGGGCATTGATGCCCGACACAATCCGCACCCAAACAAAAGTCGGGCATAAATGCCCGACCTACGCCCGCTTTTCAGACGGCCTCAAAACAAATATATAAACCGAACCGCCGAACAACGCCTGCGTGCCCTTGGCACGCATCCTACACCCGAAACCGGCAAACGTTGAACGGCAGTAGGGTGCATCTTGATGCACCGCTGTTGCAGTATTAAACGGTGCAACAAGTTGCACCCTACTGCCTGAAGCAAACATTAAATTGGGTAGACAGCGGGTTGCGCGGGCTGCGGATCAATTCAAAGCAGGCAGCGGGTTTCGGCAGGAAGCGGGAACCAAATCGGCGGCCAAATCCGTGCCGCATTCCCATGTGCCTTCATCGGCAGAATAGCGCACGGCGATTTTTTTATTTTGTATATTGTCGTTCACGCCCGCAGCTTTAAACGTTACCGTAAGCAGGCAGCGTTTATTGGCGCTATTCGAGGTAATTTTGATATTCTCCACATATTTCCCTTCGGTAACTTCGCCCGCAAACCACGCCGCCGTATCAACACACTGCTCGATGCTGCCCGCAGAAACCGATTCCACCAAAGGCGTTTTCAAACCTTTGAGCAGCGACATCCCCTCGGCCACCTGCGCCTTGCCCGTATAGTTGGCATACATCGGCAGAGCCAGCGCGGCCAAAATGCCGACAATGGCCACAACCGTCATCAATTCGATAAGCGTAAACCCGTTTTGTGTCATTGTTTTATTTTGTATCATTATTTTCCACCCCTTTTATTTTTATTGTTGCTTTTGAAAAAAGCCCGCCGTTTAAGGCGGGCATATCGACCAGCTGACTACATTATTTTATGAGCCGCTATTTCCTGCATAAGTACCTGTGGGTTGGCAAGCAGCAGGAGCAACATTTTTAGCCAAATCAGTATTACAACTCCAAGCGCCTGTAGAGGGAGTAAAGTCCATGGCAATATGTTTCGCTGCAACCTTGTCGTTAACTCCTTCAGTAGCAGCTTTGAAAGTAACTTCAAGACGACAGTTGCTACCTTGAACTTTAGCAGTAATGCCGCTTACATATTTACCTTCTTTAACCGCACCTTCATACCATGCAGGAGCAGCAGTACCTGTTGAGGTACAAGCACCAGCCAAGCTGCTTGAGGCGATTGCTTCAATCAGCGGCGTTTTCATACCGCCCAACAAATCATAACCTTCAGTGGCCTGTGCGCGGGCGGTGTAATCACCATACATCGGCAACGCAATCGCAGCCAGAATACCGATAATCGCCACGACGATCATCAACTCGATCAGGGTAAAGCCTTTTTGGATAGATTTCATGTTTAAAACTCCAGGTTAAGTGTTTAAAGTGTATAGATTTTTTTTGTTAGATATAAAACCGTAATGTGCTTGGCACGTTTTTTTTTTTGCTGTTTTGTTTCTGCATCCAAAAGAAGAAAGGTCTACAGCTATGCCGCTTGGGGTTTTGCCTCTGCCCGGGCTTCGGCTCGGCCTGCTGCGGGTAAAACTGACAAAAAACGTCGCATGACAAAAAAATAAACCTGGGGTTCGCAATTTCGGCACTCTGCTGCCGAAAATCGTCATGTTAAATTAAGTTAACAATTTGTTTGAATAATTGCTTTAGCATTAACAAACCAAAGTCATAAAATTAAAACATCATAAAATCAATCAAATAAGAAAAACCAAGCCGATATTTTTCAAGATGGCACGGCCTTTGCTTGATACCTTGCAACCGCAGCAGGCCGAGCCGAAGCCCGGGCAGAGGCAAAACCCCAAGCGGCATAGCTGTAGACCTTTCTTCTTTTGGATGCAGAAACAAAACAGCAAAAAAAAAAACGTGCCAAGCACATTACGGTTTTATATCTAACAAAAAAAATCTATACACTTTAAACACTTAACCTGGAGTTTTAAACATGAAATCTATCCAAAAAGGCTTTACCCTGATCGAGTTGATGATCGTTATCGCCATCATCGGCATCTTGGCCGCAATCGCACTGCCCATGTATCAGGATTACATCTCCGAATCACAAATGACCCGAGCTTCCAGCGAACTGGCCTCACGTAAAACCATCGTTGATGCTGCCTTCTTCAAGGGTCGCACCATTGTTGTAGGATCAAGTTCTGCAACTGATACAGCAGATACTTTAAATTTGACCAAGGGAGCTGAAAATGCAGGCGACCCTGTTTCCAATATCATCGGTTCTGTAGCTGCTCCTACAAGTGCAGATGGCCCTGGTACTGCTTTAGCGGTTACATTAGGTAACGGTGCAAACTCCGCCATTGCCGGCACAACCGTAACTTATACCCGCGACAACACCGGCAACTGGTCTTGCACTGTAACCCCTGTTGCTAATAAAGGCTGGAAAGCCAAATTTATGCCCGCAGGCTGTACCGAAGCATCTTAATACTCCTAACGGCGGCAGATACGGTTAGCCGCCTCCAAGCGGCGCAACCGTATGCCGAAAGCCAAGGCCGTCTGAAAACGATATTTCAGACGGCCTTTTTTATTTCGGAAAAACCGCCCGCGCGCTTCGGGTTACGGCGTAACTTGGGCAGTTTAATACGAACCTGAAACGGCGGTGCATCAAGATGCACCCTACGGGCTGCGCGGGAACAACGGCCGGCGGGAATTGCGGGCATTAAAATAATTTTGCAAAAACCTAAAATAAAACAACAGCGGGGGGCGAATGAATACAAAAACACATTTTTCGGGCTTTACCATTATCGAACTGATAATGGTGATGGCCATTATCGGCGTGCTGGCCGCGATTGCGCTGCCGGTATATCAGGGTTACGGCATCAAGGCGCAGCTGGAAAGGGTGCGCGCTGAGGTTAACATCATCAAACGCAATGCCGACGCCATGGCTTTGCGCGGCGGCCAACCCACCGCGCTGGAAAGTGAAGACAGCACCCGCAGCGCCAACGGGCAGATGCGCTACTATATCGGCGTGGATATGTGGACCATCGGCTCGGATTTGGTTTCCGACGCCGAGCTGAAATACGAACTGCCCGGCGGAATGTTCAGCGGCATACGTTTAACGGTGGGCGATACGGCAAACCGCGCGATTCACGGTTTGGAAATCGAATACAGCCGCGACGCTTTCGGCGCATGGGGCTGTGTGATGAAAACGGGCGCGGCAGGCGCGTGGAAACCCGATTATGCCTGGCCGGAATGCTCGGTGGAAAATTAAGCAGCGGTAGGGTGCAACTTGTTGCACCATTTAATACGGATTTGAAACAGCGGTGTATCAAGATGCACCCTACGGGTTGCTGAACAGTGCTAACGAAGAAAAGCAGGGCAAATCGGATGCCTGCAGCCATATCTGCCGGCAGATATGCTAGAATGAAACGGCAACACCGCGCAGAATAAAGAAAGGATGACCCCATGAATGCCGCAGCATCGGACTACCGCATCTCCGAGTTCGACACTCAGCAGGAAGCCGAGGACTACGATGTTTGGTTTCGTGAAAAGGTTGAAGAGGGGTTGAAGTGCGATAAGTTCCATACCCATGACGAGGTTTTGGCACAGCTCCGCCAACGCCGTGCAGCACGCCAAAAATCATGCTGAATGTGGTTTGGCGTAACACGGCACTGGGGGATTTGCTGGAAATTACCGGCTATATCGGCGAACGCAATCCCGTTGCCGGGATAGAAATGGAAGACCTGCTGGCCGGTTCCGCCCAAAAACTTTCCGAGGCCCCTTATATCGGCAGATCCGGCAAAGTATCGGGAACGCGCGAATTTGTCGCCCACCCCAACTATATCTTGGTTTACAAAATCGAAATCGGGGCGGTACACATCATCCGTGTGCTTCATACCCGGAGACAATATCCCTGATAATTTGAAGCGGGCGTAGGTCGGGCATTTATGCCCGACTTTTTGTTTGGGTGCGGATTGTATCGGGCATAAATGCCCGACCTACCAAAAAAAACTGTCAACAAGCGCAGCCTGCATAATCCGCTATTGCCGGACCGCCGATTTAACGTTTGCCGATTTCGGGAGTAGGGTGCAACTTGTTGCACCATTTAATACGGATTTGAAACAACGGTGCATCAAGATGCACCCTACGGGTTGCTGAAAGAAACGGTGCAAACGGAGTTCCCGAAAGGAAACAAGTTTCTTCGAAGCTAAAACGTAATTTACGTAACTGCCACTCACATTAACAAACCAACCCGCTATGATGCTTTCGGCTTCAGGCATTATGCCTGCGCCGCGCGGCCGGAAACCGCCTGCGGCCATGCCGGCCAAACGGTTTTGCCGCCGTGTTTTACGCTTACTCTTAAACTAATTTGAAGGACACAAAAATGAAAAAAGCTTCCGCATTAACCGCCGCCGTTTTAGCCGGCGTCTGCGCCCTGTCGCTGGCGGCCTGTTCGTCTGAACGCGCCCCCAAACACGGGCACGCCCCGGCTGGAAAAGAATTCCGCCGCGGCGGCATGGATCGCGGCTTTAAGGATTTAAACCTCACACAGGAGCAAAAGGCCAAAATCCGCGCGATTATGGAAGAAGGCCGCGGCAGCCGTATGCAGCCGCCCGGTGAAAACCGCCGCGAAGCATTCCGCCAACAAATGGAAAGCCGCCGCATTGCCGAACAAAACCTGCTGACCAACCCTGTTTTCGACGAGGCCGCCGCCCGCAGTCTGATTGCCCAACGCGAACAGGGCATGGAAGAGCAGCGCCGCCAACGCGCCGAATTCGAATTGCAGCAGCTGAAAAAACGCCATGCTGTTTTTCAGGTGCTGACACCCGAACAGCAGCAGAAATGGCTGGCCGGCCAAGGGCAGCGCGGCCAACGCCCTGCCGCGCCTGCCAGATAAGCGGCAAGGCAAAACAGGCCGAAACCCTTGCAAAAACAGGTTTTAATCCTGAATTGATTTATGTTTCGCCATACCCGGGCTTAGCCCGGGTATCTTATTAGCGGATTTATAAATCATTTAGGCCGTCTGAAAACAAATGCGGAATTTGCTTTCAGACGGCCTTTCGGTCGGGTGAAACAGATTTAAAGCCGTTGCACACGCTGCTTAAGCGCTGCGATTTTATCTTGCAGTTTCGATACGCGGCCGTGCCAGATTACCAAAGCTCCGGATACCAGCAGCAACAGCAGCAGGGTGGCGCCGCCGGTTTGGTAATCGCCGAAATCCTTAAGCTGCATAATATTGCCGGCGCCTGTAATAACCGGCGTGGAAGGGGCGGCCAGAATCATAAACATCACGCCGCACACCGCCAGGCATGAAAACAGCAGCACCATGCCGGTTTTCAGCCGCCAGTTTTTGAAGCGGGCGGCAGCCAGGCCGGCAGCCGTCAACACGGCGGATGCCGCCGAAAAGGCCAGCAGCGCCGACCATTTGTCTACTACCGTCTGCGTGGAGATGAAAGCGGTCAGCCCCAGCATATACAGACAGAAAACAGAGCCGCAGAAAAATACCATACTCAACAGATTACGCATTACCTATTCCACCTGAAGTTTGAAAATAAAAATGGGTGCGGGAGCGGAACAAAAAATACACGATGCAGGCAAACAGCACCACCCCGTAAAGCAGCATCGGCTGGTCGGGCGCTACCGCCAGATTGAATACGGTTCCCGCCGTACCATAAAGCACATACAGCCAGCGCCCCCAGTTTTTAGCGCGCAGCATGGCTGCGCCCGCAATGATGTTCAACACCTGTTCCGGACAGAAGGCAGGAGTATAAATGCCTATCGGAAACGGGATATGGCGGATAATCTCCTGCATTTCGGGGTTGTGCCGGGTTAACAGCATGGCCAGTGCGCTTAATATTGAGGCGGCAATTAAAAACCACGCAAGAACCGTTACAAAAAGCGGTCGTTTCATAATTTATCTAAAAAATACATTTTTTAACAAATTAGATTATGCCAAATAAATTTGGTTTGCGGTTGGTTTTTAGATAAACGGTTTAAATTCTGCATAAGGGTTGCCGGAGTGTTTCAAACCGGACAGGCCGCCGTTTTCGGCGGGGCGTTTTAAGCGGTGTTGCCCGATATTTTTGAAAGGTTTGATTATCTCTATAAAATACAAAATATTAAAAAATATTTTCTTCAGATTTATTTAAGCTGTACCGGTAGGGCGGCGTTTTTTCCGCATCATCGGAAAACCGTTTTTTATCGGGTTCCGTATACAGATCCTGTTGTTTATTTACTACGTTGTCATTTTATGCGATTAGGTTTCCGGTTTTCCCGCCACCCGGCTTGCCTGCATAAAGCAAACACCAATTATCGTTTTTTAACATAATATGGTTAAAATTTGCCGGTTCGGTGGACGCAAACGATTATGTTTCAGACGGCCCGGCTGTAACCGGAAACCGGATTTAACAAAAAACCGGATAAATTTCGGTTATTTTCACAAAATTAAAGATTAGATCAACAAGCGGGATACGGATGGTAGCTGTAGCGGTTTAACGGCATTGCACGGCAGGGGAATATTGCGCAGTGATATAAAAAAGCGTTACGGCAGATGCTTTGCATTACAATACGCATTTTTCCCGCCGTGCCGCCCGCCTGCTATGGAATTATTCCGGTTTTATGCCGCCTTGGCCGCATCCGCTTTCACTTCCGCCACCATTCTGCCCGGCACGTCTGAAGCCGCTTTCACCGCTTTTGTACTCCGTTATCCGGAAGCTTGGTTGGGTGCGTGGCTGGTGGCGGGCTTTTTCAACGGGGCGGGCAGCATTGTATCGTACGGCATGGGCAGGCTGCTGCCCGATAAGAAAAGGCCGTCTGAAAAAATATTCAAGTTTCTGAACCGATACGGTATCTGGACACTGCTGTTGGCCTGGGTGCCCGTTGCGGGCGACGGCCTGCCGGTTGCGGCCGGCTGGCTGCGCCTGAATTTTTGGAAATGCTGCCTGATTCTGACGACGGGCAAACTGCTGCGTTACGGCATGTTGCTCGGCGGCATACAGGTTTGGAACGGAGCGGCATTTACGGCTTGAACTTAGCGGGCATCATTTTTAAATGCCGACGCTCCGGACTTCAGCATCGAAAAACTTCGGGCTGGATTTATTGATGGAAATACGCCCGCATACGCCGAATTTAAAATTACAGGCCGTCTGAAAAAAACGATTAGGATAAACACCATGCCGAGTTTTTTACCCGAACCCGCCCTGCCTTACGGGCAGCAAAACAAAACCGCCGTGCTGCTGATAAACCTCGGCACGCCGGATGCGCCGACGGCTGCGGCGGTCAAACCCTACCTGCGCGATTTTCTGTCGGACAAGCGCGTGGTGGAGCTGCCCAAACCGTTATGGCAGCCGATACTGCACGGAGTGGTGCTGACACTGCGCCCGAAAAGAAGCGCCCGCGGTTATGAAAAAGTGTGGCTGCCCGAAGGTTCGCCTCTGGCGGTTTATACGGAAAAGCAGGCCGAACTGCTGGAGCGGCGGCTGCCGGATATTGCCGTGCGCCATGCCATGAGTTACGGCAACCCCGGTGTGCCTCAGGTTTTGCGCGAGCTGAAAGCGCAAGGCGTGATGCAGGTGCTGGCCGTGCCGCTTTACCCGCAGTATGCCGCTTCCAGTGCGGGGGCGGCACTCGACAAAGTATTCGGCGAACTTTTGCGGCAGCGCAACCAAATGAGCGTGCGCACCGTGTCGCGCTTTTATAACGACGAAGGCTATATCGCCGCGATGAAACAGCATATCGAAGCTTATTGGGCACAACACGGGCGCGGCGGCAAACTGATGCTGAGCTTTCACGGCATTCCGCAGAAAAATATCGACGAGGGCGATCCGTATCAGTATGAATGCCGTGAAACCGCGCGCCTGCTGGCAGAGGCTCTGTCTGTCGGTGAAAACGATTATGTGGTTTCGTTTCAAAGCCGGTTCGGCAAGGCCGAATGGGCGGGACCGGGCACACAGGAACTGTTCGCCCGCCTGCCCGGGCAGGGGGTGGTTGATTTAGACGTGTTCTGCCCCGGTTTTATCTGCGACTGTCTGGAAACTATGGAAGAAATCGCCATTGCCGGCCGCGAACAGTTTCACGAGGCAGGGGGAAGGCAATTCCGCTATATTCCGTGCCTGAACACCGGCACGGCATGGATAGACGCCCTCACCGCCCTGGTGGAACGCAACCTCAAGGGCTGGCGCAGGTAAAAAAGCAGCGTTAACCTGCTTTATCTGCTTTATCTTATTGAAATCCAAGCCCCCGCCCTAACTTGCTTAAGCAGCCTGTTTGCGCGACAATAGCTGCAAACTATCACAAACTTAAGGAAACACATCATGTCAGAAGAAACCCCCATCATCTTTACCGAGAGCTGCTGCACCAAAGTGGCCGACTTAATCGCCGAAGAAAACAACCCCGATTTGAAACTGCGGGTTTTTGTGAACGGCGGCGGCTGCTCGGGCTTCCAATACGGTTTCACTTTCGACGAAATCAAAAACGACGATGATTTCGAAATTGAAAAAAACGGCTTAACCTTTTTGGTGGACCCCATGAGTTACCAATATCTGGTAGGCGCCGAAATCGACTACACCGAAAGCCTGCAGGGTTCGCAATTCGTTATCCGCAACCCGAACGCCACCACCACCTGCGGCTGCGGTTCGTCGTTTTCCGTTTGATGCAGCAAACCGAACCGCCCTCCCTCCGCCATTTTATTTCAAAATTTGCAGGGGGGGGGCAACTTTATAGTGTTATATTGATTTTATTAAACCGAAGTGCTTGAAATTTAGTTTTATGTAGTTTAAATTTCCGTTTGGAAGCCCGAAGCGCGGCCTGAAACAGGGCGGCTCCGCTCCGAGGGGCATAATAACTGTTTCAGACGGCATTTGCGTTTACCGGGATACGCCGCCCGCCTGCCGAAAACATGTATCGGTAAAACAACCTTCCCAACTTTATTCGGTCGCAAATAAATACCGTCTGTATACATCCTGCTGACAAAGCTCCGGCAATTGCTTAACCTTAACGCTGTATTTTGAAAAACAGGCAGTCAACAGCAAACAACAAATCTGCCGCAGACTGAAAAATCCGGAATATCCGGCACCGGCTTTAAATAGACTTAACGGAACCCTATGAGCCAACAGAAATTTTATGACGTATATGTTTCTTATCCGCCCGGCATCGACCACGGGCGTATCAATGCCTGCCTGCTCGACAACCTGCCGGAAAATGAAGCCAACGATCTGATTCAGGCGCTGGCCGAACGCCCTCAGGCCATTATTGCGGAAAACTGCACCCAAGACGAACGCGAAAACGCCCAGCAATATTTCAGCTACCTGGGGCTGGATGTGATTGTCCGCCATTCTCTCGAGCTGGTGCCCGACGATGCTGCAGAAGAAGAACAGGTTCAGCCCATCGTCGACCAGTGCCCGGTGTGCCGCACCATGATAGACGATCCCGAAGAAACCGCAGAATGCCCCACCTGCCGCCTGCACTTTGCAACCGCAACCGAAACCGTTATCGGGCGCAAACGCATCGAGTGGGAAGAAAAAGTGGCTTTCGAGCACAAGAGGCAGCAGGAAATCGCGCACCGTATGCAGCTGGAAAAACTGGCCGAAGAAAAACGCCTGCGCAAACAGATACGGGCGGAGCTGGAAGAGAAAATGGAACAGGAACTCGGCATGCCGCGTTGGATGTTGTGGTTCAGGGGAGACAAAGCCCTGATTACCGGCGGCATCGTTTTGGTTATCGTGGTTGTTTTAATTGCAGCAGGCTACTTTCTCGGCCAGTCGGGAAAATAACCGGATTGGCTGAAAATTCACGCAAAGGCCGTCTGAAAAGCTTTTCAGACGGCCTTTGCATTTGGTTTGCAGCAGTTTCGACCATGGCTCCCAATATTATCCCGTATTGCGGAAACGGGCTGGTCGGATATATTGGAAAGATAACCATCATTTCCTTCAAAAAAAACTATAATTACTTTTTTATCTAAAAAATAAAACTAAATTTGAAATTTAAATTCAAAATATATTTATTTTTGAACTATTAAATCATTACCGGCACAGAGGTTTGCCGGCGTATACCGATATGGGCGGTGATTTTTTAAAAAAATTAAAATACCATTACACAGTTCGTGCCTAGCTTTATCAATAAGGAAAACTTCCAATGAACCACCAACCCGCAAAAAAATATGTTTTAGGCGCTGCAGCCGCTTTGCTGCTGGCCGCCTGTTCCCCCGCCGAGCAAGCCGCTGCGCCTGCGGCGTCGGGCACCGCTGCTGCGGCAGGCAATAAAAAAATAGCCATCACGGCGATTGTGGAGCACCCCGCCTTGGATGCCGTCCGCAAAGGGGTGATCGACGAATTGAAAAGCAAGGGTTACGAAGAAGGCAAAAACCTGACGGTTGATTTTCAAAGCGCGCAAGGCAGCACCGCCAATGCGGCGCAGATTGCCAAGAAATTTGCCGGCAGCACCCACGATGTGATTGTGGCGATTGCCACGCCGAGCGCGCAATCTGTGGTAGCAGCCACCAAAACCATTCCCATTGTTTATGCCGGGGTAACCGACCCCGTGGCGGCGAAGCTGGTGCCGGGTTGGGAGGCTTCCAACACCAATGTAACCGGTGTTTCCGACGAGCTGCCGCTGGAGCCGCAAATCGATCTGATGAAAAAGCTCGTGCCTGCGGTGAAAAACGTGGGTTATGTGTACAGCCCCGGCGAAGTGAATTCCACCATCGTGCTGGATCAGCTTAAAGCCAAGCTTACGCCCCAAGGCATCAATGTGGTGGCGGCACCCGCGCAGCGTTCTTCCGACGTGCTTACCGCCGCGCGCAGCTTAAACGGCAAAGTCGATTTGATTTACACTTCGCTCGACAACAATGTGGTTTCTTCTTACGAATCCATGTATAAAGCCGCCGTGGAAATGAAAAAGCCTTTGGTTGCTTCGGACACCGATTCCGTGAAACGCGGTGCGGTGGCCGCTTTGGGCGTGAACTATTATGATTTGGGCAAGAAAACCGGCGACGTGGTGTTCCAAATCTTAAACGGCAAGAAAGCGGGCGAAATCCCGTCGGCCCGTATGGAAACTTTAGACCTGTTTTTAAGCAAAAAGAACGCTGCCGCCGAGGGCATTACCCTGCCGGAAGAACTGATTAAACAGGCTAAAGAAGTGCAAGAGTAACCGTTTGATTCGGTTTGATAAACGATTGGCCAACCGCAAAGGTTGGCTGATTGTGTTTTCAGACGGCCGTCTGAAAACACAGGCAACCTGAAAGAAAGTTTGACCAAACATGAGCTTGATTGCTTTTTTCGGCGGTATCGAAGCCGGCCTGATTTATGCGCTGGTGGCGCTGGGCGTGCTGATTTCGTTCCGCATTCTTGATTTCCCCGACCTGACTGCCGACGGCAGCTTCCCTTTGGGCGCGGTGGTGTTTGCCGTATGCGTGGGTTCGGGTGTCAACCCGTGGCTGGCCTGCCTGGCCGGTGCGGCGGCGGGCGCTTGTGCGGGTATGATAACGGCGTGGTTGAATGTGTCGTTGAAAATCCTGCCGCTCTTGGCCAGCATTTTGGTGATGGTGGCGCTGTATTCGGTCAACCTGCGGATTACCGGCGGCACGCCCAATATCCCGTTGATTGGCGCGCCGAGCGTGTTCGAGCCGTTTGTGGCCGCCGATTTCAGCAACCAGTTTTGGGTACAGCCGCTGATTATCGCCGGCTTCGTGGTCGTCGCCAAACTGCTGCTCGATTGGTTTTTCAACACCAAAACCGGTTTGGCTATGCGCGCCACCGGCGTGAACGCGCGTATGGCTAAGGCGCAAGGTGTGGCCACCTCGAAAATGGTGGTGCTCGGCATGGCGGTTTCCAACGCGCTGATTGCTTTGGGCGGCGCGCTGTTCGCCCAAACCACGGGCAGCGCCGATTTGGCCAGCGGCATCGGCACCATCGTTATCGGTTTGGCGGCGGTGATTATCGGCGAAAACCTGCTGAGCAGTAAGCGCATTATCTTGATTACGCTGGCTGCCATTGTGGGCGCGCTGGTATACCGCCTGCTGATTGCTTTTGCCTTGGGCAACGAATTTCTGCAAAGTTTGGGCGTGCGCCCGACCGATTTGAACCTGATTACCGCCGTGCTGGTGGTTATCGCCCTGCGCCTGCCGGCGGTTAAACGCTCGCTTACAAGGAAAACCACACCATGATGCGCGCCGATAATTTAAAAGTTACCTTCAACGCGGGCACACCGATTGAAAACCCCGCCATGCGCGGCATGAGCCTGCACATCCAAGACGGCGAATTCGTTACCGTTATCGGCAGCAACGGCGCGGGCAAATCCACTTTCCTCAATGCCATCAGCGGCGATTTGCCGGTGGACAGCGGCAGCATTCATATCGACGGCCAAGACGTTACCCGCCTGCCCGCGCACAAACGCGCCCATTTGGTGGCGCGCGTGTTCCAAGACCCGCTGGCGGGCACCTGCGAAGCGCTGAGCATTGAAGAAAACATGGCGCTGGCGTATTCGCGCGGCCGCAAGAGGGGCTTGAAGTTTGCGTTGAACAAGGCCAACCGCGAGCTGTTCCGCGAAAAGCTCGCCGTGTTGAAACTCGGTTTGGAAAACCGCCTCACCGACCGCATCGGCCTGCTTTCGGGCGGCCAGCGCCAAGCCGTAAGCCTGCTGATGGCCAGTTTGCAGCCGAGCAAAATCCTGCTGCTCGACGAACACACCGCCGCGCTCGACCCGAAAACCGCCGCTTTCGTGCTGGAGCTGACCGACCGGATTATTGCCGAAAACAAACTGACGGTGATGATGGTTACCCATTCCATGCGCCAAGCCCTCGACCACGGCAGCCGCACCGTTATGCTGCACCGCGGCAAAGTGGTGCTGGACGTTGCGGGAGAGCGGCGCGCGGGCATGGATGTGTCCGATCTGCTGGATTTGTTCGAGCAGACCCGCGGCGAGAAAGTGTCGGACGATGCTTTGCTGCTGGATTGAAGCGGGGCGGGGTAGGAAAACAGGCCCCGGCTTTCCGACCCAACCGTGTTGTTTTATCTTTAAAAATCTTTTTGTCATTTAAAAACAGTGCGTTAAATTTACCGAATTTAAAATATAACTAATTTAATCCTAACTCTCAGATTTTATTCTAGCCATGACGGCATCTGCCCTCTGCCTCTGCAAGGCCGCCGTTATGTATGATACGGCCCGTATTCCTGCCGTATGCCTGTTGTTTGACCCGCACGCAAAAAAAATAAAATTTCGAGTGTGCATTTATCTCAAAAGAGGTCCCGTGATGAAAACGAATCTGAAAAAAGCCGCATTTGCCGTAATGGCCGCCATGCTCTGCTCCGGCGCTTACGCCAATTATTACTACAACGGCACGGTTTATGCGACCAAAGCCGAAGCCAAAGCCGCAAAAGCCGCCGACAAGGCCGCCGAAAAAGCTGCAAAAGCCGCAATCAAGGCTCAGGCCAAAGCTGCAAAAGCCGCCCTGCCCAAAGCCGAATCTGAAGCCGTAAACAGCAAACTGCTGAAAAACATTGCCAACCAATCCGGCATCACCTATAAAACCCTGGGTTCCCAAGCCGCAACAACCGATGCCAACGGCGTGAAAACCGTGGCTGCGAAAAACCTGGCCACCGGCGCGCATTTGGGTAAATTCAACTTCAACAGCATCCAAAGCGGCGGCGCCACCGTTCAATACGGCGAGTGGACCGGCAACCAGATTGTTAACGGCAGCAACCGTTCTGTTTACTACGCAGGCGATGCCCGCACCAAAGACATGCCCACCGCAGGCACTGCCACCTATTCGGTTAAAGGCATCAACAACTATGCCGGCAACAACCTGATGACCGGCACACTGAAAGCCGATTTCGGCGCCAGAACCTTAGCCGGCTCTTTGGCAAACTCTTCGGTTAATATGAACATCAATTCATATATCGACACCAAAGATGCCGAGTTCAAAGGCGTTGCCACCGCCAACAACCATGTGGGCAAAGTTGAAGGCAACTTCTTCGGTGCCGGCGCTTCGAGCCTGGCCGGTGTTGCCAAGTTCAAAACCAACAGCAACCTGAACACTGCTTTCGGCGGCGTGAAACAATAAGGGCTGACCGCCCCCTGCAACAATCCGCTTATTTGTAACGGCAAATAAGCGGATTTTTACAGCAAAATAAAACCGGCAAAGCGGCGTAAAATTTTATCTGCCCGCCTGCCCTCCGCCCGAACCCGGAACCCGAAATGATTGCAAAAAAACTATTGTGCCTGCTTTTGGCCGCCGCCCCGGCGGCGGTGCTTGCCGACGAAAACATCGGGCAGCGCCTCGGATATGAAGCCCGCCGAGCCGAGCGCAACCAAGAGCAGAAAGTTAAGGCAGCCGATGCCGCCCAACAGGCGCGGCAGGCAAAAAGCGGCGGATTCCAAGACGCCGGGGAGGCGCTCTATCATGCCGTCAACCGCAACGACTGGGTCGGATCCACCGCCCTTCTGGCCGAATACGAACGGCAGCCCGGGCACGACCCCGACCTTGCCCTGTTTGCCCGCGCCGCCACTGCCCGCGCGGCAGGCGAATGGGGGCTGGCGAAAAAAAATTATGAAACCCTGCTGCAACGCAGGCCCGACTTTACACGCGGCAGGCTCGACCTGGCACGGCTGCTGTATGAAGGCCGCCTGAACCGCGAAGCCGAATCGCAGTTCAATATTGTGGCGCAACAGGCCGACCTGCCCGAAAGTGTGAAAGAAAACATCTCCACCTTTCAGACGGCCTTAAACGACCGCAATTCATGGCGCGGTTCGATACAGGCAGGCCCCGTATGGAGCAGCAACATCAACGAAAGCGGCAGCGGCAGCTGGTGTGTAGGCGAAGTAATCGACGGCGAGTGCTCGGCCGAATGGGAGGCCAACCCGCCCGAAAAGGGCATGGGCGTGAAATATGAAGCCACCGCTTCGCGCCGCTGGCAGATTAGCGGCCACCACGGCCTGTTTGTGCGCGGCATCGGCTACGGCCAAGCCTACCGCAACAAAAAACAATACGGCGACAACACTTTCAACCTGAACGCCGGCTACCAATATGAAAACCACCGCCACGCCCTCACCCTCACCCCCTTGTGGGAATGGCACGGCAGCGGCGGCAAAACCGAATACAACGCCTACGGTGCGCGCGCCGACTGGGAAAGAAACACTGAAAAATGGGGCTGGAACACCGAAATAGAATGGAAACGGCTCAACTACACCGAAGGCTATCCGAATTTAGACGGCCACATGCTGTCGGTAAACAACACCCTTTCCTACACTTTCGGAAACAACGTGATGCTCTTCGGCGGGCTCGACTGGCAGCAGCGCAACGCCTCCGGTAAAACCAATGCCTACAGGCAGCCTTCGCTGAGGGCGGGTGCGGTGAAAGTGTTCGACAGCGGATTCGATGCCGCCGCCATCGCCGTTATACGCCACCGCAGCTACGATGATCATGATGCCGCCCTGCAGGCGCGCCGCCGCGACAACGAACAGATCTACCTGCTCAACGTCGGTGCCGAACGCTGGCAGATTGCCGGCATGAAACCCGTGCTGAACCTGAAACACCGCAGGAACAACAGCAATGTAGACTGGCTTCACAGCTACCGCCAAAACGAAATCGGCCTGGCCTTGAAAAAATCGTTTTAAACGGTTTTCAGACGGCCCGGGGTATGCCCGGCATACCCCGGCACCTTTGCAAAACCCGCCCGGTGCCGGACAACACTGTTCCGCCCTGTTACCGCCGAAAGAAAAAGGGAAACCGCCATTATGATTATCCTGCCCGCCCAAACCGTGCTCGTTTTGGATTTGGACGACACCATTTACCCCGAACACCGCTATAAAATTTCGGGCATACGCTCGGTTTGCAAAACCGTTGCCGCCCTTTATCCGCAATACGATGCCGACCGGCTGTTTGCAGGTTTGGACACTTCGGGCGCATGGCTCGACCAACTGTGCGGCAGCTGCGGGTTCAACGCATCCGAAAAGCAAACCCTGCTGTGGCACTACCGCCTGCACACGCCCGATTTGGCAGGCTGCATGCCTTCGGAACAACTGAAAAACCTGATGGCACAGTTCAGTGCCACCGCACTGATTTCAGACGGCCGCAGCCTCACTCAGCGGCTGAAACTCGCCGCATTGGGCCTGCTCGAACAATTTGACTTGGTGCTGATTTCCGAAGCCGCCGGTGCCGACAAGCCCGACGAAAAGCGCTTTTTGCAGGTTGAAGCGGCCTGGCCCGGCAAACAGTATCTCTATATCGCCGACAACACTGCCAAAGATTTCATCACCCCCAACCGCTTGGGCTGGAAAACCTTGAGAATCACCGGCATGCCCGACGCCGTCCACCCCACCGACGAATCCGCCTTTCCCGCCGAATACCGCGCCCAAGGCAGCCTGAATACGCTCGAAGATTTGGCCGGCCTGCTCTCTTGAAACCCGCCTGTGCCTTTTCAAAATCCACCCGGCCGTCTGAAATATTCTTTCAGACGGCCAAACATTATTCGAACATATTGTTTGAAAATATGTTTCAAATGCAAAACAGCCAGTTGTCCGAAGGTTTTTCAAACTCCCGCATACGCGCCGCCCGCGCCGCACATCCGCCCGCACCGGAAATCTTTGGCCTAAATCATAAAAAACTGTAATTTTCCGACAAGCATATATCTTTCGGGTTACAATCCTACGCCAATTATTAAACCGCCAACACAACCCTGATGCCTTTGCAGGGCATCAGTTTCAATATCCAGAAAACCGAAAGGATATCCTTTATGAGTGCTTCCAAACGCGACCTGACCCGCATCCGCCACAACACCAAAATCGTAGCCACGCTCGGCCCGGGCAGCAACAACGTCGACCTGCTCAAAGACATGATCGCTATCGGCGGCTTGAACGTCGTGCGCTTCAACTTCAGCCACGGCACCCCCGAATTCCATCAAGAAAACGCCCGCATCGTGCGCGAAGCCGCCAAACTGGCCGGCCGCGAAGTGGCGATTATGGCCGATTTGCAAGGCCCCAAAATCCGCGTGGGCAAACTCGAAGGCGGCAGCATCAAGCTCGAAGCGGGCGAAAAACTGTTGCTCGATGCCGGGCTGGAAGGCGAAGGCAGCCGCGACCGCGTGGGTTTGGACTACCGCGATCTGCCCAAAGACGTGAAAGCGGGCGACGTGCTGCTGCTCGATGACGGCCTGCTCACCCTGATTGTAGACAGCGTTAGCGGCAGCGAAATCCTCACCACCGTGCAAAACAGCCACACGCTCAAAAGCAACAAAGGCATCAACAAACAAGGCGGCGGCCTTTCGGCAGGCGCGCTCACCGAAAAAGACTTCCGCGATCTGAAAACCGCCGTCGGCATCGGCTGCGACTATCTGGCCGTGAGCTTTGTCAAATCGGGCGAAGACATGCAGATCGCCCGTGATCTGGTCGAACGCGAAATGCAGGGCAGCAATGCCGTACGCCCCGGGCTGGTGGCGAAAATCGAGCGTGTGGAAGCGATTACCAACCTCGACGAAATCATTCTGGCTTCAGACGGCATCATGGTCGCCCGCGGCGATTTGGCCGTGGAAGTGGGCAACGCCGCCGTGCCCGCCCTGCAAAAACGCATGATACGCCGCGCCCGCGAGCTGCGCCGCTTCAGCATCACCGCCACGCAGATGATGGAAAGCATGATCACCAACCCCGTGCCCACCCGCGCCGAAGTAAGCGACGTGGCCAACGCCGTGCTCGACGGCACCGATGCGGTGATGTGTTCCGCCGAAACCGCCGTAGGCGCCTATCCGTTTGAAACCGTGCGCTATATGGCCCTGATCTGCGCTTCTGCCGAAGCCGAGCAGGATTCGCTCAACGGCGTGAGCGAAGGGCATGCCGAAGCGCCGGTAAGCAGCAACCTGGCGGTTGCCGGCGGCGCCGTGCAGGTGGCGCGCGCGGTAAACGCCAAAGCCATCGTGGCTTTGACCGAAAGCGGCTCCACCGCGTTTGAAATCAGCCGCCACAGTATCCAGCTGCCGATTTACGCGCTCACGCCCAGCCTGTCGGCGCAACGCCGCATGGCGATGTACCGCGGCGTGCGCCCGCTGATGATTGCCACCAGCACCGATCACGACACGGCGGTCAACGAAGTGGAAACCATGCTGGTAGACCGCAAAGTGCTCGAAGCCGGCGACCAATACATCATCACCAGCGGCTCGCGTATGCGCGAATCCGGCTCCACCAACATGCTGCAAATCCTCACCGTGCGCGGTTAGCTCCGACCGCCGCCCGAAAAAAGAAGGCCGTCTGAAAAGATTTTTTCAGACGGCCTTTGCCGTTTCAAATGCCTGAACCGGGGCTTACTGGCGGATACGCTTGGTAGAAGTTTCTACTTCGCGCACGATAATCTGCGGTTCGGGCTCCGGTTTCACAACGGGGCAGGAAGCGGTTTCGGGATCGACGGCTTTCCAATGGAAGCTGCGGGCGTATTTTTTGCTGTCGTAAATGATTTTGAACTGACAGGTGGTTACGTCGTTTGTGCCCTGCCCCGGCGTGTGGAAATGGAACACATAATCCCACTCGCGTACGTTGAACATGCCTTCGTTGAAATGCGGGCGGCCCAAGAGTTTGTAGAACTCGTCTTTGGTCATACCCTCTTTGATTTGCTCCAGCTCGTCGGCGGTGGGGAAAGTGCCCCTTTTATGCTTGAACGAAGGAGACACTTTGTTTACCGAAGGGAAAACGGGGTTGTCGGTCGTGCCGTCTTTCGACACACGGCTCTTGGTGGCGCAGGCCGACAAAACGGCCGCAGCCAGCAGGCAGATGCCTGTTTGAATGATGGTTTTGGTTTTCATATCGTTTCCTTTATGTTTCAGACGGCCTTATCAGGCAAGGCCGTCTGAAAGCCTGCTTACCACTGATAGCCTACGCCTGCGGTGGCACCGTAATGGCCGCGCGAGTTGCCGGTGGCCGAGCCTTTGATTACCCAGTTGCCGTTGTCGGAAATGCTGGAGTAACCCACGGCATAGCCGCTTTCTCCGCGGTAGGTACCGCCTGCAACGGCCACCATGCTCTTGCCGGGCAGGTAGGCCTGCGGCAGGCCGGCCACAGCCATGGCGGTCGCGGTACCCGCGTTGGAGCGTTTTTCCACACCGTCGATGCGCTGGTTCAGCTGGTTGCCCATGTTAACGGTGTAATTGGCAACGCTGTTGATGGCTTCGTTGGTGTAGTGCAGCTGGCTGCCGTTGATGGCATCGGTTGATGTGGCGGATACCACGCCTGCGGCCACATTTTGGATTTGGCGGGTTTCACCTTCAGTGCCCACGCTCACCACACCGACCACATCATTCACACCGGCCACGTTGGCATCATTGGCACCCGCGAAGGTGTAGTTGCCGCCGTTTGCGGTGGTGTGAACCGCCGTTGCCGACGAGCGGTTGCCCAATACAACCGAGTTTTCCATGGTTTGCGTTACATTATTACCCACCACAAAGGTGTTGTCGGTGCTGACAATGTTGTTGTTACCCAACGAGTAGCTGCCGCTGCCGCTGACCGTGCTCGGGTCGCCGATGGCACCTGAATTACGGCCGCTGACGATATTGCCCGTACCGATGGCGATAGTGTTTTCGGCCGTAGCCTGTGCACCGGAGCCGATAGCGATGGCGTTGGTGCCTGAAGCCTGGGCACGCTGCTCTACCGTGTTGCCGTTTTCGTCGGCAGCGGTGTAGGTATTACCCAATACCACCGCATTGTTACCGCTGGCGGAAGCCTGATAGCCGATGGCTGTAGCATATGAACCCGAAGCACTTGAATCGACATCGTTATGCCCTTGGACAACCGGTTCTACTTCGCCGTCGTTGGTGTGGAAGAACTTGATGCCCTGTTCGTTCATCTTACCTACTGCCTGAATCACGTCGTTGGTAACGTAAGTATTCTGGCCTTCCACGTTATAGGTGGTCAGCGTGTATTGGTTGCCGCCCTTATCGGTTGAAACCGCCACGGTTTGGTTGGTTTCGGTAGTAGTGGCGGTGCTGCCGTCGGCATTGGTTACCACGGTTACTACGGTACCGGCCGGAGTGGTGCTGCCGTCGGCGTTTTGCGTGGCCGGCGCGGCCACCGTGTTAACTGCCGAATTATTGCCGCCCAACACTTGGTAAGCCTGATACAGCTGGCTGCCGTTAATAGCGTCTTTGCTGGTGGCCGAAATCTCACCGTCGGCTACGTTGGTGATTTTCTTGCCGCCCGCATCCAAGCCGCCTGCGGTTACGCTCGGGCCGCCGGCAATGGTCAGGCCGCTGCCGCTAACCACGGTGTCGCCCGCCTTCACGCTGTCTACCGTCAGATCTTTGGCGGTAGAAACCGTGTAGTTGGTGCTGCCGTCGGCATTGGGGCTTTGCACCACAACGATATTGTCGCCTGCGCTCACGGTGGTTTTGGCTTCAACTGCAGCCTGCCCCGCCGCTTGTGCCGCCTGGTTGGCAATCTGGATGGCATCGTTCACGTTATCCGCGCCTGTGCCGCCGACATTACTCATGCTTACACTGCCGTCCGGGTTAACCGAAGCATTGCCGCCGAACACATTGGCCACCGAAGCTGCCGTGTTGTAAAGCTGGCCGCCGTTAACCGCATCGGTGCTGCCCGCAGCGATGCTGCCTGCCGCCACATTGCGGATAACCTGGTTATTGGCATTGATGCCGCTGCCGGTGATGTAGGTGTTGCCGCCCACGCTCACGCCGGCATCATCCAATACCACACGGTTCGCACCTTCACCCGCACTCACGCTGTCGAAAACCACATTTTTGGCGGTGGCGACGGTGTAGGTGGTGCTGCCGTCGTCGTTCTGCGTTTCGGCTACTTCGATGTTGTCGCCCGCTGCCACTTTGTTGGTTGCGGCGGCGGCGGCGGCGTTCAGTTGCGCCACGTTGACTGCATCGTTGGCATCGGTGCCGGCTTCTACGCCGCTGATTTTGCCGCTGGCGGCGTCAACGGTTACGTTGCCTGCTTTGAGGCCGTCTGAAGTCAGCGCTACGTTGTCGCCTACGCTTACGCCGTCGGCGTTCAATACGGTGTCGCCTGCGGTGACGCTGTCGACGCTGATGGCTTTGGCCAGATCGAAGGTTACGGTGTCGGCATCGGCGGATTTGGCCACCACAATGTTGCCGTCATTGTTGCGCAGGTCTACGGTGGCACCGGGTTTCACGTTGCTGCCGTTTTGACCTTGCGCCGTCAGGCTCCAGCCTGCGTTGGCAACGTCGGACACCTGTTTCAACTGGTCTTCGGTCGCCGCCCGGCCGCTGACGATGTTGTCGGCATCAAAGGCGGTGTTGGATAAGCCTGTTACCGTACCTGCGGTACCGTCAACGGTGACGGGGTTGTCCGTACCGATGGTAACGCTGTCGGCCAGTTTCAGTTGAACGCCGCCCGCAACGGTTTCGCTACTGATGTTGCCGTCGCCTTTGATGTTGACGGTGTCGCCCAGTGCGTAGTTGTTGCTGCCGCTGGTACCGCCAATGTTGATGCCTTTGGCGATGTTGGCGGCATTGGTTGCAATGTCGGCGGTGTTTTGGGCAACGTTTTGGTTGGTAGCGTACAGCTGGCTGCCGTTAACGGCTTCTTTGCTGTCGGCGGAAACCGCACCGTCGGCCACGTTGCGGATGGTTTTACCGCCCGCGTCAATGCCTGCGGCGGTAACGGTAACGTTACCCGCTTTGAGGCCGTCTGAAGTCAGCGCTACGTTGTCGCCGACTTTAACGCCGTCGGCGTTCAATACGGTGTCGCCCGCTTTCACACTGTCTACAACCAGGTCTTTGGCGGTGGCCACGGTGTAGGTGGTGCTGCCGTCGTCGTTCTGCGTTTCGCCAACTTCGATGTTGTCGCCCGCTGCCACTTTGTTGGTTGCGGCGGCGGCGGCGGCGTTCAGTTGCGCCACGTTGACTGCATCGTTGGCATCGGTGCCGGCTTCTACGCCGCTGATTCTGCCGCTGGCGGCGTCAACGGTTACGTTACCCGCTTTGAGGCCGTCTGAAGTCAGCGCTACGTTGTCGCCGACTTTAACGCCGTCGGCGTTCAATACGGTGTCGCCTGCGGTTACGCTGCCTACGGTCAGGTCTTCGGCCAGATCAAACCGGACTTCGTTGCCGTCGG
>NZ_JAUMUI010000050.1 GCF_030530745.1 Neisseria sp. | reverse complement strand
ATCCGTTAGGGGGAATTTAGAGGAGTTTTGGGATTTTTGCAAAGGTCTCGGCCTGAACGGCTTGCAAAGGTTCAGGCCGTCTGAAAGCATTTATCCGCTTTTTGGGTTTCATATTCACGCAGCAGCGTTACAATACGCTTTTTTCAGACGGCCTCTTCCGATATGCAGCTTATTCTCGCGCCTATGCAGGGCTTGGTTGACGATGTGATGCGCGACCTGTTAACCCGCATCGGCGGCTTCGACGAATGCGTGAGCGAGTTCGTACGCATCACGCACACCGTGCATTCCCGCCCCACCTGGCTGAAATACGCCCCCGAAATCGCCAACCGCAACCTTACCCCCGCAGGCGTGCCCTGCACGGTGCAGCTGTTGGGCAGCGATGCGGCCAATATGGCGGTCAACGCTTTGGAAGCGGTACGCTTCGGCGCCGGCAAAATCGACCTCAACTTCGGCTGCCCCGCCCCCACCGTCAACAAACACAAAGGTGGCGCGGTATTGCTGAAAGAGCCGGAGCTGATCCTTCACATCGTGCGCACCGTGCGCGGCAGCCTGCCCGTGCATATCCCGCTTACCGCCAAAATGCGCTTGGGGTTTGAAGACAAAACCCTCGCCCTCGAATGCGCCCTCGCCATTGCCGAAGGCGGCGCCTGCGGCCTGACCGTGCACGCCCGCACCAAAGTGGAAGGTTATGAGCCGCCCGCACATTGGGAGTGGGTAAGAAAAATCCGCGATGCCGTTAACGTGCCCGTTACCGCCAACGGCGACGTGTTTACCCTGCAAGACTATCTCGACATCAAAACCGTGAGCGGCTGCAACAGCGTGATGCTCGGCCGCGGAGCCGTGATGCGCCCCGATTTGGCGCGGCAGATTAAACAGTACGAACAAAGCGGCAGCACACAGGAAGCGGATTTTGCCGAAATAGCCGGCTGGATTAACCTGTTTTTCGATTTATGCACCGCCAAAGAAGCAGGCAACAAATACCCCGCCGCCCGCCTGAAGCAATGGCTGGGCATGATGAAGCGCGCCTACCCTCAGGCAGAAGATCTGTTCGCACGCATCCGCACGCTGAGGGAAACTGCCGACATAAAACAGGTTTTGGAATCATTCTGGCGCGGGCAGGAAGTTTGAAACCCTTGCCAAACCTGTCCGGGCCGAGACCTTTAGAGACCTTTAATGAAAATGCCGTCTGAAAAATATCTTTTCAGACGGCATTTTCTTTCACAGGCAGCCCGCCTTACGGGTTTTCGTCAGGCAGCTCTTCTTCGCTGAGCGGATCGATAAACCAGATTTTCTTGCAGTAATCCTGAATCGAACGGTCGGAAGAGAAATAACCCATATTGGCAATGTTTATCAGAGCCGAACGGCGCCATTTGGCCGTATCGCTGTAATGCTTGTCGGCACGCTCCTGGGCTTCTATATAGCTGCGGAAATCGGCAGCAAGCTGGTAATAGTCGCCGAAACCGTGCATCACATTGCTGTAGCGTCCCGGTTCCTCCGGCGAGAAAGTGCCTGTGGAAACCTGTTTGATCACGCGGCGCAGATCGGTATCGCGCTCAAGATAGGCAAACGGATCGTAACCGTTGCGGCGCAGCTCTTCCACCTGTTCTACTGTATTGCCGAAAATGAAGATGTTGTCTTCACCCACTTTTTCGAGAATTTCCACATTGGCACCGTCGAGCGTGCCGATGGTGAGCGCGCCGTTGAGGGCGAACTTCATGTTGCCGGTGCCGGAAGCCTCGGTGCCCGCCAGCGAGATTTGCTCCGACAAATCGGCGGCGGGAATGATAATCTGCGCCAGGCTTACACTGTAGTTGGGAATAAATACCACTTTAATCAGATCGCGGATACGCCCATCGTTGTTGATAACCTCGGCCACATCGTTAATCAGCCGGATGATGCGCTTGGCCGCCACATAGGCCGAAGCGGCCTTACCTGCAAAAATAAACACGCGCGGCTGCCAGTTGGCATCGGGGTTTTCGAGGATTTTGTTATAACGGTCGATAATGTGCATCACATTGAGGGCTTGGCGCTTGTATTCGTGGATGCGCTTAATCTGCACGTCGAACATGGCCTGCGGGTTAACCTTGATGCCCAACTCTTTTTCGATATAGTCGGCCAGGCGCTGCTTGTTGGCCTGTTTTACTTCTGCGAATTCAGCCTGCACTTTGGGGTCGTCCGCCAAATCGTTTAATTTGGCGAGGTGATCCAAGTGCAGACGCCAATCCTGCTCGCCGAGGTTTTTATCCAAAAACCCGGTCAGCGGACGGTTGGCCACGGCAATCCAACGGCGGGGGGTAACGCCGTTGGTTACGTTGGTGAAACGGTCGGGGAAGATTTTGGCGAAGTCGGCGAAAATCGAGGTTTTCATCAGGTCGGAGTGGATTTTGGCCACGCCGTTAACGCGGTGGGATCCCACCACCGCCAGCCACGCCATGCGTACGCGGCGGCCGTTTTCTTCGTCGATAATCGACACACGGCGGATAAAGTCGGGATCGGTTTTGCCGATGGCGCGCAGGGCATCTAAGAAATGCTCGTTGATTTCGAAAATGATGTCGAGGTGGCGCGGCAGCAGGCTGCCCATCAAATCTACCGTCCAAGTTTCCAGCGCTTCGCTCATCAGGGTGTGGTTGGTATAGGAGAATACGCGGCAGCAGATGCTCCATGCCTCTTCCCATTTGAGGTTTTCTTCGTCGACCAGTATGCGCATCAGCTCGGGAATCGCCAAAACGGGGTGGGTGTCGTTCAGATGGATCACCACTTTGTCGGCCAGGTTTTTGATATTCGGGAAACGGCACTTATGACGGGCAATGATGTCTTGAATCGAGGCAGATACCAAGAAATATTCCTGTTTCAGGCGCAGTTCGCGGCCGATGTCGGTGGAATCGTTAGGATAAAGCACGCGCGAGATGTTTTCGTCTTGGGTTTGTTCGCGCATGGCGGCGAAATAGTCGCCCTGGTTGAAGTTGGCCAAATCGAACGTGTCGCCTGCGTGTGCCGTCCACAAGCGCAGCGGGTTGGCGACGCTGCCGCCGTAACCGGGAACGATTTCGTCATACGCCAGCGCGGTGATGTGTTCGGCAGGTTCCCAATATTTGATGCTGCCGCTGCCGTGCACCCTGCCGCCGAACGACACGGGATAGCGTTTGGCCGGGCGGGCAAACTGCCACTGCATATCGTGATCCAGCCACAAATCGGGTTTTTCAACCTGCTGGCCGTCAACGATTTCCTGCTTGAACATACCGTATTGGTAACGGATGCCGTAGCCTACGGCGGGAATGCGCAGGGTGGCCATCGAATCGAGGAAGCAGGCGGCCAGGCGGCCGAGTCCGCCATTGCCCAAACCGGGGTCTTCTTCCTGCTCGCAGATGTCGGCAAAATCCAGCCCCATCTGACCGAACGCCTCGTTAAATACGTCATATACGCCTTCGTTAATCAAAGAATTAACGAATGAGCGCCCCATCAGGAATTCCATAGAGAGATAGTAGACTGTGCGTTTGCCGTGATCTTCGTGGCTGCGGCGGGTTTTCAGGAAACTTTCGGTAACCAGGTCGCGGGCGGCAAACATGGCGGCGTTGAGCCACTCTTTGGACGTGGCATCACGCGGATCGACACCCAAAATAAAAATCAGCTTGTACACAATGGCGCGGCGCACGAAGTCGGCATCGGATTTCGGCACCACATATTCGTATTCCGGCAGGGGGAGTTTGGAAATCATAAATCAAACCTTTGACATTAAAACTTAAATCATT
>NZ_JAUMUI010000023.1 GCF_030530745.1 Neisseria sp. | reverse complement strand
TACGCGGTTTTTGCCTCAAAAAACCGCTTCGCCGGCCAATTGTCAACAGACCCTAGCCCTGTTGCAACGTCATAACCGTTATATAAAGATCAGGCCGTCTGAAAAAAAATTTTCAGACGGCCTTTCAATATCTTAAAACTTTCCCAAACCCGAAAACATCCGCATTCGGAAGCCGGCGTCAATACCGGTAAGCCTGCAGTTTGCGCTTGATTTCGGGCAGTGCGGCCTGTGCGGCCTGTTCGCCGAGTTTGACGGCCTGCGTTTTCTGGTCGAAACCGCCTACCGCGCCCAAGTGCTGCACCTGCGGCTTGATGACGATGTCGGCTTTGGCCAGTTCGTTTTGCAGTGCGGCGGTGCTCATGATGTTGAGGCTTTGATCGAGATAAGAGAAAAAGCCTGCGTCCGACAGTTTGGCGGGTTTGGCGGAAATATCCACCGCAATCACCAGGTTTGCGCCCATGTTTTTGGCCGCACTCACCGGCACGGGGGCGGAGAGGCCGCCGTCGACATAGCGCCTGCCGCCGATAACGGCGGGCTGGAACACGTTGGGAATGCTCACCGAAGCGCGCACGGCCTGGCCGGTGTTACCGCGGTTGAAGGCCACCATTTTGCCGCTTTCCAAATCGGTGGCGACGGCGGCGAATTTAAGCGGCAGATCCTGCAGGGGGCGGTTGCCGACCTTGCGGTTGATATAGTTTTGCAGCTTCTGGCCGCGGATGAAGCCGGTGGTGGAAAGGGTTAAATCGACCAAATCGGTTTTGCCCAGAATTTCGGCCTCCAGCTCCAAGCGGTCGGGCGACATACCGCCCGCATACAGGCTGCCCACAATCGAGCCTGCGCTGGTGCCGGTAACCAAGTGGACGGGAATATTGTTGGCTTTCAAAACCTTAATCACGCCGATATGGGCAAAGCCCTTTGATGCGCCGCCGCCGAGCGCCAGGCCGACCACGGCTTTGGGTTTGGCCTGCACGGGCGGTTGGGGGCTCGGTGCGGGTTGTTTCGGCGTGCCGCAGGCGGCAAGCAGCACGGCGGCAAAGACGGGCAGGGAGAGGCGGGCTTTCATGGCAGTTGGCAGTTATTATAAAGACGCATGATTATAACGGTTTATGCGTATAAAAATGTAATAAAAACGTTTGGGTCGGATAAATCGGGCCGTCTGAAAGCGGGCGGGGCGGAAATGCCGTGCCGCTTGCTTTCAGACGGCCTGCTGCGGTTTTGCCACTATAGCCAATTAACTTAAGAAAAAGTACGCACGTCATACTCGGGCTTGACCCGAGTATCTTTTTGGATTTCAGAAATTTTTTTAAGAAAGTGAGATACTCGGGTCAAGCCCGAGTATGACGGAGCAGTTACTAAAATTTGGTGGTTTAACTATATATATTTTGAAAACCGGTATACAAACATAAAAGGCGCACCTGCTTCCCCATAAAAAACAAAGGCCACCGCGCATTGATGTATAATCGCCGTCTTGAATTTTCTGCCATTTACAGGATAACCGATTATGATCAACCCCATTTCCGCCCTTTCCCCGCTCGACGGGCGCTATGCCCGATCCGTTGAAGCGCTGCGCCCGGTTTTTTCAGAATACGGCCTGATGAAGGCGCGTGTGAAAGTCGAACTCAATTGGCTAAAAGCATTGGCCGCTGCACCGGAAATCACCGAGGTGCCCGCGTTCAGCAGCTTTACCGTTGCCGAAATCGACCGCGTGATTGAAGATTTTTCTCCGGAAGACGCCGCAGCGGTGAAAGCCATTGAGGCCACCACCAACCACGACGTGAAAGCCGTTGAATACTGGCTGAAAGAACGCTTCTCCGGCGTGCCCGAAGTGGCCGCCGCCGGCGAGTTTATCCACTTCGCCTGCACCAGCGAAGACATCAACAACCTCTCCCACGCGCTGATGCTGCGCGACGCGCGCGAAACCGTGCTGCTGCCCAAACTGGCCGAAATCACTGCCAAACTCACCGAAATGGCGCACGATCTGGCCGCTGTGCCGATGATGAGCCGCACCCACGGCCAGCCTGCTACCCCCACCACGCTGGGCAAAGAAACTGCCAACGTGGTTTACCGCCTGCAACGCCAAACCAAACAGCTCGAATCGCAGCAGTTTTTAGGAAAAATCAACGGCGCCGTGGGCAACTACAACGCCCACATGGCGGCCTATCCCGATGTGGATTGGGAAACTCATTGCAGAAAATTCGTCGAAGAATCGCTGGGTTTGACCTTCAACCCCTACACCATTCAAATCGAGCCGCACGACTATATGGCCGAGTTTTTCCAAACCATCAGCCGCATCAACACCATATTGATCGATTTCAACCGCGACGTTTGGGGTTATATTTCGCTCGGCTATTTCAAGCAGAAAGTGAAGGCGGGCGAAGTCGGCTCTTCGACCATGCCGCATAAGGTCAACCCGATTGATTTTGAAAATTCCGAAGGCAATCTGGGCATGGCCAACGCCGTGTTGGGCTTTTTGGCCGAAAAACTGCCCGTTTCGCGCTGGCAGCGCGACCTGACCGACAGCACCGTGCTGCGCAATATGGGCGTGGGCGCGGGCTACACCGTGCTGGGCTGGGCGGCGCACCTGCGCGGCCTCAACAAGCTTGAAGCCAACCCCGCCGCGCTGGCCGCCGATTTGGACGCTACTTGGGAATTGTTGGCCGAGCCTATCCAAACCGTGATGCGCCGCTACGGCGCGGCCAACCCGTATGAAAAACTGAAAGACCTCACCCGCGGCAAAGACGGCATCACGCCCGAGGTGCTGAAAGTGTTTGTGGAATCGCTGGAAATCCCCGCCGAAGCCAAACGGCAGCTGCTCGCGCTCACGCCCGCGCTGTATGTGGGTAAGGCCGAGGAATTGGCGAAGCGGATTTGAAAGCCGGTTGGCCGGCAGTGATACGGAAGGCCGTCTGAAAATGTTTTTTCAGACGGCCTTTGCTTTTTAATCAAACCACCAAACGGGCGTTATTCCACCGTTACCGATTTGGCCAGATTGCGCGGTTTGTCGACATCGGTGCCGCGCGCGAGGGCGGCGTGGTATGACAATAACTGCACGGGAATGGTGTGCACGATGGGTGAGAGCACGCCCACATGGCGCGGGGTGCGGATAACGTGTACGCCTTCGCCTTCGTTGAAGTGGCTGTCGAGGTCGGTAAACACAAACAGCTCGCCGCCGCGCGCGCCCACTTCCTGCATATTGGCTTTCACTTTGTCCAACAGGCTGTCGTTGGGTGCGATTACCACCACGGGCATGTTTTCGTCCACCAGTGCCAAGGGGCCGTGTTTTAGCTCGCCCGCAGGGTAGGCTTCGGCGTGGATATAGGTGATTTCTTTCAGCTTCAGCGCACCTTCAAGGGCAATCGGATAGTGGATGCCGCGGCCGAGGAAGAGGGCGCTGGTTTTCTTGGCGAACTTTTGCGCCCAAGCGGCGATTTGCGGCTCGAGGTTCATCACGTGCTGGATGCTGCCGGGCAGCTGGCGCAATTCTTCGAGATAGGCGCGGGCCTGCTCGCTGCCCACCAAACCGCGCATTTTGCCGAGAGTAACGGCCAGGCCGAACAATACGACCAGCTGGGTGGTGAAGGCTTTGGTGGAAGCTACGCCGATTTCGGCGCCGGCTCGGGTATAGAGCACCAGTTCGCTTTCGCGCGGCAGGGCGGATTCCATCACGTTGCAGATGGAAAGGCTGTGTTTGTGGCCGAGCGATTGGGCGTATTTCAGCGCTTCCATGGTGTCGAGTGTTTCGCCGGACTGGGAAATGGTGATAATCAGCTGTTTGGGGTTGGCGATCACGTCGCGGTAGCGGTATTCGCTGGCGATTTCCACGTCGGTCGGCACTTTGGCGATGCTCTCCAGCCAGTATTTGCTGGTGAGGGCGGAATAATATGATGTGCCGCAGGCGAGGATTTTGATGCTGTCGATATCGTTGAACACTTCGCGCGCTTTTTCGCCGAAGTTTTCCGGCTCGAAGCCGCCGTCGAGAAACACTTCGGCGGTGTCGGCAATCGCGCGGGGCTGCTCGTGGATTTCTTTCTGCATAAAGTGGCTGTAGGGGCCGAGTTCGAGCGAGGCGAGTGAAAGTTCGGATACTTTCACTTTGCGCTGGGCGTGATTGCCGGTTTTGTCGATCAGTTTTTCGATGCCGCCGGCACGTAACACGGCGATGTCGCCGTCTTCAAGGTAGGCGATGTTGCGGGTGAAGGCAATCACGGCGGAAACGTCGGAGGCGATAAAGGTTTCGTTGTCGCCCAGCGCAATCAGCAGCGGGCAGCCCATGCGGGCAACCACCATTTCGTCGGGGTTGTCTTGCGCAATCACGGCGATGGCGTAGGCGCCGTGGAAGTTTCGGGTGGCCGATTGAACGGCTTCAAACAGCCTGCCGCCGTTGGCGGTGTATTCGTGTTTGATGCTGTGGGCAATCACTTCGGTGTCGGTTTGCGACTCGAATTCGTAGCCCAAGCCTTGCAGGCGGGCGCGCTCGTCTTCAAAGTTTTCGATGATGCCGTTGTGCACCACGGCAATCAGGCCGCCTGAAATATGCGGGTGGGCGTTGGGTTCGGTTACGCCGCCGTGGGTGGCCCAGCGGGTGTGGCCGATGCCGATGTGGCCGAACAGGCCTTTTTCTTTGGCGGCATCTTCCATCAACTGTACGCGGCCGACGCGGCGCACGCGTTTGATTTTGCCGTCAACCTGTACGGCGATGCCCGATGAATCATAGCCCCGGTATTCCAAGCGTTTGAGGCCGTCTGTAAGAAAATCCACTACGTTGTGGTCGGCGCGGATGGCGCCTACGATACCGCACATATAAGTTCCTTAGTATCAAGTGGTTAGTGAAATCAAGCCGTTCGGTGTTCGAACAGCTTGGTTAGGAATTTTCGTTTAACTTTCAATAGGGTAATAGTCAAACAGTTCGCATGTTTCTCCGCTGAAAATGCTCCGGCATACGAATTTCAATCTTTCAAAGCGTTCATAAATGGTAGCATCGGTATTGGCAGGATGGTTTACAGAAGGTTGTATTTCAAAATCCAACCAGTTAGGAACCATCATTAATTCCATGATGCGGACAATACCTAAACATATTTCCCTGGGAATATCGTTCGGATAAGGATATTGTGTTTTAAGATGATTTAATGAAGCCTCTAGTTTCCAATATTCTTCATCACACCAAATTCCATTGTTTATCCATTCATAAATAAATGATTTTTCGTCATATTTCTCTGAGAAAGTTATATTTCTGTAAAAATTATCAAGTTTGTCCATTTTAATTTCCAATTCTTTTCATGTTTTCATCAAAAGTACCGTTTCTGGTTTTGTCGCTGTTTAGTTTTTCAGGACTAGAGGCTTCTTTCCATGTTCCGCCGCTATGTCCGTCAACATCACGGCTGATGTAGCTGTTGCCTTTTTTAAAAACGGCTGCTCCGTTTCGTGTTCTATAGTTTGTTTTTATATAACCTAATTTTTCGGCTGCTTTTGCAGCTTCCGCGTCAGTTGAATATTTGACTATTCTTTGATATCTGCCGGAGTTAGAAGTAGTAGAAGTAATATTTGCTTTATTTCTACTTGCTACTTGGATAAGGCCTTCGTTTTTATTGATTTCGGAAGCGGATATAGTTAGTGAAAAACTAAATCCTATAATGATCATAACAATATTTTTAATCATAATATTCTCTTGTTTGAATTTGTGAAATAATAGTAAATAGAGATCATTGGAAACCTCATTTACTTTTCTTTTCAGGCCTCACCCAGCCTTCAATCACGGTTTGGCGCGAGCGGGCGAGCACGAGGGTGTTGTCTTCGCAGTTTTTGGTGATGGTGCTGCCGCCACCGACGGTTACTTTGCTGCCCAGCGACACGGGGGCGACCAGCACCACGTTCGAGCCGATGCGCACGTCGTCGCCGATTACGGTTTTGTGTTTGTTGACGCCGTCGTAGTTGGCTGTGATGGTGCCGGCGCCGATATTGGTTTGACTGCCGATTTCGGCGTCGCCCAGATAGGTGAGGTGGTTGGCTTTGCTGCCTTTGCCTATTACGGTGTTTTTCACTTCGACGAAGTTGCCGATGTGCACTTCGTCGGCCAGTTTCGCGCCGGGGCGCAGGCGGGCATAGGGGCCGATGGCGGCGGCGGTGCCGATTTCGCAGTTTTCCAGGCTGGAAAACGGGGCGATTTTGGTGCCGGCGCCGATTTTGGCGTTTTTAATCACACAGTTGGCGCCGATTTCCACGTTGTCGCCCAGCTCCACTTCACCTTCGAGCACCACGTTTACATCGATAACGACATCTTGGCCGTGTTTCAGACGGCCTCTCAAATCGAAGCGGGCGGGGTCGCGCAGGGTAACGCCGGCGGTGAGCAGCGCTTGCGCCTGATTGGTTTGGAAAATGCGTTCCAGTTCGGCCAGCTGCACTTTGTTGTTGACGCCGGCGGCCAGATAAGAGGCGGCCACCTGCACGGGGCGCACGGCGATACCGTCGGCGTTGGCCAGCGCAATCAGGTCGGTGAGGTAGTATTCGCCCTGCGCGTTGTTGCTGCTCAAGCTGTTCAGCCAGCTTTCAAGCTTGGCGTTGGGCAGCACTAAGATGCCGGTGTTGGTTTCTTTCACGGCTTTTTGTTCGGGGCTTGCGTCTTTTTCTTCGACAATCGCCACCACTTTGCCGCCTTCGCGGATGATGCGGCCGTAGCCTGCGGGGTTGTCGAGCACATCGGTAAGCAGGCCGACTTCGCTGCCTGCGGCGGTCAGCAGGGCTTCAAGCGTGGCGGTGTCGGTGAGCGGTACATCGCCGTACAGCACCAGCGTGCGGCCTTCCGAGGGCAGGTGCGGCAAGGCCGTTTTCACGGCGTGGCCGGTGCCGAGCTGTTCGGTTTGCTCCACCCAGTTCACGTCGCGCTTTACTTTTTCGCGCACCATTTCTTTGCCGTGGCCGATAACCACATGAATGCCTGCGGGGTTGAGGCTGCGGGCGGTATCGATAACGCGCGCCACCATCGGTTCGCCGCCGATTTCGTGCAGCACTTTGGGCAGTTTGGAATACATGCGCGTGCCTTTGCCCGCAGCGAGGATAACAACGTGAAGGGGTGATTGGCTCATGATACGGCTTTGTCTTTCATAATGTCGGTTGATGTATTCGCGCAGGCCGTCTGAAAACCTGCATTTTGCGGTTTCAGACGGCCTGCCGGCCGGTTTGGGTGCGGCGGGTGTTTATTGCGCCATATCCGGCGTTACGCCGTTTACGGGTTCGGCTTCGGCTTCGGGCTGTTGTTGGCCGCCGGGCTGCTGCCAGTGGGTGCCGCGCACGTCGTGCCCGCTGTTGCCTGAGGTAACGGCGCGCTGTTCGGGGCGGAACTGGTTATAGCGCATATTGCGCGAATAAGTGCCGTCCTGATACACCACGGGGGTGCCGGGTTCGTATTTCTGGCGCAGCGCGGTGCGGCCTTCGGCGTTTTGATAGGTTTCCCAAGAGCAGCCCGCCAGAGCGGCGAGGGCGGCTAAAAAAGTGATATAACGCATGATTTGTCCTTAAAATTTTGAAAGCACCGGATGGGTAAGGCAGATGCCATTTTAATCAAATTGCCGCCCTGTTCATAGCGGAGATTCTGCCGCCGCCCACTGCCGCAGTGCGGCCATATCGGGAGCGGCGCAGTCTACAAAGGGCAGAGGTCGGGCGGTGGCGCCGAACCAAACGGTTTTCATGCCCAGTTTTTTGGCGGTATGCAGGTTGTCGGCGCTGTCGTCCACCATGATGCAGCACCCGGGCGGCGTATCCAGCAGGCGGCATACGTTTAAATAAGCCCGGCGGTGGGGCTTGTAGAGCAGGCCGAAATCGTCGGTGCCGAACAAGGCGTCGAAACAGGGCGTGATATTCATGGCATCTGCCAGTGCGCGCACATAAAACGAGGGTGCATTTGAGAATATTGCTTTTCGACCGTTCAGACGGCTTAAAGTTTCTGCAGCCCCGGCCACCGGCACCAGCTCGGGCAGGATTTCGGCCAAAGGATGGCTGTGTTGTAAAAATTCGTTTACACACACTTCAGGGTGGTGCAGCTGCAGCCCGGCCAGCGTGGCGCCGTAGCGGTGCCAATAATCCTGCCGCAGATCGGAAGCGGCTTTTTCATCCAAATTCAGCCGCCCGGCAAGGTAGGCAGTCATGCGGCGGTTAATTAAGGTAAAAATGCCCGCATCGGCGTGATGCAGGGTGTTATCGAGATCGAACAGCCAAACGGTTTGACAAGTCATGATATTTGAAATATTTTTTCAGGCGGCATGATGCCGTTTTGACGGATTATACGGATACAGGCAGATGAGAGAAAACATGAAAAAGAAAATTTTATCGGGTGCAGGGCTGTGGCTGTGCCTGTGGGGCGCGGCTTTTGCGCAAACCGAAGTGCGGCTGGCGGTGCACGGCTCGTTCAGCCTGCCTAAAGAAACCATCGCCAAGTTTGAGCAGGAAAACAATGCCAAAGTGTCCGTTATCAAGGCGGGCAGCGGCAACGAAATGCTCAACAAGCTGATTTTGAGCCGCGCCAAGCCGATTGCCGACGCGGTGTACGGGCTGGACAACGCCAACATCGCCAAAGCCGTGCAAAACGGTATACTGGCCGACAAACAGCCCGCGTCGGCGCCGGCAAACGCTTCGCTGCCCGGTGCGGTGGCGGTGGATTACGGTTATGTGGTGCTGAACTATGATAAAAAATGGTTCGAGCAAAACAGGCTGCCGCTGCCGCAGTCGCTGCAGGATTTGGCCAAACCCGCCTATAAAAACCTGCTGGTTACGCCCAATCCCGCCACCTCCGGCCCCGGTTTGTCGTTCTTAATGGCCAACATCGGCGGATTGGGCGAAGAGGCCGCTTTTAAATGGTGGGGCGAAATGCGCCGCAACGGCGTGAAAGTGGCGAAAAGCTGGAGCGATGCCTACAACACCGATTTCACCAGAAACGGCGGATCGCGCCCGCTGATTGTGAGCTACGCCACCAGCCCTGCCGCCGAAGTGCATTACGGCAAAGGCAAATACACCGAACCGCCCACCGGCAACCTGTTCCTCAAAGGCGGCGTATTCCGCCAAGTGGAAGGCGCGGCGGTGCTCAAAGGTGCGAAACAGCCTGCGTTGGCGATGAAGCTGGTGTCTTACCTGCAAAGCGCCGACGTGCAGCAAGCCCTGCCGACCGAAATGTGGGTTTATCCGGCGGTGAAAGGCACACCGCTGCCGAAAGTGTTCGAGTTTGCCCAAACCCCGCCCAAGCATGATGCGCCGGGCGCCAAACAAATGGCGGAAAAGCAGAAGCAATGGGTTGGCCGCTGGATGAAGGTGGTATTGAAATAAAACGGGTAGGTATTTGATACAAGGCCGTCTGAAATGTTTCAGACGGCCTTTATCTTTATATTATTTTTCAACTTTGTTCGGATTTAGAAATCAACCTTCGAATTTCTTAAACACCAAAGTGCCGTTGGTGCCGCCGAAGCCGAACGAGTTGGAAATCGCCACGTCGATTTTCACGTCGCGGGCTTCGTTGGCGCAGTAGTCCAAGTCGCAGCCGGATTCGGTGTCTTGCTCGAAGATGTTGATGGTGGGCGGCGATTTTTGGTGGTGCACGGCCAATACGCTGTACACGGCTTCCACGCCGCCGGCGGCGCCGAGCAGGTGGCCGGTCATCGATTTGGTGGAGTTGACCACGACTTTGTAGGCATGGTCGCCCAATGCAAGTTTCAGGGCATTGGTTTCGTTGGCGTCGCCCAACGGGGTGGAGGTGCCGTGTGCGTTGACGTAATCCACATCGCCAGGGTTCAGGCCGGCGTCTTTGAGGGCGCGTGTAACGGCGATGGCGGGGCCTTCGACGTTGGGTGCGGTGATGTGGTAGGCATCGGAACTCATGCCGAAGCCGACGATTTCGGCATAGATTTTGGCGCCGCGTTTTTTGGCGTGTTCCAGCTCTTCCAACACCAGAATGCCGGCGCCTTCGCCGATAACGAAGCCGTCGCGGCCTTTGTCCCACGGGCGGGAGGCGGTGGCGGGGTCGTCGTTGCGGGTGGAGAGCGCCTTCATGGCGGCGAATCCGCCGACGCCCAAGGTGCAGATGGCGCCTTCGGCACCGCCGGCAATCATCACGTCGGCATCGCCGTATTTGATCATGCGGGCGGAGTCGCCGATGGAGTGCGCGCCTGTGGTGCAGGCGGAAACTATGCCGTAGCTGGGGCCGCGGTAGCCTTTGAGTATGGTTACGTGGCCGGCAATCAGGTTGATCAGCGAGCCGGGAATGAAAAACGGGTTGATTTTGCGTGCGCCGCTTTCCTGCACCACGGCACCGGTGGCTTCGATGCTGGGCAGGCCGCCGATACCCGAGCCGATGTTGACGCCCACGCGGTCTTTATCGAGATTTTCGGTTTCGTCCAGCCCGGCATCGGCGATGGCTTGCAGGGAGGCGGCGATGCCGTAGTGGATGAATGTGTCCATGCGGCGGGCCTCTTTGGGGCTGATATAGGCGCCGATGTCGAAATCTTTCACTTCGCCTGCGATTTGGCTGTTGATGTCGGAGGCGTCGAAGCGGGTGATGGCGCCGATGCCGCTTTTACCGGCCAAAAGGT
The DNA here is from genome assembly GCF_030530745.1 of Neisseria sp. Classification (GTDB taxonomy): domain Bacteria; phylum Pseudomonadota; class Gammaproteobacteria; order Burkholderiales; family Neisseriaceae; genus Neisseria. Next base: position 18,259 of record NZ_JAUMUI010000023.1, on the reverse strand, counting down.
TGTTCCAAGCGGTGGCGGTATCGTTGCCCACGGGCGATACCTGACCCAAACCTGTGATAACGACTCTTCGCTGACTCATAATGTTCTCGCTGTTTTCGGTTTATGCGGCCTGCGTCTGCGGCGGACAGGCCGTCTGAAAGGTTTTGTTGTGAAGGGTGTGCAAGCCAAAAAGCCTCTGTCGGCAGGCAGACCCGCAGCAGAGGCTGGTTCGGTATGGTTTAAGGCACTGCGCGCTTAGGCGGAGTGTGATTGGATATAGTCGATAGCCAGTTGCACGGTGGTGATTTTTTCGGCTTCTTCGTCGGGGATTTCGCAGCCGAAGGCTTCTTCCAAAGCCATTACCAGCTCAACGGTGTCGAGGGAATCTGCGCCCAGGTCGTCTTGGAAGGAAGATTCGTTTTTCACTTCGGCTTCGTTAACGCCCAGTTGTTCGGCAACAATTTTTTTAACTTGTTGTTCAATGTTTGACATATCGGTCGGTCCTTAAATGCCTTATCGGGAAAGGCGGGTTTTAAAAAACAAACTCGGTCGGATTGTACCGAATCCTTTTAGAGTTTTCTATCGAAAAATGCGGGGCGGGCATGCCGCCTGAACCGCGCGGGGTTAGGCGGCATATTAGCATAGGCTTATTTTGAATCACAATAGGCTTTTTATTTTATTTTATTTTCAATTTGTTGGGTGTTTTGTTTTGTTGAGGGCGTTTGCGGGGGCGGTTTTCTGATGTTTTCCGCGTGTGTGCGGGCGCTGTTGCGGAACGGCATTTTCAGACGGCCTTTGCGCGCCCGGGGCTGCGCCGAGGCTTTCGTTGAGAAATTGCAGGATGCAGGCGAATTCGGTAACCGAATCTTCTTGGGTGGTGTTGCCGGTGTGGCCGCCGTTTGCGGGGGCGTAGAGCCAGGTGCGGGGGCTGCTGCGGCGCAGTTTGGCGTAAAACTTGAGCGCGTGGGCGGGGTGGACGCGGTCGTCGCTCAGGCTGGTGGTTATCAGTGCGGGGGGGTAGGTTCGGCCGTCTGAAAGCCGGTGGTAGGGGGAAAGCTCGGCGAGGGCGGCGGCAAATTCGGGCTGTTCGGGGTGGCCGTATTCGTCGGTCCAGCTTGCGCCTGCCGAAAGGTAGGGGTAGCGCAGCATGTCGGTCAGGGGCATTTCGCACACCAATGCACCGATTGCCTGCGGTTCGCGCACGAAGGCGGATGCGGTGATCAGGCCGCCGTTGCTGCCGCCTTGTATGGCGGTGTGTGCGGGGCTGCTGAGGCCGCGATCGTGCAGGTTGCGAACAACGGCAAGCAGGTCGTCCACGCTTTTGTGTTTGTGTATGCCTTGTGCGGCGCGGTGCCAGCGCGGGCCGAATTCGCCGCCGCCGCGCACGTTGGCGAGCACGAACGATTTGCCCGGTTCGAGCCAGTATTTGCCGATGCTGCCCATGTAGTGCGGCAGTTCGGGCACGGCGAAGCCGCCGTAAACGTAAATGATTGCGGGGGTGTCGGGCGTGTGGTTTTTGCCGACGTGGTAATAGGGGATGCGCTCGCCGTCGGCGGATTCGGCATAAAGCTGCTGCACGGTGATGCCGGTGGTGTCGAACTGCACGGGCTGGCGGCGCACCACCGTAAGTTCCATCACGTTGAGGTCGAGTGCGAACAGGGTCAGCGGGGTGGTGAAGTCGCCGGCGGCGATATAGAGCACGTCGCCTCCCCACGGTTGGTCGGCCAGCTCAAGCGCGCCCTGCGGCAGTTCGGGCAGGCTTTCTTCCTGCCAGCGGCCGTCTGAAAGGCGCCATGCTTTCAGACGGCCTGAAACGTTGTCTAGGATATTGGCGATGATGAAGTGTTTGGTGGTTTCGATGCTTTCCAACGCTTGGGTTTCATTCGGGGCGAACAGCAGCTGTGCGGCGCCGGTTTTGCCTTTGTTGAGCTTTACGGCCACGAGGCTGCCGGCGGGGTAGCTTTGGTTGGCACGCCGCCACGGGCTGTGCAGGTGCAGTAGCAGGTGGCCGGCGAGGTAGCCGGAAATTTCGCAGTCTTCGGGCAGGTTGAGGGGCAGGGCTTCGCCATTGGGCAGCACTTGCAGATAGGTTTTGGTGTAGAAACTGCGGGCGGCTTCGATTAAATCTACGGGTGCGCCTTGTGCGTCGAGATAGCGCCAGGCGTTGACCATCATGCCGTCTGAATCCATGCGGTAAACGGGCGTGCCCTCCTCAAAGGTTTGGCCGCGCTCCACCAGCCACACTTCGCGCGGGTAGCCCGCTGCGGTGGTTTGCTCTTCGTGCCACGCGGGGCAGACCCACACGCTGTTTTCGTCGCGCCAGGCGATGTGGTTTTTGCCGGCGGGAAAATGAAAACCGTCTGCCGCCAGTTTTTTTTCGGCAAGGTCGAATTCGAGCGTGTAGGCCGCGTCGCCGCCCGCGCGGCTGAGGCTGATTAATACGCGCTCGGGCTGTTCGACATAGTGCGATACGCCGTCGAGATACACATCGTCGCCCAGCACGCTGTCGAAATCGGCCACCGAAAACAGCGTTTGCCATTCGGGGTAGCCCGAACGGTAAGAAGCCGCGCTGCACACCTGATACACGCCTTTCGGGTGGTCGTCGTCTTGGTGGAAGTGGTACATGCGCGCGCGGTGTTCCTGGCAAAACGCAATCTGGCGCGGGTTTTGCAGCTGCTTCACCATCTCGGCGACGGTTTGCCCGAACGCTTCCGATGCGGTGAAGCGCGCCTGCGTTTCGGCATGGGCTTCGGCGGCGAAATGCTGCGTTTTTTCGCTGTGCAGGTTTTCTAAAAAAGCATAAGGATCGTGCGGGGCGGTATTCACGGTGAGGCCGTCTGAAAAATGGAAACAGGGGCGGATTATACGGGATATGGCAGGCATCGGCAGAGCAGCCGCAGCGGTTTTCAGACGGCCAAACAGAAACCCGTATGATTCGCGCGCGGCTTGCCTATATAATGGCACTTTAATTTTGCAGAAAACCTCAAAAATTATGGATATCGAAACCAAACGGCTGCACACCCAAGCCATGCTCGACGATGCCGAACTGCTGTTCGGCGAAGACGCCTGCCGCCGCGAACTGTTGCGCCTGGCCGGTGAAATTACTGCCGACTTGGGCGATAAATACCCGCTGATTTTGCCCGTGATGGGCGGCGCGGTGGTGTTTACCGGCCAGCTGCTGCCGCTGCTGCATTTTCCGCTCGACTTCGACTACGTTCACGTTTCGCGCTACGGCGACAAACTGCAAGGCGGCAATTTCAACTGGCTGCGCGCCCCGCAGGAAGGCGTGGCGGGACGCCATGTGCTGGTGCTCGACGACATACTCGACGAAGGCCGCACCATGGCCGCCATCAAGCAGCAGGTGTTGGACTTGGGCGCAGCCTCCTGCGCCACCGCCGTATTCGCCAACAAATTAACCGGTAAAGAAAAACCGGTTAGTGCCGACTATATCGGCATCAACGTGCCAGACCGCTATGTGTTCGGCTACGGTATGGATGCTGCCGGCGCGTGGCGCAATCTGGCCGCCGTTTACGCCCTGCGCGGGCAGTAAACCATCATTTCAGACGGCCTTGAATAAAGCCGCAGCCATATCTATATATAGCATGATATAGCGTGTTGGCTATAACGTTAACCGCAACAGGCCGTCTGAAAATATCTTCATGAGGAATACACCATGATAGGCTTATTGATCATCACCCACGAAGCCATAGGCGAAGCCTACCGCAGCCTGGCGCAGCATTTCTTTTTGGGCGACACGCCGCAGAATATCCGCATACTCGGCGTAGACACCCACGAAGACCACAACAGCGTTATCTCCCGCGCACGTAAGATGACGGCAGAATTAAACAGCGATGCGGGCGTGCTGATTATGACCGACATTTTCGGCGCCACCCCCTGCAATGCCGCCCGCCAACTGGTGGAAGGCGGTAAAACCGCCATGCTCACCGGCCTGAACGCACCTATGATGGTGAAGGCCGCCAACTACTCTCCCGAGGCAGACAATCTGGCCGCCTTTACCCGGTTGGTTAAAGAAGCCGCCGTTAACGGCATTATCGACATCACAAGCCCGCCCGAAGGATGTGCCGTATGATGAAACAACCCATTGAAATTATTAATAAACTCGGCCTTCACGCACGCGCATCAAGCAAGTTTACCCAAACCGCCGCACAGTTCCAAAGCGAAGTGTGGGTCAGCCGCAACGGAAAGCGTGTTAACGGCAAAAGCATTATGGGGCTGATGATGCTGGCCGCCGCCAAAGGCACGGTGATAGAGCTGGAAACCGACGGGGCCGACGAAGAGGCCGCCATGCAGGCGCTCACCGCACTGATTAACGACTGTTTCGGCGAAGGCGGATAATATGAGCATCGTATTGCACGGCGTGAGCGCAGGAAAAGGCATAGCCATCGGCCGCGCCCATCTGGTTACGCGCGGCATGCACGAAGTGCCGCAATATGATTTGGAAGCATCCGGTATTGCAGGCGAAACCTCCCGCTACGAAGCCGCCGTTAAAGCCACGCGCCGAGAACTCGAGCAGCTGCGCAGCGCGATTCCCGAAAACGCCCCTACCGAGTTGGGCGCGTTTATTTCGCTGCACCTGATGCTGTTAACCGATGCCACCCTGTCGCGCGAACCTGTCGACATCATCGAAGAGCAGCACATCAACGCAGAATGGGCGCTGAAGCTGCAAACCGACAAACTGGCCGCCCAGTTCGACGAAATCGACGATGCCTACCTGCGCGAGCGCAAGCAGGATATGCTGCAAGTGGTCGGGCGCATCCATAATAACCTGGCCGGGCAGGGCAACGAACTGAACCTCGACGGCAACCTGCTCGACGACACCGTGCTGGTGGCCAACGACATCTCGCCCGCCGACACGGTGTATTTCAAAGAACAGCGCATCGCCGCTTTCGTTACCGACATCGGCGGCCCCACCAGCCACACCGCCATTCTCGGCCGCAGCCTGAATATTCCCTCGGTTATCGGCCTCTCCAACGCCCGCAAGCTCATCAGCGAAAACGAATGGGTGATTGTAGACGGCATCAACGGCGTGCTGATTATCAACCCCGACGAGCTGGTGCTCAACGAATACCGCGCCCGTGCCCGCGAATACCGTGCCCGCACCCGCGAGCTGAACAAAATCAAAAAAACCGCTGCCACCACCGAAGACGGCGTGAACATCGAACTGCTTGCCAACATCGAATCGGCCGAAGACATCAAACGTTTGAACGATATGGGTGCCGACGGTGTGGGCCTGTTCCGCAGCGAATTCCTCTATCTCAACCGCGACACCATGCCGTCTGAAGACGAGCAGTATGCCGTGTATGCCAAATTTGTGAAAAAACTCAAAGGCAAAAGCCTTACTATCCGCACTGTGGATTTGGGCGTGGACAAAAACCCGCGCTGGTTCGGCCAAAGCGCCACGCCCAACGGCAGCCTCAACCCCGCACTGGGGCTGACCGGCATCCGCCTGTGCCTGGCCGAGCCGGTGATGTTCCGAACCCAGATGCGCGCTATTCTTCGCGCCGCCGTGCACGGGCCGGTGAAAATGATGTGGCCGATGATTACCGACATTACCGAGCTGAAGCAGTGCCTGGTGCATTTGGAAACCGCCAGGCGGCAGTTGGCCGAGCGCGACGAACCTTTCGGCGAAGTGTCGGCCGGCTGTATGATAGAAATCCCGTCGGCCGCACTCACCGTGGCCGGCCTGCTCAAACACGTCGACTTTATTTCTATCGGCACCAACGATTTAATCCAATACACTTTGTCGGTCGACCGCGGCGACGATGCCGTCAGCTACCTCTACCAGCCCGGCCACCCCGCCGTACTCAAACTGATACAGCATATTATCCGCACCGCCAACCGCATGGGTAAGGCTGTATCGGTGTGCGGCGAAATGGCCGGCGACACCCACTTCACCCGCCTGCTTTTGGGCATGGGTTTGCGGCGGTTTTCGATGAATACCGGCAACCTTTTGGCGGTAAAAGACATCGTGCTGCGCAGCAACACGCTCGAACTCGAAAACGAAACCGCCCGCCTGATGCGCAGCGAAGATCCTGAAAAAGTAGAGAAACTGCTTAAAGCAATGAATGCGGAGAAAGAGGCCGTCTGAAAAACTTTTCAGACGGCCTGATCGATTTACAGCTGTGCCGTTAATGCGCGTCTTGGCTCAAATCCACCTGCTCCAGTGGAACCTTGTGCGTTTTGTAGCGCAGTTTGTGGTAGAAATAAAAGCCCAAAAACACCGGCAGGCCCATATAGGTAATCACCAGCCTGTCCCAATCGAAGCTGCCTTTGAGCACCAGCTCCGTATCTTGGCCGATAATCACCAGCACGCACAGGGCCAGCGCCAGCAGCGAGCCGAAGGGGAACCATTTGGCGCGGTAAACGAGGGCGTTCAAATCTTTGCCCTGCGCGATATAGGCGCGGCGGAAGCGGTAGTGGCTCACGGCGATGCCCAGCCAGGCGATAAAACCGGTTAAGCCCGAAGCGGCCAGAATGTATTGATACATTTTGTCGCTCACCAGTTGCAGCGTGAACACCAGCAGCACCACGGCGGCGGTGGCCAGCAGCGAAACCACCGGCACGCCTGCCGCACTGGTGCGGGCGAAGGTTTTGTAGGCAAGGCCGTCTTTACCCATGGCGTAGAGCATGCGGGTGGAAGCATACATGCCCGAATTGCCCGCCGACAGAATTGAGGTGAGAATCACGGCGTTCATCACGGCGGCGGCGAAAGCCAAACCGGCGCGTTCGAACACCAGCGTAAACGGCGATTTGGCGATTTCGTCTACATCCGCACCCAAAAGTTGGGGGCTGGTGTAGGGAATCAGCAGACCGATAACCAGAATGGCGAGAATGTAGAAAATCAGAATCCGCCAGAAAACCTGCTTCACGGCTTTGGGAATGCTTTCTGCGGGGTTTTCCGATTCTCCGGCGGTGATGCCGATAAGCTCAGTGCCCTGAAACGAGAAACCGGCAATCAGAAACACGCCCAACACGGTGAGAAACTGCCCGCCGGCGCCGTCGCCCAAAAACGGCGCGTCGCCCATCGTCATATTGCTCAGGCCGACATATTGGCCGCCGAGTATGCCGAAAATGGTGAGCACGCCCACGCCGAGAAATACAATCACGGTAATCACTTTAATCAGTGCAAACCAATATTCCGATTCGCCGTAGGCGCGCACCGACAAGGTGTTGAGCAGGAAAATCATCGCGAAAAACAGCAGGCTCCACGCCCACGGCGCCATAAACCGCATCGGCTCCCAATAGGTGATGACCACGGCGGCAATCACCACGTCGGCAGCCACCGTAATCACCCAGTTGAACCAATAGTTCCAGCCCAGCGCAAAACCCAGCGACGGATCGACGAAGCGCGAGGCGTAGGTGCTGAACGAGCCGGAGGTGGGTAGGTAGGTGGCCATTTCGCCTAGGGAGGTCATTAAAAAATACACCATCAGGCCGATGGCGGCATAAGCCAAAAGCGCGCCGCCCGGCCCTGCCGCGCTGATGGCGGTGCCGCTGGCCATAAACAGGCCGGTGCCGATGGAGCCGCCGATGGCAATCATGGATAAGTGCCGCGTTTTCAAACGGCGTTTTACCTGCGTGTTGTGTTGTATATCAGACATAATAAACAGTTGGGGCGGAAAGCCGCCGTAATGGTAGACAAAACATAAATGATAACCGAAAAAACGCGGGTTCGTGCAGGTATGGCGGTATAACCTGATTCGGCTGCCGCCATGTGGAGAAAGTCAGATACGGCGGTTTGCAAAGGCCGTCTGAAACCTCCGGCAGCCTTTCAGGCGGCCTCTCTTCCTTAAAAAACATGAAAATGATAAACTGCTGATTCCATATTATTTTAAGGCATACACTTTTATGAAAGACGCGGAGCAGGGCAGTTATACCGACGCCCTTTGTGTATGCGCCGTTTCCACAGGCAGGCCGGAAAACCAACCGGTCTGCCTGTCTGCATTCTAAAAACAAGGATTTAAATCATTATGGATTTCAGTTGGTTGGCCGACCCGCAAACATGGATAGGCTTTGCAACGCTGTTAATACTTGAAGTAGTGCTCGGTATCGACAACCTCGTGTTTGTGGCGATACTGGCCAATAAAGTCAAACCTGCCCTGCGCGACAAAGCCCGCATCACCGGCCTGGCCTTGGCGGTGCTTATCCGCATTATTATGCTCGGCTTTATGGCCCACATCATCACGCTCACCAAACCGTTTTTGGAATGGGGCAGCCTTGCCGTGTCGGGCAAAGACCTCATCATGTTTGCCGGCGGCCTGTTCCTGCTTTACAAAGCCACCACCGAACTGCACGAGCGCCTGGAAGGGCATAACCAGATTACGATTGCCGACACCCACAAAAAGCATTCGCCGTTTTGGGGCGTGGTGGCGCAAATCCTGATATTGGACGCGGTGTTTTCCATCGATTCGGTGATTACCGCCGTGGCCATGGTCGACCACATCGTCGTGGCGATGGCCGCCGTGGTGGTGGCGATGACGGTGATGATTCTGGCCAGCAAACCGCTCACCGAATTTGTCGATAAACACCCCACCGTGGTGATGCTGTGTTTGGGCTTCTTGCTGATGATCGGTTTCAGCCTGATTGCCGAAGCCTTCCACTTCCACATCCCCAAAGGCTACCTCTATGCTGCTATCGGCTTCTCGATTCTGATTGAAATATTCAACCAGATTTCGCAGAAAAACGTGCGCAAAAACGACTACATCAGCCGCTCGTGGCGGCAGCGCACGGCTGATAACGTGCTGGGCATGATGGGCATACGCGAAAGCGTGCTGGCAACCGCCGGCGGCAGTCCCGACGACAGCGGCCATTTTGAAGAAAACGAAAAATCCATGATACGCAGCGTGCTGATGCTGGCCGAACGCCCGATACTCGGCGTGATGATTCCGCGCCGCGACATCGAGCGGCTCGATATTTCGCAAAGCAAAGAAGAGCAGCACGCCCAACTGCAAAACACCCCCTACAGCCGCCTGCTGGTGGTGGGCAAGGCCGGAGTGGACGAACCGCTGGGTTACATCAACAAAAAAGACCTGCTCGCCCAATTGCTGGAGCACGGGGAAATGAACGTTCAGGCGGCCTTGCGCCAACCGCTGGTTCTGCCCGACAGCACCAGCGCGCTTGATGCCATCGAGCTGTTCCGCAAAAGCAGCGCCGACTACGCACTGGTGGTAGACGAATTCGGTGCCGTGCTCGGCATGGTAACCATGAAAGATTTGATGGAAACCATTGCCGGCGAATTTCCCGAAGCCTTCGAGCGCGAAGAAGAACCTATGCTGCAGGCCAACCCCGACGAAAGCCTGACGGTGGACGGCGCGCTCGAATATGTGGAGCTGGCTCCGCAACTCAACCTGCCGCCGCCAGCGGAAGATGCCGGCTACCACACCGTAGCCGGGCTGATTATGGAAGAGCTGCAAAGCATTCCCGATGTGGGCGATCATATCGGTTTTCACGGCTGGCGGTTTGAAGTAACCGAAAAAGAAGGCCGGCGTATAGAGCGGGTGAAAATTACCAAACTGCCGGAAGAATGATACAGCGGCTTAAATTTAAAAGAGGACAAGGCGGTTTCTCCGCCTTGTCCTCTTTTAAATTTAAGCCGCTGTAACGTTTTACTCAGTGCGCTAAGCGGCAGGTGGAAGCGCCTTTGGCTCCGTGGATGCCGGTGTAGGCAAAATAGGCTTCTCCGCCTTTTTGGTGCCATTCGCCGCCGCTGCCCCACAGGCCGGTTTGGGACACATAGCGCTCGCCCGAACCGGAAGGGGCCAGTGTCAGTATGCCTTCCCTGTCCTGCACGCGGATTTTGATTTTATCTGTGCCGATGTTTTGAATATGGGCGGTCAGGCCGTTGTCGCATTCAAAACGTTGGGAGGCCGCCTGCTGCGGTGTGCCTGTACCGCCGCCGGTTTGGGCACAGGCAGAGAGTAAGGCCAGTGCAGCGGCCAATACGACGGCATTCGGTTTCTTCATAATCATTCCTTTTAAATAAGTGCTGGGTTAACGTTGGAAAAATAAAACTTTTGTTATTATATAACATAATTTCCCACGCATGCCGGATATCTTCAGACGGCCTGAAAGCCTTTTGCCGCTGAATACTCTCGGCTACAATAAGGCTTTGCAAACACATAGGAAAATCTTCATCATGAGCGTTAAAACCCGTTTCGCCCCCAGCCCCACCGGCTACCTGCACATCGGCGGTGTGCGCACCGCCCTGTTTTCATGGGCTTTTGCCAAAAAGCACAAAGGCGAGTTCCTGCTGCGCATCGAAGACACCGATTTGGAGCGTTCCACCGCCGAATCGGTCAACATCATTTTAGACGGCATGAACTGGGCAGGCCTCGATTACGACAATGCCGATAATGTGGTTTACCAAACCCGCCGCTTCGACCGCTATAAAGAAGTGATTGCCGAACTGTTGGCGCAAGGCCGCGCCTATCATTGCTATTGCAGCAAAGAAGAGCTGGAAGCCATGCGCGAGAAAGCCGAAAAAGAAGGCACCGCCACCTACGACCGCCGCTGGCGCCCCGAGCCGGGGAAAACCCTGCCCGAAATTCCTGCCGGCCGCGAGCCTGTTGTCCGCTTCAAAACACCGCTTACCGGCGTAACCAAATGGCACGACTTGGTGAAGGGCGAAATCAGCATCCCCAACGAAGCGCTCGACGACCTTATCATCGCCCGCGCCGACGGCACGCCCACCTATAATTTCTGCGTGGTGGTGGACGATTGCGACATGGGCATCACCCATGTTATCCGCGGCGACGACCATGTCAACAATACCCCTAAACAAATCAACATCTTAAAAGCCATTGGCGCCAAGCTGCCCGAGTATGCCCACCTGCCGATGATTTTGAACGAGCACGGCAAAAAAATTTCCAAACGCAGCGGCGACACCGTGGCCATCACCGATTTCGGCCAAATGGGCATTCTGCCCGAAGCCATGCTCAACTATCTGGCGCGCTTGGGCTGGGCGCACGGCGACGATGAATTTTTCAACATGAAGCAGTTTGTCGAATGGTTTGATTTGAAAGACGTTTCCCCCTCGCCCAGCCGCATGGATTTGAAAAAACTCTATTGGATTAACGGCGAACACATCAAAACCACCCCCAACGACACGCTCGCCGCGCTGGTAAAACCCCGCTTGGCGGTGCGTGGCGTGGAAGTGCCCGACAAGCCTGCGCTGGAAGACGTGTTGGCATTGGTGAAAGACCGCGCCCAAGATTTGAACACGCTGGCCGACGAGTGCGTGTATTTCTACCAAAAAGCCGTGCCCGCCGAAGCAGACGTGCAGAAGCACTGGAGCGGAGAAGCCCCCGCACGCATGCGCCGCTTCGCCGACCTGCTTGAAGCGCTGCCCGACTGGAATGCCGAGGCCATCCACGATTTGTTCAAACCCTTCTGCGAAGCCGAAGGCATCAAAATGGGCCAACTCGGCATGCCCCTGCGCCTGGCCGTATGCGGCACGGCGAAAACCCCCAGCGTAGATGCGGTGCTGGCCCTGATCGGCAAAGAAGAAGTGTTAAAGCGGATTCGCAACGCCTGATTCACTTCAGCCCCTTGCTGTTGAAACCGCAGGGGGTAGCCCGATGCATGCAACAGCAGCACGTTTCCAAAAAAACGGCCGCAATCAAGGTAAAACAGCTTTTTGGCAGGTGTGAAATCCTTAATTTTTTATTAAAACTGATTTATAAATTACCTTGTTTATCATTAAAAATTAAAGGACCTATAATGGCGGTTATCCGTTGTTTGTTCCATTAAGTTAAGGAGTTGTCCCATGTTGAAAAAACTGTCTGTCATTGCCTTGGGGGCCGTGCTGGGGTTGTCGCAAACCGCTTTTGCCGATACGGCAAAAACGCAGAACCCGCCCAAGGGCAAAATTCTGCTGGTGGCTTCCAGCGTGAACGAGATGAAGTTCAAAGACGGCCGTCCGCACAAAACCGGCTATTATCTGGGCGAGCTGGCCGTGCCTGCCCAAGAGTTTATCAAGGCGGGCTATCAGGTGGACGTTGCCACCCCCGACGGCACCACGCCCGCATTGGACAAAAATTCCATCAATGTGGAGCTGTTTCAGAACGACCCTGCCAAACTCTCGCAGGCGATGGCGTTTGTTTTGAGCCACCCCACCATGCAAAGGCCGTTCAAGCTTAAGGAAATTGCCCGATCCGTCCAAGCCCTGAGCCAATACGACGCGGTGTATGTGCCGGGCGGCCATGCCCCGATGGTGGATTTGGTGCAGGATAAGGATTTGGGCAGGGTGCTGAAGCATTTCCACGAAAACGGCAAAACCACCGCCTTGCTCTGCCACGGCCCGATTGCACTGGCTTCGGCCGTGAATAATCCTGCGGCATTCCGCAAGGCGATGGTTCGAGGCGACCATGCCAAAGCCCGTTCTCTGGCGAAAAACTGGATTTACAAAGACTATAAGATGAATGTGTATTCCACTGCCGAAGAACACGGCGTGGAAAACTGGCTGGGCGCGAAAATCGAGTTTTACATGGAAGACGCCCTGCGCAATGCCGGAGGAAACGTGATTGTCGGCGAGGCGGACAAACCTTTTATTATGCAAGACCGTGAATTGATTACCGGGCAAAACCCGTTTTCTGACCATTTGCTTGCCGAAGCGGTGCTCAAACGCCTGGCACAGCAAAAATCGGGCAGATAAACGGGTAAGCCCCTTTGTTTTCAGGCGGCCTGAACCTTCGGGCTGTCTGAACACGCATTGAAACCGCCTTTTCACCCGACAAAATCAGGAGAAACCGATGAAGCCCAAAACACTTGACCGCCGTACCGCCTTAAAAAGTGCGGCTGCCTTGGCCGCCCTTGCCGCACTGCCTGCCTGTGCCGAAAACGGCGGCGGCAAAACGGCACAAAATACGGCGGCATCGTCGGCATGGGCGGGCAACGACGCCCCGAAAAACAGCGGGCAAGCCCCCGTGAAAACCCTGTTAATCGCCTCACACCCTTATCCCGAGCAGTCCGTGATGATTAAAGGTTTGCAGGAAGCGGCGGCGGGCGTGGGCAACGTAACCATCCGCAATCTGGAAAGCATTTACGGTTTCGACACCCGCGCCATCAACGCAGAAAAAGAGCGGGAAATCACCCGTGCCCACCGGCGGCTTGTGTTTTTGTTCCCCACCCACTGGTACAACATCACGCCGATGATGAAGGCCTACCTTAACGACACTTGGGGCAGCGGCGGGATAGGGCGGGGGCTGTTGCAGGGCAAGGAAATGCTGGTGGTTTCCACCGCCGCCGCCGGCAGCGGCACCTACGGCAAGAACGGGCGCCTCGGCGTGGAGCTGGCAGACGTGTTTTTGCCCATGAAAGCCTCCGCCGTCTATTGCGGCATGAACTACCTGCCGCCCCTGGTGTTTCAAAGCGTCAGTGCCGGCCGTTTGCCCGAATACCAAAAAGCACTGGTCGGACGCCTGTGCCGTTGAGCGGGAAAATGATGCCGTCTGAAAGCATTTTCAGACGGCATGAATGGTTATTCCGACAGATTCAACTTGCTTCGTTATCCCAATCAACGCCAAAACCTTCCGACCAGTTGATTTTGCCGATTTCGCATTCGTCAATATAAAAACCGTCGGGGTGCTGTTTGAAGCCCGGCTTGCCGGCTAATTGCATACGGACATTTTCTGCATCTGCCCGAGTTGCAAAAATACCGATATGTTTGATGTCTTCATTGTCTTCGTCTTTTTGGCGGACATGCCCCAAGAGAAATGCACTTTTCATTTCCGGTTTCCTTGCAAACAGTAATGGGAGCAGGTACTCTACTTTGTTTGTCGGAAACCATCAACAAGCAGACTGAAAAACATTCAGGCAGCTTGAATGCCGTCTGAATGTTGTTAGATTTTTACCCTCAACCATCTTGGAGAAAAAAATGACCCAAACCGTCAAACAGCAGGTTTTGGAAGCCTTTAAATTCCGTGCCGCCACCCGCGCCTACGACCCCGCCCGCAAAGTCGGCCGGGAGGATATGGACTATATTTTGGAACTGGCCCGCCTTTCGCCCAGCTCGGTCGGTTCCGAGCCGTGGCGGTTTGTGGTGGTGCAGTCGCCCGAACTGCGTCAAAAGCTCAAACCGTTTTGCTGGGGCATGGCGAATGCCATCGACGATGCCAGTTATGTCGTTTTTATACTGGCGAAGAAAAACATGCGTTACGATTCGCCCGATTTGACCGACTCCCTTAAAAAACGCGGACTGTCGCCCGAAGCGTTTGACAAGGCTGTCGCCCTTTACCACACCTTCCAGCAGGAGCATATCCGCGTTTTGGACAACGAGCGGGCCTTATTTGACTGGGCGTCCAAACAAACCTACATCGCCCTTGCCAATATGATGACGGGGGCGGCCATGATCGGCGTGGACAGCTGTCCCGTGGAGGGTTTTGATTACGCCGAAGTCAATCGAGTTTTGGCACAGGCGGGCGTATTCGACCCTGCCGAATGGGGCGTTTCCGTGGCGGTAACCTTCGGCTACCGTGCCAAAGAAATCCGCCCCAAATCCCGCAAGCCCGCCGAAGTGGTGGTGCAGTGGGTGGATTAAGACTGGATAGGACTTTGTAAAATTTACAAAAATCCGACCGCTTGCCGGTTTGTAAAAATCGTGATGCCGTCTGAAAGATAAGTTTTCAGACGGTGTTTCGACAGAAAACGGCATTTCATAACCACAAAAAAATCAACTATGTTAGAACAACTTATCACTCAACTGTACCAAAAGAAAGATGCCCGGCAAGCCGAACAGATGGCGGCGTATATGAAGGATCAGTTCCCGTTTTTAGGTATCCGGACGCCTGAGCGGAAACGGTTGTGTGCCGCCTATTTCAAGCAGGAAAAAGCACAAAAACGCATTGACTGGCAGGCGGTGGAACGCCTTTGGGCATTGCCGGAGCGTGAATTTCAATATGTTGCCGCCGATTATTTGCGCATAATGCAGTCTTTTTTGACCGAGCAGGATTTGCCCCGTTTGCAAAAACTGGTCATCACCAAATCGTGGTGGGATACGGTGGACAACTTGGATCGAACCATTGGGAATATCTGCTTTCCCAGCCAAACCGTCGATGACACAATGTTGGCGTGGAGCAAGGCGGACAACATCTGGTTACGCCGTGTGGCGATTAACCATCAGCTTTTACGCAAAGAGAAAACCAAACAAGCCCTGTTAAAACGGATTTTGCTGAACAACCTCAACCAAACCGAGTTTTTTATCAATAAGGCAATGGGCTGGATTTTGCGTGATTATGCCAAAACCAATCCCGAATGGGTGAGGGCGTTTATCGCCGAAAACAAAGCGGGCTTGTCCCGACTGACTGTCAAAGAAGCGGAAAAGTATTTGTAGTTGCCCTTGCAGGCGGTCGGATTTTTACCCGCTACGCCCGCATTTCGTGCCGTCGGCATAACCGATGTTCAAACGCAAGCGGTCTGCTTTTTTCAAAATTTTGCAAACTTTCAGGCAGCCTGAAAATCAAACCGCACTTTAACCTTCAACTTTAACTTAACAGGAGTAATCCAATGAAAACCAACCAAGCACAATGTTTATGCGGCAGCGTATCGCTGCAAGTTGAGCATAACAACGAACTGCACGCCTGCCACTGCGGCAAATGCCGTACTTGGGGCGGGAGTGCGGCATTTACCTTAACCGCCAGAAGCCCCGAAATCGGCGGGAGCGAACACATCGGCCGCTACCGTTCTTCCGAATGGGCGGATCGTTGTTTCTGCAAACAGTGCGGCACGCACCTGTTCGTGCAGGTAGGCGACGATTACTACATCAACGCAGGCCTGTTCGCCGACAACGCCGGTTTCAAACTGGGCAGCCAAATCTTTATCGACTGCAAAGCCCCGTATTACGAACTGGCGAACGACACGCCCAAACTGACCGAAAGCGAATTTCTCGCCATGGTCAGCGGTGCGGAAAAGTAGCAAAAGAGCCTGCCTGAGTATGTTTCAACACACAGGATATTCGTTATGAACGCCCCGCACACCGATTTGAGGGTAGTTAAAACCCAACGTGCCATCGCCAATGCCTTAATCGGGTTGTTGGACGAAAAGCCGTTTGAAAAAATACAGGTGCAGGAAATCATTGAAAAAGCCCTGATCAACCGCACCACTTTTTACCGCTATTACTCGGGCAAAAGCGATCTGGCGGGCAAGCTCATCAAGCAGGTCAAAGCCGATTATCAGGCTCTCTTAAAAAAGCGGTTTGAAAGCGACAATCTTGTGCGGTTTATGCAGACCGTCGGCAACCGCCTGCTGGAAAACAGACGGCTGGTGCTGGCACTGTGGAAAATCAACACGCCCCGCCACCACCTGTACGCCGATATGCACGCCATGCTCAAACAGGCGTTCACCGCCCACGCCCGCAAAGTGAAATCCGCCGATAAAGACCGGGACTACCAAGCCGCCGTCTTCGCCACCATCGCACTGGAAAGCCACCGCTACGCCTTTGAACGGGGAGAGGTTTTAAAAATCCCGCAGGTGTTTGACGAGTGGGCGGAAATGGTGGAGATACTGAAAGCGGTTCAGGCTGGGTGAAAGAGATTTGCAAAATATTTGGAAAAAATGACCGCTTGTAACATTCCGTATCCGCCGTTTTATTTTAAAAACGGATAATTTTTATAAAAAACCTTATGTTACGGAAAACATTATGGTTTATCCGTTTTCAGTATCTGTTACGATAACAGTAACCGAAACGAATCAAATCAAGGGTATCTTATGTCGCAAAAAACATTTGAACGGCTAACCGCACTGCTGGACAACCGCCAAACCCGTTATCGGGTCATGGAACACGGCAGTGCCGGCAAATCGGAAGAAGTCGCACAACTGCGGGGGACAGAACTCGGGCAAGGTGCCAAAGCCCTTGTCTGCAAAGTAAAGGGTAACGGCATAAAACAAGCGGTGCTTGCCGTTTTGCCCGCCGACAAGCAGGCTCAGTTAAGTAACATTGCCGAACATCTGGGCGGTATCAAAGCATCGCTTGCCAGCCCGAAAGAAGTCGGTGATCTGACCGACTGCGTATTCGGTGCGATTCCGCCTTTCAGTTTTCACCCGGAACTTAAACTTATCGCTGACCCGAGCCTGCTCGAACGCTACGGCGAACTGGCATTCAACGCAGGCACATTGGAACGTTCGATTATTTTAAATACGCAGGATTATGCACGCATTGCCGCCCCCGAATGGGTGAGATTTGCGAAACCGGAAACAAACCATGATAAACAACCATGATACGCAAGCCTTAAAACGCGAACCGTTCCAAACCTTATCTTTAAAGGAACGTTTTTGAAATACACAACCGTTTCAGGCAAGCATATCGGGTGATTGAACAATAAATCCGCCCGCCCGATGTTTGCAGGCCGTCTGAAAGTTTGCAAATTTTCCATAAAAAAACACCGCTTGCTAAAAATCTCCCACCCCAAAAGCGGTAATATCGCCGAATTCTACAAAAACCCGCTCCCTTTCAATGCCCAATATGCGGTGCAAAATCCGGCTGATTCGGGCGGTCAGTTCCCGATAGCCGAGATGGTTTTTATTACCGAACGCCCGAAACGTTACCAACGCCACGGGGGCGGTATCCCGATAAACCATCGCTTTTTTGTCATCAAAGGTGATTAAAATTCTTTCAGCCGACTGGTTCGGCACGCACGCCACCGCTTGCCCCAGCTCCTTTGCAATCTCCGTTTGCTGGTTTGGCGAAACGGTTTGATTGGTGCAAATTGTGATGAATGCCATTAAAACCCCCACTTTTGCACCAGTGCCAATAACTTATCCGCCACTTCCTGCTCTTTTTGTTGATAAGTATGCCCTGTGCCGTCGATAAAAATCAGCTCGTTATCATCGGCGGTGGGGAAGTGGCCGTTGATATTCTGCAAAAAGCCCGCCGGATCGCCGTAGGTAAAGCGGTCCAGCGTGCCGATCAGCAACGCCCCTGTGTGGGTAATTTGCTCAATCTGCGAAAAATCGCCGTCCGCTTCCACGTGCATATTATTGAGCGTGTCGGTAAACAGCCACTGATACGCCATATCCGCCGTACCGCCGAGCCAGCCGAACAGTTCAAACGGCAGGATTTTCCGCCCCCAACCGTTTTCTACATAGTGCTTGACCGTTGTCCGCTCCTGTTCACCCACAAAATTGGTAAAATGGGTAACGTTGGCGGGGCTGAGCAGGATAAATTTGTTCACCCGCAAATCGTGGTGTCGGGAAAGGTAATAAACCACCTTGTTCGCCCCCAGCGAATGCCCCGCCAGAATGATGTTTTTATAGCCCCGCTTTTCGG
>NZ_JAUMUI010000022.1 GCF_030530745.1 Neisseria sp. | reverse complement strand
GCATACCGGCCTTTTTTTGTTGATGGAAAGTTGCACTTGTTAGGCGAATGTGCGGTCGCCTGAAAACCTTTTCAGACGGCCTGAACGGTTAATATTCACGTTTACCCGGGGCAAGCCCGGGCATAACGGTTTATTCCGAGTAAACGCAGGCTGCGTTTACGGCATCACGACAACCGGTTTGATCACCTCGCCGCTTAACGAATCGGCAATGGCCTGATTAATGTCGGCATAATCGTAAAATTTAATCAGCTTATCAAACGGGAACAAGCCTTTTTTATAATAATCAACCAATTGCGGAATAAATATTTGCGGAACAGAATCGCCTTCCACCACCCCCGAAACCGTTTTGGCCTCGGCAAGGATATCTTGCATAATGTTTAAGGTAACGTCGCCCCCGATGCCGACGGCAGCCAGTTTGCCGCCAAACTTCAGCGAAGCAAGTGCGGTTTTGAACACGGGGGCAACGCCGGTCGTATCCACGGCATAGTCGATGCCGTTCGGGCAGAGTGCTTTAACGGCTTTTGGCACATCGCTGTTTTTGCTGTTAACGGTTGCGGTGGCGCCCAGCTCTTCGGCAAGCGCCAGACGGTTGTCGAAAATATCCACGGCAACGATATGCTTCATGCCGATGATTTTGGCCGCCATCACCGCCGCCAGCCCGACGCCTCCTGTGCCGAACACGGCAATGGATTCGCCGAATTTGGGCTTGAGAAAGTTCAAAACCGTACCCGCACCCGTCATCATGCCGCAGCCAAGGGGCCCCAGCAGCCGGATATCAACCTCTTTATCCACCTTCACCACATTGCGCTCGTCTGTTACGGCATAAGTAGATAATGAAGATTGGCCGAAAAACGATGAAACCTCCCACCCGTCATCGGTATGGATGCGGCAAGTGCCGTCTTTGAATTTGCCGCCGAAATTCAAACGGTTGAATTCGAAACACATGCCGGGATGGCCGTCTTGGCAGTTGTGGCAATGGCCGCACGAAGAAAAACCAATCACCACATGGTCGCCCGGGCTAACGGAAGTAACGCCGCTGCCGACTTTTTCAACTATTCCCGCGCCTTCGTGTCCCAGCGCGAGCGGATAAGGGCTTACGCCGCCGTCTCGCCCGGCTAAATCGGTGTGGCAGATGCCGGTTGCGGCTATCCTGACCAGCACTTCCGAATGCTTGGGTTCGTCCAAACGGGCGGAAACGATTTCAATGCCGGCACCTTGCTCCCTCACCAAAGCTGTTTTGATTTCCATGCTGTTGCCTTTCTGTTCAGTTAAAAAATCGATAAGCATATAATTTTCATTATACTCTTAATAGAGATTTTGATTTCTGATGAAACAATAAGTCCGGCACAAATTTGGCACACCCCAAAATAGGCAGTGGCAAAGAAAAAAGCCTAAACAGTTGTTTAGGCTTGGAAAATTTGGTGGGTCGTGAAGGATTCGAACCTTCGACCAACGGATTAAAAGTCCGCTGCTCTACCAGCTGAGCTAACGACCCGGCGAATTTTGAAATTATATTTGATATTTTCCGTATCGGTCAAGTTTGCCGGGAAGCGGGTGCGGTGGTTCAGGCTGTTTTTTATAAGCCGGCTTAAAAATCAGAAATATGCAACAAATCCAAGATAAACCGTCAAAATCAGGCATTATTTTTATGCAAAATGTTTTGCCGGGTGGCATAATGCATACAATATCTTTACATTTGCTTTTCCATGGCTTTACACAAGGGTCCTCCTTAAGAAACGGTGTACCGCCGCAATGGGCCTGTAATCGATAACAAGGGCTTTCACTTGCCCGCAGGCATGAAGCAGACACATATACAGGAAAATAACGTCATGAAATCAACACGCCGTAAAAACAAGCGCTTTTTTAATTTCAATCCTGCTTATCAGGCAGTTGTTTTTGCTTTGTTTTCTTCCCAAGCCTTGGCAGCGGTGGAGGCAGGTTTTCCGACTGTGCCGCTGTCGCTCAGCGGCGGCACCGCGCAGGTGAAACCGAACGTATTGCTGTTTATGGATACATCGGGAAGTATGGAGAAAGAAATAGGCAACGGTTCTTCCGAAATCAGAAAAACTGTGGCAATAAACGCAGCAAAAACCGTTATCAGAAACTCCGCCAACCTCCGCTGGGGTTTGGCCACATTCAATGATTCTGAAACCGGTTCTCATCCGACGCCGTATGTATATGGCGCCAATATCCGCGTTCCCATTGGTGATATTGATGAAAACAACTTAGAAAATGATGCCCATTATGCCGAACTAACCCGGGCTCTTGACGGGTTGGTGTTCAAAGGCGGCACACCGACAACTTCCGCATATTATGAATTGCTCCGATACTATCGGGGTATGAGTGGCGCATACCCGGATCAGGCGGGCAGAAATCAGTCTATCGACTATAAAAGCCCTATCGAATACCGCTGCCAAAAAAACTTTATCGTTTTTATTTCAGACGGCCAACCGCAAACCTCTCCTAATAATCGTATCAATAAAGCAGGGACGTATGAGCAGACCCATGCGGCGGCATATTACAAAGTAGACGACAAATATACGATGAATGCACCAGAAGGTACCCGTCCGCTCGGAGCCGCATTCGATGAGAAAGGCCCCTTCGGAGGAGTGGCTACCAATTTGCCACTTGAAAACTCCTCTAGCGATAAACAAGAATATGGAGGAGAAGATACGTTCAGCTGCACCATCAGCGACACCTGCAAAATGTACACCGAGCTGGGCATGAGCCATTTCGCCCGTATCGCGCATACGGAAGATATGATGCAGGGCGGCACCGACAAAGAAGGCAAGTCGTTTGATGAAAAAACGCCTAAAAACGACTTTTCAAAGCAGACCATTACCACATACACCATCGGCTTCGGTGCCGACGTGCCCATGCTTTCCCATGCGGCAAAAGCGGGGGGGGGGGGCTTATTTTAATGCAAACTCTTCAACACAGCTGCAAGATGCCCTTAATCAGATCAGTAAGGATATTGCCGTAGCGGCAGCCGATTTTGCAGGGGTTACGCCCACGGCTTCCGTTTCGTCCGGCGGCAAAATCGAATCGGCAGAAACGCTCTCGATGAATACGGAGCAATGGTCGAGCCAGCTGCGTTTTTATGAAGTGGCTGAAAACGGCAGCATCGATCCTACCAAATATAAACTTCCTACTTATAATCCAAGCACCGCCGTAACCGTTATCAGCACGGAAAACGGGCCGAGAATATTGAGTGAAAAAAGCAGCGGTTTGAGCAACGATACCTTCGGCTTGAACGGTGATGATGCCGGCCAATGGAAAAAACTGGTACGCTGGCTGACCCGCCAAGGCAGTGCCGATGATGCATCGGGAGACTACCGTGTGCGCGAACACAACGACACCCAAAACAAAAACCGCTATCTGGGCGATGTATTGGGCGGCAGCCTGACAGCCATGGGCATATACAATAAAAACGGATACGGATACGGCGATTCGGCACGCGAATACCTGGCCGTAGGCTCAAACGACGGTATGGTGCACATCTTTAAAAAACACGGCAAAGAAGGCCACGAATATACCGACGTGTTCCAATATATTCCCGGTTTGGCCAAACGCAGCGGCACGGAAACCGTCAACACTGCTTTGCAAACAACCGCCGGTAAAGGTTACGGGGGCAGCACCCACGTCAATCTGGTTAACGGCCCGGCCGGCTGGTATGAAACGTATGCGGGCAACAACCGCTCCCGCCTGTTTATGACCGGCGTATTGGGAGAGGGCGGGCGCGCCGCTTATGCCCTGAACATTGCCGGGCAGAACAACGGGGGAACCGCTATTGGTTTGGATAAGGCCGATAATCTGTGGCTGCCCAATTCCGGCAGCGGCATAGGCACGCCCGGCCAAGCCGATTATTTCGGCGTTCCCTTGTGGGATACCTCGTCTCCAAAAATCGGCAGCGCCCACGAAATCGACAGCCGAATCGGCCATATGTTCGGCGAGCCGATGAACGGCAGGTTGGCACGTGCCGGCAGCAAAGCGGCCAAAGAAAGCGAATACAAAACCGAAAACGACTTGTTTTATGCTACCGTGTTGGGCAGCGGTTTCAACCCGCCCGCCTCGGCAGATGAAAAAGGAAACAGCTCTTATCCTGCCCCGTCCGTATATGTATTGGACAGTTTGGGGCTGGATGCGGGCTTGTCGGGCAAATCAAACCAGGTAAACCCGAACAGCGCACCGGGCAAGGTGGTTAAACACATCAGCACGGCGGGGCTGGCCAACAACATCAAAACAACCGCCCCCAGGGGGATGACCGCCGTAACCGGTTTGGATATCGATGATGACGGTGTATTCGATGTGGCCTACGCAGGCGACCAAAACGGCAACCTTTACCGCTTCGATTTCCGTGGAGACGTTTCCAAGTGGAATGCGGAAATCTTATTCAAAGGAAGCGAAGCCCGGCCGATTACCGCAGCCCCCGAAGTGTTCCGCAACAGCAATACCGGGCGGGTAACCGTGTTGTTCGGCACAGGCAGCGAGCTGTATACCAGTGATTTGCACGATAAAACCGTGCAGCGTTTATACGGTATCCAAGATCCTCTCACCGACGATGCGGAAAAAGAAGGGGATTTGAGCACCGCCAACACCGGCTACCCGCTTACCGAGGAGAGCGTGCAGCTGAAAGAGCGCACATTCTCTGAAGCAAACAACGCCCGTACGCTTACCAGCCAAGGCGGCTTGGAAAGTTCGCATTTGGGATGGTATATGGAGCTTGATCCTCAAAACGGTGAGCGTGTCGTGGACAAACCGGGTATAGGCGGCAGCAGGCGCCGCGGGGCTACCGTAATATTCAGCACCACCGTTTTCAATCCCGCATCACAAGAAGTTCAAAACAGCTGTACTGCAGAAGGAGAAACCCAAACCTCCGGCTTCATTATGACCTTGGATGCCGAAACCGGCGGCCGCCCCGTGGCCCTGCGCTTCTTGAAAGACAATATGGATCATATCGGCGAATACAAATCGGGTAACCTCTCCACCGTAAAGCTGCAGCAAAACGGTGTTGCGCGCAATATATTCGGCGGTTCGCGCAGCGGAAGGGATTTGAAGCCCGGCCTTAGCGCCCTAAGAGATCCGTCGGGCTGCGAAGCAGTTTACGGCAGCAGTGAAACAGGGGTGGGGGTGCAGTCTTTCTATTGCCCTAAAACAGCCATACAGCGTATTTCGTGGCGCGAAATCTTTTAATACCGCTATGTTTTTCTTAAGGCCGTCTGAACATGGATGTTTCAGACGGCCTTTAGCGTGCAGAAAGAAAGCGTTAAAGCTTGTAGCAGATGTCGCCCGATATAAAGCCCTGCCAATCTGCATCTACGCCGCGCCCGAATGCCATCACTTTAAACAGTTCGCCCATTTCGTGCTGGCCCAACAGCTTGTGCAGGGCGGTTGTTTCGCGGATATAGGCGGGTGTTCCGGGTTCGGCGGTTTGTGCCAGCAGGCCGGTGATGCCGAGGTTGATCAAGAAATTGGCCTGGGTGGTGTAGCCGATTAAATCCAAACCGCCGTCGGTGCCGGCTTGGGCAATATCGGTGAAGTTGACATGGGCGGTCAGATCGGTGAGGCCGATATGAAAAAACGGATCGTGTACGGTGTGGTGGCGGTAGTGCCCGATTAAGGTGCCCATATGCCGTTGCGGGTGGTAATACCGGGCGGCGTCGAAGCCGTAGTCGATGAAAATCATGCCGCCGCGCACGAGTTTGCCCGCCAGTGTGCGGATAAAAGCGTGTCGGGCGGGGTGCAGCTCGCTGGTGTACGGCTCGTCGGGCGGAAAACAGGCGGCGGCACTTGCCAGCAAGCCGGCTTGGTTAAGCGGGCGCGGGGTTTGGACGAAGGCATTATGCTCCAGCGCCACACCGATTTGCCAAAACTGCCCGTGTTCGCGCCGGATAAGCTCGCAGGGCATGGCATCGAGCACTTCGTTGCCGATGATGATGCCGTCGAAAGTGTCGGGCAATTCGGTTAAATGGATAACTTTCCCGGCCGCTTCCGGCACGTGTTTGCAGATGAAATCACGCTGGCGTTCGGCCAGCTCGCTTGATATTTCAATGATATAGTAATTCTTGAGGCCGTCTGAAAGTGATTGCAGCAAATCGGCGGCCAATTCGCCGGTACCGGCACCGAATTCATAGATATTGCCGTCGGTTTGCGGCAGCAGCGGGGCAAGTTGGTTGGCGAGTGCGCGGCCGAACAAGGGAGTGAGGGTGGGGGCGGTAACAAAATCGCCTGCCGCTCCGATTTTGTGCGCGCCGCCGGTGTAGTAGCCGTATCGGGGGGCATAGAGCGCCAGCTCCATGAAGCGGGAAAACGGAATCCAGCCGCCGCATTCGCGGATATCGGCCGAAATCAGGTTTTTCAAGGCTTCGGAGGATGTTGCGGCGGCAGCAGAAGGGGCGGGTAATTGCGCAGTCATAAATGTTAGAACATGTAAATTTTATCAAATGGCTGAGAGATTATACCCTTTATTAGAAAACAGACTCTATTTCATGATTTTTACTATATATTGTAATTTTAATATAATATTGATACTAGATATTGTGATTTTATGTGTGTCAGGTGCATAAAGCGGGCGTGCGGCCTGCTTTTTTGATGCTTAAGTGTTTGTCTTACTGATTTATTTTTTCGAAAAAGCGGGTTTGACCGCAATGTTGAAATTGCATATAGTGTGGGCATGTGGGGCAATGTGTGTCAAAGTGTTTTTATTGCCCGTTTTTAATCACGGAGTGGGATAAAGTGTTTGGTGGCGTTCACGAGTTGAGCATAGACAGCAAAGGGCGGTTGGCGATTCCTGCCAAGTTCCGCGAGCTGTTGCTGCGCCATTACACGCCGGCCGTAGTGGCAACGCTGGATTCGCGCAGCCGTCTGCTGATTTATCCCGAAGCCGAATGGGAAGGCGTTGCCGGGCAGCTGCTGGCGTTGAAAACGGCGGGCAATCCTACGCTGCAACGCTACCAAAACCTGCTGCTGCACAATGCCGACACGCTTGAGTTGGACACGGCCGGGCGCGTGCTGCTGCCCGCCAACCTGCGCCGCCGCGTGGATTTCGATAAAGAGGTAACGCTGGTGGGGCGCGCCAACCGCTTGGAGCTGTGGGGACGCGAGCATTGGGAGGCCGAAATGGATCGGGCTTTGGATATCGATCCCGACGAATTGGCTTCCGAATTGAGCCAAACGGATTTGCAGTTGTGAGCGGTGCCGGAACTTTGCAACACATTACCGTGCTGCTGCACGAGGCGGTGGATGCGCTGGCCGTGCGGGAAAACGGTGTTTATGTGGACGGCACGTTCGGCAGGGGAGGGCACTCCCGCCTGATTCTGTCGAAACTTGGCAGCGAAGGGCGCTTGATTGTGTTCGATAAAGACCCTCAGGCCGTTGCCGTTGCCAACGAATTGGCGGCGCAAGACAAACGCGTGAGCGTGGTGCATAACGGCTTCGCGACTTTTCAGACGGCCTTGGACGGGCTGGGTATCGGCAAAATAGACGGCGCTTTGTTTGACTTGGGCATTTCGTCGCCGCAGATTGACGAAGCGGCGCGCGGATTCAGCTTCCGTTTCGATGCCCCGCTGGATATGCGCATGGATCCCACGCGCGGCATTTCGGCAGCCGAATGGCTGGCAGGCGCCGCCGAGCAGGAAATAAACGAGGTAATCAAAAATTATGGTGAAGAGCGGTTTAGTCGCCAGATTGCGCGCGCTGTCGTTTCGCAGCGCGAAACGGCGCCCATCGATACAACCCGCAAGCTGGCGCAGCTCGTGGCGCAAAACGTCCGTAGCCGCGAGCGCGGACAAGACCCGGCGACCCGGACGTTTCAGGCCGTTCGCATCTTCATCAACCGTGAGCTTGAAGAAATAGAAGCCGTGCTGCCGCAGGCGGCGGGCCGCCTGAAAGAAGGCGGCAGGCTGGCGGTGATTGCCTTCCACTCGCTGGAAGACCGCATCGTAAAGCAGTTTATCAAGCGCTGTTCGCAGCATCCGCCCATGCCCCGCTGGGCGGCGGTGAAAGAAGCCGATTTGCCGCAGCCGCCGTTAAAGCCGGTGGGCAAGGCTGTCAAGCCGGGCGGAGAGGAAACCGCCGCCAACCCGCGCGCGCGTTCGGCCGTATTGCGTGTCGCCGAGCGCACCGGCGGCAGTTTTGAAGCATTTTAGCCGGCGGCACGCCTGCCGGCGCAACAGGCCGTCTGAAAACGAAGGCCGTTTGAAAATATGAATAAATTAAACGTTATTTTACTGGTAGTGGCATTGCTGTCGGGCTTGGCGGTGGTAACCGTGCAGGACCGGTCGCGCCAATACTATATTTCGCTGGATAAGGCAGAAAAACACGAAGTCCGGCTTGATCAGGATTATGCGCGTTTGAAGCTCGAACAGGCCAAGCTGTCGAACCACACTTTAATTAAAGAAGCGGCAGGGCGGCAAAGGCTGCAGCCTCCGGGTGCATCAGATACACGCATGATTGAAATGAAATAAACGGCGGTTGCCTGAAAATCAAATTGAGGCCGTCTGAAAAAACGAGAAGTTGTTATGTTGATTAAAAACGAATATAAGCCCCAGATGCTGCCCAAGCAGCCCAAAGTCAAGAAACCCGTTTCTACCAACGGGCGTATTGCCTTTGTGCTCGGCGGTTTGGCATTGGCATTTGCCGCGCTGGTGGGGCGCGGGGTTTACCTGCAAACCACACAGCACGAATTTTTGAAAAATCAGGGTGATCAGCGCTTTGTGCGCACGGTGGCGCTGCCCGCTTCGCGCGGCACGATTACCGACCGAAACGGCGCCACGCTGGCCTTGAGCGCCCCTACCGAGTCGCTGTATGCCGTGCCTTCCGGCATGGATATCCGGCCGACGGCCGAACAGCTTGATCGGCTTTCCGCATTAATCGGCGTGCCCGTTGCCACCATCGAAGAACGTTTGGCGAAAAAAGATAAAGATTTTATTTATTTGAAACGCCAGTTGAACAAAGAAACCGCAGATAAAGTGGCGGCTTTGGGCATCAAAGGCTTGGCGTTCCAGCAGGAAACCAAACGCCACTATCCGATGGGCAACCTGTTTGCGCACGTTATCGGTTTCACCAATATCGACGGCAAAGGCCAAGAAGGGCTGGAGTTGGCGCGTGAAGACGATTTGCGCGGCGAAAACGGTGCCAAAGTGGTGCTGCGCGACAATAAAGGAAATATTGTCGACAGTCTTGATTCACCCCGCAACCGTGATCCGCAGAACGGCCGCGATATGGTGATGTCGCTCGACCAGCGCATTCAGGCGCTGGCGTATGACGAATTGAACAAAGCCATCGACCATCACCGCGCCAAAGCGGGCAGCGCCGTTGTGCTTGATGCGCAAACCGGCGAGATTCTGGCGTTGGTGAACAGCCCTGCCTACGACCCCAACAATCCCGGCGGAGCAGACAGCGGGCAGCGCCGCAACCGGGCCGTAACCGATATGCTTGAACCGGGTTCGGCCATGAAGCCGTTTCCGATTGCCAAAGCGTTGGACGAAGGCAAAGCCGGCGTGAATTCACGCTTCAACACCATGCCGTTTAAAATCGGCCCCGCCACCGTGCGCGACACCCACGTTTACCCCTCGCTGGATGTGCGCGGCATTATGCAGAAATCGTCTAACGTGGGCACCAGCAAACTGTCGGCCATGTTCAAACCCGAAGAAATGCACACGTTTTACCAAAGCCTGGGCATAGGCCGCCGTATGCATTCCGGCTTCCCCGGCGAAACACCGGGCATGCTGCGCAAATGGCAGAACTGGAAGCCCATCGAACAGGCCACTATGTCGTTCGGTTACGGCCTGCAAATGAGCCTGCTGCAACTGGCACGCGCCTACACCGTGATTACCAGCGACGGCGAACTGCTGCCCGTGAGCTTTGAAAAACAGGAAGCCCCGCCCAAAGGCGAGCAGATTATCAAACCCGAAACCGCCCGCGCCGTGCGTGAAATTATGGTTTCCGTTACCGAAAAAGGCGGTACCGGCACTATGGGCGCGGTTGACGGCTTCGATGTCGGCGCCAAAACCGGCACGGCCCGCAAGCTGGTTAACGGCCGTTATGCCAGCAACAAACACGTCGCCACTTTTGTCGGATTCGCCCCTGCCGAAAAACCGCGTGTGATTGTGGCCGTGTCGGTTGACGAACCCACCGTTAACGGTTACTACGGCGGCGTGGTTGCCGGCCCCGTGTTCAAAGGTATCATGGGCGGAAGCCTGAATATTCTCGGCGTATCGCCCACCAAACCCTTGAAAGAAACGCCCACTATTCAAACGGCCAAACGATAAAGGGTTTTTCATGTTCAGCGAGCTTTCCCCCCCGGCTGAAACCGACCTGCCGCCCCTGCTGTGCGAAAGCGCAGCGGGGCGTTTGCTGCATTCGGACAGCCGGAAAATCCAATCCGGCGATATTTTCGTTGCCTGCCGGGGCGAATATACCGACGGCCGCAGCTTTATCCCTGCTGCCATCGCCAACGGTGCCGCCTTTGTGTTTTGGGACGATGACGGCAGTTTTGTTTGGAATCATGATTGGAAAGTGCCCAACCAAGGCATCAAAGATTTGAAAAACCGAGCCGGTATTTTGGCCGCGCAGGTGTACGGCAATGTTTCAGACGGCATCAAATTTTGGGGTGTAACCGGCACCAACGGCAAAACCTCGATAACCCAATGGCTCGCACAAGCCGCCGACCTGCTTGAAGGCCGCCCGAAAAGCTGCGCCGTTATCGGCACCGTCGGCAACGGCTTTTGGGGGGAATTGGCTGAAGCCACCCACACCACGCCCGATCCCGTTTCCGTACAAACCCTGCTCCACCGCTTCAAACAGCAAGGCGCGTGCGCCGTGGCGGTGGAAGTGTCCAGCCACGGCCTCGACCAAGCGCGCGTTAACGGCGTGCCCTTTCAGACGGCCGTGTTCACCAACCTCACCCGCGACCACCTCGACTATCACGGCAGCATGGAAGCCTACGGCGAAATCAAATCGCGCCTGTTTTACTGGCAGGGCCTGCAACACGCCGTGATTAATGCAGACGACGGATACGGCGCCGAACTGGCAGGCCGTCTGAAAACCGAACGCCCCAGCCTCGCCGTTTACCGTTACGGTTTTGCCGAAAATGCCGACATCCGCATTACCGGCTTTAGCGCTACATCCGGCGGCATGACGGTTTCGCTTGATACCCCGTGGGGCGCGGGCGAATGCCAAACCCGCCTGCTCGGCCGCTTCAACGCCCAAAACCTCGCCGCCTGCGTGGGTGTGCTGTGCGCCGCAGGCTACCCGCTGCAACCGGTATTAAACGCACTTGCCCGCATCCGCCCCGCCACCGGCCGCATGGACTGCATCATGAACCCAGGCAAACCGCTGGTGGTGGTCGATTACGCCCACACCCCCGACGCCCTCGAAAAAGCGCTCGCCACTTTGCAGGAAATCAAACCGCAAGGCGCGGGGCTTTGGTGCGTGTTCGGCTGCGGCGGCAACCGCGACAAAGGCAAACGCCCGCTGATGGGTGCCGCCGCCGTTGCGGGCGCCGATAAAGTGGTGGTTACCAGCGACAACCCGCGCATGGAGGAGCCGCAGGCCATTATCGACGACATCCTTCCCGCCGTGCCCAACCCCGAACACATCGAAGCCGACCGCCGCGCCGCCATCGGATACGCAGTCAAACATGCCGCGGCAGACGATATTATCCTGATTGCCGGCAAAGGCCACGAAACTTATCAGGACGTGCAGGGCGAGAAGCATCATTTTTCCGATTTCGAAGAAGCGGAAAAAGCGCTGGCGCAAAGATGAAACCGGATGGCAATCACTGTTTCAGACGGCCTTTGGGGGTGGTTTGAACAGGCCGTCTGAAAACCGAGGAAGCATGATGGATACGAAAAAACTCGTGAAAGCCAGCAACATCATCGGTGTGGTGTCGATTGTATTGCTGGTGTATTGGGTATTTGCCTTTATCCTGATTCAAGTGTTCGGCTTGAAAGTATTCCGCGAACACATTACCGAAATCTTCGGCTTGAGCATTTTGGGCGTAGTGGCGTTGATGGCGGGGGCGTTGATGCTGAACATTATGC
This sequence comes from Neisseria sp., assembly GCF_030530745.1. Classification (GTDB taxonomy): domain Bacteria; phylum Pseudomonadota; class Gammaproteobacteria; order Burkholderiales; family Neisseriaceae; genus Neisseria. Next base: position 16,848 of record NZ_JAUMUI010000022.1, on the reverse strand, counting down.
TGAACCTCACCCGTATTGCCGAACGTGGCGAAGAGGTGTCGGTTAAGAGCGGCAAAAAATGGCTTTACGCCTGCCTGCTGGTTTTTCCGCTGCTGGCCGCACTGCTGTTCGGCGGCAATTATCTGACCGCCCAACAGAAGCAGCGGCTCTTGATTGAATCAGCGCAGCGGCTGATACAAAACCACCCGAAGCAAACCGAAGCCGTTACCGCCTACCGCTTCGGGCTGCCCTATATCCGCAACACCGCCGGCCATTTGGAATTGCTGGAAAAACAAGACAGCGCATTTAACAGCGTAACCGTTATCGTGCCCGACAACATCGGCGGCACGCCGGTATATCTAAATTTCGGCAGCAGTATCCCGAAAGAAGGGGCCGCCGAAACAGCGGCTGTCGCGGTTGCAGATAACGGCAGGCAGGAAGACGCCATAACCTACCGCACCGCAGAGGGCAAACAGGAAACACTGCGCAAAGCCGACTACCTGCACCGCGCCGGTTTACGCGAGCGGGAATACCTGCAAAAAGCGTTTCAAAACCAATCGGATGAAATCCGCTTCGTGTCGGATAACGGCAGATACGAGCTGTTTTACCCTTATCGCAAAAACGGCCGCACCTTGGCAGTGTTCCGCCTTTCCGATTACCAGTATTACGGCAAGTTAGGCAGTTAGCCAAACAAAATGCAAGATAAAAGCCGCGGCCGCAGGCCGTTTGAAAAATAAACAAACGCACAACTCACTTGAATAAACAGAAAGGAAAACCGATACGCGCCGTACCCGAGGCCGTCTGAAACCAACGAAAGGAATTTAATCAGTGATATCGAAACCCGCCAAGCGGCTGGTGTGCTTTGCCGCCGTTTCCGTTTTTTTATGGGGCTGCCAAGCCGTGCGGCCGAACCAAGAGCTGGCCGGACTCAGGGCTCAGCCCGCCCCCGCCGAACAAAGCCTGATTAACCCCGTTAAAGGCAAAAAATTCGCCGACACATGGGGCGCAGCCCGCAGCGGAGGCCGCAGGCATGAGGGTGTGGATATTTTTGCCAAAAAAGGCACGCCCGTGCGCAGCACCACCGACGGTATCGTTACCAAACGCGGTGAAAACAGACTGGGCGGCAAAGTGATCGGCATACAAGGCCCCGGCGCATGGCACTATTACGCCCACCTGAAAAAATTCGCCGGCGCGAAGTTATACGGCAAAGTGAAGGCCGGAGAAGTTATCGGTTATGTAGGCAATACTGGCAACGCCAAAAATACCCCGCCGCACCTGCACTACGGCGTTTACACCACCCACGGCGGCGCGGTGAATCCTTATCCGTTGATTGATCAGAATAGATGAGTTTGGTTTAGGCAAACTTAAGTATCAGAAACAAATATAAAAAATAATATAACGGAAGGCCTTCTGAAAATATGTTTGAACCGATAAAACCGTGGCGGGATTTTGCCGACCAAGTTGTGTTGCTGGAAAGTAGGGGGATGCAAATTGACGAAGGGGAGCGTGCGGAAAAATATCTGCGCCGTATCGGGTATTATCGTTTAAGCGGCTATTTTCATGTTTTCCGCAAATGGGATGGGCAAAATCAGGTTTTGCTGGAAACCTTCCGGCCCAATAGCAGTTTTGAGAGTGTTTTATCGTTATATCTGTTTGATAAAAAATTGCGCTTGCTGGCGTTGGATGCGCTTGAGCGGATTGAAATGGCTGTGCGGGTGGATATCGTGCATATTCTGGGTAAGAAAGATCCGCTGGCTCATGAAAACGCGGCGTATTTTGATGGTAAGTTTGCCAAAACCATTCAGGCCAACGGGAAGACTAAGTATCAGGAATGGTATGAGCGGCTGGAAGAATTGATTAGAAAAGCACGGCAACGGAAAACATCTTGTGTCGTGCATAATTTACATAAATACGGGCACTTGCCGGTTTGGGCAGTATGCGGATTATGGGACTTTGGTGCGATGTCCCGCCTATATGAGGGAATGAAGCATCAGGATCAAAATCTCATTGCCCGTAAATACGGTGCGCTGCATGGCGGGATATTTGCGAAGTGGCTGCGCAGTTTGAATGAGATACGCAACATCGCAGCCCATCACGACCGATTGTGGAATGCACGCATCGTTCAGCAGGCAGCGCCTATTTCGACAGATGAATATTGGAAAAAACTCAAAAATTACCATCCGTTTTTCTATTTCTGCATTATGCAGCAGATGATGAAAATATTGTGCCCGCATTCTAAATGGGCGGATAGGTTTGATGAGCTGTTGCGTGAATTTCCAGAAGAAGCCGTTACCAGCTTGGCTGCATTCGGATTGCCGGAGCATTATCGGGAATGGGATTTGTGGAAAAAATAAAGGCCACTACATGCAAAAGCAGAGGTAGCGGCCATTTCGAGATAAATATTACGCTGAATTCGTCTTTACAGCAACACAATTTGTTTAAAACCAAATCCAAAAATAAGATTGTTTGAAAAATAAAACATTGCGCAAAATGCAGCTCTTTGAATAGAAAAGAAAACAGAACACGAAAATGAAACCCCTAACCCTGAATTTTATCCGCCAAGCCCTAAACCTGCCGCTGCCGTCTGAAAACGGCGATGCCGAAGTCAAGCGCATCGTAACCGACAGCCGCGATATCCGCAGCGGCGACGTGTTTTTCGCCTTGGCCGGCGAGCGTTTCGACGCGCATGATTTTGCGGCGGACGTGTCGGCCAAAGGCGCGGCAGCGGTTGTGGTGTCGCGCGAAGATTGCGCCGCGCTCCCCGGCGCGTTGAAGGTGGACGACACACTGGCCGCGCTGCAAACGCTGGCCGCGGCCTGGCGCAACGAAACCAACCCGTTCGTGTTCGGCATCACCGGTTCCAGCGGCAAAACCACCGTGAAAGAAATGCTGGCGGGGATACTGCGCCACCGTTTCGGCGAAGATGCCGTGCTGGCGACGGCGGGCAATTTCAACAACCATATCGGCCTGCCGCTTACCCTGATCAAGCTCACGTCTGCGCACCGTTATGCCGTGATCGAAATGGGCATGAACCACTTCGGCGAGCTGGCCGCGCTCACGCGGATTGCCCGACCCGACGTGGCGCTGGTCAACAACGCCCTGCGTGCGCACGTCGGCTGCGGTTTCGACGGCGTGGGCGATATTGCCAAAGCCAAAAGCGAGATTTACCAAGGCCTGTCTGAAAACGGATTGGCGCTGGTACCGGCCGAAGATGCCAATTTTGCCGTTTTCCAAGCCGCAACGGCGCATTTGGACACCAAAACTTTCGGTGTGGAAACGGGTGATGTACACGCCGAAAATATAGTGCTCAAACCGCTGGCCTGCGAATTTGATTTGGTATGCGGGGCGGAACGCGCGCGCGTAGAACTGCCCGTGCCCGGCCGGCACAATGTGGCCAATGCCGCCGCCGCCGCCGCACTGGCGCTGGCTGCAGGTTTGAGCCTGCAAGAGGTTTCAGACGGCCTGTCTGAATTCACCAATATCAAAGGCCGTCTGAACGTGAAACGCGGCATCAAAGGCGCCACCGTGTTGGACGATACCTATAACGCCAACCCCGACAGCATGAAAGCCGCGCTCGACGTGCTCGCCCAACTCCCCGCCCCGCGCGTGTTCGTGATGGGCGACATCGGCGAATTGGGCGAAGACGAATCGGCCGCCATGCATGCCGAAGTGGGCGCATACGCCCGCAGCAAAGGCATCGAATCCGCTTATTTCGTTGGTGATTACAGCGCTTCGGCGGCGGAAGCCTTCGGCGGCAACGGGTTATGGTTTGCCGACAAAGACCCACTGATTCAGGTGTTGGCGCACGATTTGCCGCAAGGCGCCAATGTGCTGGTGAAAGGCTCGCGTTTTATGAAGATGGAAGAAGTGGCCGAAGCGTTGTTGGAAAAGGCCGTCTGAAAAGGAATATTGCATCCGAAAGGTTTGCCGTTCTGCTTTAAAATAACGTATTCGGAAAAACCAGCACATTAAAAAAGAGGCCGTCTGAAACGGTTTCAGACGGCCTCAAGCCCAATAATAAACAACAACACCAAAATCAAACAAAAAGGAAGTAACCCCCATGCTTTTATGGTTAACCCACTTCAGCGACTGGTTTTCGGCGCTGAACGTTTTCCAATACACCACCTTCCGCGCCGTGATGGCCGCCCTGACCGCGCTGGCGTTTTCGCTGCTGTTGGGGCCGTGGACGATACGCAAGCTCACCGAGCTGAAAGTCGGCCAGGCCGTGCGCCACGACGGGCCGCAAACCCACCTCATCAAAACCGGCACGCCCACCATGGGCGGTTCGCTGATTCTTACCGCCATCACCGTTTCCACCCTGCTGTGGGGCAACCTGGCCAACCCCTATATCTGGATTCTGCTGCTGGTGCTGCTCGCCACCGGCGCGTTGGGCTTCTACGACGACTGGCGCAAAGTGGTTTATAAAGACCCCAACGGCGTGTCGGCGCGCTTCAAAATGGTGTGGCAGTCGGGCGTGGCGCTGGCGGCGGGCTTGTTGCTGTTTTATGTGGCGCAGAACTCGGCCAACAATATCCTGATCGTGCCGTTTTTCAAACAAGTGGCCTTGCCGCTGGGCGTGATCGGCTTTGTGGTGCTGGCCTACCTCACCATCGTCGGCACCTCCAACGCGGTCAACCTTACCGACGGTTTGGACGGCCTGGCCGCCTTCCCCGTGGTGCTGGTGGCGGGCGGTTTGGCGATTTTCGCCTATGCCGGCGGCCACGCGCAGTTCGCCCAATACCTACAGCTGCCCTATGTGGCGGGCGCCAACGAAGTGGTGATTTTCTGCACCGCCATGTGCGGCGCCTGCTTGGGCTTTTTATGGTTCAACGCCTATCCCGCGCAAGTGTTTATGGGCGACGTGGGCGCGCTGGCCTTAGGCGCGGCCTTGGGCACGGTGGCGGTGATTGTGCGGCAGGAATTCGTACTGGTGATCATGGGCGGCTTGTTTGTGGTGGAAGCCTTGTCAGTCATGTTGCAGGTGGGCTGGTATAAAAAAACCAAAAAACGCATCTTCCTGATGGCTCCTATCCACCACCACTATGAGCAAAAAGGATGGAAAGAAACCCAAGTGGTGGTGCGGTTTTGGATTATCACCATCGTGCTGGTGCTGGTAGGTTTGAGCACGCTGAAGGTGCGTTAATACCTGTTTGAAAAAACAGTGGGGATCATCTTGATGCACCCCTACGTGAAAAGAAACACATGGTACAGCAAACGATGTACGCCCTATTGGGCGGCGAAGCGGGCGTGGAAGCGCTAACCGGCCGCTTCTACGATTTGATGGAATTGGAACCGCAATACGCCGAACTGCGCGCGCAACACGGCGAAACGCTCGATTACGCCCGCGAACGCCTGTTCCAATTCTTAAGCGGCTGGCTCGGCGGCCCGCCGCTGTATGAGCAGGCACACGGCCACCCGCGCTTGCGCCAGCGGCATTTCCCTTTCGCCGTTACCATGCAGACGCGCAACCAATGGATCGCCTGCTTCGCCCAAGCGCTGCACGAATCGGCGGTTGCGCCCGATTTGGCCGAGCCGCTGCTGCTGCGCCTGTTTGCGCTGGCCGACTGGATGCGCAACCAGCACGAACCGGAACACGCCCCGCCGCTGCCGCCGATGGCGGCCGAACCGGAAGCGCGCTTGCCGGAATTGGCGGCGGTGTTGGAAGAATATGGGGTGGAAGGGTTTTTTGAGGCAGTTTGAAAAATATCAATTACACAAACTATCGGCATACTCGAACGCCCCACTATATGAAACTGATGACAACAATGGTATGTAAATTAAATGATTGATAATTCTTTTATAGGTTATGCAGCAGATATTTTAGGTGATACAGACAATGGCCTTCGTGGTTCGGAAATCATTCGATATTGCAATGAATATGCTGTTCAATACAAGAAGCAAATAACTTACTCCAAATATCCCTTTCCTAAAGGCGTTCCAAACAAAAGAACGGTTTTAGCCGAAAATTTACGGGCTTTTGAGCCTTTTCAGCAATTTTCCATTATTAAAGACCTATGTACTAAACCGCAATTTGCTGGTAACGGGAAGATACAAGAATTGTCGGTTAAGTTGTCATCTCAATATGCCCAGTTTTCAGAAGGGAGCGGGACGGTTAATGAGATAATTCAAGAAACCAAGCATTGGTTAGATAAATATCCTGATGTTTTGAAGCATTATCAGGCTGCTCTTCAAAAGAGAGAACATAATATTTATTCAAGAAATTTGTTGGATGATTTGAGACTTTCGTTAGAAGTTTTAATGAAGGAAATTTTCAACAACGATAAATCATTAGAAAATCAAACTAAAGATTTAGGGCAATTTTTAAAAAATAATGGTATTTCTGTGCCCATAAGAAACCTTTATTCTACAGTCATAGGTAAATATAAGGATTACCAAAATAATAATGTCAAGCATAATGACAGCTCTCAAGCCATTGAAGTTAATTTTCTGATAGAACTAACTACGGTATTGATGAGATTTTTAGTGCAGTTGGATTTGGAGAAATAATCAAATAAACCAAATGAAAAAGTAGAAGATTGGGATTGGCTAAAATGAACTGGCAAAACCAAAAAATCCTCGTCGCCGGCCTCGGCGGCACCGGTGTTTCCATGATTGCCTATCTGCGCCGCGCCGGCGCGCAGGTGGCGGCTTACGATGCCGATTTGAAACCCGGGCGCGAAGCGCAGCTTACGCAGCTTTTCAAAGGCTTAAGCTGCCACACAGGCCGTCTGAAAGACGCGTTGGCGCAGGGTTTCGACGTGTTGGCGCTCAGCCCCGGTATCAGCGGGCGCGCGCCGGAAATCGCCGAATTCAAACAAAACGGCGGCAGGGTGGTCGGGGACATCGAAATCCTCGCCCATATCGTGAAGGCGCGCGGCGACAAAGTGATCGCCATCACCGGCAGCAACGGCAAAACCACCGTAACCAGCCTGGTGGGCTATCTGTGCGTGAAATGCGGGCTGGACACCGTGGTTGCCGGCAACATCGGCACACCCGTGCTCGAAGCCGAATTGCAGCGCGAAGGCAAAAAAGCCGGCGTGTGGGTGCTCGAACTTTCCAGCTTCCAGCTCGAAAACACCGAAAGCCTCACCCCCGATGCCGCCGTGGTGCTGAATATTTCCGAAGACCACCTCGACCGCTACGACGACCTGCTCGACTACGCCCACGCCAAAGACAAAATCTTCCGCGGCAGCGGCGTGCAGGTGCTCAACGCCGACGATGCGCTGTGCCGTGCCATGAAGCGCAACGGCCGCCAAGTGAAATGGTTTTCGCTGGAAAACGAAACCGATTATTGGGCGGATGTTCAAACAGGCCGTCTGAAAGCGGGCGGTAGCGGTTTGATCGACACCGCCGCCGTGCCGCTGCAAGGTTTGCACAACGCCGCCAACGTGCTGGCCGCGCTTGCCCTGTGCGAAAGCATCGGCCTGCCGCGAACCGAGCTGCTGCAACACATTCAAACCTTCAAAGGGCTGCCGCACCGCGTAGAAAAAGTGGGCGAGAAAAACGGCATCACCTTTATCGACGACAGCAAAGGCACCAACGTCGGCGCCACCGTGGCGGCCATTTCCGGCCTGCAAAGCCCGATTGTGCTGATTGCCGGCGGGCAGGGCAAAGGGCAGGATTTCACCCCGCTGCGCGCCGCGCTGCAAAACAAAGCCCGCGCGGTGCTGCTAATCGGCGCCGACGCGCCGCAAATCCGCCGCGATTTGGACGGCTGCGGCGTGGAGGTGATTGATTGCGAAACCCTGCCCGAAGCCGTTCAGACGGCCTACCGGCTCGCGCAAAGCGGCGACATCGTGCTGCTTTCCCCCGCCTGCGCCAGCTTCGATATGTTTAAAGGTTATGCGCATCGGGCACAAGTGTTTGCCGAAGCGGTTAAGGCTTTGCAGGCCGTCTGAATTTTCATTTTAGAATCAGGAAACCCGTTTTAAGCATATGATTACAGAATCCAAAATCCTAGACCGCAAAATCTTGCGCAGCGGCCACAAAACCGACCAGTCGCTGCTGTGGGTGGTGGTGCTGATGGTGTCGTTCAGCCTGCTGATGATTTATTCCGCCTCCATCGCCTACGCCGCCCACGACGGCGGCGACCAATGGTTTTACCTTTCCCGCCAGGCCATGTTCCTGACCGTCGGCGCGCTGGCGGGGCTGGTGGCGTTTAAAATCCCGATGGCCAAGTGGAAGAAATACACGCCGTGGATTCTGTTTGCGAGCTTGGGGCTGCTGGTGGCGGTGTTGCTGGTGGGGCGCGAGATTAACGGCGCCAAACGCTGGATACATTTCGGCCCCGTCAACCTTCAGCCTACCGAAGTGTTCAAACTGGCGATCATTTTGTATTTGTCGAGCTTTTTTACCCGCCGCGCCGAAATCCTGAAGCAGTTTAAAAAAGTGGGCTTTTCCGCCGTGCCGGTGGGCATAGGCTTGGGCCTGATTATGCTGGAGCCGGATTTCGGATCGTTTGTGGTGGTGAGCGCGGTGGCGGTCGGCCTGCTGTTTCTGGCGGGGCTGCCGTGGCGCTGGTTTATGATGATGGTGGGCATAGGTCTGGCCAGTATGGTGGCTTTGATTGCGGTCGCACCTTACCGCATGGCGCGGGTGGCGGCATTCTTAAACCCGTGGGAAGACCCGCTGGGCAAAGGCTACCAGCTTACCCATTCGCTGATGGCGATTGCGCGCGGCGAGTGGTTCGGTGTGGGCTTGGGCGCAAGTTTGGAAAAACGTTTCTACCTTCCCGAGGCGCATACCGACTTTATTTTGGCGGTAATCGGCGAAGAATTCGGTTTCGTGGGCATTTCGGTGCTGATTTTCTGCTATGGCTGGCTGGTGTGGCGGGCGTTTTCCATCGGCAAACAGGCGCGCGATTTAGAGCTCTATTTCGGCGCATTTGTCGCCAAAGGCATCGGCATCTGGCTGGGTATTCAGAGTTTTTTCAATATCGGCGTCAACATCGGCCTGCTGCCAACCAAAGGCTTAACGCTGCCGCTGATGTCCTACGGCGGTTCGGCGGTGATTATCATGCTGGTGTGCATGGCGCTGTTGCTGCGCGTGGATTATGAAAACCGCCTGAAAATGCGCGGCTACAAAGTAGAAGGATAAAACCGGCCGGCGCCTGCTGTGTGAGGCCGTCTGAAAAAAGCGTACCAACCAAAGAATATAGAAAAGGATAATTCAAGATTATGGGCAGTAAAACCTTTATGCTGATGGCCGGCGGCACCGGCGGCCATATTTTTCCTGCGCTGGCGGTGGCCGAAGCCCTGCGGGGGCGCGGCCACCATGTGGTTTGGCTGGGCAGCGAAGGCTCGATGGAAGAGCGCATCGTGCCGAAACACAATATCCGCCTCGAAACGCTGGCGATTAAAGGTGTACGCGGTAACGGGATCAAACGCAAATTGGAATTGCCGTTCACATTGTTTAAAACTGTGCGGGCGGCGATGCAGGTGATCAAAAAACACCGTGTCGACTGCGTGATCGGCTTCGGCGGCTTCGTTACCTTTCCCGGCGGTGTAGCGGCCAAACTTTCGGGCGTGCCGATTGTGATTCACGAGCAAAATGCCGTGGCAGGGCTGGCCAACAAACAGCTGGCCCGCTGGGCACGCCGCGTGCTGTATGCCTTTCCGCGCACATTCGCCAACCACGACGGGCTGGTCGGCAACCCCGTGCGTGCCGATATTGCCAACCTGCCGCCGCCGGCCGAACGCTTTGCAGGACGCGAAGGCCGCCTGAAAGTATTGGTGATGGGTGGCAGTTTGGGCGCCGACGTGCTCAATCAAACCGTGCCTCGTGCGCTGGCATTGCTCACCGAAAACGAACGCCCGCAGATTTACCATCAGGCAGGGCGCGGTAAGCTGGGCACGCTCAAAACCGATTATGAAGTGCTTAATGTGCAGGCCGAGTGTGTGGAATTTATCGACGATATGGTCGCCGCCTACGAACACGCCGACGTGGTTATCTGCCGCGCGGGCGCACTCACGATTGCCGAGCTGACCGCCGCCGGTGTGGGTGCCCTGCTGATACCTTACCCCCACGCGGTCGACGATCACCAAACCGCCAATGCCCGCTTTATGGTGCAGGCCGACGCCGGACTGCTGCTGCCGCAGTCGCAGCTTACCGCCGAGAAACTGTCGGAAGTGTTGTGGGCGCTCAACCGTGAACGCTGCCTCGAATGGGCCGAGAACGCCCGCACGCTGGCCATGCCGCACAGTGCCGACGATGTGGCGGTTACGGCGATTGCTGCCACGATGTAGGCAGGTTTGGAAGAAGGTTTTTCAGACGGCCTGTTGCTGCGGAAAACATTTGCCTGCTGCCGGCGGGAGCGCCGGTTTGGCAACAGGCGGACAACGGCCGTCTGAACACCCTTTTACATTAAAACCATAGCGCATCTATCCGCAGCCCTTTAAAATAACGCCTTTTTAGGTTTGCAGGCAGGCTTGGCGCAGCATTTCGAGCCGTCTGAAAACGGGCAGGCTTCAGGAAAACAACATGAAAAACAGGGTCAATAACATTCATTTTGTCGGTATCGGCGGTTCGGGCATGAGCGGCATCGCCGAAGTGCTGCACAACTTGGGGTTTAAAGTATCCGGTTCCGATCAGGCGCAAAGCGCGGTAACGCGCCACTTGAGCGGCTTGGGCATTCAGGTTTACCCCGGCCACACCGCCGCGCACGTTACCGATGCCGACGTAGTGGTTGTTTCCACCGCCGTCAAACCCGACAATCCCGAAGTTTTGGCGGCGCAGGAGCGCAAAATACCCGTGATTCCGCGTGCATTGATGCTGGCCGAACTGATGCGTTTCCGCGACGGCATCGCCATTGCGGGCACCCACGGTAAAACCACCACTACCAGCCTCACCGCTTCGATTCTGGCGGCGGCGGGAATGGATCCGACCTTCGTTATCGGCGGCAAACTCACCGCGGCAGGTACCAACGCCCGTTTGGGGCAGGGCGAATACATAGTTGCCGAGGCCGACGAATCCGACGCTTCGTTTCTGCACCTCACACCCATTATGTCGGTGGTAACCAACATCGACACCGACCATATGGACACCTACGACCACAGCGTTGAAAAACTCTATCAGGCGTTCGTAACCTTTATCCACCGCATGCCGTTTTACGGCAAAGCGTTTTTGTGTACCGACAGCGAACATGTGCGTGCCATCGTGCCGCGCATCAGCAAACCTTTCGCCACCTATGGTTTGGACGACAGTGCCGATATTTACGCCACCGGCCTGCAGCCCGAAGGCGACAAAATGCGCTTTACCGTGCATGTGAAACAGGAAGGCATCGGGCCGTTTGAAGTAGTGCTGAATATGCCCGGCCGCCACAACGTGCTCAATGCGCTGGCCGCCATCGGTGTGGCACTTGAGGTGGGCGCATCGGTGGAAGCCGTCCGGCAGGGGTTGCTGGGCTTTGCCGGTGTCGGGCGCCGTTTCCAGAAATACGGCGACATCACCCTGCCGGGCGGCGGTAAAGCCACGCTGGTTGACGATTACGGCCACCACCCCGTAGAAATGGCCGCCACGCTGTCCGCCGCGCGCGGAGCGTATCCGGGCAGACGTTTGGTGCTGGCCTTCCAACCCCACCGCTATACCCGTACCCGCGATTTGTTTGAAGACTTCGTTGGTGTGTTGAACACTGTTGATATGCTGGTGCTGACCGAAGTATATGCCGCCGGCGAAGAGCCGATAGTGGCTGCCGACGCCCGCGCGCTGGCGCGTGCCGTGCGCGTGTTGGGCAAGCTTGAACCGATTTACTGCGAAGACGTGAACGCCCTGCCCGATACCCTGCTGAACGTATTGCAAGAAGGCGACGTGGTGCTGACCATGGGCGCGGGCAGCATCAACAAAACCCCGCAGGTGCTGGCCGGAAGCGCAAGCTGAACGGCAGGGCAGGGCGGTTATGCTGCTCTTTGAAAAATAATAAAACACAGGGGGTTGCTGATTGTTTTTGCCGATCAATAAACAGGCCGTCTGAAAAAGAAAGAAACCGTAAATATGCAAGATTTTGGCAAAGTTGCCGTATTGATGGGCGGATTTTCCAGCGAGCGCGAAGTGTCGCTCGACAGCGGATCCGCCATTGTCGCCGCCCTGCAAAGCAAGGGCATAGACGCACACCCGTTCGATCCGAAAGAAACCCCTTTGCACGAATTGAAAGCCAGGGGCTTTCAGACGGCCTTCAACATTCTGCACGGCACTTACGGCGAAGACGGATCCGTGCAGGGCGCACTTGAATTTCTTGGCATTCCCTATACCGGCAGCGGCGTGGCGGCCTCGGCCGTGGGCATGGACAAATACCGCTGCAAACTGATTTGGCAGGCGCTGGGGCTGCCCGTGCCCGAATTCGCCGTATTGCGTGAAGACAGCGATTTCGATGCCGTCGAGCACGAATTGGGTTTGCCGATGTTTGTAAAGCCCGCCGCAGAAGGCAGCAGCGTGGGTGTGGTGAAAGTGAAAGAAGCAGGCCGTCTGAAAGAAGTGTATAACAGCCTCAAACACCTGCACGGCGAAATTATCGCCGAACGTTTTATCGGCGGCGGCGAATATTCCTGCCCCGTGATTAACGGCGAAGGCTATCCCGCCATCCGCATCATTCCCGCCACCGAATTTTACGATTACGAAGCCAAATACACCCGCGACGACACCGTTTACCGGTGCCCCGCCGATTTAAGCGAAGCCGACGAAGCCCTGATGCGCTCGCTGTCGGTGCGCGCCGCGCAGGCAATCGGCGCCGAAGGCGTGTCGCGTGTGGATTTCTTAAAAGACACCGACGGCAAGCTGTATCTGCTTGAAATCAATACCCTGCCCGGCATGACCGGCCACAGCTTGGTGCCGAAGTCCGCTGCCCAAACCGGCTTGAGCTTCGCCGATTTATGTGTTGAAATTCTGAAAACCGCTCATGTGGGATAATGCAGGCGCCCTGAAGCGCGTAACCCGTTGGCTGATGATCCTGGTAGTGTTGATACTGCTGGGAGCATTGGCCGTTTGGGTTTACAATTCGCCGTATTTTCCGGTGAAACAAGTCAAAATCGAAGGCGAAATTCAGCGCACCGGCGGCAAACAGCTGCAAGCCGTAGCGCAAAAATATATACGCGGCAACATCTTCCGCGCCGATTTGAACGGCGCGCAAGAAGCGTTTGCCAAACTGCCGTGGGTTGACAAAGTAACCGTGCGCCGCCGCCTGCCCGATACCGTCGAAATCGACCTCGTCGAGCGCATTCCCGTGGCGCGCTGGAAAGAAGCCGGCCTGATCGACAGCAACGGCAACCTTTTCAACGCCGCCACCGACGAAAAGTTCCCTGTTTTTTCAGGCGAACCCGGCACTGGCAAGATTATGGTGAAGCATTTCAACGAATTTAGCGCCATCTTAAAGCCCTTGGGTTTGGCCGTCGCCGAACTCGAATACTCCCCGCGCTCGGCTTGGACGGTAGGGCTGGATAACGGCATTTCCGTGCGCTTGGGGCGCGAGAACGAAACCAAACGCCTGCAACGCTTCGCCGAAATGTGGCCGGGCATTTTGCAGGCGCAGCAAGGCAATCTGGCCTATGTGGATATGCGCTACCGCGACGGATTCGCCGTGCGCTACCACGACAAACAGCAAGAACCGCAGGCAGACACGCCGTCTGAAAACAGCGCATCCGGCGTCGAAGCACAAAACCGACAGTAATCAGCAAACGAATGGGACATCATGGTAAAAGGCAAATACATCAGCGCATTGGATATCGGCACTTCTAAAGTTATCGCGTTAATCGGCGAAGTGCACGAAGACAACGAAATCCATATTATCGGTTTGGGGCAGGCACCTTCGCGCGGCCTCAAAGCCGGTATGGTAACCAATATTGATGCCACCGCCCAAGCCATCAAGCAGGCCATGGAAGAAGCGGAACGCATGGCCGACTGCAAAGTCGACAGCGTAACCACCGGCATCGCCGGCAACCACATCCGCAGCCTCAATTCGCAGGGCGTGGTGAAAATCAAAGACGGCGAAGTTTCCCAAGCCGACATCGACCGCGCCATCGAAACCGCCAAAGCCGTCAATATCCCGCCCGACCACAACATCCTGCACACCGTGGTGCAGGAATACATCATCGACAACCAGCCCGGTGTTAAAGAACCCATCGGCATGAGCGGCGTGCGCTTGGATACCCGCGTGCACATCATCACCGGCGCGATTACCGCCCTGCAAAACATTCAAAAATGCGTCAACCGCTGCGGCCTGCATATGGAGCAGATTATGCTGCAACCGCTGGCGAGTGGGCAGGCCGTCTTAACCGAAGACGAAAAAGATTTGGGCGTTTGCGTAATCGACATCGGCGGCGGCACCACCGACATCGCCGTTTACACCAACGGCGCCATCCGCCATACCGCCGTGATTCCGGTTGCCGGCGATTTGATTACCAAAGATTTGGCGCAAGCCCTGCGCACGCCGCACAACGCCGCCGAATACATCAAAATCAACCACGGCGTCGCCATCGCCACCATGGACGGTCTCGACGAAATGATCGAAGTGCCCAGCGTGGGCGACCGCCAGCCGCGCCAGATTTCCCGCCGCGTTTTGGCCAGCGTTATCGGCCCGCGCGTCGAAGAAATCTTAGAGCTTACCCTCAACGAACTGCGCCGCAGCGGCTTTCCCGAAGAAGTGCTTACTTCGGGCGTGGTGCTCACCGGCGGCGCATCGCTGCTTACCGGCATCGTCGATTTGGCCGAAGACGTGTTCAACCTGCCCGCCCGAATCGGCGTGCCGCACGAAATGGGCGGTGTTTCCGAGCGTATCCGCAATCCCCGCTACGCCACGGCCATCGGCCTTTTACAGGCCGCGCGCGGAGAAGTTTCGGGTGTACCGGTTACCGGCGCGGTCGCCGTCAGAGAACCGAAAGAAAACTGGCTGGTCAGACTGAAAGAATGGCTGAAAAATAATTTTTAAAATTCTCGTAAAAATGTAAGAAGAATTTTGCCAGCGGGCCAAGGCTTCTTATATAATAGCGCCAACTTTCGCAATTATTTGACTGTCATTTATTTACCCGTCCTGACGCAGGGCGCAGAGGAGCATTTTATGGAATTGGTTTACGACGTAGTAGAAGCCGCCGCAAGCCCTGCGGTTATCAAGGTCATTGGTATCGGCGGCGGCGGTTGCAATGCCATTAACAATATGATTTTAAACACCGTTCAAGGTGTGGAATTTATCAGCGCCAACACCGATGCGCAATCTTTGGGCAGAAGCAATGCCGCCAAACGCATCCAGTTGGGCACCAACCTGACCCGCGGTTTGGGCGCGGGCGCCAATCCCGAAATCGGCCGCGCGGCTGCCCAAGAAGACCGTGAAGCCATTGCCGACGCCATCCGCGGCGCCAATATGCTGTTCATCACCACCGGCATGGGCGGCGGCACCGGCACCGGCGCTGCTCCCGTTGTTGCAGAAATCGCAAAAGAACAAGGCATCTTGACCGTTGCCGTAGTTACCCGTCCGTTCGGCCACGAAGGCAAACGCGTACACATCGCCCAAGAAGGTATGGAACACCTGAAAAGCCAGGTGGATTCCCTGATTGTTATCCCGAACGACAAACTGATGACCGCGCTGGGTGAAGACATCACCGTGCGCGAAGCATTCCGCGCCGCCGACAATGTGCTGCGTGATGCCGTTGCCGGTATTTCCGAAGTGGTTACCCGCCCCGGTTTCATCAACTTGGACTTTGCCGACGTGAAAAACGTGATGAGCATCATGGGTATGGCCATGATGGGTTCAGGCTTCGCACAAGGTATCGACCGTGCCCGCCTGGCAACCGAACAGGCCATTTCCAGCCCGCTGCTGGATGATGTAACCTTAGACGGTGCGCGTGGCGTTCTGGTGAACATCACCACTGCTCCCGGCTGCCTGAAAATGTCGGAATACCGCGAAATCATGAAAGTGGTAGACGAATACGCAGACCCCGATGCGGAGCGTAAATACGGCACAGCCGAAGATGAGGGTATGGAAGAGGATGCCATCCGTGTAACCATTATCGCTACCGGTTTGAAAGAAAATACCATAGGAGCGTCAAGCAGCCTGCGTATGGTGAAAACCCAACAGGCAACCGGCACCGATGACAGTTTCGGTAACATCGACGGTTTAATCCGCTCCGGCCGCAGCACCCGCAGCATGAACCTGACCGCTTCCGATTTCGCCAACCAATCTGTGTTGGATGATTTTGAAATTCCCGCTATTCTGCGCCGTCAGGCCGATTAAACCGTTATTAGTCTGATGTTTGAAAAGGCCGTCTGAAAACCATAACAGGTTTCAGACGGCCTTTTGGTTTTAGAAATTATCCGGCATAGCCCCTATTTAATGATGATAAGTATTTATTCTGAACCTAAAATCAAGGAATATTTGCTGTTTCCCGCGAAGCCGCCGGGAAAGGCTTATTATTTCATGAAGAAATTTTCTGATTATGAGCTTGAGGGCAGGTTTTTAGAAGGGGAAGGTAAGATAAAAATATTGGCCATACATGGCGGGATGTCGGACTATACGTCATTAAATCCGATTTTGTATACCCTCCAACAAAACGGTATCGGTTCCTTATCGTTTAATTTAAGCGGGCACAGTCCGTCAACAAAGCATATTCATCCTCGTTAAAGCAAAATATAGATGAAGCTGCTGCTTTTGCAGAAAGTATAAGTATTCCCGAGGTTGTTATGGGGTATAGTTTGGGCGGATATGTTGCATTGCAGTTGGCCAGGCTGTTAAATATAAGAAAAATTTTATTATTCTGCCCGGCAATTTATACAGATGATGCCGTTTATGTTCCCTACGGTAAGATGTTCACACAAAAAATTTCCCAAGCATACAGTTATAGCCAATCAACTTAAAAACAAATACAATAAAAGTCATGGCATATTCAAAAG
>NZ_JAUMUI010000021.1 GCF_030530745.1 Neisseria sp. | reverse complement strand
TGTTCGGGTAACCGTTTGGATGGGGTTTTAGGTATTTTGCAAAGGTCTCGGCCTTAAGGTATTTTTGCACTATGCACAGGGTCGTGTCAGATACAAGTACCCAATACAAGCTTACTACTCAATCTATACCGATATAGTTTTTGGGTATGGGCTGTAGAAATTGAGTGCCTATTACTAAACATTTCTCGGATAGCTCGGATAATTTTTTCTGTTCGTTTTCTTTTTTAGTTATGTTACTTACTGTAGCGGGACAAAAAACTTTGGTTTTGCCCAAATTCCAAGCCATGTAACCATATAGAGCATTATTTCTATATTCAGCTCTAGCACATTCGGCTCTATCACAAATATTGGGCTGCTTGAATACCTGCTTCAAACGTTGCAAATCTTTAGGCTCAATTCCACTACTCTCTTGCGAACCATCATTTTTTTGAAAGTTATTATGCAGCAGATACCAAGAAGCATTTTGAGGTAATTCAACAAACCTAACAATATTGAGAGTATATGCTGAAAAGTTATGGTGGAACGGAAAAAAAGATGAAGTCAATACAAATAGACACAGCGTACTTCCGATTGGAATCATGAAATACTTATGTTTTTGTGCTTTTGTATAGGTGGTTGCGAAATTTGCAATCAACAATAGATTTAAAATTAATAAAACACCAACTGCATAGAGATAAAAAAACTGTAAATTTCCTTCAGGCATCCAGTTTGCTAATAAAACAAAAATGGATAGCGGGTAGATTGACATAAATAAAGAGATAATAAAGAGATACAGTATAAACAAGAGCCAACTTTTCCATTCCCTCCAAAAAGATTTGGAAATAAAAACTTTCCAAAGGCACAAGGGAACGATAATTGATAATGCTATTGTTACGTATAATAAAATTGTCAGGTAATCCTTGGGAAAAGACTCACTTATCTGAATTAAAATAATAAATGCTATATAAAAAACCAATGGCCATATCAGCGACCAAAACAATAATGGAAATATAATAAGCCATCGGCTTTTCATGAAATTCAATATCAATGTTGCTTCTTTAAAATCATCCCAAAAATTAAAGATAAAACAAGGAGCCGCAAAACTGATAAATACCAACAATATAAATAACCCAAATACGAAAGTAACAGCGATTAAGCTTGATGGCTGGTTTATGATTTCAGCGAAGATGCTATGAAATCCTATAGTGTTAAGATAAAAAAATGAAATAACACCACCTAATATTATGCCGAAAACCGTACTTGAAGAAGCTATTTGAATGATACCGGTGAATATTTTTTTATCTTGTTCTTTGCGAAAATCGTCAACTATTTTTTTATTGGCAGTGATTTTTTTAGTCTTAAAAAGATTTCTGGAAAAATTCTTTCTCAGTTTTGTCATTGATTTCTCTCTTTAATACTGAACCATTAGTTTTATGTTTCTTACCGTGCATGCCCATCTTATTTGTATGCCAAACACTCTCTAATCAATGCGCCTCTTCCCAATTCTCCCCTACGCCCACTTCGGCCACCAGCGGCACGTTTAATCTGCCACCGGCCACGCCTGCCATAATCTCGGGCAGTTTCTGTTTCACCAATTCCAATTCCGCTTCGGGTACTTCCAACACCAATTCATCGTGCACCTGCATAATCAGTTTGCTTTGCAGGCCGTCTGAAACGAGCCAGTTGCGCACGTTTATCATGGCGCGTTTGATGAGGTCGGACGCGGTGCCCTGCATGGGGGCGTTGATGGCGGCGCGTTCGGCGCCGGCGCGTTGGTTGGCGTTGGCGGCACGGATGTCGGGCAGGTAGAGGCGGCGGCCGAACAGGGTTTCGACATAGCCCTGCGCGGCGGCCTGTTCTTTGGTGCTCTGCATATAGCCGGCCACGCCGGGGTAGCGGGCGAAGTAGCGGTCGATAAAGTTTTTGGCGGATAGGTTGTCGATGCCCAGCGATTTGGCGAGGCCGTATTGGCCCATGCCGTAGATCAGGCCGAAGTTGATGGTTTTGGCGTAGCGGCGCTGCTCGCTGCTGACGTTTTCGGGGGCAATGCCGAACACTTCGGCGGCGGTGCGGCGGTGTACGTCTTCGCCGTTTTGGAAGGCGGTGAGCAGGGTTTTGTCGCCGGAGAGGTGCGCCATGATGCGCAGTTCGATTTGCGAATAGTCGGCGGATACGATCACGCTGCCGGCGGGGGCGGTGAAGGCGTGGCGCACGCGGCGGCCTTCGGCGGTGCGGATGGGGATGTTTTGCAGGTTGGGGTTGTTGCTGGCAAGACGGCCGGTTATGGCGACGGCTTGGGCGTAGGTGGTGTGCACGCGGCCGGTTTGCGGGTTGATCATCTCGGGCAGTTTGTCGGTGTAGGTGGATTTGAGTTTGGCCAGGCTGCGGTTTTGCAGGATGATGTTGGGCAGCGGATAGTCGGGCGCAAGCTGTTCGAGCACGGCTTCGTTGGTGGAAATGCCGCCGGAAGCGGTTTTTTTCAGCCCTTTGGTGGGAATGCCCATTTTGTCGAACAGGATTTCCTGCAATTGCTTGGGCGAATTGAGGTTGAAGGGCTGGCCGGCGATTTGGTAGGCCTGCTGCTCAAGCTGCAACAGTTCGCTGCCCAGTTCGTGGCTTTGGCGGGCGAGTTCGTTTTTGTCGATTAATACACCGGTGCGCTCCATTTCAAACAGCACTTGAGCCACGGGCAGCTCCATGTTTTGATACATTTCCAGCTGTTTGGCATCCATGCGCGCTTTGAGCCAGCTTTCGATGCGCAGGGCGAAATCGGCGTCTTGGGCGGCGTATTCGGTGGCCTGTTCCAGCGCCACGTCGGCAAAACTGATTTGCTTGGCGCCTTTGCCGCACAGGGATTCGTAGGTAATGGTGGGCAGGCCGAGCCAGCGCTCGGCCAATTCGTCCAGCCCGTGCCCTAAGTGGCTTTCGAGAATATACGAGGCGAGCATGGCATCGCCGGCAATGCCGTTTAAGGCAATATCATAATTGGCGAAAATATGTTGGTCGTATTTGAGGTTTTGGCCGATTTTTTTGAGTTCCGCATTCTCCAAATGCGGTTTCAGACGGCCTAATACCTCGTTTAAATCAAGCTGCTCGGGCGCGGCGGTGGGGGTGTGGCCGAGCGGGATATACACGGCATCGCCTGCGGCAAAAGCAATGCTGATGCCGACCAGCCGCGCTTCCATCGGATTGAGCGAGGTGGTTTCGGTGTCGATGCCGACGGCTTCGGCTTGGGATAATCTGTCCAGCAGGGCGGCAAACTGGGTTTCGGTGGTAACCGCTTGGTAGTCCAATACGGCAGGCGCGGGGGCGGTTTGCGGTAGGCCGTCTGAAGGGTTTTCAGACAGGCTTTGTTCGGCGGCCAGCGCGGCCTGTTCGCCAATGTGCGCGGCGCCGAACAAATCGCCGTTGCTTTCATTTATGCGCTCTTCGGCTTCTTTCAGCCAAGTGCGGAAATTCAGCCGTTTGAATTCCACCGCCAGTTGCGACCATTTCGGCGTGCTGCGGCGCAGGCTTTCGAGGCCGTCTGAAAGTTCAGCGTGCAAATCGACATCGGTTTTGATGGTAACCAGTTGGTAAGACAGGGGCAGTTGCGGCAGCGCGGCTTGCAGGTTTTCGCCTACCTTGCCTTTGATTTCACCCGCGTGTTCCATCACGCCCTGCAAGGTGCCGTATTGTTCCAGCCATTTCACCGCGGTTTTCGGGCCGCATTTTTCCACACCGGGCACGTTGTCCACTTTGTCGCCCATCAGCGCGAGGTAGTCGATGATTTGGTCGGGGCGCACGCCGAATTTGGCTTTTACGCCTTCAATATCAAGCTTTTCGTTGCTCATGGTGTTCACGAGGGTTACGTGTTCGCTCACCAATTGCGCCATGTCTTTGTCGCCGGTGGACACCACCACGTTCCAGCCCGCCGCTTCGCCCTGTTTGGCGAGCGTGCCGATTACGTCGTCCGCCTCCACATCGGGCACCACCAACACCGGCCAGCCCATCAGTCGCACCAGCTCGGGCAGCATTTCCGCCTGCGGGCGCAATTCGTCGGGCATGGGCGGGCGCGTGGCTTTGTAGTCGGGAAACATCTCGTGGCGGAAGTTTTTGCCTTTCGCATCAAACACCACCGCGCAATAGTCGTGCACATAATCGGCGCGCAGGCGGCGCAGCATGTTCAACACGCCGTACATCGCCCCCGTGGGCGTGCCGTCGGGCGCAGTTAGCGGCGCCATGGCGTGAAAAGCGCGGTAGAGATAGGAAGAGCCGTCAACAAGGAGCAGGGTTTGAGACATAGTCAGGCCGTCTGAAAAAATGGTTAACGATGCGGACGATTATAAAGGAAAAGGCGGTGCGGGTTTTCAGACGGCCAACGCCGTCGATAGTTTTTTTGCAGACAGCAGCGAAGCGGCAAACCGAAGTTTCAGCCTGCAACCCGACGACAGGCGGGAGCTTTCTGCATTGCCCTTGGAGCCGAACCGCCCTATAATCCGCATAATCAGGTGTTTCCCCTGCCACGCCCTTAAGGGAGTAGCCATCCGGCGCTTCAACCGCCCGGAACCGTTGTCAACACAATTGCCTTCAGGCATGGCAGCGGTATCTCCGCCCGAAACCGGAGACAGGCAAGACTTAAGGCACGCAAACCCCGCGGGCGGTGTTTGCCGTGCTTTCGGTTTTGCCCGCAACGGTTTTGAGTATCTTGATGGAAGCCTTTTTCTATTCAACCTTCGGTGTAGCCATTGCCGAAATCGGCGATAAAACCCAATTGCTGGCCTTGTTTCTCGCCGCCCGTTTTGCCCAAAAAAACGCGATTGTGGCGGGTATGTTTGCGGCAACCCTGCTTAACCACGCCGTTTCCGCCGTGTTCGGCGTGTGGCTGGCGCAAACCGTGTCGCTCGAGATGATGAAATGGATTGTCGGCCTGAGCTTTATTGCCGTCGGCCTGTGGCTGCTTCTGCCCGACAAAGCCGGCAGCCCCGGCAGCCGCTGGCTGAAATACGGCGCGTTCGGTGCTGCCGCAGTGCTGTTTTTTCTGGCAGAAATCGGCGACAAAACGCAGATTGCCACCGTGCTTTTGGCCGCCAAATACCAAGAAATGTTTTGGGTGGTGGCCGGCAGCATACTCGGCCTGATGCTTGCCAATGTGCCGGTGGTGTATCTGGGCGAAGCGCTGATGAAAAAAATTCCCGCTAAAGCCGTGCGCCTCGCCGCCTGCACCCTATTTTGCATTTTGGGTGCGGCAACATTAGCCGGCAACGGCATTTCCCTGCAATAATAGTGGGTTAACAAAAACTGATACAGCGTTGGCCCACCTTGCCGTACTATTTGTACTGTCTGCGGCCCGCCGCCTCGTCTCAAATTTTGTTAACCCGCTATTAAAGGCCGTCTGAAAAATGTTTTCCGTATTATTGCGCCACCACGACTTCGCAGCCGTTAACAAACCGCCCGGGGTTGCCGTGCACCGTAACGGCGGTTCGGACTGCTTCACCCGCACCTTGGCCATCCAGCTCGGCGTACCGCGCGTGTGGCTGGTGCACCGTTTGGATCAGCCCACCGGCGGCGTACTGCTGGCGGCCTTGAATCAGGAAGCCGCATCTGCGCTGGCGCAGCAGTTCGCCGCCAAAACCATACGCAAAACCTATTTGGCTTTAAGCGACAAAAAGCCCGCCAAAAAGCAGGGCTGGGTAAAAGGCGGCATGGAAAAATCACGGCGCGGCGCATGGAAACTCACCCGCGATATGCACAATCCGGCCGTTACGCAGTTCCACAGCCTCGGCGCCGCCCCCGGCCTGCGCCTGTTTGTGTTGCAGCCGCACACCGGCAAAACCCACCAATTGCGCGTTGCCATGAAAAGTCTCGGCAGCCCGATTCTGGGCGACGCACTCTACGGCGGCAGCCCTGCGGCAAGGCTGTTTCTGCACGCTTGGAAGCTGGCGTTCGATTACGGCGGCACGCACTATGAAATTACCGCCCCGCTGGATGAAGACTGGCCGAAAAGCGTTTCAGACGGCTTGTCTTCCTTATTGTGAAAAATTTGCCGCACCGTATTGCGGCATCAAACCGCCCGGAACAGAATTACTGCCGTTTATTGAACGCCAACCCGCCATAAAACACTTTTACAGACAATATGGTTATAATCCGCCCCTTGCTATTCCGTATTCCAACCGACGCATTACATGAAACCGTTTTTCTACTGCATCACCGCCGCCCTGACCCTGCCGGCACTGCCCGCACACGCCGCCACTTACATCTGCAAAGACGGCGACCGCGCCGTTTATTCAACCATACGGCTCAATGCCGGCTGCACACTCTCTCAGATGGACGGTACCAGCAATAATATCCCGCCCGCCGGCGGCAGCGGCACAAGCGCCACCAGAGTCGAAAAGGTATGGGAAACCGAGCAGACTGCCGTGCAAAACGATATCAGAATTTCCCCCTCTTCACGCGACACCACCGTTACCAACACTGCCGAGGCCGCCTCGCCTTCACTGCAAGTGAAAATCCGCAAAAACGACAAAGCGAAAAAGCAGGCACCACGCAAGCCGATTGTCGTGCCGCACATCACTACCGCCCCCGCCAAGCAGCAGCTTTCGCGCAATCAGATTCTGCAAAACGAAATCCGCAACGAGCAAACCGCGCTTGTGCGCACCAAAGCACAGTTGAATGTTGCCAAGAAAAAAGGCGACAAAGCCAAAACCAGCCGTCTCGAGCAGGAAATCCGCGACCGCGAAGCCAGCATCCGCGCCATTCAGGCAGAGATGAAACGCTGAATACACTGTTTGTTTGATCAAACACCCGCGACCCTCCGAATGATTCAGACGGCCTCGGGTGTTTTTCAAAAAATTCTATCAATCAATAAGGTATCGTCTATTCAGCACCCTACTTGGCTTCTTTAAACCCACGTTTCAGATGCACCATCAGCAGGGCAACCGCAGCGGGTGTGATGCCGGAAATGCGGCCCGCCTGTCCGACGGTTTCGGGGCGGTGCCGGTTGAGTTTCTGCTGAACTTCGGCCGAGAGGCCTTTAACTTTGGCGTAGTCGATGTCTTGCGGCAATTTGAGCGTTTCCAGATCACGGCGGCTTTCGATTTCGTCGTTTTGGCGGTCAATGTAGCCTTGGTATTTCACTTGGATTTCCACTTGTTCTGCCACATCGCCGTTTAAGTTTTCAGACGGCCTTGCACCTTCCAGCGTCATCAGTTCGGAATAATCGATATTGGGGCGGCGCAGCAGGTCGTGCAGGTTGGCCTCACGGCTGAGTTTTTGACCGAACACGCGAATTTGTTCGCTCTCGGCAAGCTTTTGCGGTGTGTACCAAGTGGTTTTCAAGCGTTGGATTTCGCGCTCTACGGCCTCTCTCTTTTCATTAAACGCGCGCCATTGCGCTTCGCCGACCAAGCCGATTTTGCGGCCGTCTTCTGTGAGCCGCATATCGGCATTATCTTCACGCAGCTGCAGGCGGTATTCGGCGCGGCTGGTAAACATGCGGTAGGGTTCGTTCACGCCTTTGGTAATCAAATCGTCTACCAGCACGCCCAAATAAGCCTGTTCGCGGCGCAACAGCAGCGGTTCCCGCCCGCGCACATGCTGCACGGCGTTCGCCCCGGCCAGCAGGCCCTGCGCGGCAGCTTCCTCATAGCCCGTGGTGCCGTTGATCTGCCCCGCGAAAAACAGCCCCGGTACGGTTTTGGTTTCGAGGCTGGCTTTCAGGTTGCGCGGGTCGAAATAATCATATTCGATGGCATAACCGGGCCGCAGGATATGGGCGTTTTCCAAACCTTTCATCGAGCGAACGAGGGCGATTTGAATGTCGAACGGCAGGCTGGTAGAGATGCCGTTGGGATAGTATTCGTGAGTGGTCAGCCCTTCGGGCTCGAGGAAGATCTGATGGCTTTCTTTGTCAGCGAAGCGGTTGATTTTGTCCTCAATCGAGGGGCAGTAGCGGGGCCCTGCACCTTCGATTTTGCCCGTGAACATCGGGCTGCGGTCGAAACCCGATCGGATGATGTCGTGGGTTGTCAGGTTGGTGTGGGTAATCCAGCACGAAACTTGGCGCGGGTGCATTTCGGCATTGCCACGCACAGAAAACACCGGCACGGGCGAGTCGCCGGGCTGCTCTTCCAATTGTGAAAAGTCGATCGTTCGCCCGTCGATGCGCGGCGGCGTACCGGTTTTTAAGCGTGATACAGGCAGGTTTAATTCTTTCAGACGGCCGGATAAACCTTGCGCTGCAGGGTCGCCGGCACGGCCGCCCGCATAACTTTCCAAGCCGATATGGATTTTTCCTGCCAGAAACGTACCTGCAGTCAATACCACGGCTCGGGCTTTGAATTCCACTCCCATCGCGGTTCTCACGCCCGCTACTCGCCCGCCTTCCAATGTGATGTCTTCCACCGCCTGCTGAAACAGTTCCAGATTTTCCTGATTTTCCAGCATTTCGCGGATCGCGGCTTTGTAAAGGATACGGTCGGCCTGCGCACGGGTAGCCCGCACTGCCGCACCTTTGCTGGCGTTAAGGCGGCGGAACTGAATGCCGCTCATATCGGTGGCCAATGCCATTGCGCCGCCGAGCGCATCGACTTCGCGCACCAAATGGCCTTTGCCGATGCCTCCGACAGACGGATTGCACGACATCTGGCCGAGGGTTTCGATATTGTGGGTAAGCAAAAGCGTCTGCGCACCCATGCGGGCGGCCGCCAAAGCGGCTTCGGTGCCCGCGTGGCCGCCGCCGACCACAATCACATCGTAAGTTTTAGGGTAAATCATGATATTGAATGCGTTGGAAAAAATAGCAGGATTGTACGCGTTTTTAAGGCCGTCTGAAAGTTCAGACGGCCTTCAAGCAACGCACTTCCACTTCACAAATACAGCTCAGCCGTTACCCCGTGAAGAAGCAGCGGGGGCGGGATAGGGATGGTTGTCATATCGCTTTTTATATTTGCTCTTTACCGCCAATACTTTGCCGCTGTTGGCATCAACAATCACCTCATGCTTTTGGCCGCCGGCAATCACATCCACTTCGTAGCGGCCTCCTATACGGAAATCGTATTCGAATTCCACATCTTTGGCATAACCGCCGATTTGGGCGGTTGCCGCTGCGGCGGCCTGCTTGCCCGAAACAGGCGCAAACAAACCGAGTGAAAAAGCGGTAACCGCGATGCCGGCAATTAGGGCAAGCACGGCTGAAGCGGTAATCGCGGTGATAATTTTTTTAGCTGTCATGGTTGTTCCTTCACTGTGTTATCAAACGGGAACATTCTGCTGTCCCATACCGGTTTCACAAATATCCTACACAAGCAGAGTTAGCCTCGGATTAGGACGGCAGCAGTTGGAAAGAAAGCTGAAAAGGCCGTTTGAAATCTTTTCAGACGGCCTTTATATAATTGATTTATCAGAATAAATTATCCAACTGAGAAGGCTGTGCCGACTGCTTTGCCGGAGCTTGCGGTTCAGCTCCGCCTTCCTGTTCCCTCTCCGGGCCGTTCAGCGGTTCCACCGGTGTTTCAACCGCACGGTACTCCGATGGAGAAGGCCTTTGCCGCCTGCCGCCCTCTCCTTCTCCGGAGTCGCGCTCTTCGCTGCGCACAGGCCGGCTCGAACGGTTATCCAAAGCCAGATTGGGGTTGGTGGTCTGATATTCTTTCAAGAAGTAATCGTTGCCGCGGGTAACCAGGCCTTCGGGAGCCTTCATGCCCGTCGAAGGCATTCCTTTCAGAGCAAAACGCATATATTCCACCCACACCGGCAGGGCGATTCTGCCGCCATAGCCTGCATTACCCATGCTTCTCGGTTTGTCGTAACCGATATACACCGCTGTAACGACATCGGGGTTGAAGCCCACAAACCATGCGTCTTTGTTGTCGTTGGTGGTTCCGGTTTTGCCGGCGATATCCGAACGGCCCAATGCTCGGGCGCCCGTGGCCGTACCCGAACGCACGACATCCTGCATCATTTTATACATGATATAGGCGTTGCGTGGATCGATTACCTGCGGAGCGTTTTTACCGGCTTCCAAGGGCTGCATCTGCGCACGCAGGCGGCCTTGGCCGTCGTAAATACGGTCGATCACATAAGAAGACACTTTATATCCGCCGTTGGCAAACACGGTATAGCCTTCGGCCATCTTCATCGGCGTCGTCTCACCCGTGCCCAGCGCCATTGAAAGCCCTGCGGGGATTTCAGACGGCTTGAAGCCGAAACGCTGGATATATTCTTGCGCATAGCCCACACCGATAGACATCAAAATGCGGATAGACACCATATTTTTCGAGGCCGTTAAGGCTTGGCGGAGGGTAATGAAACCGGCGTAGCGGCCGTCTGAATTTTTCGGGCTCCAAACCGTGCCGTTTTTACCCTGCCCCGGCAGGTTAATCGGCGCATCGTTGATGGATGTGGCCATGGTCATACCTTTGGCCAAACCTGCCGAATAAACGAAAGGCTTGAACGACGACCCCGGCTGGCGTTGCGCCTGGGTTGCACGGTTGAAGGTTCTGCTGTGGAAGTCGTAACCGCCCACCAGCGCACGAACCGCCCCTGTTTTGGCATCAAGCGACACCAGCGCACCTTGGAGCAAAGGCTCCTGCCCCACCGACCAGCGCTTACCGTTTTGCTTCACCCGGATAACCGCACCGCGGCGTATCTGCGCATCGCCCATCTTCTTATTGTTTACAGCCCTGGAGGCAAAACCCAAATCCGCACTGTTCAAGGTAGTTTGATTACCGCTGGGCAGTTGGATTTTCACTCCTTTCCGGGACGCATCCAGCACCACCGCAGGCATCATACCGTCAACCGCATAAAGTGTTGAAAGATATTGCCCCACCGTTTCTTCGACATTGTCGGTTTTACTCAAATCCAAATAGTGTTCCGCACCACGGTAGCTGCTGCCGCGGTCAAAACCGCGCAGGGTTTTGCGCAATGCTTCTGTTGCCGCACGCTGGTTGGCAGAATGAACCGTGGTATAAACCCTGAAACCCTGCGTATAGGCCTCTTCCCCATATTTGTCGTAAAGTTCCTGACGCACCATTTCTGCCACATACAGGGCATTCTGATTGATTTTCTGCACATAACGCTTGTATTGAAGCTCTTCTGCCAATGCCCCGTCGCGCTCCTGCGGCGTAATCATCTTCTCCGCAACCATATTGTTGAGGATGTATTTCTGACGCAACCGGGCGCGCTCGGGATTCACAATCGGATTAAATGCAGAGGGGGCTTTCGGCAAACCGGCCAAAATCGTAGCTTCGGCCAAAGTTAAATCTTTAACGTCTTTGTTGAAATAAATCCGTGAAGCGGCAGCAAAGCCATAAGCGCGCTGCCCTAAGTAAATCTGGTTGAAATAAAGCTCGAGAATCTGATCCTTGCCCAACGACTGCTCGATTTTATAAGCCAGCAGCGCTTCGTTGAATTTACGGGTAAAGGTGCGTTCGTTACTCAAATAGAAATTACGCGCCACCTGCTGGGTAATCGTACTCGCACCCGACTGCACACCGCCTGTCAGATTCCCCACCGCCGCACGCATCACTCCGATAACGTCCACACCCCAGTGATCGTAAAAACGTTTGTCTTCGGCAGCTACCACAGCGTCTTTCAATACTTTCGGGAAATCGCCGATTTTGGTGAACGAGCGCCTTTCTTCGCCATAAACACCAATAATTTCGCCGTCGGAAGAATAAACCGTCAACGGCATTTTAGGTTGGTAGTGCTGCACGGCTTCCAATGAGGGCAGTTTCGGGTAAGTAACCAAAACAGCTATTGCAACCAAACCTACAACAAAAAGAACCAAGCCCAAAATCAAACCAATACAGGTCGTTATAATTTTTTTAATCATGACTAATTAATAAAGTTACCATCAAAAGCATTAAATAAAGTAAAATAGGTAAAGATTCATCAGCGAAGGGTTATGTTTTTGTAAACCCAGATGGAATCTGTTACGGAATATAAAACTGTTACTCACCCCACATAACAGGGACGTTACATCATGCAATTAGCAAAAAAACAAAAGAATACAAACAGTAAAACGTCATCCAGCCTCAGCCACCGCTCGGCGGTCGGCATCGATATCGGCCAGCACGCCATCAAGATGGTACAACTGTCAGGGCGTAGTTTAAACCAAATCCAGTTGGAAAAATACGTTGTTACCAAACTGCCTAAAAATATTATCAAGGGCAATAAAATACAAGACTACGAACAACTTGTTACATATTTGCAACATTCTTATTCACAACTTCACACTTCTGCCAAAAATTTCGTTGCAGCCCTGCCACAAAGTTTGGCCACTATCGAAACCGTTGTGTACAACGAAAAAGAAACCGATTTGGATTTAGACGGTTTCGCAGAACTTGAAGTTTCCCAAATCGCACCCGTCGAAGAAATGAATTTCGACTATCAAACCGTTGGCACCTCAGTCGTGCCCGCCGGCCAACGTGTTTTGCTCACCGCCGCCCGTAAAGACGACGTCGAACCGCGTATCGAAGCCTTTGAAAACGCCGACTTGCCGCTTGCCGCCATGGATATCGACCTGTTTGCGCAAAACAACGCCTTTTCTTTCTGGATCAACCGGCACGCACCCGAACTGGAGCATGAGAAAGTTGCCGTTTTCGGTATTTATGCCACACATATGTACGCAGCCGTTACCCAAAACGGCCAGATTCTTTATAAACAGGAAACCCCGGTCAGCACGGAACAGCTCAACCAGCTGATTCAGCGCACTTATCAGGTTACCGAAGAAAAAGCCGCCCAAATGATGAATGCCGCCACCAAGCCGTCCGACTACCAAAGCGCCGTCGCTGACCGCTTCAATATCCAAGTGGCTCAAGAAATACAGCGGGTATTGCAATTTTACTATGCTACACAATCGAGCGAGCAATATTCCAACGTAAAACACATTCTGCTCACCGGCACCGCATCACAGCAACCCGGTTTGGCGGAGACTGTTTTTTCGCACACCAACACCGCCACCGAATGTGTCCATCCGATTCTGTATGCAACCAACGGCAATAAAATAGATATTTCACAACTACAAATCGACGCACCGTCTTTAACACTGGCCTTCGGCTTGGCACTAAGGGGACTGTAACATGATTGAATTGACCAAAATAAATCTCCTTCCTTACCGGGAAGAGATCCAACAAAAGAAAAAGCAGCAGTTTAAAACGCTGATGCTGTTCGCCTTACTCGTAGGCATCGGCTTGTCGGCACTGGCCTATCTAGGTATCGGCAATGCCGTCAGCAGCCAAGAAAACCGAAACGAGTTCCTCAACCGGCAAATTACCAAACTGGAAGAAGACTTACTTGAAATCAACAAGCTGCAAAAAGAAAAAGAAGATTTTCTTGCCAGAAAGCAAAAGGTTGAAGAGCTGCAGGAAAAAAGGTTTCAGGCGGCCTATATCATCGACACGCTCAATGTATTGATTCCCGAAGGCACCTATCTCACCGCAATTAACGCCGAAAACCCCACCACTTACACCGTAAGCGGCAAAGCCGCAAGTGACAACAAAATCGCCATGTTCATGCGCTCCATTCCCAGCACGGGTATTTTTATGCAGCCGGAACTACTGAACATCAAAAAAGTGGATAACGCCCAAGAATTTACGTTGAAAGTACTTTTAAACCAAACTTATTACACATTACCGGCAGAAAACGGCCAAGCCACCGCCCAAGCCGAAACTGCCGCACAAGGGAAATAAAACATGGCTGCAAACACACTGAAAAACCTAGATATCAAAGCCCTTCACTTGTTGGGCATGCCTGCCAAACTGGCCTTAGCGGGCTTGGTGGTTGCCGGCGTTCTGGTTTTGGGCTACGCCGCCCTTTTCCGCTCACAGCTGGAAACCTTGGACGCCGCCAATAACAAAGAAAACGAACTGAAAGAAACCTACACGAAAAAAAGCATCGAAGCGGCAAACTTGGATAACTTAAAAACCGAATTAGACGCCATCCGTTCGTCATTCAACGTTTTGCTCAAACAGCTGCCCACAGATGCCGAAATTCCCAATCTGATTCAGGAGCTGCATCAGGCCGGCGCAACCAACGGACTGCGCATGGACAGCGTTACCCCGAACTCACCGGTAAACGACGGCCCTATCCAGGTTTTGCCGTATGAAATCGCCATTACCGGAAAATACGGCCAAATCAGCCAGTTTACCCGCGATGTCGGCACGCTTTCACGGATTATTACCTTGGAGTCGCTGAAAATCAGCAATAAAGACGACAAAAACAACCTGCTGACCCTGAGTGCCACGGCCAATACCTATAAAGCCCGCCCTGCCGAAGAAGTGGCAGCCGAGCTTGAGGCGGCCAAAGCTGCCGGTGAGGCACAAAAACCCCAATAACCCCTGAGAGAACCGCTATGAAAAACAAAATACTGCTCGCAGGCATATTGGCGTTGTCCGCCTGCACGCCGGCACACGAAGACTTGAACCAGTGGATGAGCGACACCCGCCGGCAGGCCCAATCCAAAGTGATTCCTTTTGAAGCACCAACCGTCAGCCAGGCTAAAACCTACACGCCGCCCAACCACAACGGACTGAATGCTTTTGACAGCAAACGGCTGAATACGGCGCAGAAAGGAGCCAATGCTCCGAATGCCAACCGGCCGAAAGAAGTGCTGGAAAACTTTAGCTTGGAAGCTTTGAAATATGTAGGCACTTTAAGCAGAGGAAACCGGGTTACCGGTTATGTAGAAGCCGACGGCCACGTTTACACCGTACAACCCGGCAACTACATCGGCCAAAACCACGGTCGGATTCAAAGCATTACACCCGACCTGATTACGATTACAGAGCTTGTAGAAGACACCTACGGCAACTGGACCTACCGAAAAGCAGAACTTCCGTTGAGCAGCACCGACAACAACGCCGCTCAAAACAACAAATAACAAGGGGCTTTACTCATGAACTCACGCAACATTAAAAAAATATTCGCCGCCGTCAGCGTCGGTTTTGCCGTTCAGACGGCCTTTGCAGGCAATATCACCGATATCAATGTATCGTCTTTGCCCAACAACCAAAAAATCATCAAAATCAAATTTGATAAAGATGTAGCCACACCGCGCGGCTTCATCACCACCACCCCTGCGCGCATTGCCTTGGACTTCAGCAACACCAACGTGCAATTGCCGCAACCCGTGTTGGAATATGCCGATCCGTTGATCAACCAGATTACCGCCGCCCAAAACAACAGCCGTGCGCGCATTCTGCTCGGCCTGAATAAAGCCGGCCAATACAACACCGAAATCAAAGGCAACGAAGTATGGGTATATGTGAGCGAGGCGGCCGACCAAACCACCCGCACACCGCAGCAACGCAATTATACGGCCGTTGCCGCCGCGCCTGCTGCCGTTACCCCGCCCCGCCGCGAGCAGGCGGCCGCATCTGCCAATATCGACTTCCGCAAAGGTGCCCGCAACTCAGGCATTATCGAGCTGAGCGCGCCCGGTTTTTCCGGCCAACCGGACATCAAAAAGCAAAGCGACCGCATCACCGTTACGCTGAAAAACCATCCTCTGCCCGCCCAAGCGCAACGCAGCTTGGATGTAAGCGACTTCAACACACCCGTCCGCAACGTTACGATGAAGCGTATCGGCAACGACACCCAACTGGTTATCCGCAACCAAGGCAGCTGGGATGTGAACACGCAATCCGCCAACGGCCGCTTCAGCTTTGAAATCAGCCAGAAAACCAATATCGCCTCCCAAGGCCTGGCTGCCACACCCAACAAATCATTTAACGGCCGTAAAATTTCTTTAGACTTCCAAGATGTGGAAGTGCGCACCATTTTGCAGATTCTCGCCAAAGAATCCGGTATGAATATTGTTGCCAGCGACACCGTTAACGGCAAAATGACCCTTTCCCTGAAAGACGTGCCGTGGGATCAGGCGTTGGATTTGGTGATGCAGGCGCGCAATCTCGATATGCGCCGCCAGGGCAACATTATCAACGTTGCGCCCCGTGAAGAACTGCTGGCAAAAGACAAAGCCACTTTGCAGGCTCAAAAAGAAATCGACGACCTCGGCCCCTTGTTGTCGCAAACCTTCCAATTGAAATACAAAAACGTGGAAGAATTCCGCAAAATCCTGCGCTTGGACGAGAGCGGCAACAGCAGCGACCGCAACACCTTGTTGAGCGGACGCGGCAGCGCCCTCATCGATCCTGCAACCAACACCCTGATTATTACCGACAATCGTCTCGTGATTCAGAAATTCCAAAAACTGATCGAAGAGTTGGACGTTCCCACCCGTCAGGTAATGGTAGAAGCACGCATTGTTGAAGCCGAAGACGGTTTTTCCCGCAATATCGGTGTGAAATTCGGCTACACCGGTGTAAACGGCCGCAGCACTTGGGGCTCCAACTGGTCGAATGCAGTTAATAACTCCGGCACCGCCTATAACAATAATGTAACGCTGGCCAATGCCATTCTCAGCGGATCGTCAACAATTCCGGCCACCACGCCTCTGGAAATGAACCCGAACATCAGCCTGCCCGTTGCTTCGGCCACTTCCAGCATTGCCTTGGTGCGTGCAGTTTCTTCCGGCGCACTGGGTTTGGAACTTGCTGCAATGCAGGAGCAGAAAAAGGGCAAAGTGATTTCCAACCCTAGGATTCTGACCCAAGACCGCAAAGAGGCTACCATTGAATCCGGATCAGAAATCCCTTACGAAGAAGCCACATCCAGCGGCGCCACATCAATTACCTTTAAAAAAGCCGTGCTGGGTCTGACCGTTACCCCGAACATCACTCCCGACGGCCAGGTCATCATGACTGTGAAAATCAACAAAGACAGCCCGCAAGACTGTATTACTGGCGGAGTAACCACTAAATGTATCAGCACCAAGCAGCTTCAAACCCAAGCCATGGTTGAAGACGGCGGCACGCTGATTGTAGGCGGCATTTATGAAGAAGAAAACGGCAACACCGTATCCAAAGTGCCTGTTTTGGGTGATATTCCTGTAGTGGGCAACCTCTTCAAATCCCGCACGCGCAACGAAGCGCGCCGCGAGCTGCTGGTTTTCATCACGCCGCGCATTATGGACCATGTGGGCAGCAACCTGCGCTACTAAGGCCGTCTGAAAACCTTTTGTGAAAATATACACTTTGAAACACTTCGCGTATATTTTCGTTTACAATGCCTGCTATGGAAAACATAGCAGGCAATTTATTTTTAATCGGGCTGATGGGCGCGGGCAAAACCACGCTGGGCAGGCATATCGCCCAAATACTGAACCGCCCTTTCTACGACAGCGATCAAGAAATCTGCAAGCGCACCGGTGTGTCGATTCCGACTATTTTCGAGCTGGAAGGCGAGCAGGGGTTTCGCGACCGCGAAGCCGCGATGATAGACGAGCTGACCGCGCTGGATAACATCGTGCTGGCCACCGGCGGAGGCGCGGTGATGCGTGAGGAAAACCACCGCAGGCTGCGCGAACGCGGCACCGTGGTATATCTGCACGCCTGCCCCGACGTGCTGCTCGAACGCACCCGCTGCGATACCAGCCGCCCGCTGCTGCAAGTGGCAGACCCATTGGCCAAACTGCAAGAGTTATACAACGTGCGCGACAGCGTTTACCGCTCTGCCGCGCATATCGTTATCGAAGCCAACCGGCAAAACTGCCACAAAACCGCCGAAAACCTGTTGCAGGCTTGGGCGCAGAAACAGGCATAGCCGTATTGCCCCGCCGTTTTTTACAATTTCAGAAACCTTTGCAAATTTGCTCAGGCCGTCTGAAATATCCAACCATCGTCATGCCCGGGTTTGGCCAGAGTATCTTTTGTTGTTAAAGGATATAGAAGATACTCGGGTCAAGCCCGAGTATGACGCAGATATTTCAAAATTCTGAAATGAATTCTTTGTAGGATTTCCGGCCTGCGGATTGTTCAAGTTACTTAGACCGAGACCTTTGTAAAACTACCTTAAGGCCGTCTGAAATATTTGATTTCGTCATTATCGGGCTTGATCCGATAATGACTGACTGATGTTACCTGAAACCGTGTATCCGCATTAAGTTTTCAGACGGCCTTAAGGCGGTTTTGCAAAAGTTCCGGCCTGCTTGATAATCACAACCCTGTTATTGTATTTTCCGCCACCCGATATAAACGGACACCACCATGCGCACCCTGACCGTAGCCACGCCCTCCCACCAATATCCCATCTTTATCGGTGAAAACCTGATTGCCCGAGCCGACACCCTGCTAAAACCTTATTTGAGCAAAAAAGCAGCCATCGTTACCAACGAAACCGTTGCCGCCCTATACCTGCCTGCTGTTCAGACGGCCTTAAGCAAGCTCGGCATCAAACATTTCGATATCGTGCTGCCCGACGGCGAACAACACAAAAACTGGCAAACCCTCAACCTGATTTTCGACGGCCTGATGCAGAACCGCGCCGACCGCAAAACCACGCTGATCGCCTTGGGCGGCGGCGTTATCGGCGACATCGTCGGCTTTGCCGCCGCCACCTACCAGCGCGGCATACCGTTTATCCAAGTCCCCACCACCCTGCTGAGCCAGGTAGATTCGTCGGTAGGAGGCAAAACCGCCATCAACCACCCGCTGGGTAAAAACATGATCGGTGCGTTTTACCAGCCCCGCGCCGTACTTGCCGACTTAAGCACGCTTGCCACCCTGCCTGTGCGCGAGCTTTCCGCAGGCATGGCGGAAGTGATCAAATACGGCGCGCTGGGCGACCTCGATTTCTTAGGTTGGCTCGAAAACCATATGCCCGAACTGATGCGGCAGGAGCCAACCCCGCTGGCCGAAGCCGTGTACCACTGCTGCAAAATGAAAGCCAGCATCGTCGCCCAAGACGAAACCGAACAAGGCATCCGCGCATGGCTCAACTTAGGGCACACTTTCGGCCACGCCATCGAAGCCGAGATGGGCTACGGCGTATGGCTGCACGGCGAAGCCGTGGCCGCAGGCATGGTGCTGGCCTGCCGCCTGTCGGAAACTTTAGGCCGTCTGAAACCTGCCGACACCCAACGCATCGCCAACCTGCTGGAACAGGCCGCCCTGCCCGCAGCCCCGCCCCGTTTCACATTTGAAAAATGGATAGAGCATATGCGGCACGATAAAAAAGTAGACAGCGGCACCATGCGTTTTGTCGGCCTCAACCGCTTGGGCGAAGCCAATATCACCGAAATCACCGATATGGAAATCCTGCGCGAAACCCTGCAACCCTATCTGTGAAACCCGCAGCTGCTTGATTCAAAAACAAATCAGCATCCGATTCGGACCGTATAAAAATTACAGGTATAAACCGCCTGATCAAAGTGATAGAATGGCTCCGACCTACCCTCCAAGTTTTAGTTTACAAAAGGATTATTCATGGCTACCGTATTGATTGTTCCCGTATCTACCCGTTCAGACGGCTGGGCCGTAACCCAAGCCGTAGCCGCCGCCCTGCCCGATGCCGCCGCATCCCGCGCGCTTGACGAAACCGGCGAAGCCGAGAAAATGCTGTGCGCCGGCAAATGCGACGACTGGCTCGACATGCTGGTATCCCGCGTTGCCGAAACAAACGCCGAAAATATCGTTATCAAAGGCATCAAACCCGATGCGGAAAAACTGTTCCTCTCCACCCGCAACCTCGAATTGGCACTGTCGCTCGATGCCAATGTGGTGTTTTCCGTATTTACCGACAACGAAGATGTCGGACACCTTACCGACAAACTGAACATTGCCAAACAAGCCTACGCCACCGCGCCGGGCGTGCTGGCGGGCTTTATTCTTGACGGCAATACCGACGCAGGCCTAGGAGCCGCCGTTGCCGAAAAAACCGGCCTGGCTTATTTCGGCTCTTCGCAAAACATCGGCAACACCGACCTTTTGCTGAAAAAAACCGGCCGTATGTCGCCCGCACAATTCCGCGTCAACATGATGGAATCCGCCCGCAAAGCCAACAAACGCATCGTCTTGCCCGAAGGCGCCGAACCGCGCACCGTTCAGGCGGCTGCCATCTGCCACGAAAAAGGCATCGCCCGCTGCGTGTTGCTGGCTCCCCGTGCCGAAGTGGAAACCGTTGCCAAAGAACGCCACATCACCCTGCCTGATTCGCTGGAAATCATCGACCCGGCGACCCTGATCGAGCAATACGTCGAGCCGATGTGCGAACTGCGCAAGAGCAAAGGCCTGACCTCCGAACAGGCACGCGAACAGTTGCAAGACACCGTGGTACTGGGCACCATGATGATGGCGCTGAACCATGTGGACGGCTTGGTATCCGGCGCCGTGCACACCACCGCCAACACCATCCGCCCCGCCCTGCAACTGATTAAAACCGCGCCCGGCGCCAGCCTCGTGTCCAGTGTATTCTTCATGCTGCTGCCCAACCAGGTGCTGGTTTACGGCGACTGCGCAGTCAATCCCGAGCCTACGCCCGAACAGCTGGCCGACATTGCCATCCAATCCGCCGATTCCGCCAAAGCCTTCGGCATCGAGCCGAAAGTGGCGATGATTTCCTACTCCACCGGCACTTCGGGCGCAGGCCCCGCCGTGGAAAAAGTGGCGCAGGCCACCGCGCTCGTGCGCGAAAAACGCCCCGATATCGATGTGGACGGCCCGCTGCAATACGATGCCGCCACCGTGCCCAGCGTAGCCAAATCCAAAGCGCCCGACAGCAAAGTGGCCGGCCAGGCCACCGTGTTGGTATTCCCCGACCTCAACACCGGTAACTGCACCTACAAAGCAGTGCAGCGCAACGCCAACGTGTTGAGCGTGGGTCCGATGCTGCAAGGTTTGCGCAAACCCGTAAACGACCTTTCGCGCGGCGCATTGGTCGACGACATCGTTTACACCGTCGCCCTCACAGCCATTCAGGCTGTGCAAATGGCCGAATAAACACTGTCGGACCGATAAAACCGCAGGCCGTCTGAACGTTTCAGACGGCCTGTTTGATTACTCGGTTTCTATAATCAGCCTTCTTCGTTATCACCTTCCGCCTGCTCCCCTTTCTCAAACCATGCGCCCACCACCCCGTTCACTTCGTCTATGCCCTGCTTTTTCAGGCTCGAAAAAAGCTGTACGCTGATTTGCCGGTGTTCCGCATATGGTTTGAGCGTTTTCTTGACTGTGCTCAAGGTTTTGATTTGTTCGTTTTTAGATAATTTATCAGCTTTCGACAACAAAATATGCACCGGCCTGCCGGTAGCACGGAAAAAGTCCAACATCCGGATATCCAGATCTTTGAGCGGATGACGGGCGTCCATAATCAGCACCAGGCCGACAAGCTGCCTGCGCCGCTGCAGATAATCGCCGAGCAGTTTCACCCAATGCGCGCGCACGGCTTCGGGCACTTGGGCATAACCGTAGCCCGGTAAATCCACCATAAAGCTGCCGTTTGCCAACTTGAAAAAATTGATATGCTGGGTGCGCCCGGGGGTTTTAGACACATAAGCCAGCCGCACATGATTAGTCAGCGTGTTGATGGCGCTGGATTTGCCCGCATTGCTGCGCCCCACAAAAGCGATTTCGGCGGGCGTGTCGGGCAAATCTTTCAAATGGTTGACCGTGGTGAAGAATTTTGCGTTTTGAAATAGGTTCATAACTGGTAAAATTGTGTGAATTTAGTATAGAATACCACGATTGAGGATTTATCGGTTTAGTCGGGTGGCAGCACACCCGTGTTGAGTATCGTAAAGGGCAGGCGGCGCCGGCCGCCGTGCCATTATCCAGGAGCACTCCATGAAACGTTTGACCTTGTTGGCGCTGGCTTTGGCTGCAGGTGCGGTAACGGCGGCGCCGAAGGCCGATCTTGCCAAAGGCAAAGAAATCGCAACCAATATCTGCGCAGCCTGCCACGCAGCCGACGGTAACAGCGGCATCGCCATGTATCCGAAACTGTCGGCGCAAAATGCGCATTATCTGTTTTTACAAACTAAAGATATCAAAGAAGGCAAACGCACAACCGGCGCCTCTGCCGCTATGGCGCCGATGGTGGCGGCTTTGTCCGACCAAGATATGCGCGACGTGGCGGCTTTTTATGCCAAACAAACGCCGAAAGAGGGCGAAGCCAACCCGAAAGACAACCCCGAGCTGGGCGCCAAGATTTTCCGCGGCGGCTTAGCCGATAAAAAAATTCCGGCGTGCATGGCCTGCCACGGCCCCAACGGCGCGGGTATGCCGGGCGGCGGCACCGAGATTACGGCCTACCCGCGTTTGGGCGGCCAGCACAAAGACTACATCATCACGCAGATGCAGGCATATAAATCGGGCCAGCGCACCAATACCATCATGGCCGATATAGCGGGCCGTATGTCTGACGAAGAATTGAATGCGGTAGCCAACTTTATCCAAGGCCTGCATTGATTGTGTTTTCTCCGAAGGCCGTCTGAAAATATTTTTCAGACGGCCTTCGGCTGCAACTAACGGCGGCTTTTGTCTGCGCCGCCGCAAATCTGCCGCCGTGAATTTTTCACGGTTGTAGGCTATACTTCAGAATTTCTTAAACAAACCCGTTTACGCCGGTTTCAGACGGCCTTTGCCTGCACAAATTTAAGTTGCCGTGTGCAGCGGCTTTTCTACCCGGCATCCGAATAATAACCCTTATGGCAAAATCCCAAACCCGCATACCGTTAATCCGCCGCCCGTGGTTCGCTTTTCTCAGCTCCATGCGCTTTGCCGTCGCCCTGCTAAGCCTCTTGGGCGTGGCATCGGTTATCGGTACGGTATTGCAGCAAAACCGGCAACCCACCGATTATGTGGTGAAATTCGGCCCGTTTTGGTCGGAAATATTCGGCTTTTTGGGTCTCTACGATGTGTATGCCTCGGGCTGGTTCGTGCTGATTATGATTTTTCTGGTGCTCTCTACCGGCCTGTGCCTGTGGCGCAATATTCCGCCTTTTGTGCGCGAAATGAAGTCGTTCCGCGTGAATGCGGGCAAAAAATCACTGGCCGCGATGAAACACACCGCGCTTATCGGCAGCGGCCTTTCCCCCGAAACCGCCGCACGCTATCTAAACGTGCAGGGGTTCAGCAGCAGAACTGTCGAACGTGAAGACGGCTCGGTGCTGGTGGCGGCGAAAAAAGGGGCGATGAGCAAATGGGGCTATATTTTCGCCCACACCGCCATCATCGTTATCTGTTTGGGCGGCCTGACAGACAGCAACCTGCTGCTCAAAGCAGGCATGCTTACCGGAAAAATCGTGCCCGACAACGATTCGGTGTTTGCCAAAGATTTCAAACCCGAAAGCATTTTGGGCAGCGGCAATATTTCGTTTCGCGGCAACGTGAACATCACCGAAGGCCAAAGCGCCGACGTGGTGTTTTTAAATGCCGACAAAGGGATGCTGGTGCAGGATCTGCCGTTCAGCGTCGAATTGAAAAAATTCCATATCGATTTCTACAACACCGGCATGCCCAAAGATTTTGCCAGCGATTTGGTTGTAACCGACAAAGCCAGCGGCAGAAAAACCGAAAAAACCATACGTGTCAACCATCCGCTCACGGTCGACGGCATCACCATCTATCAGGCCAGCTTTGCCGACGGCGGATCCGATTTAAAATTCAAAGTTTGGAACCTCGGCAGCCCAAACCAGATTCCCACCGAAATGAGTGCAGTGTCGATGAACGCCTTCCCCCTCAATCTGGGCAGCAGGCAATACCGCCTCGAATTCGACCAATTCACGGCGATGAACGTGGAAGACATGAGCGCGCCGCAAGAAAAAGGCAAACTGAGCTTTCAAACGGCCCTCAACGATGTGCGCAGCGTGAGGCAGGATAAAAAATTCACCAACATCGGCCCCTCGATTGTGTACCGCATCCGCGATAAGGCCGGGCAGGCCGTCGAATATAAAAACTATATGCTGCCGGTGAAGCAGGAAGAAGACTATTTCTACATCACCGGCACACGCACGGGGCTGGAGCAGCAATACCGCTGGCTGCGAATTCCTGCAGACGGCAGCGGCAGCACCGATACCTTCATGGCCCTGCGCGAACATTTGAACAACCCCGAAGTGCGCAAGCGCGTGATTGCGGCTTCCGCCGCCGGTGCGCCCGAAAACATACGGGGGGTGTTCAACCAGGCCGCCGAAAACACGCTGGCGGTTTTCGCCAAAGGCGGCTATCTGGCTCTGAACGACCATCTGGAAAAAAACATTCCGCCTGCCGATCAGGAAAAAATGCAGGGCTTTTTCTACCGGATTCTCTACGGTGCCATGAACGTTCTGCTCGACGACACCATCAAAACCTACCGGCTGCCCGAATGGCAGCCCGGCGAAGCACGCAACCGCTTCCTGCTCAACAGCATGGACGCCTACACCGGCCTTACCGAATATCCCGCGCCCGTGCTGCTGCAACTGAACGGCTACAAAGAAGTGCGCTCTTCCGGCCTGCAAATGACCCGCGCCCCCGGCGCATCGCTGGTTTACCTCGGCTCGGTGCTGCTGGTTTTGGGCACGATGTTTATGTTTTATATCCGCGAAAAGCGCGCATGGGTGTTATTCGATAAAGACGGCGTGCGCTTTTCGATGTCGTCGTCGCGCAGCGAACGCGACTTGCAGAAAGAGTTTCCCAAACACGCAGCCGCCCTCGAAACCCTTGCCGCCGATTTAAAGAAAACCGATTGATTCGGCTGCTTTTTCAGACGGCCTCCGGCACTTAATTTGATTAAGTAAACCCACTATAAACAGGCCGTCTGAAAAATCACGCACATTTAGGCCCTACACCATGAACCGAACCATGAACCGAACCATCAACAACACCGAAAAACTACCCGAACACGCCCTCTTGGCCCACAAACCGTTTCTGCGCCGCCTCAACGTTTTAGACTGGCTGTTTGCTTTGGCCGTGGCGGTAACGGCGGTGTTCGCACAGTTTCATGTCGGCCACCACATGGATGTTTATGAAGTGGTGATTTTATGGTTTTGCGCTGCGGCGGCCGTATTGCTGGGCTGGTTTTTCAAACCCCTGCGCTGGTTTACCGTGGTTTCGGTGCTGCTGGCCTACGGAGCCGTGCAGCTTTACGGCGGCGACATCGCCCGCGCCGACCGTTTTTTGCTGAAATATTTTTTA
Organism: Neisseria sp.; assembly: GCF_030530745.1. Lineage (GTDB taxonomy): Bacteria > Pseudomonadota > Gammaproteobacteria > Burkholderiales > Neisseriaceae > Neisseria. Next base: position 4,149 of record NZ_JAUMUI010000021.1, on the reverse strand, counting down.
AGCAGCCAGTCGGCGGTGATGTGGCAGTGCGCCACCGTGTTTTTAGCCCTGTTTTGCTATACCGCCGGCGCATTTACGGCCGACAGGCGGCAAACCGCCACCAACACGCTGCTGGGCATCGGCACCGCGCTCACCTGGGTTTCTGCGCTGGCGGGCTTCACCGGCCTGTTGGTGCGCTGGCACGAAAGCTATCTGCTGCGCCCCGACGCAGGGCATATCCCCGTTTCCAACCTCTATGAAGTGTTTATTCTGTTTTTGGTGATTACCGCTTTGATGTATCTTTATTACGAAAGCAAATTCGCCGTGCAGAAACTCGGCGGCTTCGTGCTGTCGTTTATGGCCGCCGTGGTGGTGTTCGTGTTGTGGTACAGCCTGTCGCGCGAAGCGCACGCCATCCAGCCGCTGATTCCCGCACTGCAATCGTGGTGGATGAAAATCCACGTGCCCGCCAACTTTATCGGCTACGGCGCGTTCTGTATTTCCGCCATGCTCGGCATTGCCGAACTGCTTGCCGTCCGCAGCGAAAACGCCGGTAAAAAATCTTGGCTGCCCGATTCGCAAACCATCGAAGAAGTGATGTATAAAGCCATCGCCGTCGGCTTTCTGTTTTTCACCATCGCCACCATACTCGGCGCGCTGTGGGCGGCCGACGCTTGGGGGCGTTATTGGAGCTGGGATCCTAAAGAAACCTGGGCGTTTATCGTGTGGCTGAACTACGCCGTGTGGCTGCATATGCGGCTGGTGGCGGGCTGGCGCGGCAAAGTGCTGGCATGGTGGGCGGTTATCGGCCTGTTTATCACCGCCTTCGCCTTTGTCGGCGTAAATATGTTTTTGAGCGGCCTGCACTCTTACGGCTCGCTTTAAACTGCAGCTGTTTGGCTTCAGGCCGTCTGAAAATGTTTTTCAGACGGCCTGTGTCTTTTGCTTAAATCATGCCTTTAGCGTATCATTCACACCTGCCCGAAAACACTTTTGCAATCGGCTTTTCCGAGAGCCGACTGCAAAAGTATTTTTATATTTAACGAGTGATTTATGTTAAACGGTATTCCCCTGCCCAAAGACACGGCACGCCCGTCCGAAACCGTGCTGGTCAACATCACGCCGCAGGAAACGCGCGTGGCGGTATTGGAAGAAAGCAATATCTGCGAACTGCATATCGAACGCAACAGCGGCCACAGCCTGGTGGGCAACATCTATCTGGGCGTGGTGCGCCGCGTGCTGCCCGGCATGCAGAGCGCGTTTATCGACATCGGCTTGGAGCGGGCGGCGTTCCTGCACATTGTCGACGTGCTCGAACAGCGCCGCAACCCCGATGAAACCCAGCGCATCGAGCATATGCTGTTTGAAGGCCAGTCGGTATTGGTGCAGGTGATCAAAGACCCCATCAACACCAAAGGCGCGCGCCTTTCCACCCAGATTTCGCTGGCCGGGCGTTTTCTCGTGCACCTGCCGCAAGAAGACCATATCGGCATTTCGCAACGCATCGAAGACGAAGAAGAACGCAACAGCCTGCGCCGCCGCCTGGCAAACCTGCTGCCCGAAAACGGCGCGGGGCACGGCTATATCATCCGCACCAGCGCCGAAAACGCCAGCGATGCCGAATTGCAGGCCGATATCGGCTACCTCACCAAAGTGTGGGAAAACATCCGGCATCAGGCCAAAACCCTGCCGCCCGAAACCCTGCTGTATCAAGATCTGCCCTTAAGCCTGCGCGTGCTGCGCGACATGTTCAGCGACCACACCCGCGAAATCTTGGTTGACTCCACAGAAAACCACCAGCGTATGCAGGAATTTGCAGAACTGTACGTGCCGGGCGCAGCCGGCAGAATCCGCCTGTTCAAAGGCGAGAGGCCGCTGTTTGAAAGCCATAACGTCGAGCAGGAAATCAACCGTGCCCTGCAACCGCGCGTCAACCTCAACTTCGGCAGCTACCTGATTATCGAAGCCACCGAAGCCATGACTACCATCGATGTGAACACCGGCGGTTTCGTGGGCGCGCGCAATTTCGACGAAACCATCTTCCGCACCAATCTCGAAGCCTGCCACACCATCGCCCGCGAGCTGCGCCTGCGCAACCTCGGCGGCATCATCATTATCGACTTTATCGACATGGCGCAAGACGCCCACCGCGAAGCCGTGCTGCAAGAGCTGGCCAAGGCGCTCAGCTTCGACCGCACCCGCGTTACCCTCAACGGCTTCACCAGCCTCGGCCTGGTAGAGCTGACCCGCAAGCGCACCCGCGAAAACCTAAGCCATATCCTGTGCGAACCCTGCCCGTCGTGCCAAGGCAGGGGCCGTCTGAAAACCCCGCAAACCGTGTGTTATGAAATCCAGCGCGAAATCGTGCGCGAAGCCCGCCGTTACGATGCCAAAGAATTCCGCATTCTCGCCGCGCCGAATGTTATCGACCTGTTTCTCGACGAAGAATCGCAGTCGCTGGCCATGCTGATCGACTTTATCGGCAAACCGATTTCGCTGGCGGTTGAAACGGCCTATACGCAGGAACAATACGATATCGTGCTGATGTAGGCGCGGCAACCGCCCTATTCCGCTATAAAACCCAACGTTCTCAACAGACGCCAAGCCGCAGACAGCACGGGTACGGCAAGGCGCAGCAATGCTGCGGCAGAAATAAATTTTTTCCGCCATATCCTTTTTTATTGAACAGGCCGCCCTATCCCGTTAAACTCAGCCGCATTGTGCAAGCCGTCTGAAAAACCGCAAACCTTTGCCGGACAAACCGCAGCAAGCCCTCCGGTTTTTTCAGACGGCCTGCACACAACAGAAGCCGCTGCAAACATTGCGCTTGCAGCTTGAGCACGTCAGCGTCATTGCGCCGCTGCGAAACCGAAACAGAAAGCCCCCTATCATGACCGTCGCCCCCGTTGCCCTGCGCCGCAAAAGCGAGCGCAAACCGCACCAAACCGCCCAATATTGGCGCAAATGCCAGGTTGAAGAACTGTTTGAAATGCCGTTTCTCGACCTCGTTTACAAAGCCGCCGAAGTACACCGCGCCCATTTCAACCCCCGCGAAATCCAGCTTTCCACCCTGCTGTCCATCAAAACCGGCGGCTGCCCCGAAGACTGCGAATACTGCCCGCAGTCGGCGCACCACAACACCGGCCTCGAAAAATCGCAAATGATGGATGTGGAAGAAATCCTCAAAATCGCCCGCACCGCCAAAGCGCGCGGTGCCAGCCGTTTCTGCATGGGTGCGGCCTGGCGCGGGCCGAAACCGAAAGATGTGGAAAAAGTTTCCGAAATCATCAGTGCGGTCAAGGCTTTGGGGCTGGAAACCTGCGGCACGTTCGGTATGCTAGAAGAAGGCATGGCCGAAGATTTGAAAAAAGCGGGCTTGGACTACTACAACCACAACCTCGACACCGACCCCGAACGCTACAACGACATCATCCACACGCGCCAACACGAAGACCGCATGGACACTTTGGGCAAAGTGCGCGGCGCGGGTTTGAAAGTGTGCTGCGGCGGCATCGTCGGCATGAACGAAACCCGCCCCCAACGCGCCGGCCTGATTGCCAGCCTCGCCAACCTCGACCCGCAACCGGAGAGCGTGCCCATCAACCAGTTGGTGAAAGTGGAAGGCACGCCGCTGGCCGATGCCGAAGATTTGGATTGGACGGAATTCGTGCGCACCATCGCCGTGGCGCGCATCACCATGCCGCAAAGCTATGTGCGCCTTTCGGCAGGCCGTACCGCCATGCCCGAAGCCATGCAGGCGATGTGCTTTCTCGCCGGCGCCAACTCGATTTTCTACGGCGACAAACTCCTAACCACCGACAACCCCGAAACCGACGGCGACCGGGTGCTGATGGAAAAACTGGATTTGCACCCGCTGCAATATTGCAGTGAAATGTAATGTTGAAATTGTATGTGTTGGATATTTAAACTGAATTGAATGAATATCTAAATTTAAATTTGCCTTAAAAAGATATTGAATTTATAATTTCACTCCAATAATGCCCTTAGCAGTAAGCCTTTCAACCTTATCCCGAAAGCGCCGAACCTTTGGGCTTTTTCTTTGTATTTGAAGGAATGAAATATGAGAACGGCTGTTTTAATTGACGGCGCTTTTTTTATCAAACGTATCCGCTATTTCGAGAAACATAATGCTTATGACGCCAAACGCAT
>NZ_JAUMUI010000020.1 GCF_030530745.1 Neisseria sp. | reverse complement strand
TAACTTTGTATTGTTTACCGCCGGTTTTTACGACCGCGTACATACTCAACTCCATAAGGGTTTTGGTTCAAAATATCCGCGCACCATGCGCGAAGCCGTGAATTTTATGTTTATTTGCCTGTTTTGTCAAAGTTTATTTTCACCAACCGGCACAGGCCGTCTGAAAAATACGGCTGCGGCGGTGCGTACGGGTATGATTGCTGCTATAATTGCGCGCTGCATATTTTTCTTCCCCCCTCCTTTTGCTTTGACCAACCGAACCCGCAAACGCCATGCTCGAAAACCTGCCCTACTTCCAACGCCACCTCAACGACGACCTCGCCAAGGTCAATGTGGTCATCAATCGGGCCGTACAGTCTGAAGTGGCGCTGATTTCGCAAATCGGCACCTACATCATCAGCGCCGGCGGCAAACGCCTGCGCCCGATTATCACGGTTCTGGCAGGCAAGGCTTTGGGTTACGACAATGAAAAACTGTATTCGCTGGCCGCCATGGTGGAATTCATCCACACTTCCACACTGCTGCACGACGATGTGGTAGACGAAAGCGGGCTGCGCCGAGGCCGCCAAACCGCCAACAGCCTGTTCGGCAACGCCGCAGCCGTGCTGGTTGGCGACTTTCTCTACACCCGCGCCTTCCAGCTGATGGTAGGTTCGGGCAATATGAGGATTCTGGAAGTGATGGCCGACGCCACCAATATCATTGCCGAAGGCGAAGTGATGCAGCTGATGAACATCGGCAATACCAATATCACCGAAGCCGAATATGTGCAGGTTATCCAATATAAAACCGCCAAACTGTTCGAGGCCGCCGCACAAGTGGGCGCGATTTTGGCGGGCGCCACACCCGATCAGGAGCAGGCATTGAAAGATTACGGCATGTATGTCGGCACCGCTTTCCAAATTATCGACGACGTGCTGGATTATTCCGGCCATCCCGACGAAATCGGCAAGAACGTCGGCGACGATTTGGCCGAGGGCAAACCCACGCTGCCGCTGATTTATCTGATGCAGCAAGGCAGCGAAGCGGTAGCCTCCGACGTTCGCACCGCCCTGCAAAATGCCGACCGCAGTTATTTTGAAAAAATCTACGGTTATGTGAAAAATTCCGACGCGCTGGCCTACGCCGCCGCCGAAGCCGCCAAAGCCGTTGAAAAAGCGGTGGCCTGTTTAGACACCCTACCCGACAACGAAGTTACCCGGGCCATGCGCGCGCTGGCGCAAGAATCGCTGGCGCGGGTTTCTTAACCTACTGTTTTGTTTGAAAACCCCGCCGTAGTTCAACGGATAGAACGTATGCCTCCTAAGCGTAAAATACAGGTTCGATTCCTGTCGGCGGGGCCACTCCAATATCAGCCGAATCAAAATATCAAAGGCCGTCTGAAAACTTTCAGACGGCCTGAAACCTTTGCAAAACACGTTTTAACCCTGAATTTATTTATGTTTCGTCATACCCGGGCTTGACCCGGGTATCTGTTATTTCTTTTGAAACAAAAAGATGCCCGGGTCAAGCCCGAGCATGACGCAGAGGCTTTAAGATGCCGAAGGGAATTTTGCAAAGGCCTCGGCCTTTTTCAATACCGCTCTTCCCATCAAGGCTCTTGAACCGCCAAAGCTGCCTGCTCTTCCTGCTGCTTGAGTGTAGTCAGCTTTTTCGTCAGCACGTTCAACAATATGCCGTAGGCGGGCAGGAAAAACAGCGTGCAGATAACAAGCTTGAAAAGATAGTCGATAAACGCGATTTCCCGCCAGTTTGCCGCCATAAACGCATCGCTGCCGGCATAAAAAGCCACACTGAAGAAAACCAACGTATCCAGCGCATTGCCCAAAAACGTCGAAGCCGTGGGCGCAATCCACCAATACTTCAAGCGGCGCAATTTATTGAACACAAAAATATCCAGCAACTGCCCGAGCGCATATGCGGCAAAGCTGGCCAACGCAATGCGGCCGACAAAACCGTTGAATGAAGCCAACGCAGCCCAACCCGTCCAAGCACCCTCGTGAAACAGCACCGACACCGCATACGACAAAGCCAACGCCGGCAGCATTACCCAAAAAATAATCCGACGGGCAAGGTGCCGGCCGAAAATGCGCACGGTCAAATCGGTAGCCAGAAAAATAAACGGAAACGTAAACGCCCCCCAAGTGGTGTGGAATCCGAACACTTCAAACGGAAACTGCACTAGGTAATTGCTGGCCGCAATAATTAAAATATGAAAAAAGGCAAGACAAATCAGGGCTTTTTGCAATTGTGCAGAAGTAAATCGATACATAGTCATGCTCCCGCCTGCCCGCGCTGTGTCGGCAGTGCGCCGCTTTTTTTCAGACGGCCCCCACCAACCAACCGCAACAGGCAGCTTTCAATCAGTTTTTAAAATATTGCAGATATTGGAAATGCCGCCGCGCGCGCTCAGGATTGAGCATCGTGGGAAAACAAGCGTGTTTTGGCAAGCTGCTCAAACTCGGTGCCCGGACGGCCGTAATTGGCGAACGGGTGGATGGCTATCCCGCCGCGCGGCGTAAATTCACCATAAACCTCGATATATTTCGGCTGCATCAGCGCAATCAAATCTTTCATGATGATATTGACACAGTCTTCATGAAAATCACCGTGATTGCGGAAACTGAACAGATAAAGCTTGAGCGATTTGCTTTCTACCATTTTTTCGGCAGGAATATAGCGGATATAAATGGTGGCGAAATCCGGTTGGCCTGTCATCGGGCACAGGCTGGTGAATTCAGGGCAGATGAATTTGACAAAATAATCATTGCCCGGGTGTTTGTTGTCGAATGCCTCCAAAACTTCGGGCGCATATTCGTTGCGGTACGAAACGTTTTGACTGCCCAGCAAAGTGATGCCGTGCAATTCGTCGCTGCTGCGGGTCATAAGTGGAGCTTCCTTGGTTTTCATCAATGCGGGAGTTTTGCGAACCGCAATACAAATTTTTGCATTTTAATACAAAAAGCTCAAACTTGTATCACCCGGCAGGCAGAAACACAAAGCAAGACTGTTAAAAATGGTTTATGGAACAGGAAACTCAAAAACAAATTTACTGACATCTGTTTTATAAAATAATTCAATATACTGAATAAAAAAGAAATTTAAAATGCCGTTCGTCTTTTTATAAATGCATAATGCGTAAAAATATGTTTTTTTGCCGAACTATACATAGGAGGCCTACTCTAAAAAAACAATATCCCCTTACACTGCAGACAGCCCGCCGAAAATCCCAAACAGCACTTGAAGCCGCAGATAAACGGTTGATTTCATCCACCCGACGGTTTATACAGACCGATTTATGACAATATCAAGCCGTTTGTAAGAAAGGTAAACCGATTATCTGTTTTTTTGGGAAACTATAAACATTAAGATTAAAATACCTGCAGCCAAATTAAAAATTTGTCGCACTTTTAAGTAAAAACGGTAATTTTACAGGAATTTAAAAGCAGATACCTGCATTTCGCCAAAACAATCAATTTACCAACATCACCTTGGGAAGAGAAATATAATGAGTTTTTCACAAGCCGAATTGGTTAATGCGCTACGGTTACTTTCCGGGCGCCTGCCTGAGTTTTCCGAACAACAAACCCAGTCCGGCCGCCTGCTGCGCGTCGTTACGGAGCGTTTGAGCAGCCATTTGAACGACAGCCTGAAAGAATTCGGCATCAACGAAAACCTGTGGTTTGCCGTGATGGCGGTTTATGTGAGCCCCAACAGCGAAATCCTGCCCTCACGTCTGAGCGATCTGATGGATTTAACCCGCACCAGTGCCACCCGCCTTTCCGACGAAATGGTGGACCGCGGCTGGGTAGAACGGCATATCAACCAACAAGACCGCCGCCAAATCGTGTTAAAATTAACTCCCGAGGGTGAAGCCTTTATCCAAAAAATCTGGCCGCAGATTTCCAGTAAAAGCGGTGAGGCATGGGAAGACTTCACTGATGAAGATTATGCCCAGCTGCAACATCTTTTAGGCAAACTGCTGACCAAGCTTGGTTGATTCCGCCGTTTTGTCATGATGCTGCACCCGGGCAAAAGCAAGGCGGACAGTTCGATGAAATTTACCCTTATCACACACGGCGCGGTGTTGCTCGGCTTGCTGTTCACCGCTGCCTGCGCGCCGTTTGGCAAACAAGTGCCGTTGGACACCCCAACGGCTTATTCATTGCCGCAAGGCGAATCCACCCGCGAAATACGCGACGGCTGGTGGACTCAGTTGCGCGACCCCAAACTCAACCGCTTGATCAAAGAAGCCCTCCGCAGCACGCCGCAAATGCGGATTGCCCGGGCACGTTTCGAGCAGGCGCAGGCCGAACTCGGCGTGAACCGTGCCGCCGACGGCGTTCAAGCCGGCCTGGTTTCGCAAGGCATAGGGGCGTATGTCAGCCCCAAACCCGTTTCCAACACAGCAAACACCGACCATACCCTGCTGGTGGCGGCAACCGCTTTGCAAGGCAGCTGGACATTCGACTTCTGGGGCAAAAACAAAGCCCGTATCCAATCCGCCTTAGGCCGCAGCCGGGCGGCAGCATACGAGGCGGTGCAAACCCGTTTGGAAGTGGCCAATGCCGTAGCTGCCCAATATTTTGCCTGGCAGGCTTTGGAAACCCAGCGTCAAACCCTGCAAAAACGCTTGCAAGTGGCCGACGGCACCGAAAAACTATTAAAGCAGCGCATACAGGCTAACATTCTGCCCGCCTCCGCGATTTATCAGGCCGAGCAGGCCCGGCAGCAATTGCAGGTGCAGCAATTGCAGTTGGCACGCAATATCTCGCGTATACGCAACAGCTTGGCGGTAACGGCAGGCCAATCACCCGACGCTTTGCGGAATTGGCAGCCCGCTCCGCAAGCAACCGCACCGATATTGGCGGTCAACCGTATCCGTGCCGACCTGCTGGGTAAGCGGCCCGACATTGCCGCCCAACGCGCCCTCTTGGAATCACGCGCTCAAGATGTCCGCGAAGCGAAAGCGGCGTTCTACCCCAACATCGAATTGAAACTGCTGGCCGGATTGGCACATGTAGACGCTTTCAATGTAGTTAGAGGAAAAAGCTCCGGTATGTTGGGCATTATGCCCGCACTCAGCCTGCCTGTTTTCACCTCGGGCGCATTACAGTCGAAACTGGGGGCACGCCACGCCCGCTTTAACGAGCAGGTGGCGGTGTATGACCAAACCGTGCTGAATGCCATGCGTTCGGCAGCCGATGCCGTCAGCGATTATCAAAGCCTGCTCAGCCAAACCGCATTGCAGCAGCGCATGGTGGAAACCGCTGAAAAATCAGCAGCGGCCGCCTCCCGACGCAAGCATGCCGGGCTGGAAAACGGTTTGGTTCCCCTGCAAAAACAAGACGAAGCCTTGCAGCAGCAAATGCAGCTGGCGCAAAGCCGTGCAGACTTACTGACCGCTTGGAGCGGCGTCCACGCCCGTCTCGGCGGCGGGTTTCAGGCGCAGTAAACAAGCAGGACTTGATAAAACGCCCTTCCCCCTCCGCAGCTATCTGTTTGAAACCGCCGTTTCTTCATCAAAAATTCCTTTACGGTTGAAACCCCGTTATTTATGGCGGCAGAATTTGGGTTTATTGGGGAGGGGCGTAATCCCTTCCCAATCAGGGCAACACGCAGGGCGACGCTTTATGTGCCGTCCTGTGTGTTGAAACATATTAAACAAACAGCAGCATTTAAACCTACTCAGGCCGTCTGAAAAAATAGTTTTCAGACGGCCTGAGGCCTTTGCAAAAAAAACTCAAACAGCATGAGTTTTTGTATCACACAAAATTTCCTTTCCTCCATTCCCGCCGGTTTTATTTCCAGGTCAGCGCCAAATCGTAAAGGGCTTTTTTGCTCTCGCCGGTGATTTTAGCCGCCAGCTCCGCCGCCTGTTTGGTGGGCAGTTCGGCCACCAGCACCTTCATCACGTTTTGGGCCGCTTCGGGCAGCGTGCTGTTTTTTTCTTTCGGCGCGGGGTGGAGCACCAATACCATTTCACCGCGGCTCTGGTTGGCATCGTTGGCCAAGGCCGTCTGAATATCGGTTACGCTGCCGCTTAAAAACGTTTCAAACGTTTTGGTGATTTCCCGCGCCAGCGTCAGCCTGCGCCCGGGGAACAGCGCCGCCATGTCGGCCAATGCGGCGGCGATGCGGTGCGGGGTTTCAAACGCCACCACAGGATGTTCGGCCTGCACCCAGCCTGCCAGCAGTTTTTGGCGCTCGCCCGCTTTGGCAGGCAGAAACCCGTGAAAATAAAAGCCCGGCTCGGCAATACCCGCCGCACTCAACGCCCCCATCACGGCGCTGGCACCGACCACCGGCACCACCTTGAACCCGGCTTCGCGCACGCGGGCGGCCAGTTTGGCACCGGGGTCGCACACGGCGGGCGTGCCCGCATCCGACACCTGCGCCACTGTCAGGCCGTCTGAAAGCGCTTCGATTACTTTGCCCGCCATCTGCTGTTCGTTGTGCTCGCGCACGCTCAGCAGCTTAGTCTGTATGCCGTAAGCACCCAAAAGTTGTGCGGTAACACGGGTATCTTCGGCACACACCAAATCGGCACGGGCCAGCACTGCCAGCGCGCGCAGGGTGATGTCGGCCAAATTGCCGATGGGCGTGGCAACCACGTATAATGTTTGCGCCTCAAGGCTGTCGCAGGCTTTTTGGTAATGTTTCTGCATCATCATAAATAACAAACCGCTTTTCGGAAGGCCGTCTGAAAAGCCGGATTATATAGTGAAACAACACAATAAGGAGACAAGGCGCCGAAGCCGCAGGCAGTACAGATAGTACGGAACCGATTCTGTTGCCGCTTCAGCGGCTTACAAAATCGTTCTCTTTGAGCTAAGGCGAGGCAACGCCGTACCGTTTTGTGCTGTTCACTATAACGGGGATAAACAATATGCGCTTAACTCATACTCAAGGCGCGGCAGGCGAAGATGCCGCGCTCGCGTTTCTGCAAAAGCAGGGCTGCAAACTGCTGGCGCGAAACTGGCACTGCCCGTTTGGGGAAATCGATTTGATTGTCAAAAACGGCAACACGATTTTGTTTGTTGAAGTAAAATACCGCAAAAATAGCGGCTTCGGCGGCGCGGCCTACAGCATTACGCCCGCCAAACTGTTAAAACTGCAAAAAAGTGCCGAGCACTATCTGCAGCAACACCGCCTGAGCCATGCAGCGTGCCGTTTGGACGCGGTTTTGATTCAGGGTAACGATGCCCCGCAATGGGTGCAGAACATCACAGGCTGATTTTCAGATGACTACTTTACAAGAACGCGTAGCCGCCCATTTCGCCGAAAGCATCGAAGCCAAAAGGCAGGCGGCGGATATTCTCAGCGGGCCTGCCGCCGAAGCGGCCGGGCTGATGCTGCAATGCTTGATGAACGACGGCAAAATCCTCGCCTGCGGCAACGGCGGTTCCGCGGCCGATGCCCAACACTTCGCCGCCGAAATGACCGGCCGTTTTGAAAAAGAACGCATGGAACTGGCCGCCGTGGCGCTCACCACCGATACCTCCGCCCTCACCGCCATCGGCAACGATTACGGTTTCGACCACGTTTTCAGCAAACAGGTGCGCGCGTTGGGCCGGGCAGGCGACGTGCTTGTCGGCATTTCCACCTCGGGCAATTCCGCCAACGTTATCGAAGCCATCAAAGCCGCCCACGAGCGCGATATGCACGTTATCGCCCTCACCGGCCGCGACGGCGGCAAAATCGCCGCCATGCTCAAAGACAGCGATATTCTATTGAACGCGCCCCACCAGCGCACCGCCCGCATACAGGAAATCCACATCTTGCTGATTCACGCCCTGTGCGACTGCATCGATACCATGCTGCTGGAAGGCATGTAACCGTTTTCAGCTTTCAGACGGCCCCTGCACACCAGGCCGTCTGAAAACCATCCAGAAAGGACACATTCGAGATGAACCTCAAACAACACACCCGAACCCTGCTCGCCGCCGCCTTAACCGCCGCACTGCTGAGCGGCTGCGTGGGAGCCGTTCTGGGCGGAGCCGCAGTAGGCGGCACATCCGCCCTCGACCGCCGCAGCACCGGCACACAGGCCGACGACAACGTAATGGAAGTACGCATCAAAAACACCGCCCTGTCCCACCTGCGCCAAAACAGCCAAAACGGAGGCTTCGAACCGAGACTGTCGGTAGTAGGCTACAACCGCCACATCCTGCTGCTCGGCCATGTTGCCAACGAAAGCGACCGCGCATTCGTAGAACAAGTGGCGCGCTCGGAGCAGGCAGCGCAAGAAGTGTATAACTACATCAGCGTATCGCCGCAGAAACGTACCTTCGGCAACGTGAGCAGCGACACTTGGAGCACATCGAAAGTACGCACCACCCTGCTGGGTATCCAAGGCGTGATTCCCAGCCGCGTGAAAATCGTTACCTACGACGGCGTAACCTATGTGATGGGGATTCTCACCCCCGCCGAACAGGCAGCCGTTACCGAACGCGTCAGCACCACTTCGGGCGTGAAAAAAGTAGTAACGCTTTATCAAACCTACAACAAATGATAAGCTTTACCGCTTCAAACCTATTTTGCCGTACGGGCAAAAGGCCGTCTGAAACAGATTTTCAGACGGCCTCTACCAGCTAAACGGAAAACAAAATGAACAACCGCAAACCCGGTTTCATGCTCAAGCCCAAACACCTGCTGGGCTCCCTCTTCGCCATTGCCTTCATCGCCGTGGCAGGTGTGGTAATCGGCATCATGCAAACCTTCGACACCCAAGAATCCGCACGGCAGGAAGCCTCCGTGCCACAAACTGCCGCCGTATCGGAAGTTGAAATACTTTCACCGCGCGGCGCTCCGGCTGCAGCCGCAGCACAAACCTATACTGCCTTACAGCAAGCATCAGAAGACACTGCACAACAAGCATCGGAAACCGATGCCGAAGCGGCGGCATCCGGAACCGAAACACAAACTGTTGCCGCATCTTCCCTCGGGCAAACCGCTACCCAACCCAGAAAACCGATCCGCCAAACCCGATCCAAACCGCAGCGTAAAAACACACCGGCAGAAACAGCCAAACCGGCCGCCGTACAGCAGGCCGAAGCCGAAACTCCTGCTGCTGCACCCAAAGAACAGCCTGCGGCAGCCGAAGCGCCCGCACTGCAAGCCGAAGCAGCCGAGAAAACCGCCCCGGCCAAATCCGCAGCAGAAAAACCCGAACCCAAACCCGCCGCCGACAAGCCGGCTCCTGCGGCAGAAACCGCGCCTGCACAACCTGCCAAACCCGCCGGCGTAGCCGACAACCTGTTTTAACCTGCCGCCCGCTGGAAACGGCGGTTCATCATTCCCGCCGCAGCCCTTTTTTCGGCAGCAAACCGGCACCGCCCTCTTTCAGACGGCCTTTCGTGCATTACCGAAAGGCCGTCTGAATATCAAATACGAACACAGGAAACAATAAAGGAAGCATTATGGCCGTTATCATCAAAACTGCCGAAGAAATCGAAAAAATGCGCGAATTGGGCCGCCTGGCCGCCGAAGCACTCGACTATATCGGCCAATTCGTCAAACCCGGCGTAACCACCAACGAGCTGGACAAACTGATTCACGACTACCATACCGAAGTACAGGGCGGCTACCCCGCACCGCTCAACTACGGCAACCCGCCCTACCCCAAATCATGCTGCACCTCGGTCAACCACGTTATCTGCCACGGCATCCCAGACGACAAGCCTTTGAAAAACGGCGATATTCTCAATATTGATGTTACCATTAAAAAAGACGGCTTCCATGGCGATTCCAGCCGCATGTTTGCTGTGGGCAAAATCAGCCCGCATGCCCAACGCCTGATCGACGTTACCCACCAATCTATGATGGCCGGCATCGAAGCCGTCAGGCCCGGCGCCACGCTGGGCGACATCGGCCACGCCTGCCAGCAGGTTGCCGAAAACGCAGGTTATTCGGTGGTTCAGGAATTCTGCGGCCACGGCATCGGCCGCGGCTTTCACGAAGAACCGCAAATCCTGCATTACGGCCGCAAAGGACAAGGTTTGGTGTTGCAGCCGGGCATGATTTTTACGGTAGAGCCGATGATTAATCAAGGCAAACGCCACCTGCGCATTTTGGCCGACGGCTGGACGGTCGTTACCAAAGACCGGTCTCTTTCCGCCCAATGGGAACACGAAGTTTTGGTTACCGAAACGGGGTATGAAATCCTCACAATCAGCCCCCAAACAGGTAAACCTTGATTTCGTTACGTTTTTTTATGTAAATTATTTTCCGGACAGGATCTTTACTAAAAAACACAACCCATTGTTTTAAAAAGATAATAAAAACAACATATCACGTTTATCGCGTTTTTTTACCGCTTGATAGAAAATCCGATTAAACTTATCCTAATTTTGCTGTCTAAGCATTTATACTTATTCCGAATATAATATACCCGTTTGAGATATTATTATTGAATAAGTAACTGCCAGATTGAGCTTTACAACAAAAGAAGGGAATTTCATGAAGTCGTTCGAGAAAATCGAAAATATCCGCGATATCCGCAAAAAACTCGGTTTAAACCAAATGGACTTTTGGAGCCGCATCGGCGTTACCCAGTCCGGCGGTTCCCGTTATGAATCGGGCCGTAACATGCCCAAGCCCGTGCGCGAATTGCTGCGTTTGGTGCATATCGAAAAAATCGACTTGGCCAAAGTAAACCGCGATGATCTCGCGATTGCTTCGCTGCTGAAAAGCCGCCAGCCGGATTTATATGCCTCTTTGAAAAAAGAAGCCAAAGCCGAAGCGAAAAACAAATGAGCCGAGAAAATAAAACTGCCCGTTAGCGCCGGCCGGCCTAACGGGCAGTTTCATGGCCGTCTGAAACGCCTTTTATAGGTTTCAGACGGCCTTTGCGTTATAATTCCACAATTTTACAAACTTAACGCCGCATTCAAAGAAACATCATGCTAAACAAATACAACCCCGCCGAAATCGAAGCCAAACATTACCGCAACTGGGAAGAAAAAGGCTGCTTCCGGCCAGATTTTTCCCGTTCCGAATCCTTTGCCATCCAACTGCCGCCGCCTAACGTTACCGGCACGCTGCATATGGGGCACGCCTTCAACCAAACCATTATGGACGGCCTCACCCGCTACTACCGCATGAAAGGCCGCAACACCTGCTGGATTCCCGGCACCGACCACGCCGGTATCGCCACCCAGATTGTGGTGGAGCGCCAACTGGCCGGGCAGGGCATTTCGCGCCATGAGCTCGGCCGTGAAAAATTCCTCGAAAAAGTATGGGAATGGAAAGAACAGTCCGGCGGCACCATCACCGAACAAATGCGCCGTATGGGTTGTTCGGCCGACTGGAGCCGCGAATATTTCACCATGGACGACGTGCGCGCTCCGATTGTTGCCGAAGTGTTCGTACGCCTGTTCGAGCAGGGGCTGATCTATCGCGGCAAACGCTTGGTGAACTGGGATCCGGTATTGGGCACGGCAGTATCCGATTTGGAAGTGGAAAGTGTGGAAGAGCAAGGCTCGATGTGGCACATCCGTTATCCGATTGCCGAGAGGCCGTCTGAAAGCGTGATTGTGGCCACCACCCGCCCCGAAACCTTGTTGGGCGACGTGGCCGTGGCCGTACACCCCGCAGACGAGCGCTACGCCCACTTAATCGGCAAAGAGCTGGTGCTGCCGCTCACCGGCCGCACCATCCCCGTGATTGCCGACGAATATGTGGAAAAAGATTTCGGCACCGGCTGCGTGAAAATCACCCCCGCGCACGACTTCAACGATTATGAAGTCGGCAAACGCCACGACACCCGCTTGATCAATGTATTTGATTTGGAAGCCAAAGTATTGGCCGATGCCGAAGTGTTCAACTACAAAGGCGAAGCGCAAGCGGGTTTCAGGCTGCCTGAAGCCTATGCCGGCCTCGACCGCTTCGCCGCGCGCAAACAAATCGTGGCCGACTTGGAAGCGCAAAACCTGCTGGCCGAAGTGAAGCCGCACACGCTGATGACGCCGAAAGGCGACCGCACCGGCTCGGTGATTGAGCCCATGCTCACCAGCCAATGGTTTGTGGCCATGAGTGCCGTGCCCAAGGGCGGCGAACCCGAATCCGAATTCAAAGGCATGAGCCTGGCACAAAAAGCCAAACACGCGGTGGACAGCGGCGCGGTGAAGTTTATCCCCGAAAACTGGGTCAACACCTACAACCAATGGATGAACAATATCCAAGACTGGTGCATCTCGCGCCAACTGTGGTGGGGGCATCAGATTCCCGCTTGGTATGATTCAGACGGCAAGGTGTACGTTGCCCGTAACCAAGAAGAAGCCGAAAAGCTGGCGGGTAAAAGCGGTTTGACCCGCGACGAAGACGTGCTCGACACTTGGTTCTCCTCCGCCCTCGTGCCCTTCTCCACTTTGGGCTGGCCGTCTGAAACGCCCGAATTGAAAGCTTTCCTGCCCAGCAGCGTGCTGGTTACCGGCTACGAAATCATCTTCTTCTGGGTGGCGCGCATGATTATGATGACTACCCACTTCACCGGCCAAGTGCCGTTTAAAGACGTGTATATCCACGGCATGGTGCGCGACCACGAAGGCAAGAAAATGTCGAAATCGGAAGGTAATGTGATTGATCCGGTAGACTTAATCGACGGCATCGACTTGGAAAGCCTGCTGGTGAAACGCACCACGGGCCTGCGCCGCCCCGAAAAAGCGCCGCAAGTGAAAAAAGCCACCGAAAAGCTGTTCCCCGAAGGCATTCCCGTGTTCGGCACCGACGCGCTGCGCTTCACCATGGCCAGCTACGCCAGCCTCGGCCGCAGCATCAATTTCGACTTCAAACGCGCCGAAGGCTACCGCAATTTCTGCAACAAATTGTGGAACGCCACCAACTTCGTGCTGATGAACACCGAAAACCAGGATTGCGGCTTAGACGAAAGCGCTCCGCGCGCTTATACCTTTGTCGACCAATGGATTATCGGCCGTTTGCAGCAGGTGGAAGCCGAAGTGGCCACCGCGTTCGACACCTACCGCTTCGACCTCGCCGCGCAAACGCTGTATGAATTCGTGTGGAACGAATATTGCGACTGGTATATCGAGCTGGCGAAAGTGCAAATCCAAACCGGCTGTCCCGCCACCCAGCGCACCACCCGAGCCACCCTGTTGCGCGTTTTGGAAGTGATTTTGCGCCTGCTGCACCCGATTATCCCGTTTATCACCGAAGAATTGTGGCAAACCGTCGCCCCGATGTGCGGCAGAAAAACCGCCGACAGCATCATGCTGGCCCCCTTCCCCAAAGCCCAACCCGAAAAAATCGTGCCCTCCGCTTTTGAAAAAATGAGCGTACTGCAAGGTTTGGTGGAGTCAGTGCGCAACCTGCGCGGCGAAATGGGCTTGGGCCCCGGCGTGAAGGCGCCGCTGTTGGTCGAAGGCGGCCAAGAGCTGGCCGACATGCTGAAATACCTGCCGGCGCTCACCCGCCTCACCGAAGCCAAGCCGGTCGACAAACTGCCCGAAGGCGAAGACGCACCGGTTGCCGTGTGCCAGGCCGCCCGCAACGCCCGCCTGATGCTGAAAGTGGAAATCGACAAAGCCGTCGAAACCGCCCGCCTGAACAAGGAAGCGGAAAAACTGCAAAAGGCTTTAGACAAACTTACCGCCAAACTGGCCAAACCCGGCTACACCGAAAAAGCCCCCGCTCACCTGGTGGAAAAAGATAAAGCCGAACTGGCCGATTTGCAGGACAAAATGGCCAAGGTGGAAGCACAATTAGCGAAACTGAAAAGCTGAATCCTTTTCAGAAACCATCATTCGGGCCGTCTGAAAATATAGAGGAACCACTATATCCGACTAAACCTTGTCCGGCTTGGCGTTTATTTTCCTCCCGTTTTTTCAGACGGCCTTGCTTCCGCACAGCAAGTGCAACACCGGCACGGTTATCCGCCTGCAATGCACAGAAATCAGTATCCAAACAATTAAACCAAACAGACAAGATATGCCTTACATGGGGCGTAATAAGGCCGTCTGAAAGCTTGACTTTCAGACGGCCTTTTATGTCAAAACAGTTTTAATGCCGGCGGTTAACCGCTCAACCTTCCACTTTCACTTCCACACGGCGGCCTTCGGCATCATTGCCCTGCGCGCCGATAGTGCTTTCAGGCTCACGCAGAACGATATTGGCAGCATCCACGCCCTGTGCTTCAAAGAAAGCTTTCACTGCATCGGCACGTTTTTTCGACAATTTTTCGTTTGCCGCCGCACTGCCGGTGCTGTCGGTAAAGCCGCTGACCACCAGTTTTTTACCTTCTTTACCGGCTGCAATCACTTCGGCCACCACAGTTTCGGCACCTTCGGCCACTTCGGCTTTGGCAGTGGCAAAATAGAATTTGGCCACACCGTCTTCATAGCTCACATGGGCGTTGTTGGGGTTGATTGCAGGGGCTGAAGCCTCTGAGGCGGCAGATGCCGAAGCTTCGGAAGCTGATACTTCAGAGGGGGCAGAAGCTTCGGAATCTGATACTGCGGAAGGCTCGGACGGCATCACGGCAGACACGGCCGCATCTTCCGCCCCGGAAGCCTCTTCAGCGGCAACGGGTGCCGAAGCTTCGCCGGATGCGGCCGAGCCGCCGCTTTGGCCGCTCTGGGTGCCGCAGCTCTTATAGGCAAACAAAGCCAGCAGTGCGGCAATTACCAAGGCAATCCATTTGCCCAAACCCGAACCCTTGCCTGCGGCGGCAGTTGCTGCAGCCGCACCGCCTGCCGCGGCGGATGCGGCTTGGCCGATACCGCCGGTCAGACCGCTCAGGCTGCCGAACAGGCCGCTCAGGCTGCTGATGCCCAAAGCCGAAAGCATGCCGCCGCCCAATGCGCCGGACAGCCAGTTTTGCTGCTGGCCGAGCAGTCCCAGCAACTGGCCTTGGCTGAGGTTGTCGCCCTGTACCTTACCGCGCAAAACCGACAACACCAACGGCAGCGACAGCGACAGCAGCGAGCCGGCAGCCGCCTTCGACACACCGCTTTCCTGTGCAATTTGGTCGGACACATCGGCTGCATTGCCGCCCAGCAGTTCGGGCAGTTTGGCCTTACCCCAGCCGATCAGGCCTTCCAAGCCGCTGCCGCCTTCTTCAGCCTGTGCCACAGCATTATTCAGCTGGCTGCCCGCACTGCCTTTAATCAGTTCAAACAAGCCGGCAGCATTGCTTGGGTTACCGCCTACATGCTTCAGCAAACCCGCCACAACGGCCGGAACCGCCAAGCCTGCGGCTTTGGTGCTGTTTTCGGCGCTTTCGCCGTTTTGAGTTAAAAAACGACCCAAAACGCCGCCCAACTGGTTTTGCAGCAAACTGCCCAAATCAAAAGACATTACTCACTCCTTAAAAAATTGAGATGGTGTGGAAAAAATTTGCACCCGCCGTTTTGCAGGCAATACTGCCTTTAGAAATTTACACTTCTTAACCCTAACTCAACCCCTGCAAAAACGGATTGTGCCGTTTTTCGTGGCCGACGGTAGTGGTTCTGCCGTGCCCCGCAACCACCGTTGTGTGTTCGGGCAATACCAGCAGTTTGCCTGCAATATTGCGGATTAAATCGGCATGGTTTCCGCGTGGGAAATCGGTTCTGCCGATTGTTTCATAGAACAAGACATCGCCCGCGATTAATAATTCCGCATCTTTACAATAAAACACAATATGCCCGGGCGTGTGGCCGGGAATGTGCAGCACTTCGAACGTGTGGTTTCCCACCGCCGGCGTGTCTCCTTCCTGCAGCCAGCGCGACGGTTCGAACGGGGGCGAAACGGGAAAACCGTATTGCGCCGTTACCTGCGGCAGCTGTTCCAACAGAAAGCTGTCTTCTTCATGCGGCCCCAACACCGGCACCTCATGCTGCGAAAGCAGCTCCACCACTCCGCCCGCATGATCCAAGTGGCCGTGTGTCAGCCAAACGGCTGTCAACTTCAGGCCGCGTTTGGCAACTTCCTCCAGTACAAACGGCACATCGCCGCCCACATCGGTAAGCACGGCCTCTCCGGTTTCACCGTCCCAGAGCAGCGTGCAGTTCTGCCTGAACGGCGTTACCGCAATTATTTCATAGTGCAGGGTCATAAACTTCCTTTATTTTTCAGACGGTATGTAATAATATTTATAGTTACAAACAACACAGGGAAAACAAAATGAAAAGCATCATACTCTCTTGCGCCTTACTTTTCACGCCGGCCTTACCGGCAGCTGCATCCGGTTTGCTGCTCGCCAAAGAATACCGCGCACAAAACATCTCCGGCTGGGCGATGAGCGAAAAACTCGACGGCGTGCGCGCCTATTGGAACGGCAGGCAGCTCGTCAGCCGTCAAGGCTATCCGTTCACCCCGCCCGCAGGCTACCTCGACCATTTCCCGCCCTACCCCGTCGACGGCGAACTGTTCAGCCGGCGCGGGCAGTTCGAACAGATTTCTGCCGCCGTACGCACCACATCGGGCAACTGGCAAAATATCAAACTGCACGTGTTCGACGTACCTCAGGCTCCCGGCAACCTCTACCAACGCCTGGCCGTGCTCGAAAAATGGCTGCGCCGCCACCCGCAGGCACCGATTGAAATCATCAAACAGATACCGGTAAAAGACAACGCACACGCACAGGCGTTTTTAAAACAAATAGAAGCCAAAGGCGGTGAAGGCGTTATGCTGCGCCACCCCGAAATGCCCTACCGGAGCGGCCGCAGCGACTATCTGCTGAAACTGAAAAGCCTGCACGATGCCGAATGCACCGTTACCCGCCATTATGAAGGAAAAGGCAAATACGCAGGAAAACTCGGCGCACTCGGCTGCAAAAACCAACACGGCGAATTCAAAATCGGCAGCGGCTTGAAAGACAGCGACCGCGCCGACCCGCCCGCCGTCGGCAGCACCATAACCTACCGCCACCGCGGCTTCACTCAAAAGGGCACGCCCAGGTTCGCCACCTTTTTGCGGGTAAGGAACGATCTGCCGCCCAAGCCCTGAAACAGTTTCCCGGTGTCGGGCAGCAGCACCGAAAGATTCCGAATGCAGGCAGAATCTGTTGCAAAACCGGTGTAACAAGCAAAACCCGGGCTGAAAAATCCTTTACATACCCGGCCGTCTGAAACAGCGATATTCAAATGTTTCAGACGGCCGGGTATTTTTACAGAAGCTTCAATATGGTCTTTTTACATTTCCGCATTGAACTTTAAATGATAATTATTGTCTTTATTTTATTTAAAACAAAATCTGTTTTAAAAAATATTCAGACGGCCTCTGAATTTTATTTCCGCTTTTTCTATTTTCCATCGAGGTTCAAGCATGTTTCCCAAACCCAACTCCGCTCTATCCGCCCTTGCCGCATCCCTGTTATTGGCCGCAGCTTCCGCTTTTTCCGCACCGGTTGAAATCACCGACGTCAACGAACGCAAGGTAACGGTCGACCTGCCCGTGAAGCGGGCTGTGCTTGGTTTTTATTATCAGGACTATATGGCCGTCGGCGGCAAAGATGCGCTGGACAATGTAGTGGGCTTTTCCAAAGCCGTCTGGTCGGACTGGGCGCCGGCAAGCTGGGAAGCGTTCAGCAAAGCCGTGCCCAAACTCAATGAGCTGGCCGATGTGGGCGAAGTGGAAGTGGGCACGTTTTCGGTTGAGAAAGTGCTTTCGCTGAAACCCGACCTGCTGCTGTTGGCCGACTGGCAGTATCAGGCGCTGGGATCGGATTTGGACAGAATCGAAAAAGCGGGCATACCGGTAGTAGTGGTCGACTACAACGCACAAACGGTGGAAAAACATATGAAATCCACCGAAATCATCGGCACGCTGACCGGCCGGAAAGAGCAGGCGGCCAAACTATCGGCAGAATATAAGGCCGTTGCCGACGATATTCGAAACCGTATTTCTAAGGCCGGCCTGCCCAAACCCAAGGTTTATGTGGAGTTCGGCGACAAAGGGCCGGAAGAACACAGCTTCACTTTCGGCAAGGCGATGTGGGGGCCGATGATCGATCTGGCCGGCGGCGAAAATATTGCCGCTTCTTCGGTGGAGTTTTACGCCCCTATCAACCCGGAGCAGGTGCTGGCGGCCAAGCCCGATGTGATTGTGGTTACCGGCCGCGAAACCGAGCTGGGGAAAAACCCGACGGCCATGGTGATGGGCTGGGGCGTTCCCCGCGCAGAAGCCGAAACCCGCCTGGCCGGTTTTGCCAAACGCGCAGGCTGGGATGCATTGCCCGCCGTTCGGAACCAACGCCTCTACGGTGCCTACCATGCCAATTCGCGTACGCTTTCAGACGGCGCATCGCTGCAGTTTATGGCCAAAGCCGTGTATCCGCAGCTTTTCGGCGACTTGAACCCCGATAAAACCTATCAGGATTTCTACCGCAATTATCTGCCGGTGGTGCCCGAGGGCACGTTTTATATTCAGGAAGGCTGTAAAGATTTGAACTGCACGACCGATAATGCAGATAAAAGCGGCAGTCAGGAAACGTCTTCCGAGTCTTGGTGGGGCCGCTTAATAGCCTGGTTCAAATCACTGTTCGGTTAAACACAGGCGTTTTAAACGGCTTTTAAAGCCCGTTCGGCCTAAGGCCGTCTGAAACCCCATTTCCTATCCCTGCCGATTGTTCCGCACACACAAACCGATGACAAATTCCGCCTCAGACACGCAGTCCGCCGTTGCCGACATTGTAAAAAGCCAGCGCGCCCTCGAGCGCAAACGCTGGCTGGTTGTGGCTTTTTTTCTAACGGTCAGCCTTGCCGGACTGGTGTTCGACATTGCCACCGGTCCGTCTATGCTGCCGGTTTCCGAAGTGGTGAAATCGCTGCTGAATATGGAAAGCGCCGATGCCATGAGCAAGGTTATCGTTTACGACCTGCGCCTGCCGATGGCACTGATGGCGCTGGTGGTGGGGGCTGCGCTGGGTGTGGGCGGTGCGGAAATCCAAACGCTGCTCAACAATCCCATGGCAAGCCCTTATACGCTGGGTCTGGCGGCGGCGGCAGGGTTGGGGGCATCGGTGGTGATCGCATTCGGCGGTTTCGGCCTGCCTGCCGCCCTGACCGTGCCCGTCGGGGCGTTTGCCATGACCATGCTGGCTTCGGCGGTGCTGTTTCTTTTTGCCTCGATGCGCCGTTTCAATTCAGCCATGCTGGTGCTGGTGGGGATTGCCCTGCTGTTTCTGTTCCAATCGCTGCTCTCGCTGATTCAGTTTGTTTCCGCACCGGAAATCTCACAGCAGATTATGTTCTGGCTGTTCGGCAGCCTCACCAAAGCCACTTGGGAAACACTGGCTGTAACCACGGCGGTAACGGCGGTATGCGTGTCGCTGCTGGCCAAAGACGTATGGAAACTCACCGCCCTGCGGCTGGGTGAGGAGCGCGCCGCCGGCCTGGGCATCAACCTGCAGCGGCTGCGCATCCAAACGCTGGTGCTGGTGGCGGTGATGACGGCAACGGCTATCAGTTTCGTGGGCATCATCGGCTTTATCGGGCTGGTGGCACCGCATGTGGCGCGGCTCCTGCTCGGCGAAGACCAGCGTTTTTTCCTGCCGGGATCCATGCTGGCAGGAGCGGCGTTTTTGTCGGTGGCCTCAGTGCTCTCCAAAGTAATTATCCCCGGCGCGCTTTTCCCCGTGGGCATCGTTACCTCGTTTGTAGGCGTGCCGTTTTTCTTTTGGATTGTACTGACCAAAAAATAAAACCCTGTTTTCAGACGGCCCGAGGGCTGTCGGTAATTGACCCTGCAAGGCCGTCTGAAAACCTTAATAAGGAAATCACCATGAAAACCGCACTCAAATTTTTTGCCGCCGCCGTGCTGCTTGCTGCCGCATTTTCCGCCCATGCCGGAATAAAAACCCTCACCGACGTGCGCGGCCGCGAAGTGAAACTCGACGTGCCCGCCAAACGCGTAGTACTGGGCTTTTACTACCCCGACTACATCGCCGCAACCGGTGCAGAAAACTTCAAAAACGTAGTCGGCATTTCGCGCGAATTTTGGGAAAAATTCAACCCGGGAAGCTGGACGCTTTACCGTGAAAAAATCCCCTCGCTGCAAAATATCGGCGACATCGGCAACATCAACACCGGCACGTTTTCGTTTGAAAAAACGCTGGCGATGAAGCCCGACGTGGTGGTTTTGGCCGATTGGCAATATGAAACCCTAGCCGGCGAAATGCCGCGCTTCGATCAGGCAGGCATCCCCGTGCTGGTGGTTGACTTCAACGCGCAAACGGTTGAACGCCACACCGCCAGCACCAAGCTCTTCGGAGAAATCGCAGGCACGCCCGAACGCGCCGAAGCAGTAGCCGGCGAATACGCACAGGGCATTGCCGATATTGAAAAACGCGTGGCCGCCGCCAAACAGGCCAAACCGAAAATCTACATCGAATTCGGCGACAAAGGACCGGCCGAACACAGCTACACGTTCGGCAGCAACATGTGGGGCGCGATTGCCGCAATGGCAGGAGGAAACAATATCGCCGCGCCGTTTGTCAAAGACTGGGGGCCGGCCAACCCCGAACAGGTTCTGGCCGCCAAGCCCGATGTAGTGGTTATTTCCGGAACCGAAACAGGGCTGGAACAACCCGAAGCGATGGCAATGGGCATCGGTGTAGAGGCCGAAGAGGCCGGGCGGCGGCTGGCAGGCTTCACCCGCCGTGCAGGCTGGCAGGATCTGCCTGCCGTAAAAAACCGGCGCGTCTACGGCATCTACCACACCGCCTCGCGCTCGCTTTCCGACTTAGCCTCTGCACAATTTATCGCCAAAGCCCTCTACCCTGATGCCTTTGCCGACATCGATCCCGAAAAAAACTACCTCGACTTTCACCGCAAATACCTGCCCGTTACCCCTAAAGGCACGTTTTTCATCCGCTTGGGCTGCGAAACGCCCGCAGAATGCCCCGGCAACGGTGCGGCACAAACACAAGCGGCCGCCTCTCCTGACAGCTGGTGGAAAACATGGCTGGAGCGGGTGAAGGCTTGGTTTGCCGGATGGTTTTAAAGGCCGCCCGAACATGCTGAAACTGGCAAACCTCACCGTCAAGCGCGGCACAGCCACCGTGGCCGACCGCATCAACCTCACGCTGGAGCAGGGCAGAGTCTATACCGTGCTCGGCCCCAACGGTGCCGGCAAATCGTCGCTGCTTAAAACCGTGTTCGGCGACATCCCCTACGGCGGCCGTATCAGCTACGGCAGCGAGGTTTTAAACAGAACGCGCGTATCGGGCTGGCGCAAACGCATCGGCTACATGCCGCAGGACACCGCCGTCGAAGCCTCGCTGACCGCGCTTGAGGTGGTGCTGCTCGGCCGCACGGACGCGCTGCATATGCACATCGGCGACGAACTGATAGCGGAGGCTGCCGGAATCATGCAGCGGCTGGGCATCGCCCGCCTCGCCCACCGCGACGTGATGCGCCTGAGCGGCGGCCAGCGCCAATTGGTGATGTTTGCCCAGGTTTTGATGCGCAACCCCGAAATCCTGATGCTCGACGAACCGGTGAGCGCGCTCGATATGTACCACCAGCTCAACCTGCTCGAACATGTATGCCGCCACACCCGCGAAAAAGGCCTGATTACGCTGATGGTATTGCACGATTTAAGCCTGGCCGCCCAATTTTCAGACGGCCTGATTCTTTTGGGCAACGGCAAAGTTCAGGGGCAGGGCGCACCTGCCGAAGTATTGCAGGCAGAAACCTTGAGCCGCCTCTACCGTGTGAATGTGGAACTGCTCTACGACAGCAGGGGTGCCCCCGTTATCCGTCCCGTTCGGGAGGCCGTCTGAAACCCGTTTGCCCGCCCGATATTACAATGCAGAAAGAAAGGCATAATGATGAGAAAATACCTCCTACTCTTGCTTCTGACCGCCGCAGGCTGCACACCGGACACCACGCACGAGGTCAAAATGCTCGACAACGGCCAAGACGGCGGCATGGTGTTCGAACCGGGTTTTTTAAAAGTGCAGCCCGGCGACACCGTTACATTCAAGCCCGTGAATAAAGGACATTGGGTACAGAGCAAAGCCGTTCCTGAAGGCGCCGAAGAATTTTTATCGCAAGAAAACCAAGAATTCACAATCAAATTCGACAAAGAAGGCGTGTATGTCTACACCTGCCCGCCGCACCGCATGATGAACATGAGCGGCATCATCCAAGTGGGCGCTGCAACCAACAAGGCGCAGGCGCAGGCTGCCGCCGACGAGCTGGACAACCGCTCCATGCAAAACAAAGGCCGTCTGAAAAAATATATGCAGATGGTGGAATAACTGCCTTATGCTCACCATTACCACCTGCCGCACCTGGCCCGATCCGCCGCTTTCCCTGCAGGAACTTGCCCGCCTGCTGCAGGAGCGGCACGGTATTTCCGTAAAATCCGATATCTGGCAGAACCGCCCGGCGGCACCGTTTGTCCTGCCCCTGTGCGCATGGGATTATGCCGCCGAACCGCAGGCATTTGCGGCATGGCTGCAAGAGGCCGAAAAGGCAGGCAGCCGCTTTGCCAATCCGCCCGCCCTGATGCGTTGGAATATGCACAAAAGCTACCTGCCCGGCTTGGCCGCAGCAGGCACGGCCGTGATTCCCACCGCCATCCTGCCTGCAGAAGCGCGGCTTATTGTGCAGACGATGCGGCAAAACGGCTGGCATGAAGCGGTATTGAAACCCGCCGTCGGCCAAAGCGGGCGGCATGTGGTGCGCATCCGTGCCGGCCGGCCGCTGCCCGATCTGCATCCCTATAGGCAGGGCGCAGTGCTACAGCCTTTTATCAGATCCGTAGAAAATAAAGGGGAAATTTCCTTGGTGTTTTTCAACGGCCGTTTCAGCCACGCCGTATGCAGGCAGCCTGCTGCAAACGAATGGCGCGCCAATTCTGCCTATGGAGCAACCGTTTTTCCCGCCGCCCCGCCCGATTATGCTTTGGCCGCCGCCGCCCGAACTTTATCCGCCCTGCCTGAAATTCCCGTTTATGCCCGTGTAGACGGCATACCTGCCGAAGGGCGCTTTCTG
Source organism: Neisseria sp. (assembly GCF_030530745.1). Taxonomy (GTDB): domain Bacteria; phylum Pseudomonadota; class Gammaproteobacteria; order Burkholderiales; family Neisseriaceae; genus Neisseria. Next base: position 9,960 of record NZ_JAUMUI010000020.1, on the reverse strand, counting down.
CTCGGCGAGCTCGAACTAATCGAGCCTACACTGTATCTGGACACCGCCCCGGGTGCCGCAGAGCGTTTTGCCGGAGTCTTGGCTGATTGGATACATCAAAAAGAAACAGCCCCCGGATAACGGGGGCTGCTTGGCCGGTAAAGCGGTTTTTGAAGCAAAAAGCGCGGCAGGGTTAAACATCTTGCAGGCACTTTAATACCGCAGAACGGGGGATTCCGGCTCAAAATACCGCTGTTACGTTGTGTCTGCGGGGCTTAGGGTTTGCCGCGCAGACTGGCATCCCACGCTTCAAAAGCGGCTTGAAACACAGCTTCCAAAGCGGCGCGGTTTTCCGCGTTGTCGGCAACATGATAAAAGCTGCCGAGCGCGGGGGTGTTCATGGTGCGCACATAGTCTTCCATAAACGCGCCGTAGCCGTCTTCTTCATCGTCGTAATAAAAATCGGTGAAACGTTGGCCGAATTCGTTGAAATCGTCGCGCGTGAGTGCGCCGTCCATATGGCGGCGAAGAAATTCGGCACCGCTGATGCCGCCTTCGAGCATGGTGGCGAAATCGGCGGCGGTTTCGGGCGCGCTCTGCCAAACGGGGTTGGTCAGGCGCTGGGATGCCGCCCACGCCCAATACATGCCGATATGGGTGGCCGCATTTTCCGGCGGCAGGCCGGCGGGGTAGTTTTCGTCGGTGTGGAACTGCACGTGGTCATACATGGTGTCTGCATCCTCGGTGTTCCGCCTTCTTTCAGACGGCCTTATTTTTCAGAAAAAACCTGCCTGTATGTTTCAACACACAGGACGACACATAAAGCGCCGCCCTACGTGTTGCCCTGATTGGAAAGGGGTTACACTCCTACCCGATAAACCCAAATTCTACCGCCATAAATGGCGGAGTCTCAACCGAAAAGAAAACTTGATGAAACAGGCCGTCTGAAAACCTGCCGGTTTCGCCGTACAGGACATTTCAGACAGCCTGAAGCGTGATTAAACAGGCGCGCTCAGCGCTCTTGCGGCTGCCTGCGGTTGAACTCTTCCAAGGTTTCCAAACCGCGGAGAAAGCGCGACAGCTCGCTTAGCGCACCCTCATACACATCCCGTTTGAAATCGATTACCTCATCTATCGGCGCCCAATACTGGTGCCAGCGCCAGCCGTCGAACTCGGGGTGGCTGGTGGCGCGCAGGTGAACGTCGCTTTCGCGGCCGATAAGGCGCAGCAGATACCATATCTGCTTTTGGCCGCGGTAAGAGCCCCGCCATTCGCGGCGCACCCAATGCGAAGGCACGTCGTAGCGCAGCCAGTCGCGCGTACGGCCCAGAATTTTCACATGATGCGGCAGCAGGCCCACTTCTTCCAGAAGTTCGCGGTACATTGCGGTTTCCGGGCTCTCCCCGGGCTTGATTCCGCCTTGAGGAAACTGCCACGAATGTTCGCGCACCCTCTTGCCCCAGAAAACCTCGTTGCGGTCGTTGGTTAAGATAATACCGACGTTGGGGCGATATCCTTCACGGTCGAGCATCATTCGCCCTTTGCATAAAATCCAATCGGATGATTTTCCCATAAATGCAGGGGCTTTGACAAATCCGCCACGGTGAGCGCGGCGGCTGCGGCACTGTGTGAAAAAATTTTTTGTTTATGATGAAACGCCTATCTGGAAAATGTTAAAAAATGTTGGTTTTTACGCGCTAAGGTATTGCATCAGAAAGGCTTTTGCCGTTTAATCCGCACTACGCCGGCCCGCCGGTGCCCGCTGTATCCGGCAATATGCCGTTTTACATATTTCTCTATTTTTTTGTACCGCGCAAACGGTACGTTTTTTTGAAGGATAACAAGATGAAAAAAACTTTATTGTTTTCTGCGCTGGCAAGCCTGTTTCTGGCCGCCTGCGGCGGATCGGGCGGCTCCGGCACCCAACAGGCGGGCGACACACCGGCGGGCGGCGCGCAGCAGGCTTCTGCCGCAGGCACGGCCAAACTAAACATCTACAACTGGTCGGACTATGTCGATCCTGCCACCGTTACCGAATTTGAAAAAGCCAACGGCGTAAAAGTGCGCTACGACTATTACGACAGCAACGAAACGCTTGAAGCCAAGGTGTTGACCGGCAGATCGGGTTACGATTTGGTCGCCCCCTCTATTGCCAACGTGGGCCGCCAGATTAAAGCCGGCGCCTATCAGGAAATCGACAAAAACCTGATTCCCAACTATGTCAACCTCGATCCCGACCTGATGGCGATGATGGATAAAGTCGATCCCGGCAACAAATACGCCGTGCCCTACTTCTGGGGCATCAACACGCTGGCCGTCAACAAAGACCAAGTGAAAAAAGCGCTCGGCACCGACCGGCTGCCCGCCAACGAATGGGATTTGGTGTTCAACCCCGAATATACCGCCAAACTGAAATCGTGCGGCATCAGCTTCTTCGACAGCCCCACCGAGCAGATTCCGCTGGCACTGAACTATCTGGGCAAAGACCCGAACAGCGAAAACGCCGACGACTTGAAAGCCGCAATCGAGCTGATGAAAAAAGTGCGCCCCGACGTTAAACGCTTCAGCTCCTCCGGCTATATCGACGATATGGCGGCCGGCAACCTGTGTGTATCCGTGGGCTACGGCGGCGACCTCAACATTGCCAAAAACCGCGCCAAAGACGCGAAAAACGGCGTGAACATTGAAGTGCTCACCCCGAAAACCGGCGTGGGCATATGGATCGATTCGTTTATGATTCCGAAAGACGCGCAAAACGTTGTGAACGCCCACAAATACATCAACCACTCGCTCGACCCGAAAGCGGCGGCGCAAAACGGCAACTTCGTTACCTACGCCCCCGCCAGCAAACCGGCGCGCGAACTGATGGAAAAACAATATTCCGACGACAACTCCATCTTCCCCGGCGAAGAAGTGAAAGCCAAGAGCTTCGTGGTGCTGCCCAAGTCGGCCGACGCCGTCAAACTGAGCGTGCGCCTGTGGCAGGGTTTGAAAGCCAACAAATAATCACAAAGGCCGTCTGAAAAACCGGATCACCGCATTGCAGACACGGTGCTCCGGTTTTTTTCAGACGGCCTCAAACCCCACCATACCGTCCAACCATCCGACCCATATCCGAACGAATATTTTTCACGCAAACACCGCACATTACCGCTTGATTTAAAAACATCATGCCGCATAATCTAGGGAATGCGGTCAGAAGGCGTTGCGGCGGTATTTTTGGTTAAAATCCGCATCTGCTGCGTTAAAAATGCTCGCAAGGTGTTCAACCTTGCTGCGCTTTTTGCCTTGCATCTGCGGATTTTTCCTCAAAAAACCGCTCCGCAAGCCTTCTGACTGCACTCCCTAGGGCATACTGAAAACCAAAAGGCCGCACCATGTTAAGCAGCAAACAACGCAAAAAACTGAGTTTTGAATTTTTCCCCACCCGCACACCCGAAGGCCGCGCCAAACAAGTGATTACGCGCAAGCAGCTGAGCCAGTTCGACCCCGAATTCTTTTCCTGCACCTCCGGCGCGGGCGGTTCCACCAAAGAAGGCACCATGCAGGCGATTCAAGATATCTTGAGCGAAGGCGTGGCCGCCGCCCCCCACCTGCCCTGCGTGGGCATGCAGCCGCAGGAAATCATCAACCTGCTCAACGAATACAAATCCCTCGGTGTGCGCCACATCGTCGCCCTGCGCGGCGACATCCCCTCCGGCATGGGCGCAGGGCTGGGCGGCCTGCGTTATGCCAACGAACTGGTTTCATTGATTAAAACCGAGTTCGGCAGCGATTTCCACATCGAGGTAGCCGCCTACCCCGAATACCACCCGCAGGCGCGCAGCGCGGAAGACGATTTGAACAACTTCGTGCGCAAAGCCAAAGCCGGCGCCGATTCGGCCATCACCCAATATTTTTACAACGCCGACGCCTATTTCCGCTTCGTGGACGATGTGCACGGGCGCGGCGTGGACATCCCGATTATCCCCGGCATCATGCCGATTGCCAGCTTTTCCAAACTGGCGCGTTTTTCCGACACCTGCGGTGCCGAAATCCCCCGCTGGCTGCGGCTGAAGCTGCAATCGTATGCCGACGACACCGCCTCCATCAAAGCGCTGGCGCTCGACGTGGTAACCGACATGTGCGAACGCCTGCTGCGCGAAGGCGCGCCCAGCCTGCATTTCTACACCCTCAACCAAGCCGGTTTGGTTTCGACGATCTGCCAGCGTTTAGGTTACTGATGTGCACCGGCCGGCAAGGCACGCCGGCCGTAAATCCGTTAAAATACCGCCTTTTACTTTTCAGACGGCCTGATGATTATGTTGGTATTGGGAATAGAATCTTCGTGCGACGAAACCGGCGTTGCGCTTTACGACACCGAACGCGGCCTGCTCGCACACCGCCTGCACACGCAGATGGCGATGCACGCCGAATACGGCGGCGTGGTGCCCGAGCTGGCCAGCCGCGACCATATCCGCCGCTTGGTGCCGCTCACCCAAAGCTGCCTGCGGGAAGCAGGCGCAGACTACGCCGACATCGACGCGGTGGCGTTCACGCAGGGGCCGGGTTTGGGCGGCGCGCTGCTGGCCGGCTCGGGCTACGCCAACGCGCTGGCGTTTGCGCTCGGCAAACCCGTGGTGCCGGTGCACCATCTCGAAGGCCACCTGCTCTCGCCGCTTCTGGCCGACGACAAACCCGCCTTTCCGTTTGTGGCACTGCTGGTTTCCGGCGGGCATACGCAGTTTATGGCGGTGCGGGGTATCGGCGACTACACGCTCTTGGGCGAAAGCGTTGACGATGCGGCAGGCGAAGCCTTCGACAAAACCGCCAAACTGCTCGGCCTGCCCTATCCGGGCGGCGCCAAACTGTCGCAGCTGGCCAAACTCGGCTCGCCCGATGCGTTTGAATTTCCGCGCCCTATGCTGCATTCGCCCGACTTGCAGATGAGTTTTTCCGGCCTGAAAACCGCCGTGTTAACCGCCGTGCAGAAAGTGCGCGCGGAAAACGGCGGCGAAATCCCCGAGCAAACCCGCAACGACATCTGCCGCGCGTTTCAAGACGCAGTAGTGGACGTGCTGGCGGCCAAGTCGCAAAAAGCCCTGCTCGACACGGGTTACCGCACTCTGGTGGTAGCCGGCGGCGTGGGCGCCAACTGGAAGCTGCGCGAAACCCTGCTATCGCTCACCGTGCAGCCGCCGTACGCCAAAGGCCGCGCCAAACCGCCCGCCGAAGCGGTGAACGTGTATTTTCCGCCGATGGAATACTGCACCGACAACGGCGCCATGATCGCCTTTGCCGGCGCCATGCGCCTGCAAAACGCGCAGGCGGCGGGCAGCTTCGATGTAAAACCGCGCTGGCCGCTGGCGGATATTGTAAAAAACTGACATGTTGGAAAAAAGTCGGGGCACCGACACTTTTATGCCAACCAACTTTTATTTTTGCTGTCCCCCTGTTCCTCCGACTGCAACCACTCTTCCGCCTGTGTTTCCACAGCATAATCTTCATTGGCCCAAGCACCCAAATCAACCAGTTTGCAGCGTCTGCTGCAAAACGGCCGGAAAACATTACCGGCAGACCATTCGGTTAATGTGCGGCAAGTCGGGCATTTCACCCACATAGTTTTTTCTGTCATACAATCCTCTGCAAATTAAGATACAGTGGTTTAAATTTAAAAGAGGACAGCATTGCCCTGCCTTAGCTCAAAGAGAACGGTTTTGTAAGCCGCTGAAGCGGCAATAGAACCGGTTCCGTACTATCTGTACCACCTGCAGCTTCACCGCCTTGTCCTCTTTTAAATTTAAGCCACTATAATTCTGCGCCTTCAAGCTTCACCCCCCTATCCGACAAGCAGATATTCGGATAAAGATAGTAGATAGTTCCCCATTTAAAGACAATTAATTCAAAATCTATTCCAATTTATCCCGCATAATCCCGCAAAGCCACTCAAACACCCGCTTCACCCTTGGATGCACCACATTTTGATTGGGGCGGTAAACATAGCAAACCCATTGTTTGCGTTTTAGTTTGGGGAAAATTTCAATCAGTTCGCCACGTTGCAAATAAGGACGGCACATCAATCTTGGCAGACACGCAAAAGTATGCCCGCCCAACACCGCAATCAGTTCATTCTCCATTGAACGGCTGATAAGCTTGGGACTGCTTGGCACAAACTGATATTGATCGGACAAATACCATGCCCACGCCCGCCCCGTATTCGGGTTGAGCAATGCCGAAAGCGGATAGTTCCGTTGCAAATCCTGCCAGTCTTTCGGCATGCCGAGCCGTTCGATCAATTTCGGGCCTGCCACAATGCAATCATCTGCCGTACCGATTTTTTTCACAATCAGACGGCTGTCTTCGGGCGTGCCGAAACGGATGCCGACATTGATTTGTTTATCCACCACGTCCTGCAAGCCCAAATCCGCCTGCCAGTCAATCACAAGCTCCGGAAAATCCCGTGTTTTTTCAAGCAATTCTGCCAACACTTCCGACATCAGCGGCATATCGGGCACGGCAATACGGACAACGCCCGCAATGCGCGTGTTATCTTCCCTTTTACCATACTCAAACAGAGCGTCCGCATCCTTAACCACCGCAATGGCTTTGGGCAAAAAAGCCTGCCCGAAATCACTTAATTTGACTTGCCTTGTACTTCTTTGAAACAAGGTTTCGCCCAGATCTTTTTCCAGTTCGCTGATCATACGGGTGATAACTTGCGGGGAAACCGCCAAACGGTTGGCGGTTTCTTTAAAATGCAGGGTTTCGGCAAGACTGATGAAAACTTTCAGACTTTCTAATCGGTTCATTTTACAAGGCTGTTGGGGTGGAAACTTGACGGAATGATAGCATATTATTCTGATATTACGAATAATAAATTCCAAAATTAGGAATTTTATTTTTAATAATATTCGCTTATAATCTCATCATTGAATTGAACGTGCGAGTAACACGAAATGAAAAATACCGTCATCGTTTCCGGACACCCCGACTTGTCTGAATCTACTGCCAACCGACTGATTTTAAAAGAAGTCAAAAACGCCATGCCCAATGTACAAATCCGTGATTTGGGCAAACTCTATCCCGATTTCAATATCAATGTGGCGGACGAACAAAACGCACTCGCCAATGCCGATATTATCGTTTGGCAGTTTCCGTTTTATTGGTACGCCATGCCGGCTTTGATGAAAAAATGGATTGACGATGTACATACTTATGGCTTTGCTTATGGTAGCACGGGCAACAAATTGCACGGCAAACCCCTAATTGTTTCCCTAACCGCAGGCGGAGACGAAACCGGATACAGCAAAGGCGGACACGAAGGGCGGGAAATCGGCGATTTCTTCCATCAATTTGAAGCCACTGCCCATTTGTGCGGAATGGATTTCAAGCCCGTGATTTATTCTTATGAAATGCACTATATTGACGGTGTGGGCAGTGCCGATGATTTAGCAAGAGTGCAAAACAGTGCCAAAGCCCATGCCGAGAAATTGGTAAAGGCATTATCTTCACTTTAACCCAAATTGTTAAACCCAGTGTATCACTGTTTCCAACCACAACTCTCAAATAAGGAAAACTTTATGGCCCGCATATCAAAAGAACGTTTGGCAAAAGCCTTGGAGCAGGAAAAAACCATCTCCGCCGAAGACTTGGCAAAAGTCAAAGGCTTGGCGGAAAGCATGGCAAAACCGATTCGCAGTTTTATTTTTAAAACGCCTGATGAAGAAGGCATGAGCTTTACCACCCACACCATTCCTTCCGATGACGGCGTGCCTTTGGAAGCGTGGTACATTCCCGCCAAAGAAAAAAGCGACAAGCTGGTGATTTTCAACCACGCACTGCCGATGTGTCGTGCGGGCTTCCCCGGTCATTTCGGTATGCCGTGGGCGGGCTTCGATGCGGTGGAAATCGATTTTGTGATCCAATACAAACACCTGACCGATGCAGGCTACAACGTCTTAACCTACGATTTCCGCAACCACGGCAACAGCGGTGCAGCAAATAATGGTGTGGCGGGCGTGGGCAATTTTGAATGGCGCGACTGCGTGGGCGTGAAAAAGTGGGTAAACGGGCACCCCGAGCTTTCCAAAATGAAAGTGGCGTTGTACAGCCAATGTTTGGGCGCGGACAGCCAATACCGTGCGATGTTGGAACGTCCCGAATTATTTGAAAATGTGAAATGTATGGTCAATCCACTCGTCGTGAATATGCCGTTTATTTTTGATGCATTCTCGGAACTTTACGGCATCAACCAATATCAGGAGCTCATTGATTTGGAGCTGATTAAATTGGGTGGTTTTACTGCCGAAGAAATGCAGGCGGCCAATTGGGCTTCTGCCGTGAAAGTACCGACTTTCGTAATGCAGGTGAAAAACGACGAATGGACACGCCAACCGCACGACGGCATGAAAACCTTTGATGCACTGGTGAACGCCCCCGAAAAAGAAATCTTCTGGCTGGACAGTACCAAGCGTTTCCGAGACGGTTATAATTGGTTCGGTAAAGAGCCGAAGATGATTTTGGATTTTCTGGCGAAATATATGGGTTGATTTTCATAACCCGGTTAGACAATAAAAACAGCCTGAAAGTGAAAAACCGCTTTCAGGCGGCTTTGTGAAATAGCACGCAGTTTATCGGAACTTCTACCGACCCCGCCCAAGCCGAAACAAAGGAGAAAATATGATGAAATTCTGCATGCTTCTTACCACACTGACACTGAGTGCCTGCAGTACTTCTATTTCAAATTCAGGCCCGGCTTCAGCCGTCCCAGACAATGCCCTACACAAAGTCTGGCAGGTTCTCCAAATCAACCAAACCCCGCCTCCGACCAAGCTGTCGGTTGAATTTCGTCGCGACGGCTCGTTTTCCACACACGGCGGTTGCAACCGCCTGTTTACCGGCTACACTCAAAACGGCAACCGTTTAAAGTTTGACAGTGCCATGTCCACCCTGATGGCCTGTGCCGCCGACAGCCGGCTGATGGAAACCGATGATTTGGCAGGCGAGGCCGTCCAACACACCCGCAGTTACCGCATTCAAAACAACCGTTTGGAATTGCTGGATGAAAACGGCCACGTGCTGTTGCAGGCAGAGTAAGGCAAGCGGGGCTTTTTAAAACCCTGGATGTAGGAAAAGCTAGCGTTGTTTACAGTATTTGAAAGACAATACTGCATGAACATCCATAAAAATACCCGGCTAACTCCGCATAACCGCCAGGCCATTTGGCGCGCTTATACACAAGACAAAATCAGTGTAACTTCGTTGGCACAACAATACCGTGTCAGCAGAGTAACGATTTACCGCATACTCAAAGCAGCCCGGTTGCGGCTACTCACCCCGCAAAAAAGCACCAACAACCGCTTTAAACAAGCCAAATACGGCATGAAACGCCTGGCTAAAGTTGAGCGGGAAATCGAAGAGAAACTCAAAAAACAGGCAAAGCGTTACAACAAATCCTATCCCGGCGAAATGGTTCATTTCGATACCAAACGGCTGCCTTTGCTACAAAACCAAAAAGCAACCGACCCTCGGGATTATCTGTTTGTTGCCATTGATGATTTTTCCCGCGAGCTGTATGCTGCAATATTGCCGGACCGTACAGCAGCCAGCGCAGCCAAATTTCTTTTGCGCGATGTGATAGATTGTTGTCCCTATACCATCGAATGCGCCTATTCCGACAACGGTGTGGAATATCGTGGCAATGCGGGGAACCCGTTTGGCATTGCCTGTGTGCAAAACAACATAAGCCAAAAATTCACCCGTGTTGCCCGGCCGCAAACCAATGGTAAAGCCGAGCGGGTTATCCGTACCTTAATGGAAATGTGGCATGACAAGCATCCGTTTAAGGATTCGGCCCACCGGCAAAAAGAGTTATGTCGTTTTGCTAACTTTTATAACACCGTCAAGCCCCACAAGAGCCTGAAAGGCGACACCCCTTTTGAGGTTTTACAGGCCGAGACCTTTGCAAAAATCCCAAAACTCCTCTAAATTCCCCCTAACGGA
>NZ_JAUMUI010000003.1 GCF_030530745.1 Neisseria sp. | reverse complement strand
AGGTTCGGGCTTAGGTTCGGGTTTCGGTAGGGGTTTTACAGGAGGACAGTAGGGGATATAGTCTTTGGGAATACAATAGATATCCCAAGCGCCTTTTTTTCCGGCTTTGCTGCTGCTTTTACCGCCGTGTTTCTGATAGCCGTAATAGCCGAAGTAGCTGCCGTAGCTGCCGCCTTGGTAATAGCTTTTAGCCGAAGGTGCGCAGTATGCGGCGCTGTAGCCTTTGTAGCTGTAAGAAGAATAGCCGTAGTTCATTGTTAACACTCCCTATAGGTTTGGTTAAAAAACACCCGCAGTACCGGGGCGGTTGCGGGTGCAATCGAACTTTTATTCTATTCTGTTTTAATAAGCTGAAGGCATATTTAAATCGAATGGTTGTTTTTGAAAACAAATGGCAATGTAATAACCTGTTTGAATATTATGCTGTTTGCTTTATGTGATTTTGTTCGGGTGTTTCAATCAGGCGGCGGTAACGGGTTCTTCCCGGCGCAGCAGGGTAAGCAGGCCGGTGATGCGCTGCTTCATCTCGCGGCGGTCGACGATTTGGTCGATCGCGCCTTTTTCAAGGAGAAATTCGGCACGCTGGAAACCTTCGGGCAGGGTTTCGCGTACGGTCTGCTCAATCACGCGGGGGCCGGCAAAACCGATGAGTGCGTTGGGTTCGGCTATTACGATATCGCCCAAAAAAGCGAAACTGGCAGATACGCCACCCATGGTCGGATCAGTGAGCACTGAAATAAACGGTAGGTTTTTTTCGGTAAGCAGATGCAGGGAAGCGCTGGTTTTGGTCATCTGCATCAGCGAATTGAGGCCTTCCTGCATACGCGCACCGCCGGATGCGGCAACACAGATGAAGCTGCAGCGGTCGGCTGCGGCACGGCGCACCCCCTGCACGAAGCGTTCGCCCACCACCGAACCCATCGAGCCGCCGATAAAGCGGAATTCAAACGCAGCTACTACGACGGGCAGGCCGTTCATGGTGCCTTTCATCACCACCAGTGCATCGTCTTCGCCGGTGGATTTGCGTGCGGCGGTAAGGCGGTCGGGGTATTTTTTGCTGTCTTTGAATTTTAATATGTCGACGGGTTTGACGCCGGCGCCGATTTCTTCGCGGCCGTTTTCATCTAAAAGGATGTTGAGGCGTTCGCGGGCGGAAAGGGCGTTGTGGTGGCCGCATTTGGGACATACTTGCAGGTTTTGCTGCAAATCGGTGGAATAAAGGGTGGCGGCGCATGAGGGGCACTTGTGCCACAAACCTTCGGGCACGTTGGATGCGTTTTTGTCTTCACGTTTGATTTTCGGAGGGAGGATTTTGTCTAACCAGCTCATGTTTGCTCCTTAGTTAGAAGATGCTTTCAGACGGCCTGTGCAACGGCGTCTTTTAGTTGTTTCACCAATGCGCCGACGGCCTGGGCTTCGCGGCCTGCGTTGTTTTCGATTTCTTGCACGATGCGGCTGCCGACGATAGCGGCATCGGCAACGGCGGCGATTTTGCGGGCGCTTTCGGCATTGCTGATGCCGAAACCCACGCCGATGGGCAGGGCGGTATATTTGCGTAAAAGCTCGATTTTACGCGAAACGGCTTCGGTATCCAACTGTGCGGAACCGGTTACGCCTTTGAGCGATACATAATATACGAAACCGCTGGCGAGTTTGCCGATGGCGGCCATACGTGCTTCGCCGGTGGTGGGGGCGACCAGGAAAATGCAGTCCAAGCCGTTTTGCCGCAGGGCGTCGTGCAGCGGGGCGATGGTTTCGACGGGCGAGTCTACGGTTAACACGCCGTCAACGCCTGCTTCGGCGGCGGCGCGGGCGAATTCGGCATAGCCCATTTTATGCACGGGGTTGAGATAGCCCATCAGCACTACGGGGGTGGTTTGGTTGGTTTGGCGGAATTCGTGCACCACGGCCAGCACGTCTTTCAACGAAACGCCTTGCGCTAAAGCCCGTTCGGCGGCACGCTGGATGGTGGGGCCGTCGGCCATCGGGTCGGAAAACGGCACGCCCAGTTCGATTAAATCGGCACCGTTGGCAGCCATGCTGTGCATGAGTGCGAGTGTGGTGCGGGTGTCGGGGTCGCCGACGGTGATATACGGAATCAGGGCTTTGTTACCGCCCAGCGCGTTGAAGGTCTGCCGGATTCTGCTCATGGTTCAAGGTGCGGCGGCCTGTGTTTCAGACGGCCTGAAGATAAGGAATAAGAAAATGGCAAGTATAACATTGCTTTGATTTTGCCTGAACGATAATTTACACAATCCGCACGCAGGCCGAAAGGCGGGAGGAGGGCGGATTGTGGTTTTGATATTTTTAATTTTTTCAGATGGTTAGGTTGGTATGGCTATTGCGCGCAGCTTTGCGTATAGGCCGTAAATTCGACCTGCTTGGCTTTGGCCTTGCCCGAATCGATGGCTTCGGCGGCGGCCTGAACGCCGCTTGCCAGCGAAGGGACAACATCGCCCGCATACAGGCAGGCGGCGGTGTTGAGCAGCACGATGTCGCGTGCGGCGCCGGGTTCGCCTGCTAAAACGCGGTTCATCAGGGCGAGCGATTCGGCGCTGTTGCCTACGCGTATGCCGTCGAGGTTGGGGTAGGTGGTTAAGCCGAACTGCTCGGGGGAAATATCGTATTCGCTGATGGTGCCGTTATGCAGCTCGGCCACGCGGGTGGGGCCGGTAACGGTAATTTCGTCGAGGCCGTCGCTGCCGTGTACCACCAAAACGTGCTGCGAGCCGAGCTGTTGCAGCACGCGCGAGAGTATGCCGCACAAGTCGGTGTGGAACACGCCGAGCAGTTGGTTCGGTGCGCCTGCGGGGTTGGTAAGGGGGCCTAAGATATTGAAAATGCTTCTGAAACCCAGCGAGCGGCGCACGGGGGCGACGTGGCGCATGGCGCTGTGGTGGTTGGGGGCGAACATAAAGCCGATGCCGATGCCGTCGATACTGCGGCCGACTTGTTCGGGCGTTAGCTCAAGATTAACACCCATTTGCTCGAGCACGTCGGCGGCGCCGCTGGATGACGATACCGAGCGGCCGCCGTGTTTGGCCACTTTTGCGCCTGCTGCTGCTGCTGCAAACATAGCGGTGGTAGAGATGTTGAACGTTTTGGCGCCGTCGCCGCCGGTGCCGACGATGTCGACCAAGTGTGTTTTGTCGATAACGGGCACGGGGGTGGCGAACTCGCGCATCACGGCGGCGGCGGCGCTGATTTCGGATACGGTTTCCACTTTGATGCGCAGGCCGGTCAGAATGGCGGCCAGCTGTTCGGGCGGCACTTGGCCGCTCATGATCTGGCGCATCAGGGCGGTCATTTCGTCGTAGAAAAGTTCGTTGTTGTCGATCAGGCGGGCAATGGCCTGTTGGGGGGTAATCATTGGTTTTCCTTGAAGGTCGGGTGTTTCAGACGGCCTGGAAACATTCACTTGCAGTTTGGGTTGGAATACTGCCGGTGCCGGCGGCTGCTGTTTTGAGGCGGCATGCTGTCCAAACGCAGGTAGGCAAACTCGCGGCACAGTTTGATGGTTGGGCGCAGGCCGAATAAAACCGAGCCGATTAAAAACAGCCATGTGCCTGCGTATGTGGTTCGGGCGCTGAAAAACAGGATACTGCCGATAACAAACAGCAGTGCCGCCGAAAAGTCGACTATCGTATAGGCCAGTTCGCTGTATGCGTAGATTTTTTTGTGCAGGGGGCTGCGGCTGCGGTTGTCGGGGTGGAATATCGGCATCGGTTTGATCCTTTACTTGTTGTACGGTTTCAGGCCACCTGAAAATATTGAAACTCTTTTAAGAAATTAGCCAGCATTTCATGGCCGTGCTCGGTGAGCAGGGCTTCGGGGTGGAACTGCACGCCTTCGACGGGCAGCGTTTTGTGGCGCACGCCCATGATTTCGCCGTCGTCGGTCCAGGCTGTGATTTCGAGGCAGCTTGGCAGAGTGGGGCGGTCGATAACGAGGCTGTGGTAGCGGGTGCAGGTTACGGGATCGGGCAGGTTGTGAAACATACCTTTGTTCAAATGATGCACGGGCGACACTTTGCCGTGCATCAGCGTTTTTGCGCGCACGACATTGCCGCCGAAGGCTTCGCCTATGGTTTGGTGCCCCAAACAGATGCCCATAACCGGCAGTTTGCCGGCGAAATGCTGCATGGCGGCTACGGAAATGCCTGCTTCTTTGGGCGAGCAGGGGCCGGGGCCGATAACCAGGTATTGCGGCTTGAGGGCGGCGATTTCTTCGAGTGTGATGTCGTCGTTGCGGCGCACTTCTACTTCTTGGCCGAGTTCGGCGAAATACTGCACGATGTTGTAGGTGAAGCTGTCGTAGTTGTCGATCATTAGAAGCATGATGTTTCAGCCTGTTATCGTTTTCAAAGGTGCCGTCTGAAACGGCGCGGCGTTTGATAAGCGGTTTTCAGACGGCCTTTCCGTTGCGTTTGCCGAAACAGATAAAGCCGATGATGCCGAGAATAATCATCGGCAGGCTCAGCCATTGCCCCATCGACAAACCCAGCGTTAAGAGGCCGAGATGCTCGTCGGGCTGGCGGGCGAATTCGGCGATAAAGCGGAACACGCCGTAGCCTGCCAAAAACACCATGGATACCTGCCCGACGGGGCGCGGCTTATTGGAAAACAGCCACACAATCACAAACAGGCAGATGCCTTCGAGTGCAAACTGGTAGAGCTGTGAAGGATGGCGCGGCAGCATGCCGTATTGCGCCAGCCAGGCCGCCCATTGCGGGTTGTGGGCGGCAGCTGCGGCATCTTCATAGGCGGCTTGCGGAAAGCCCATCGCCCAAAAGGCGTTGGCGTCGGTTACACGGCCCCACAACTCGCCGTTGATAAAGTTGCCGATGCGGCCGGAAGCCAGACCTAAAGGCACCAGAGGGGCAACGAAGTCGGCCGTACGCCAAAAGCCGGTTTTGTATTTGCGGCCGAAAAGCCACATGGCAATCAATACACCCAAAAAGCCGCCGTGGAACGACATGCCGCCTTCCCAAACTTTGATGATGTCGGCGGGGTGTTGGAGAAAGTGGGCGGGCTGGTAAAACAGCACATAGCCCAAACGGCCGCCGAGGATCACGCCGAGCACGCCCCAGGTGAGGAAGTTGTCGAGCATTTCTTTGGTAAACACTTGGCCGTCGCGGCCGATGCGGCGCCGGCCCAACCAGATAAACAGAACGAAACCGACAATGTAGCTGAGCGCATACCAGCGTATCGCCAACGGGCCGATGCTGATTAGTTCGGGGCTGAACTCCGGGTGTATTATCATAACGGAATACCTTATGCGGGTGCGTTTGCGGGCAGCCATTATAACAGAGGCCGTCTGAAACGCAGGAGGCAGATTGAAACGTGCGGGCTGGTGCTTTGACCGAGCGGTGTGTTTTCAAGCGGTTAACTTTGTCTAACCAATCTTGACGGATAGCGGCGCTTCGGGTTAAATGCCGCAGCATATTGGGCAGGTATTAACCGCCGTTTCAGACGGCCTTTTCAGAAAAATATTTGAGAGTTAAAGAGGTTTTTATGGGTGCGTTTAATCCGATGTATGTTACTTTCGGCATTTATCTGATTGTCGTGCTGCTGATAGGTTTGGCGGCATATTTTTCTACCCGCAGCTTCGACGACTATATTCTCGGCGGCCGCAGTTTGGGCAGTTTCGTTACCGCGATGTCGGCGGGCGCTTCCGATATGTCGGGTTGGCTGCTGATGGGGCTGCCCGGTGCGGTTTATGCTGTCGGACTGAGTGAAGCGTGGATTGCCGTCGGCCTGACCGTGGGTGCGTATTTCAACTGGCTTTTGGTGGCCGGCCGCCTGCGCGTACACACCGAATACAATAACAATGCACTTACGCTGCCCGATTATTTCTACAACCGTTTCGGTGCGGGCGGCAGGGCTATGAAGGTGATTTCTGCCGCCATTATTCTGTTTTTCTTCACAATTTATTGTGCTTCGGGCATCGTGGCGGGTGCCCGCCTGTTTGAAAGCCTGCTTGACGTTACCTATACCCAGGCCATGTGGCTGGGGGCGGGCGCAACCATCGCCTATACCTTTATCGGCGGCTTTCTGGCCGTGAGCTGGACAGACACCGTGCAGGCTACGTTGATGATTTTTGCCCTCATCATCACTCCCGTTATGGTGTATCTGGCTTTGGGCGGAGCCGGTGAAGTAGGTGCCGCCATCCAAAGTGCGGCCGCCGCAGCCGGTAAAGAATACGGCAGCCTGCTGGCCGGTACCACCCTGATGGGTATTGTTTCAACCGCCGCATGGGGCTTGGGCTATTTCGGCCAACCGCACATTCTGGCGCGCTTTATGGCCGCCGAAAACGTGAAGTCTCTGGTATCCGCGCGCCGTATCGGTATGGCTTGGATGGTTCTGTGCTTGGCGGGTGCATGTGCCGTGGGTTATTTCGGTATCGCTTATTTTGGTGCGCATCCTGAACAGGCCGGTGCCATGGCAGGCAATAACGAGCGCATTTTTATTGCGTTGACCGCGCTTTTGTTCAATCCGTGGATTGCCGGCGTGATTCTTTCCGCCATTCTCGCCGCCGTGATGTCTACCCTGTCGTGCCAGCTGCTGGTATGCTCGAGCGCGATTACCGAAGATTTCTATAAAGGCTTTTTACGCCCCAACGCGCCACAGCAGGAGCTGGTGTGGGTAGGCCGGATTATGGTGCTGGCCGTGGCCGTGATCGCCGTCATTATCGCAGCCGACCCCGAAAGCAAAGTGTTGGGCCTGGTGTCTTACGCTTGGGCAGGCTTCGGCGCCGCATTCGGCCCGGTGGTGATTTTGTCGGTGTTTTGGAAACGCATGACCGCCGCCGGCGCGCTGGCCGGCATGATTGCCGGTGCCGTTACCGTGGTGGCATGGAAGCCTTTGACCGGCAGCAGCCTCTATGAAATCGTGCCCGGATTTATTGCCTGCTTTACCGCCATTGTGGCGGTGTCGCTGACGGGCAGGGTTTCCAAAGAAGTAGAAAACAGGTTTGAAGAAGCTGACAAGGCCTATCGGGCTGTGAAATAGACGGGCCGTCTGAAGCGTTTAAATACCGCCGTTGCGTTAATTGTCAACAGACCCTAGGCGACGCTATAGGCTTTTTTTGCAGAGCCTGAACGGATGCCGCCTGTTACAGCAGGGGTTCGGGTAAAACGGGCAAGGCCGTCTGAAAAAAACATTTCAGACGGCCTGATGCTTTAGAAAAGCCGGACGGTTCGGCAGGGAAGGAGCGTTGTCAGATTTGTTCTACCGCCACGGCCAAACCCATGCCGCCGCCGACGCAGAGTGTGGCGACGCCTCTGGCTTTGCCGCTGCGCTGCATTTCGTGCAGCAGCGTTACCAGAATGCGGCAGCCTGATGCGCCGATGGGGTGGCCGAGGGCGATGGCTCCGCCGTTAACGTTGGTTTTGCCGGCAGGCAGGCCGAGTTCTTTGGCAACGCCCAAGGCTTGTGCGGCGAAGGCTTCGTTGGCTTCGAACAGGTCTACGTCGCCGACGTTCCAGCCGGCTTTTTCCAATGTTTTCTCCACTGCGCCTACCGGACCCAGCCCCATCACTTCGGGTTCTACGCCTGTGGTGGCGTAGGCACGGATAACGGCCAAGGGTTTCAGGCCGAGTTCTGCGGCTTTTTCGGCCGTCATCACCACTACGGCAGCGGCGCCGTCGTTAATGCCTGAGGCGTTGCCTGCGGTAACTGTGCCGTCTTTTTTAAAGGCCGGGCGCAGTGCCGCCAGTTTTTCGGCGGTGGTGCCGGCTTTGATGTATTCGTCTTGGCCGAATATCACAGGTTCGCCTTTTCTCTGGGGTACGGAAACGGGGGTGATTTCGTCTTTGAATTTACCTGCCTCCTGTGCTGCGGCGGCTTTCTGCTGTGATTGCAGGGCGAGGGTATCCTGTTCTTCGCGGCTGATGGCGAGGCGTTCGGCAATGTTCTCGGCGGTAATGCCCATATGGTATTTGTTGTAAACGTCGGTAAGGCCGTCTGAAACCATGCTGTCGGCCAATTCGCCGTTGCCCATTTTGATGCCGTTGCGCAAATGGACATAGTGCGGGCTTTGCGACATGGACTCCTGACCCCCCGCAATCACGATTTCGGCATCGCCGCAGGCGACGGCTTGTGCTGCCATCTGGACGGCTTTCAAACCCGAACCGCAAACTACGTTGACGGTGGTGGCGGGAATATGAACGGGCAGCCCCGCTAAAATGGCGGCCTGGCGTGCGGGGTTCTGGCCGACTCCGGCAGTCAGCACGTTGCCCATTATCACTTCGCTGATCTGTTCGGGTTTCAGGCCGGTCTGCTGCAGCAGGTCTTTAATGACTACCGCCCCCAGTTCGGGCGCGCGCAGGGTGGCGAGGCCGCCCAGGAAACTGCCTATGGGGGTGCGTTTGGCGGCAACAATCACGATATTGCGGCTCATAACAAATAACTCCTTATTTCGATGCGGTAAGGTTGATATATAAGGCCGTCTGAAACTGCAGAGCTGTTTTTCAGACGGCCTTTAACGGTTTACGGCAGGATTTTTACTCCGGTGGCGGCTTGGAGGCTTTCCAGTGTTACGCCGTCGGCAAGTTCAACCAGTTTCAAACCTTCGGGCACAACGTCCAGTACGGCCAAATCGGTGATGATGCGGTCGACCACTTTTTTGCCGGTCAGCGGCAGGTCGCATTGGGGCTTGATTTTAAATGCCCCGTTTTTGGCGGTATGCTCCATCAGCACGATAACGCGCTGTACGCCGGCAACCAAATCCATCGCGCCGCCCATGCCTTTGACCATTTTGCCCGGAATCATCCAGTTGGCCAGATCGCCCTGTTCGGAAACCTCCATGGCGCCGAGAATGGCAAGGTTGACCTTTCCGCCGCGTATCATGGCAAACGATTGCGAGCTGGAAAAATAGCTGGCACCGGTTTGTGCGGTAACGGTCTGTTTGCCGGCATTAATCAGGTCGGCATCGATTTCCGCTTCGGTTGGGAAGGCGCCGATGCCGAGCAGGCCGTTTTCAGACTGAAGCATCACGTTCACACCGTCGGGAATGTAGTTGGCCACCAGTGTAGGCAGGCCGATGCCGAGGTTTACATAAAAGCCGTCCTGCAGCTCTTTGGCGGCGCGCTGCGCCATTTGTTCGCGTGTCCAAGCCATGTTTATGCCTCCCTGATGGTGCGTTGTTCGATACGTTTTTCGGGATTTGCGTTAACCACGATGCGGTGTACGTAAATGCCGGGCAGATGGATATGGTCGGGATCGAGTGTGCCCGTTTCTACCAGTTCTTCTACTTCCACTATGGTCAGGCGGCCTGCCGTGGCCGCGTCGGGGTTGAAGTTGCGTGCGGTTTTGCGGAATACCAGGTTGCCGGATTTATCGGCCTTCCAAGCCTTCACCAAAGCAACATCGGCAGTGAGGGAGCGCTCCAGAACGTATTCTGCGCCGTCGAATTCGCGTACTTCCTTGCCTTCGGCTACCTGCGTGCCGACACCCGTGCGTGTAAAAAAGGCGGGAATGCCCGCGCCGCCGGCACGCAGTTTTTCGGCCAGCGTGCCCTGCGGGGTCAGCTCCACTTCCAGCTCACCCGACAAAAACTGACGTTCGAATTCTTTGTTTTCGCCCACGTAGGAAGCAATCATCTTTTTGATCTGGCGGGTTTCCAGCAGCAGGCCGAGCCCGAATCCGTCCACGCCTGCATTATTGCTGATGCAGGTCAGGTTTTTTACGCCGCTCTCGCGCAGTGCGGCAATCAGGGCTTCGGGAATGCCGCACAAGCCGAAACCGCCTACGGCGATGGTTTGGCCGTCGGCAACGGCATCCTTTAATGCCGTTGCGGCATCGGGATAAAGTTTGTTCATCATTAATGCTCCTTCTGAACACATCAGGTTGGAAAACGGCAGGGCGGGAATTCCGGCTGCCTCCAAAAGTCTGCCTCTCCCGTTATGCGGGCGGAAGGGTCAGGCTAAAAACAAAAATGCCAATATGATTAAAGCGCCCGAATAGAGCAGGGCGGTCAGGCAGTAACCCATGATGGCGCGGGCATCCAGCCCCACGATGCCCAAAAGCGGCAGGGCCCAAAACGGCTGGATCATATTGGTCCAAGCATCGCCCCACGCGACCGCCATGGCCGAAACGGCAGGATCGACACCCAAGGCGGCACCGGCAGGCAGCATCACAGGTCCCTGAACCGCCCACTGCCCTCCGCCGGAGGGCACGAATACATTGACCAGACCGGCGCTGAGAAAGGCGAGTACCGGAAAAGTGCGTTCGGAAGACACGGCGATAAAGGCATTGGTAATCATGGCGGCCAAGGACGTACCGCCTTCGGGTGCGCCCATGACCAGCCCCATGATACCGCCGTAAAAGGGAAACAGCAGGACAATGCCGGCAATGCCTTTGGCACTGTCTTCGACGGCGCGGCTGTAGCGTTCGGGCGTGCCGTGTGCCAGCAGGCCGGCAAACAGGAACAGGGCGATAACTACGTTTAAGGCCAGGCTGAACCCGTTCCGGCTAAAGTGTGCATATAGGTAGACTGCCCCGAAAGCGGCCAGAAACAGGGCAATCAGGCGGCTGTCGTCGAGCTTGTGCGCGAACGTATCGCGCGGCGGCATTTCGGGTGCTTTTTCTTGCAGTTTTTCAGGATCGGCAACTAAGGGATTTCTCGGCAGCATCAGCATATTCAGCAGAGGCAGGCCGAAAAGCAGGCCGAAAACGATGGTTAGGTTTAAGGGGGAAAACAGTGTTTCGGCAACGGGAACGGCTGCCTGAATCGTGCCGCCGGAAAGTTTGACCAAATCCGCACCTTCCGTGGCCAGTGCGAGGGGGATGGAGCCGGAAAGGCCGCCGTGCCAAATCAGAAAACCCGAATAGGCCGATGCTACCAGCAGCGGGTAATCCACGCCGCGAACCTGCCTTGCCAGGGCTTTGGCGAAAACGGCACCGATTATCAGGCCGAAACCCCAGTTCAGCCAGCAGCCGATCAATGCCGCAAGGGTAACGGCAGCAACAGCGGCACGGGGGGTTTTGATTTTGGCGGCCAGATTATCCAGCAGCCGGCCGACAGAAGGGGCTTTGGCCAAAACGTGGCCGGTTACCAGAATCAGGGCCATCTGCATGGAAAAACCCAAAAGCGACCACAAACCGTCGCTCCAAAAACCGGCCGCCTGAAGCAGGGTTTGTCCGGTTACGGTTAATACGGCGGCCGAAATCAAGGCTGTCAGGATGATGCAGAAAACGAACGGGGAAGGCAGATAATTTTTCATTATCCGCACATTCAACTCAACGAGAAAACGGAACATAATGTTTTTACCCATTTGTATCAGGATGTCCGGAACGGGATCAGGCCGTATCCGGGGAAACAGGGTTTCGCGCGGCAGGTAATCTGTTTTCAGACGGCCTGCCGGTGCGCTTATTTCATGCCCCAGCCGTGTCCGGCAAGAAAAGACTGGCCGGTAAAGACGTTGGTCGGGAATGCGGCCAAAAAGAGGGCCAGTTGTGCAATATCATCGGTGGTGGTGAATTCGCCGTCGACGGTGTTGCCCAGCATGACTTTCTTAACCACTTCTTCCTCGCTGATGCCTTTTTCCCGGGCCTGTTCGGGAATCTGTTTCTCTACCAAAGGAGTTTTTACGAAGCCCGGACAGATGACGTGGGCGCGGACGTTGTGTGCCGCTCCTTCTTTCGCCAACACGCGGCACAAGCCCAGCAGGCCGTGTTTGGCGGTTACGTAGGGAGCTTTGAGCGCAGATGCTTCGTGGGAGTGCACGGAGCCCATATAGATAACCGTTCCGCCGTTGCCGCCGTACATGTGCTTCAAGGCCGCCTGTGTGGTTAGGAACGCGCCGTCGAGGTGGATGGCAAGCATTTTTTTCCAGTCGGCGAAAGAGAGTTTGTCGATCGGATCAATAATCTGCACACCGGCGTTGGAAACCAGAATGTCGATGCTGCCGAAAGCGGCGGCCAGTTTGTCGGTGCCGGCCTGTACGGCGGCTTCGTCGGATACGTCCATGGCGACGGCAAGGGCTTTGCCTCCTGCTGCTGTGATTTCGGAGGCGGTTGTTTCGGCGGCAGTCAGATTCAAATCGGCCACGCCGACATTGGCGCCCGCCTTGGCAAACTGTACGGCGATTTCTTTGCCGATGCCGCTGGCGGCGCCGGTAACCAATGCGGTTTTTCCGTTCAAATCATATCGGATGGAAGACATGGCTTACTCCTAAAATTTCATGGTCGGTGATGGGGTTAGAAAGATCCGAAAAGGGTGCCCAAGGTGATTACCGTTATCGTGGCGACGGCGGGAATGGCGATGGTAACGGCGGCAATGTCCATATAAGACTGTTTGTGGTTAAGGTGGCATATCGAAAGCAGGGTAATCACGGCGCCGCAGTGGGGGAGGGTGTCGAAACCGCCCGCCGCCATCACGGCCACGCGGTGCAGCAGTTCCGGAGAAATGCCCGCTGCCTGAGCCATGGCGAGATAGTCGGCCCCTAAAGTCTGCAGTGCAATGCTGAGGCCGCCTGAAGAAGAGCCGGTGATACCTGCCAGTGCGGTCATGGCTACTGCTTCGGAAATCACGGGGTTGCCGGGCGCAATGCCCAACACACTGTCGCGGATGACGGCGAAGCCTGCCAGCGATGCGATTACTGCACCGTAGCCCACTTCGGAGGCGGTGTTGAAAATCGGCAGCATGGAGCCGTATACACCTTTATTCACTGTACCTTGCAGGTGTTTCCAATGACGCAGGTTCAAAACGATCAATACCGAGCAGGCGGTCAGAAGGGCGATGATAATCGACCACAAACCCTGCTGGGCAGATACTTTCAAATCAGGAAAACGCTCGGATAAAAATGTGAAATTCACGTTGGGGAAAACAAAATACGTTAAAACGGCATTGACAGCGATAACCAAAACCAGCGGCAGGAGGGCAATCAAGAAAGGCATATCCGATTTTTCGGGTTCTTTGTCTTCCAGCGCATCGTCGGAATAGGTGCCGTATCCTTCACCTTTTTTCGCTGCTTTTGCCGCACGGCTGTGCAGCCACCACCAGCCGAGCAGGAACATGACGGCACCACCGATAATGCCCAAGCCGGGTGCGGCGAATGCATTGGTGCCGTAATAAGGGATGGGAATGGCGTTTTGGATGGCGGGCGTGCCGGGCAGCGCGGTCATGGTAAAGGTGAACGATCCCAGTGCGATAGAGGCGGGAACCAAACGCTTGGGAATGCCGGCCTGACGGAACAGCACTTTGGAAATCGGATAGATGGCGAAAGCGACCACAAACAGGGAAACCCCGCCGTATGTCAGCAGGCCGCACACCAGGATTACTACCAAGATGGCGTGCTTTGCGCCCAGCCGCTTCATGATTCCGTTGGAAATGGAAGTGGCTGCGCCGGAATCGGCCATCAGTTGGCCAAAGAGCGCGCCTAACAGGAATACAGGGAAAAATTTCAACAGATAATTGCCAAGCGCGCTCATAAAGGTTTCGGTGTAGGCAGGCATCAGAAAGCCGCCGTCGCCCGAAAGCAGAACCGCCAAGGCTGCCATCAGCGGGGCAAGCAGCAGCACTGTCAGACCTCTGTAGGCGAAAAACATCAGCAATATCAATGAAATAATGATTGCAAAGGTACCCATGGCTTTTCGATCTCCGTCGATGGTTGAGAATTGGCGGCAACCGGGCAGTTCCGAACTGCTCCGCAAGGAGTAGGCAAGGCGGCCGCCAATACTGCCGCAAGTGTTCGCGGCATAATGATTTTGTGTTTTCCGTGTTGTACATGCACCGGCAACAGCCGGGACTAATGCTGTCGGCGCCGATACGCGCCATCCGGCAGTTTGTTCTGTTTCGGGGCAGATATAAGCTGTTTTTTCAAAAACACAAAATTAAATTCGTTAAAATTTTATCTTTTCTTTGTTTTGTGTGTCAAATTTGGTAAACACTTTGATTCGGCATTTCAGGGGAAAAGGTTTGATGGGTTTCTTGAGGCAGAGAGAATTGCGTGGCAGTAACCTGCATTGAAACTGTGGATTTATCGGCTTTTCAGTTTTTGCCGGCGTCTTGAAGCGGAACAGAATGCCGGGTTGGCGTTAAGGATTATTTTATGAGGGTGTTTGCAAATATCAATAATGTGCCGTGCAGGAGAAAAGGGAATGCTTGCAGGAATCCGTTATTAAAAACCGGCAGTGTCTGAAAAATATTTTCAGACGGCATTATTTTTAAGTGAAGTATATTCCGTTAATTTTTATACATCTGAATTCATGGTGCAGTTGCCGTGTATGCAGGATTAATGCCTTGCCTGCAATATAGTGGCTTAAATTTAAAACAGTACAGCGTTGGTAGGGCTTGCAAGTTTTTCGCAGGTGATTGCGGCGGCTTGGTATAAATCCCATAAATCCATTTGACACCGTTTGCCGAACTCCCTAAAATCCCAACCCGACAAACACCTTGTCATTCTTTACTGCCGTATCGGCAACCGGATTTCTGAATATCTTTAGAATTCAGACGGCATACCGGCCGCCTGATTTTTCGTTCTTGCCAATCTACTTAACACACTATATCCATAAAATTTATGCACGTTTCCGAACTACAAACCCGACACATTTCCCAATTGGTGGAAATGGCCGAGCAGCACGGCATTGAAAATGCCAACCGTTTCCGCAAACAAGATCTCGTTTTTGCCATCGTGCGCCAAATGATGAAGCAGGGTGAATCGTTTACCTGCTCGGGCACGCTCGAAATCCTGCCGGACGGTTTCGGTTTTCTGCGCAGTGCCGACACTTCTTATTTGGCAGGCCCTGACGATATTTACGTTTCCCCCACGCAGATCCGCCGCTTCAACCTGCACACCGGCGACACCATCGAAGGCAGCGTGCGCGTGCCGAAAGACAACGAGCGTTATTTTGCCTTGGTGAGGCTGGACAAAATCAACGGCGACAATCCTGAAGTATGCAAGCATAAAATCCTGTTTGAAAACCTCACCCCGCTTTTCCCCACCAAACAGTTCAAACTCGAGCGCGACATCAAGGCCGAAGAAAACATCACCGGCCGCGCCATTGATTTGGTTTCGCCCATCGGTTTCGGCCAGCGCGCGCTCTTGGTGGCGCCGCCGAAAACCGGTAAAACCGTGATGCTGCAAAATATCGCCCATGCCGTTACCGCCAATTATCCCGATGTGGAACTGATTGTTTTGCTGATTGACGAGCGCCCCGAAGAGGTTACCGAAATGTCGCGCAGCGTGCGCGGCGAAGTGGTGGCTTCCACTTTCGACGAGCCGGCCCAGCGCCATGTGCAGGTGGCCGAAATGGTGATTGAAAAAGCCAAGCGCATGGTCGAGCACAAAAAAGACGTGGTGATCCTGCTCGATTCCATCACCCGCCTGGCACGTGCCTACAATACCGTGGTGCCGGCCTCGGGCAAAATTCTCACCGGCGGCGTGGACGCCAACGCGCTGCACCGCCCCAAACGCTTTTTCGGTGCGGCGCGCAATGTGGAAGAGGGCGGTTCGCTCACCATCATCGCCACCGCGCTGGTGGACACCGGCAGCCGCATGGACGACGTGATTTTTGAAGAATTCAAAGGCACGGGCAATATGGAGCTCAACCTCGACCGCCGCATCGCCGAAAAACGCGTGTTCCCCGCCATCAGCATCAATAGGTCGGGAACCCGCCGCGAAGAGCTGCTGGTACCCAACGACCAGCTCCAGCGTATGTGGCTGCTGCGTAAGTTCCTGCATCCGATGGACGAAATCGAGGCCATTGAGTTTTTGGTGGGCAAGCTTAAAGATTCCAAAGACAACAACGAGTTTTTCGAACTGATGCGCGGTAAATGACATACAGGCCGTCTGAAAGCTTTCAGACGGCCTGCTGACAATAAAGGCTGACAACAAAGGCTGAATGGCTTATGCAGAAAATGAACTGGCAGCAACTGCTCTCTACCCGGCGCTTCCGCCTGAAAGACGGGGAAGTGGTGCCTACGGTAACGCCGTCTACCCAAGAGGGGGCCGATGCACTGCGTACCGATTTCCATATCGATTACGACCGTGTGGTGTTTTCGGGCGCATTCCGCCGTTTGGGGCGCAAAACGCAGGTGCATCCGTTTGCCGAACACGACCACACCCACAACCGCCTCACCCACAGCGTGGAAGTAGCAAGCGTGGGCCGCAGCTTGGGCAACCGCGTCGGCGTGATGTTGCAGGCCGGCGGTTTTCTGCCGCAGGGCAACACCCCGGGCGACATCGGCGCGGTGGTGCAGGTGGCGTGTCTGGCGCACGATTTGGGCAATCCGCCGTTCGGCCACACCGGCGAAGACGCGCTGCGCGACTGGTTCCGCAACCCCGTCCACGGGCGTTATCTCGACACCTTGAGCGAACCCGAACGCAACGATGTGCAAACTTATGAAGGCAACGCCCACAGCCTGCGCATTCTGGCGAGTTTGGAAATGTACCGCGGCAAAGGCGGTATGCGGCTGACGGCGGCCACCATAGGCGCGCTGCTGAAATACCCGTGGACCACGCTCGACCCCAACGGCCGCAAAAAATTCAATATCTACCAAACCGAGCTGCCGTTTATCCGCCGCGTGGCCGACGAATTGGGATTAATCGGGCAGGGCGGCGACCGCTGGGCGCGCCATCCGCTGTCTTACCTGATGGAAGCCGCCGACGACATCTGCTACGCCTTGCTCGATTTGGAAGACGCCGTCGAAATCGGCCTGCTCGGCGATGCCGAAGTGGAAAGCATTTTGGCCGAACTCACCTTCACCGAAACCGCCGGCGCATGGCAGGCGCAAAGCAGCCTGCAACGCTGCGCCATGCTGCGCGGCATGGCCATCGGGCGGGCGATTGAAGACGTGGCGCAAACCTTTATGACGCACCAGCAGGATTTGCTGTCCAACCATTTCAAAGGCAGGGATTTGCTCGCCCTGTGCAGCCCCGAAGTGCAGAATACGCTCGAAAAAGCCAAAGAGCTGGCGCGCACACGCATTTTCCGCCACCAAAGCAAACTGATGACCGAAATCGCCGCCTTCCCCTGCTTGGGCTCGATTCTCGACCTGCTGGTTCCCGCCGCCCATGCGCTGATTACACAGGGGCAGGTTAACACCCGCCAGTCGCTCGCGTTGGAACTGCTGAAAAACAGCGAACCCGTTACCCGCAGCGACAGCCTGTATGAAGCCTATATGAAGATTCTCGATTTCGTCGGCGGCATGACCGATAACGCCGCTGCCAAAATGGCGCGGGAAGTGTCGGGCATAGGCATGGTGTAGCGTGTTTTCAGACGGCCTTAGTTAATCAGCTTGATATAAAGTACACGCGTCATACCCGGGCTTGGCCCAGGTATCTTTTTGAGACCTTTGCAAGTTGTTTAGGTACCTTAAAACACTTGCGTCATGCTCGGGCTTGACCCGAGCATCTTTTTGTTTTAGAAGAAAAAGAGATACCCGGGTCAAGCCCGGGTATGACGGAATCGTTGCTAAGTAAGTAGTCTGACTATATTCAGGCCAATACGCCCAAAATCACACTGCCGGCTTTGAATATCGCGGTTGCTTTTTGGCCGGGGCGCAGATCGAGCTGCTCGGTGCTCTGCATGGTGATGCCCGCCGTTATCAGCGTGCCGCCGCCGACATCAAGCGTTATCACCGAGTTCACCGCACCGCGTTCGATATCGCTGATAATGCCGTTTAACTGGTTGCGGGCGGAAAGTTTGATGTGATCCAAATCGGTGGCGATAACGATGTGGGTGGATTTAATCAAGGCGACCACGGGGCTGCCTGCCGCCAGATTCAGGTTGTCGCAGCTGCTGCGGGTGATGGCGGCCACCAGTTCCTGCCCGCCGGGCAGGGCGATGGTTACTTCGCTGTTTACTGTGTCTTGCCTGATGGCTTTAACGGTGCCGGCGAATTGGTTTCTTGCGCTGGTTTTCATCGATGGGTTCCTTTTTCAGACGGCCTTGGCCGTTTGAAACGCATTTTAGGGCAGCCTGTCGGTTTTTGTAAGGCATGTTGTATGTAGTCTGTTGAAACAGATTGTGTATAAAAACTTTTTTCAGACGGCCTGTTGCAGGTTAGCGGTTTAAAACTATGGATTATTCCCGAGATTAATGGTATTTTTGCCTTAACTTTGCCGCAGCAGCTGCGGTAGGGTGCAATGAGAAAAATATTTCAGGAGAACCCGATATGGCATACAGCTATACCCGCGCCGCCGGTTTGCAGGTGGACGATCGTCTTTATCAATTTATCGAAAACGAAGTATTGGCCAAGCATCCGAAAGTCGAATCGGCTGAATTTTGGAAGGGCTTTACCGGTTTGGTGCAGAAATTCGCCCCGAAAAACCGCGCCTTGCTGCAAAAGCGCGATGAAATTCAGGCACAAATCGACGCTTGGCACAGGCAGAATCCCGGTGCGGTGAAAGACGAAGCCGCGTATCAGGCATTTTTGAAAGAGCTGGGTTATCTGGTTGAGGCGCCCGCAGAATTCAAAATCGCCACCGCCAATGTCGACCGCGAGCTTTCCGAACAGGCCGGGCCGCAGCTGGTGGTGCCGATTAACAACGCCCGCTACGCACTCAATGCCGCCAACGCCCGCTGGGGCAGCCTTTACGACGCGCTTTACGGCACCGACGCCATCGATCAGAGCGGCGGTTTGGCGCCCGGTAAAGGCTACAACCCCAAACGCGGCGACGCCGTGATTGCGTTTGCCCGCGAATTTCTCGACAACAGCATTCCGTTGGCGAAAGGCAGCCATAAAGACGTTGCGGCCTACACCGTTTCGGAAGGCCGTCTGAAAGCCAAACTGAACGACGGCAGCGAGAGCGGCCAGGCTTCGCCCGAACTCTTCGCAGGCTACAACGGCAGCGCCGATGCGCCTTCCTCGCTGCTGTTTCTGCACAACGGCCTGCACATCGACATCCTCATCGACAAAAACAGCCCCATCGGCAGCCAAGACCCCGCCGGCGTGAAAGACATCGTGCTCGAAGCGGCCCTGAGCACCATCATGGACTGCGAAGACTCGGTGGCCGCGGTTGACGGCGAAGACAAAGCGCTGGTGTACGCCAACTGGCTCGGCCTGATGACCGGTACGCTCACCGAAGAAGTGGAAAAAGGCGGCAAAACTTTCACCCGCAGCCTCAATGCCGACCGCGCCTACACCAAGCCCGACGGCAGCGGCGGCTTCAAACTGCCCGGCCGCTCGCTTTTGTTTATCCGCAACGTCGGCCATCTGATGACCACTCCCGCCGTGCTCGATGAAGCGGGCAACGAAATTCCCGAAGGCATACTCGACGGCGTGATGACCGCCCTGATAGCCCTCTTCGACCTGAACCGCAGCGAAAACAAAAACAGCCGCGCAGGCTCGGTGTATATTGTGAAGCCGAAAATGCACGGCCCCGAAGAAGTGGCGTTTGCCGACGAATTGTTCGCCGCCTTTGAAGATTTGGCCAAACTGCCGCGCAACACCCTCAAAATGGGCATTA
Organism: Neisseria sp.; assembly: GCF_030530745.1. Classification (GTDB taxonomy): domain Bacteria; phylum Pseudomonadota; class Gammaproteobacteria; order Burkholderiales; family Neisseriaceae; genus Neisseria. The sequence continues at coordinate 122,979 of NZ_JAUMUI010000003.1, read as the reverse complement.
TGGACGAAGAGCGCCGCACTTCCGCCAACCTTGCCGCCTGCATTCGGGCCGCCAAAGAGCGCGTGGTGTTCATCAACACGGGCTTCCTCGACCGCACCGGCGACGAAATGCATACCTCCATGCAGGGCGGCGCATTTATCCGCAAAGGCGATATGAAGTCGAGCAAATGGATTAACGCCTACGAATTGAGCAATGTGCAAACCGGCCTGCAATGCGGCCTGCCGGGCAAAGCGCAAATCGGCAAAGGCATGTGGGCGATGCCCGATTTGATGGCCGAAATGCTCAAACAGAAAATCGGCCACCCCAAATCCGGCGCCACCACCGCCTGGGTGCCGTCGCCCACCGCCGCCACCCTGCACGCCCTGCATTACCATCAGGTGAACGTGTTCGACGTGCAGAAAACGCTGCTCGCGCAACCGCCGCAAAACTATACCGGCGATTTGCTCACCATTCCGTTTTCAGACGGCCGGATGTGGTCTGACGACGAAATCAGGCAGGAACTCGACAACAACTGCCAAGGCATACTCGGTTATGTGGTGCGCTGGGTGGAGCAGGGAGTGGGCTGCTCGAAAGTGCCCGACATCCACAACGTAGGCTTAATGGAAGACCGCGCCACCCTGCGCATTTCCAGCCAGCACATCGCCAACTGGCTGCTGCACGGCGTGGTGGGTGAAGCGCAGGTGCGTGAAACGCTGGAGCGCATGGCCGGCGTGGTGGACAGGCAAAACGAAGGCGACCCCGCCTACACACCGATGACCGGACGTTTCGATACCTCGCCCGCTTTCCTCGCCGCCTGTGATTTGATATTTAAGGGCACGGAGCAGCCCAACGGCTATACCGAACCGCTGCTGCACCACTGGCGGCGCGTGGCCAAGGCGCAATAGTTTTAAAACGGTAGTTTTAAACGGAATTAAAGGCCGTCTGAAAATATTTCGGACGGCCTTGATGATTTCTAACTAACGGATTGAACCAGCGGAGGTTTTACCCGTTCAACACGGCGGCAAACGCATCGGCCACATAGCCAACATTGCCTTCGTTCAGCCCCGCCACGCACATGCGGCCGGAGGAAACCAGATAAACCGCAAATTCGCTTTGCAGGCGCTGCACTTGTTCGGGGGAAAGGCCGGTGTAGCTGAACATGCCGCGCTGGGTGATGAAATAGTCGAAATTTCTGCCCGGCACTTTTTCAGAGAGCACTTCATACAATTTCTGCCGCATGGCGCGGATGCGGTCGCGCATGGCGTAAACCTCGCTTTCCCATTGCGCGAACAGTTCGGGCGTGTTCATCACGTCTGCCGCGATATAGCCGCCATGTGCGGGCGGGCTGGAATAGATGCGGCGCACGGTAAACTTAAGCTGGCCGAACACCAAGGCGGCTTCTTTTTCGCTGGGGCATACCACGCTCAGGCCGCCGGCGCGTTCGCCGTAGAGCGACAAGTTTTTAGAGAAAGAATTGCTGACGAATAGCAGCAGCCCCATCATAACGGCTTTGCGGATGGCGTAGGCGTCGCTGTCAAAGTTTTCGCCGAAACCTTGGTAGGCGATGTCCATAAACGGAATCAGCTTGCGGGTTTGCACGATTTCGAGCACCGCATCCCATTGTGCGGGCGTTAGATCCACGCCGGTGGGGTTGTGGCAGCAGGGGTGCAGCACCAGCACGCTGTGTTCGGGCAGGCTTAAGAAAAAGGCCAGCATTTCCTCGAATTTCACGCCGCCCGTTTCGGAGTCGTAGTAAGGATAAGTGCCGACTTCAAAACCCGCGCCCTCGAAAATGCCTTTGTGGTTGTCCCAAGTGGGATCGCTCACATAGGCTTTGGCTTTGGGAAACCAGCGGTGCAGAAAATCAGCGCCCACTTTGAGTGCGCCCGAACCGCCGAGGGTTTGGATGGTAGCGATGCGGTTTTCTTTCAATGCCGTGCAGTCGGCACCGAACAGCAGTTTCTGTACCGCACGGCGGTAGCTGTCCAAGCCCTCCATCGGCAGATAGGGGCGCGGCTGCGCGGCGGCGGCACGTTTCGTTTCGGCAGCCCGCACGGAGTCCAGCAGCGGCAGTTTGCCGTTTTCATCGAAATAAATGCCGATACCGAGATTTACTTTGTGGCCGCGCGGGTCGTTGTTATAGGTTTCGACCAGGCTCAAAATTGGATCGCCGGGGTAGAAGTCGATGTGTCGGAACATGGTTTTTCCTTTGCAGAGTGAACGGCAAAGATTTTGGCACAAGAGGCAGGGGTTTACAATTGCCAAGCCCGTTACAGTATGGCTGGGGAATACGGCTGCCGAATCAAGGGACGTTATCCTGCACGGCAAAATGCCGGGCTGTTGGCCAAATCTGCCCGCTGCCGCCGGGCTTAAAAACAATAAGGCCGTCTGAAAAATATGTTTTCAGACGGCCAAACCTTGTTCTGGCAGGGGTAATCAAACTTTAGGCACGTTTGCGGAATTCGCCGGTGCGGGTGTCGATTTCCACTTTGTCGCCGTTTTCAACGTAGGCCATCACTTGGATTTCGGTGCCGCCGACCAAACGGGCGGTTTTCATAACTTTGCCCGAAGTGTCGCCTTTAACGGCCGGTTCGGTGTATTCCACCTCGCGCACGATGATGGTGGGCAGCTCTACGGAAATCGGGTTGCCTTCGTAGAAAGTTACTTCGCACACGTCTTCCATGCCGTCGACGATGAATTTCAGGGCGTCGCCGATGTTTTCGGCTTCAATTTCGTATTGGTTGAATTCTTCGTCCATGAAAACATACATGGGGTCGGCGAAGTAGCTGTAGGTGCAGTTTTTGCGCGCCAAAACGACAACGTCGAATTTGTCGTCGGCTTTGTAGATGGTTTCGGTGGCGGCGCCGGTGAGCAGGTTTTTCAGCTTCATGCTCACTTTGGCGGAAGAGCGGCCGCCTTTGATGTATTCGGTTTTTTGCACCACCATCGGGTCGTTGCCGACCATAAATACGTTGCCTGCGCGCAGTTCTTGTGCGGTTTTCATAGTGTTTCCAATCGGTATTCAGTGAAAATAAAACGCGTTATTTTAGCGGTGCCGGTTGAATTTGGCTAGTTTTTCTATGGCTGTGGGTTGTGAAAACAGGTGTTTTTGCCAGTCTGCCGCGCTTTTTTGCCAGTTTGTGGCGCATCTTTGCAGCGTTTGCCAGGCGGCCAGGCGTTGCGTGGGGGAGAGGGCGGCTGCACCGTTGAGTTCGTCTGACAACTGCCGGTGGGCGGTGCGGACGTCCTCAGGGTAATACGCATAGGCCCTGTCCCAAAATGCGTGCAGTTTTTCGATATGCACGGCTTCTTCCTGCGGGTAGATGTGCCAGAAAAAGGGCTTGGCAGCAAACTGGGCGCGCACGAAGCTGTCTTCGCCGCGCACAATCAGGCCGTCGGCAAGGTGCAGCAGGCGGTCGAAATCGTGTTGCGGCACGAAAGGGATGCGGATTAGGGTTACGCAGGCCGTCTGAAACGTGTCGCCCGTCTGTTGCAGGGCATGGTGCGGAACGGCTGCGGCGGCTTTCAGGCTGTCGGTGATTTGCCTGCCGGCCAGCAGGAGGGTAACGGGTTCGCCGTTTTGCCGCCACATATCCAGCCATTGGGCCCAAACGGGGCTTTCGTAGCCGAACAGCAGCCATTCGGGGGCGGTTTTTTCGGACAGCATCAGGCGGGTACGCCATTGGGCCGTGTTGAAGCGGCTGCGCTCGGCGTAATCCCGCTCGCACAGCAGGCCGCCGCTTTTTTCGGTAAAGCCCATAAACCAGAAATATTTTTGCAGGCCGTTTGCCTGCGGCGAGGGAAGGGCGTGCAGGCGTTCGTTGCCGGCCTCGGCGCTCAGGTATTCCCAATTCAGCCACAGCGGCCGGGCTGCGGCTATTGCCGCCGTTACGTTGGGCGGCAGGTTGCAGGCGAAGGTTTCGATAACGGTGTCGGGCGGCGGGGCGGATTCCAAGCCTTCTGCACCGTTGGGGTTCCACAGGCGGATATGGATATTTTGGTGCGTACAGGGCGGGGCGGGCAAATCGGGGCAGAGTGCGCGCAGGGCTCCGGTATCGTCAATCCATAAGTGCACCAGCCAGCCAAGCTCGTTGCGGAGCATTTGTGCAAGCCGCCACGACACGCCGATGTCGCCGAAATTGTCGATAACGGTGCAGAAAATCCAGCAAACGGGTGCGGATTCGGTTTTCGGGGGCAGGCAGGTTTGGCGTTCGGAAAGCATGATGGGTTTTGATAAATCTTTGCGTGGCGCGAGATTATCGCTTCGGGGTGTTTTGTCAAGAAAATATTTTCTTTATCCACATCAATAGTTACGGCATTGACAAGTATGCGGAATAAGGGGCTTGACAACTGTTTGAAGTGGTTATTTATTTGATATATAAATGTTTTTTATTTGGGCTTAATTTTTGTGCAACAATATGCAAAGCTTGATTTTGCGGGGAAAACGCGGGGATTTCACAAACTTTCCACACAGTTATCCACAGCTTTTGTGAGTAAGCTTTAAGGGCTTGATTGGGATTGGGTTTATATTTTTGTCATATATAAACAGGCCGTCTGAAAACGGAAACCGCGTTTTGTTTTCAGACGGCCTATGCTGCGTTTGATTTAACGGTATTTACTTCACTTTGCGGAGATAGTTCAGCAACAGCGGTACGGGGCGGCCGGTGGCGCCTTTGTCTTTGCCCGATTTCCACGCGGTGCCGGCGATATCGAGGTGTGCCCACGGGTAGCTTTCGGTGAAATACGACAAAAACGTGCCTGCGGTAATCGTGCCTGCACCGGGGCTGCCGATGTTGGGCAGGTCGGCGAAGTTCGATTTGAGCTGCTCTTTATAGGTGTCGAACAGCGGCAGCTGCCAGGCTTGGTCGCCGCTTTCGCGCGAGGCGGCCAGCAGGTTGTCTACCAGCTCCTGATTGTTGCCCATCAGGCCGCTGACATCATGGCCGAGGGCGACGATGCAGGCGCCGGTGAGGGTGGCGACGTCAATCACGGCTTTGGGTTTGAACTGTTCGGCATAGGTGAGCGCGTCGCACAGAATCAGGCGGCCTTCGGCATCGGTGTTGAGCACTTCGATGGAGAGGCCCTTCATGCTTTTGACGATGTCGCCGGGCTTGTTGGCACCTCCGGAAGGCATGTTTTCGCAGGTGGGCACGATGGCGATCAGGTTGACCGGCAGCTTGAGTTTGACGGCGGCGCAAAATGTGCCGATAACGCCGGCGGCACCGCACATATCGTATTTCATTTCGTCCATATTCAGGCCGGGTTTGAGCGAAATGCCGCCGCTGTCGAAAGTGATGCCTTTGCCGACCAATACCACAGGGGCGGCTTCTTTGTTTTCGGCACCGAAATAGGAAAGTTCGATTAAATAGGGTTTCTGCTTGCTGCCTTTGGCAACAGACCAAAACGATCCCATGTGTTTTTTGATGTAGTCTTTGCCGAGGATTTTGGCGGTAACGCCGAGTTTTTTGGCTTGCTTTTTGGCGGTTTCGGCCAAGAATCCGGGTGTGCATTCGTTGGGCGCGGCGTTGCCCAGGTCTTTGCATAGTGCCATGCCGTATAATTGGGCGTCGGCCAAGGTTAAGGCCGTCTGAACGGCTTGGCTGTTTTGCCCGCTGAAAAATTCCGCCCGGGCAAGTTTGGCCGGGCCGGCTTCTTTTTTGTAGCGGTCGAAACGGTAAACGGCGTTGCCGAACGCCAGCGCGAACACTTCGGCAACCAAAGCGGCGGCTTCTTGATTAAACGGCGCGAGGCAGACGTTTACCAGCTCCTGCTTTTGCGCCCACACGGCGGCTTCGGCGGCGGCTTTGGCCACGGTTTCGCGCTTGGTGTCTTGCAGGCGCACAACGGCCACGGCTTTCAGGGCGCCGTTTTCAGAGATTTTGGTTTCGGCGAAGGCTTGGTCTTCTTCTAACGAACCGCAGAGCAGGGCGGCGGTTTCGTTATCGCTGTTTTCGCTGCACGGGCAGGCTTTTTCGCAAATATAAAGCAGGGCGCCTGCGGTGTCCGGCTGCAATTTTTCGGCTTTTGTGCTAAATTTCACGCTGATTCTCCTAGATGAGCGGTTATCCCTAAAGAATTTTTTCAGACGGCCTTGCTTAATTTACAGGCCGTCTGAAACATATCGGTTTGATTGTACTCTATCATCGGTCTGCCCGAAACCTTGGGGAAACCCCGTGGCGGAAAACTTATTGCCGCCGTTGTTTGCATCCGGTTTTCCGCCATATCACGCCAACCCCGCCATTTGAAGCGGCTATTTTATGATTTATCAACGAAATTTTATCAAAGAACTTTCTTTCACCGCCGTGGGCATTTTCGTGGTGCTGCTGGCGGTGTTGGTGTCCACACAGGCCGTCAACCTGCTTGGGCGCGCCGCCGACGGCCGCGTGGCGATTGACGCCGTGGCCGCGCTGGTGGGCTTTTGGGTTATCGGCATGACGCCGCTCTTGTTGGTGCTCACCGCCTATATCAGCACGCTCACCGTGCTGACCCGTTATTGGCGCGACAGCGAAATGTCGGTTTGGCTCTCGTGCGGGCTGGCGCTGAAACAATGGATACGCCCCGTGTTGCAGTTTGCCGTGCCGTTCGCCCTGCTGATTGCGGTGATGCAGCTTTTTGTGATGCCGTGGGCGGAGCTGCGCAGCCGCGAATATTCTGAAATTCTGAAGCAGAAGCAAGAGCTCTCGTTGGTTGAGGCGGGCGAATTCCGCGCGCTGGGCAAGCGCGGCGGACGTGTGTATTTCGTAGAAACCTTCGATACGGATTCAGGCATTATGAAAAACCTGTTTTTGCGTGAAACCGACAGTAAAGGCAACGACAACATCGTTTTCGCCGAAGAAGGCACGTTTTCCCTGAAAGACAACAAACGCACGCTGGAGCTGAGCAACGGCTACCGTTACAGCGGCAAGCCCGGCCGGGCCGACTATAACCAAGTGTCGTTCGAACATCTGAGCCTGATTATCAGCACCACGCCGAAAATCGTCGATCCGATTTCACACCGCCGCACCATTCCCACCGAAAAACTTTTCGGCAGCAGCAACCCGCAACACCGGGCCGAGCTGATGTGGCGGCTGTCGCTGCCTGTCAGCGTGCTGCTGTTGAGCATACTCGCCGTGCCGCTTTCCTATTTCAACCCGCGCACGGGACACACCTATAATATCCTCATCGCCATCGGCATGTATCTGGTTTACCAAAACGGCCTTACCTTTCTGCGCAATGCGGTGGAAGGCGGCAAACTAAATTTCTGGCTCGGTATGCTGCCCATGCACATCTTGATTGCCGCCGTCGCCGTTATCCTGCTGCGCGTGCGCAGCATGCCTGCACAGCCTTTCTGGCGCGCAGTAAAACTCAGCTTGAAAGGCGGTGCCGGATGAAGCTGGTTACCCGCTACCTTATCCGCCAGCTCAGCGTGATGGCGGTTTATGCACTGCTTGCCTTTCTGGCGCTTTACAGTTTTTTCGACATCATCAATGAAGTGGGCGATCTCGGCAAAGGCAGCTATAACGGCACCAAAATGATGCAGTATGTGCTGATGCAGATGCCCGCCCGCGCTTACGACCTGATGCCGCTGGCCGTGCTGATCGGCGGCCTGATTGCCTTGAGCCAGCTCGCTTCGGGCAGCGAAATCACGGTAATGAAAACCAGCGGCATGAGCACCGGGAAGCTGATTGCCGTCTTGCTGCGTTTCGGCCTGATTTTCGCCGTTGCCACCGCCGTCTTGGGCGAATGGCTGGCGCCGTCGCTGAGCCAAAGCGCCGAAAACATGAAAGCCACCGCTACCAGCGGCCGCATCAGCACGGGTGCGCAGGGCTTGTGGCTGAAAGAGCAGAACAACATTATCAACGTGCGCGAAATGCTGCCCGACCATACCCTGTTGGGCGTGAAAGTGTGGCGGCACAACGAAGCCTTCCAACTGGCCGAAGCGGTGGAAGCGGAATCCGCAACGCTGAACACAGATAACAGCTGGCAGCTGAAAAACGTGCGCCGCAGCCTGCTTGACGGCGAAGCGGTGCGCACCGAAACACAGGCCGAACAAAACTGGCCGGTCAGGCTGCAACGCGGCCTGCTGGACGTGTTGCTGGTGAAGCCGGAACAAATGTCGGTGTCCGAATTAACCACTTATATAGGCCATCTGAAAAACAACCGGCAGCAAACCAAGCTCTACGAAATCGCTTGGTGGCGCAAACTGATGTATCCCGTCGCCGCCTTGGTGATGGCGTTGGTGGCGCTGGCGTTTACCCCGCAAAACACCCGACGCGGCAATATGGGCTTGAAACTGTTCGGCGGCATCTGTTTGGGTTTGGCATTCCATTTTGCAGGCCGGTTGTTCAGTTTTACCGGGCAGCTTTACGGAATCCCGCCGTTTGCAGCCGCCGTGCTGCCGACAGTTCTGTTTGCCGTTTTGGGCGTGTATCTGATACGCAAACAGGAAAAACGTTAAACATTGCCGGCCGCAAAGTTTAGGCCGTCTGAAAACTAATTTTTATATTTCATGGGTTTGTTAAAAAGTGATTTATCAGGCCGAAAAAATGCTTGCACAAGCTTCGGGATTTTGGTTTAATTACGCCTTCGCAAGACGGTACGGGTGATTAGCTCAGTTGGTAGAGCGTCTGCCTTACAAGCAGAATGTCGGCGGTTCGACTCCGTCATCACCCACCAAGTTTTCTGCGCGGAGTGGTAGTTCAGTTGGTTAGAATACCGGCCTGTCACGCCGGGGGTCGCGGGTTCGAGCCCCGTCCACTCCGCCAAACCTTTAAAGAAAAAAGCACCGCTTAAAACCGGTGCTTTTTTCTTTGCCTGCTTTTTCAGAATCAGCTTTCTGGCTAAACGCCTTAAACTTTTATTATGATGCCCCCTTAAAGCCAAAGGCCGTCTGAAATGTTTTCAGACGGCCTTGCCGGAAAGTTACCGTATACCGGTACCCACGCGGCTGATGTCGCCGAAATTCATCCAAATAAAAAATGCTTTACCTACAATCAGCTTGTCGCTCACAAAACCCCAATAACGGGAATCTTCGCTGTTGTCGCGGTTGTCGCCCATCATAAAATAATGGCCTTCAGGCACGGTGCAGCGGAACCATGAGCCGTCTTCGGCGTATTCGCAGCTTTGGCGGTGGGCAAAGTCGGGGCGCACGCCCTGCGGCAGAAAGCTGGGCTGGCCGGGAATTTTGAGCACTTCGAATTGGTGCGAACCTATGGTTTCTTTGAATGCTTGGGCTTCAATGGTAATCAGACCGTATTGCGGCGTATTTTCGCGGTAGCTTTGAATGCCGGCAGAGCGGTCTTCAACAACCTGGCCGTTGATGCTCAAAACCTTGTTGCTGTATTCGACAACGTCGCCCGGCAGCCCTACCGCGCGTTTGATGTAGTTGATTCTGGTATCTTCGGGGTAGTTGAACACTACTACATCACCGCGCTCCACCTCTCCGGTGGAAATCAGCACATTATTGATAATCGGCGTGCGGATGCCGTAGGAAAATTTATTAACCAGAATAAAGTCGCCCACCACCAACCCCGGCCGCATGGAGCTCGACGGGATTTGAAACGGTTCGGCCACAAAAGTACGCAGCACGAATACCGCCAGGATAATCGGGAAAAACCCGCTCATATAGTCGGTGAAATGGTTGCTGTCGCCGGTCGGGTTCTTTTTCAGACGGCCTTTGTGGACAAACCACACGATGCCGGTAAACAGCACGAAAACCAGTAAAACGGCGGTGAAGCTCATAAAGGCCGACAATAAGCCGAACACGCCCACCATCATCAGCAGATAGCCCCATTGCAGGCCGCCGCTCCATTCGCCGCCTTCTTCGCGCGACTTACTGCTTTTCACATATAAAACCAGGCCGGCAAGCAAAGCGGCCACTGCACCCCAAATCAAAGTGTTGTTCATTATTTGTCCCCAACCTGCAGAATCGCCAGAAATGCGCTCTGCGGAATTTCCACATTACCTACCTGCTTCATGCGGCGTTTGCCGGCTTTTTGTTTTTCCAAGAGTTTTTTCTTGCGGGTAATATCGCCGCCGTAGCATTTTGCCAATACGTTTTTGCGCAGGGCCTTTACGGTTTCACGGGCGATAATCTGGCTGCCGATGGCGGCCTGCACGGCAATGTCGAACATTTGGCGCGGAATCAGTTCGCGCATTTTCGCCGCCAGCTCGCGGCCGCGGAACACGGCGTTGGAACGGTGCACGATCAGGCTTAGGGCGTCGACTTTTTCGCCGTTCACCATAATGTCGAGTTTGATCAAATCGGCGGCCTGGAATTCTTTAAATTCGTAATCCAGCGAAGCATAGCCGCGGGAGGTGGATTTGAGTTTGTCGAAAAAGTCCATCACCACTTCGTTCATGGGCAAATCGTAGGTGAGCATCACCTGCCGGCCCATATACTGCATGTTTTTCTGCACGCCGCGCTTTTGGCTGCACAGCGTCATCACTGCGCCCACATATTCCTGCGGCACCAGAATGGTGGCGGTGATAACCGGTTCGAAAATGGTGTCGATGCTGCCTGCGTCGGGCAGTTTCGACGGGTTTTCCACCTCGATTTTTTCGCCGTTTTTCAGCAGCACCTCATACACCACCGTCGGCGCGGTGGTGATTAAGTCCATATCGAACTCGCGCTCCAAACGCTCCTGCACGATTTCCAGATGCAGCAGCCCCAAAAAGCCGCAGCGGAAGCCGAAGCCCAACGCCTGCGACACCTCCGGCTCGAATTTCAGCGAGGCATCGTTTAATTGCAGTTTTTCCAGCGCGTCGCGCAGGGCTTCGTAGTCGTGGCTTTCCACCGGATAAAGCCCCGCAAACACCTGCGACTGCACCTCTTGGAACCCCGGCAGTGCGGTCTGTGCGGGGTTGGCCGCCAGTGTTACTGTGTCGCCCACCTTGGCGGCGTTCAGCTCTTTGATGCCGGTAATCAGAAAGCCAACTTCGCCGGCTTTCAATTCGGGTTTGGGCAGTGATTTCGGGGTAAATACACCCAGCTGTTCGGCCTGCGTTTCGGCCTTGGTGCTCATAAACAGCAGTTTGTCTTTCAGTTTCAGACGGCCTTGTTTGATGCGGACAAGCATCACTACGCCCACATAATTATCAAACCACGAATCGATAATCATGGCTTGCAGCGGTGCGTTTTCATCGCCTTCGGGCGCGGGGATTTTTGCCACGATTTCTTCGAGCACGTCTTCCACGCCCATACCGCTTTTGGCAGAGCACTGCACTGCGTCTGCGGCGTCGATGCCGATGATGTCTTCGATTTCTTGCGCCACACGGTCGGGATCGGCTGCGGGCAGGTCGATTTTGTTTAAAACGGGCACCACTTCCACGCCCAAATCAATGGCGGTGTAGCAGTTGGCCACGGTTTGCGCTTCCACGCCCTGCGAAGCGTCTACCACCAAGAGCGCACCTTCGCAGGCGGAAAGCGAGCGGGAGACTTCGTAAGAAAAATCAACGTGTCCGGGGGTGTCGATTAAGTTGAGCAGGTAGGTTTCGCCGTTTCTCGCTTTATAGTTGAGGGCGGCGGTTTGTGCTTTGATGGTGATGCCGCGTTCTTTTTCGATATCCATGGAATCCAGCACCTGCGTGCTCATTTCACGCATTTCCAAACCGCCGCAATATTGGATAAAGCGGTCGGCGAGGGTGGATTTGCCGTGGTCGATGTGGGCGATAATTGAAAAATTTCTGATGTTTTTCATTGGGTTGGATATGCCGGTTGTTATTCTTGAGAGGCCGTCTGAAAAAGGTTTGCCCGGTCGGGCAAAACAAAAACCAAATAGTTGTGTATTTTAGCCGAAAAATGCGGTTTCGGCTAATTTCAGACGGCTTGTTTCCGAGATTGGAAACGGTGGGCGCCTGAAACGGTAGGTTCGGCAACGGGGGGCGCGGGCGGATCTGCCCGCACTGTGTTTTTCCAGACGGCTCCGAATATTGAAAATCCGATTAGAAACATTATATTGGGAGCTGTTGGTAAATTTGTTGAGGTTGGATCATGAAAACGTTTTTCCGTGCCGCCACTGCGGTATTGTTATTGCTGCTGGCCGTTGCCGCCGGCTGGTGGCACGGGCTTCACAAACAGCCGCAGCAGGCGGCGCAGCAGCAAGTGCTCACGCGCGAGGGCGTGCTCACGCAAATCCAAAACCTCAACCGCTTGGAGAGCACGGCGTTCCACATCGACACCATTGTGAAAACCGAAAAGAAAGGCAATTGGTATGCGCTGTGGCAAGACGCGCAAACCGGGCTGTTTATGGCGCAAGGCAGGGTGCTGGCGGGTTTGGATTTAAACAAACTCACCGCCGACAATGTGAACGTGGTTGACGGCAAAGTGATTATCAGCCTGCCGCCGGTGGAAATTTTAGACGTGAACCTCGACAATATCGAAGTGTACGACATCAAAACCGGTTCGCTCGGCCTGCACCCCATTGATAAAAGCGTGTTTGCCGCCGTGCAGGAACAGGCGAAAAAACAAGTGTTGGCAAGCGCCTGTAAAGCAGATATTCTTGAACACGCGCAGATTCAGGCGCAGCGCCGGCTCGAAACGCTGTTTGCACTCGCGCAAACCAACGTGTCAATCTACCCCTCCGCTTTGCCGCCGTGCAAAGTTTGATTTTTCAAATATGAAAGGAAAGTTATGGCCCAAGTAACCCTGCAAGGCAACCCCGTCGAAGTGGGCGGCGTGTTTTTACAACAAGGGCAGAGCGCACCCGATTTCAGCCTGACCGCAGGCGATTTGTCGGAAAAAGCATTGGCCGACTTTGCCGGCAAGCGCAAAATCCTCAATATTTTCCCCAGCGTCGATACCGGCGTGTGTGCGCAATCCGTGCGCACTTTCAACGAAAAAGCAGCCGGCTTGGATAACGCTGTGGTGTTGTGTGTTTCCGCCGACCTGCCGTTCGCCCAAGCGCGTTTCTGCGGCGCGGAAGGCATCGGTAACGTGGTGATGCTGTCCGCTTTCCGCAGCAGTTTCGCCCGCGATTACGGCGTGGCCGTCGACAGCGGCGCACTCAAAGGGCTGACCGCCCGTTCGGTGGTGGTGCTGGACGAAAACAACCGGGTTCTGCATAGCGAACTGGTGGGCGAAATCGCCAACGAACCGGATTACGCTGCTGCTTTGGCTGCGTTGTGATGCGGTTTTAGATTCAGATGTAACAAGCAGGCCGTCTGAAAATTTCAGACGGCCTGAAATCTTCATTAAAATCCAATTGTTTAGTTAATGACGGAAGATTTTCATGCCGCAAGAAACCAACGCCGATTTAAATCATGCCGCCGCCGATGCCGCGATTGAACTATTGCAGCGGCACGCACCCGAAGAGGCCGCTACCGCCTCACCGTATGTGCGCAAACTGTTTGAAGCGCTTTCAGACGGCCACACCTTTATTTGGTTAAACGATGCCGACGTGGCGGCTTTGCGGCAGATTCCGGGCATAGCGGGCGGCAGCGGGATGCCGCTGATACTCTCGGGCAAACGGCTGTTTCTCGGCAGAATGTGGCAGCTCGAGCGCGACTTGGCGCGGGAAATCGTGCGCCTGACAGCGGCGGCGGCAGAGCCTGTTGACCAGATGCAGGCCGGGCAGAATCTGGCGCAATGGTTTGCCGGTGCAAACAGCGAAGGCCAGCGCGATGCCGCCGCATTGGCCCTGCTGCAACCGCTTATCTTAATCAGCGGCGGGCCGGGTACGGGCAAAACCACCACCGTGGCCAAACTGCTGGGGCTGTTGTGCGGCAACGGCGGCAGGCTGCCACGCATCGCGCTGGCCGCACCCACGGGCAAGGCCGCTGCCCATATGGCGCGGGCGCTGCACCATGCCGCCGGCACTTTCGGGCTGCCCGACACAGTCCGCCGCTATCTGCTGCAACTCGAAGGCCAAACCGTACACCGCCTGTTGAAACTGCGTCCGCCGCAGATGCGGCCCGCCTTCCACCGCGAGCAGCCGCTGCCGCTGGATGTGCTGGTTATCGACGAAGCCTCAATGCTCGACCTGGCTCTGATGCTGCAACTGCTGCGCGCCGTGCCTTCAGGTTGCCGCGTCATTCTGCTGGGCGACGAAAACCAACTGCCCTCGGTGGGGGCTGGCGCGGTTTTGGCCGAACTGGCGCAGGAAACCCGGTTAAACACGGCAACCGCGCAAGAGCTGTCGGCCATGCTGCCCCGGCACGGTTTCAAAGTTACCGGCAACCCGCCGCCCTTGTCGGCAAATACCGCCCGCCTGCACTTCAGCCACCGCTTCGGCGCCGACAGTGGTATCGGCTGCCTGGCACGCGCCATTGTGGCGGGAGATGCGGAAAACGCATGGGCGCAGTTTGCCCGTTTCCCCGACGCGCTCGGCGTGCGCGAAGGCAGCCTCAAACAACAGGCCGAAGCCTTTTACGGACAACAGGCCGCCTATTGGCAGGCGGTGGCTGCGGGCGATTCCGAACAGGCGTTCCGCCGCCAAACCGATACCGTGGTGCTGGCGGCCCGGCGCGAAGATGCTGCCGCATTCAACGAAGCCTACCGCCGCTGCCTGCAACGGCAGGGCTTGGCGCGCGCCGATGCGCCGTGGTTCGCCGGGCAGGTGGTGATGGTGTCGCGCAACGATTACGCGCTTGATTTATTCAACGGCGACATCGGTTTGATTCTGCCCGACCGCAGCCGCCCCGGTACGCTGGCCGCCTATTTCCCCGCCGCAGGCGGGCAGCGCGCCGTGCCGTTAAGCCGCCTGCCCGCCCACGAAACCGCATTCGCCATCACCGTGCACAAAAGCCAGGGGTCGGAATACGGCGAAGTGTGGCTGCTGCCGCCTTCCACCCCCGACGGCAGCCGGCACGGCCTGAACCGCGCCATGCTCTACACCGCCGTTACCCGCGCCCGCGAACGGTTTGTATTCTGGGGCGGCCGCACCGCTTTTCAGACGGCCTGCACCACACAGGAAAACCGCCGCAGCGCATTGCGGGAAATGATTGCCGAAGAAACGGAAAAACAGGCCGGAACTCCGGCATAATCCATGCCGTCGTTTTAAACCCCTCCTCGGTTTTAATCACGGCCATCACGCTACTGAAGATACAAAATCCATACCGGTTTCGGGTTACAATACGGGCCGTCTGAAAAAACAAATATTGAAGCCGCCATGCAATATCTGATTGTGAAACACAGCCATATGCTGTTTGTGGCCGTTACTGTGCTGCTGTTCAACCTGCGTTTCTGGCTGCGCGCCGCCAGGCCCGGAGAACCGCTGTCGAAAATTTTGAAAATCATCCCCCATTTCAACGATACGCTGCTGCTGTTTACCGGATTGTGGCTGATGAAAATCACCCGTTTCACTCCCTTCGGCAATGCAGGCTGGCTGGGTGTGAAACTGTTGCTGCTGCTGGCCTATATCGGTTTCGGCATGATGACCGTGCGCGCCGAGCCGAGAACCGGCAGGGCATGGGCGGGCTATGCCTTGTCGATGCTGTGCGTGGCGGCGATGGTTTATCTGGCGCGTTACAAACCGTTTTAACAAGGCCGTCTGAAAAATTATGCCTGCACCTTTAACCGACACTGCCGTAATCGCCCTGGGCAGCAATCTGAAAAACCCCGCGCGGCAGATAAAAAACGCCTTACAAATCATTGCCGAACACCCGCAGATTGAACTGCGGCGCGTATCTTCGCTCTATACCACTGCGCCTGTGGGCTACACTGACCAGCCCGACTTCGTTAACGCTGTCTGCACCGTATCCACCAACTTGGGCGGATCCGGTCTGCTGGCCGTGTTAAACGGCATAGAACAAGACTTCGGGCGCGAGCGCAGTTTCCGCAATGCCCCGCGTACGCTCGATTTGGATATTATCGACTACAACGGGGAATCCAGCAGAGACCCGCACCTCACCCTGCCGCACCCGCGCGCCCACGAGCGCAGTTTCGTGATGCGCCCGCTGGCCGAAATCGCCCCCGATTTCCGCATAGGCAGCCACGGCCGCGCGGCGGATTTGGCGGAACAATTGGGCAGCGGCGGCATCGCCGTAACCGAAGCCGTCCCCGTTTTTTCAGACGGCCTTGGCAGTCAGGCCGTCTGAACCGCCGCCCGAACAGGCAGACAAACAACCGACCACCACAGAAAGACCACCCATCATGCACCACCGTTATATCGTAGTAGAAGGCTCCATCGGCAGCGGCAAATCCGAGCTGAGCCGCCGTTTGGCAGAATATTTCGATGCCCTGCACTTAACCGAAAGCCCCGAGCGCAATCCCTTTTTGGAGCAGTTCTACCTCAACGCCGCCAACCACGGCTTGGCCACCGAGCTGTATTTTCTGATGCGCCGCGCCGAAGCGGTGGAGCTGATTAACACCGAAGAAGAAAAAAACGAGCGCATTATCGCCGATTTCCTGCTTGAAAAAGACCAGATTTTCGTGCCGGTGGTGCTCAAAGGCAGCGATCCTGCCAACGAACAAACCCTGTTTTGGCAGATGAAGCGCAAAATTATGCCCGAATACCCCGTGCCCGATTTGGTGATCTATTTGCAGACATCCGACGAAAACGCCCAAAAACGCCTGCAAAAGCGGCACGGCAACATGATGAACGTTTTCCCGCCCGGCTATTTGGGGCAGATTCAAGACGAATACCGCCGTTTTTTCCACCTCTATCAAAACTCGCCGCTGTTGATCGCCAATGCCGACGAGTTGGACTTCATCAACAACGACGACCACTTCGAAATGCTGCTGCGCGCCATGAGCGATATGCAGGGCAGCCGCCATTATCTGAACTTGAGCGAAGTGTAGATTGCCGGCTTGGGTGGGGCAAAATAACAGGCCGTCTGAAATATTTTTCAGACGGCCTGTTTACAATACCATCAAACGCTTAGGCAAATACCAGCTTATTGCCGTCGGCTTTCACATGAATCTCGCTGTCGGGCCGGTAAGCGCCTTCCAACAGTTTGACCGACAACGGGTTTTCGATTTCCGCCTGAATCGCGCGTTTGAGCGGGCGGGCGCCGTACACGGGGTCGAAACCGGCTTGGGCGATCACATCGAGCGCGGCATCGTCGACGCTTAGGCGCAGGTTCATGGCTTCGAGGCGTTTTCTCAAGCCTTCAAGTTGGATTTTGGCGATGTTGCGGATATTGGCTTGGTCGAGGCCGTGGAACACCACCACTTCGTCGATGCGGTTGATCATTTCGGGGCGGAAATGTTCTTTCACGTCTTCCATCACCACTTCTTTTACCGCTTCGTAATCGCTTGTGCCGAGTTTCTGAATGTGCTGGCTGCCGATGTTGGAAGTCATCACAATCACGGTGTTTTTGAAATCCACTGTGCGGCCCTGGCCGTCGGTGAGGCGGCCGTCGTCGAGCACTTGCAGCAGGATGTTGAACACGTCGGGGTGGGCTTTTTCCACTTCGTCGAGCAGAATCACGCTGTATGGCTTGCGGCGCACCTGTTCGGTGAGGTAGCCGCCCTCTTCGTAGCCCACATAACCCGGGGGCGCGCCGATTAAGCGGGCGACGGCGTGTTTTTCCATGTATTCCGACATATCGATGCGGATTAAATGGTCTTCGCTGTCAAACAGGAAATTGGCCAGCGCTTTGCACAATTCGGTTTTGCCCACGCCGGTGGGGCCTAAAAACAGGAAGCTGCCGTAAGGTTTTCCAGGGTCGGCCAAGCCGCTGCGGCTGCGGCGGATGGCGTTGGACACGGCGCGCACGGCCTGGTTTTGGCCGACCACGCGTTTGTGCAGCACTTCTTCCATTTTCAACAACTTATCGCGTTCGCCTTCCATCATTTTGGCCACGGGAATGCCGGTCATGCGCGAAACGATTTCGGCCACTTCGTCGGCCCCCACTTTGGTGCGGAACAGTTTGTTGGCCTGCTTTTGGCCGTCTGAAAGGCTTTCCACTTGGGCAAGCTGTTGGGTCAGCTTGGGCAGTTCGCCGTATTCCAATTCGGATGCGCGCGCAAAATCGCCTTGGCGTTTGGCCTGCTCGATTTTCACCTTGATTTCGTCGATTTGTTTTTTGATGTCGGCGGTGCCGGCGGAAGAGGCTTTTTCGGCTTTCCAGATTTCGTCTAGATCGGCGTATTCTTTTTGCAGGCCGCCGATTTCTTCGTCGATTAACTCCAAACGTTTTTTGCTGGCATCGTCGCTTTCTTTCTCAACGTGCATTTTTTCCATTTTCAATTGGATGATGCGGCGGTCGAGTTTGTCCATCTGCTCGGGCTTGGAATCCAGCTCCATTTTGATGCGGCTGGCGGCTTCGTCGATTAGATCAATCGCTTTGTCGGGCAGGAAGCGGTCGGTGATGTAGCGGTTGCTCAACTCCGCCGCGGCAACAATCGCCGGGTCGGTGATGTCGATGCCGTGGTGGATTTCGTAACGCTCCTGCAAACCGCGCAGAATGGCGATGGTGTCTTCCACACTCGGCTCGCCTACCAAAACCTTTTGGAAACGGCGTTCCAGCGCGGCATCTTTTTCGATGTATTGGCGGTATTCGTCGAGCGTGGTCGCGCCGATGCAGTGCAGCTCGCCGCGCGCCAGCGCAGGTTTGAGCATATTGCCCGCGTCCATTGCGCCGTCGGTTTTGCCCGCGCCCACCAAAGTGTGGATTTCATCAATGAAAATCAGCGTGTTGCCGTCGTCTTTCGCCAGATCGTTCAATACGGCTTTTAAACGTTCTTCAAACTCGCCGCGGTATTTGGCGCCGGCAATCAGCGCGGCCAAATCAAGCACCAGCAAGCGCTTGTTGCGCAGGCTCTCGGGCACTTCGCCATTCACAATGCGTTGTGCCAAGCCTTCGACAATGGCGGTTTTACCTACGCCGGGTTCGCCGATGAGTACGGGGTTGTTTTTGGTGCGGCGCTGCAAAACCTGAATGGCGCGGCGGATTTCGTCGTCGCGGCCGATAACGGGGTCGAGCTTGCCTTCGCGGGCGCGCCGGGTTAAATCGAGCGTGTATTTTTTCAGGGCTTCGCGTTGGTCTTCTGCATTGGGGTTGTCCACCGCCGCGCCGCCGCGCACCGCATCGATGGCGGCGTTGATGTTTTGCTCGGTGGCACCGGCGTTTTTCAGGATTTTGCCGGTGGTATCGTTTTGCTGAACCAGCGCCAGCGGGAACAGTTCGCTGGCAATATAGGCGTCGCCGCGCTTCATGGCGGCTTTGTCCATCAGGTTCAATACGGCCTGCAATTCGCGGCCGGGCAGGATTTCCCCGCCCTGGCCGGATACTTTCGGCAGGCTGTTTAAGGTTTGCTGCACCTGCTGTTTCACTTGAGCCACGTTCACACCGGCGTGGGCGAGCAGGGCGGTGATGCCGCTGTCGTCATCCAGCAGGGCTTTGAGCACGTGGCCGGCTTCTAGGTAGCCGTTGTCGGCAGCCAGCGCCAGGCTTTGGCCGTCGGCAAGGGCTTGTTGGAATTTTGCGGTAAGTTTGTCGAATCTCATCTGTTTGCCTTTTATCAGATATGGTTTTTGAATGCAGGCTATATGGGTTTGGTTGTGGATAAGTCAAGAAAAAACTGCTTTTTATTGCAGCTGTTTTATTCAATATTCTGTTTTTGTTTGATTATTTTATTTAGTTTGTGGGTAAGTTCGGGTTGAGTGCTTGTTTGAGGCCGTCTGAAAAATAAGTAGGCCGAAGCGGAAAGCAGAAAGGGAAGAATTAAATTCTTCCCTTTGGATTGAGGGTTAATATTTGAACAGTTTTCGGATAAGAACTGCAGCAGTTAAGCTTGTTCCTAGCTGCCAGTAAAACATATCTCTATCAGGAAACAAGTATTTTAACCCTATTATTATGGTAATAAATGATAATAGAATAACAAAAAAGAATAGAAAATCTTTTTTCATTTATTTAAAAATAAGGACTTCCAATTGCAGTGGTGGCGGCACTACCTCCGAATGAGACAGCTGCTGTCTTTGCGGCAGAACGAATACCGTTCACAGGACTTGCTGCGCCAGTAAGCCCCCCCAGTGCTACGGCTCCTAAAAATCTATTGGGATCTTTGCCGCCTCCGGCAAGATAGCCGTATCCGGCTCCGTATGCTCCTGCTGCCGCACCTAACGCATTGGCAACCCAGCCGCCGGATACATGTTGGATTTCATTTGCATTTAAAGTTCTCATAATAAAACTCCTAATGATAGTTTGATAAATCAAGAACTCCGCCGTCGGCGTGAATTCTATAGGTGGGATTCGTTTTTATTGATATAGTTTTTATAATTTTGTTTTAGTTTTTTTTTTTTTTTTTTGTTAATTTTTGTGCGATCGGAATGGATTATTTGAGAAATATGTTTTTGAGCTAATACATGGAAATATCCGCCCGACGTACGGCGGCAATAAAATATCCCGGTATTTGCCTGTATAATGCAGGGGTTTTCAGGCGGCCTGTACCGGTTTTAAAAAGATGATTATTTTGAAAATCTTCGGAACAGAAAAACAAGGATAACGGCCTGTGTGAATAAGTATAAAAAATAACGGCCCGGAACATGTTCTATGTTATTTATTATGACATACTGATGAAAAGTGAAAATAATCCAACCGGAAATCAAACAGGTTATTCTATAAAACCTGTTTTTGATTATATGGTTGGCAAATCCGAAGCAAAGCATAAAAGCTGTAGCCAATATTGCTGCATAATAAAGCATTCTTCCTCCCATTGGAGGCCAATCGGCATAAATTAAGTTTCAAACGGCATTAAAGCAGCATTTTAGTTATAAGAACACTGCCTGTAAAATTTACAGGCAGTGTTATTTTTAGATATTCAGTTAATGATGAATATTAAAAATTTTAGAAACTAGATAGCCGACGATAATGGCTGCTCCAGTTTGTGCTAAAAATGTAAGCAGTAAATTATGATGGATACGCTTCATGACAAAAATATAAAAAATATAAAGGCCAAGTACTATTGCTCCAAATAGAATCATCTGTAATATGCTTAGGCCGATAAATAAAGGTTCATATAGCATATCCCACATACTTGTATCCTAATTTTTTGACAGGTGTGTATTTACAGCCCCACTGACTATTCCGCTGGCAATTGCAGTAGCACCGGATGCAATGCCTCTCACAGGACTGAGTGCTCCTCCCGCTGCCCCTGCAATAACGGCATTGCGAAATCCATCAGGATCTTTACCGCCGCCGGCCAAATAGCCGTATCCACTGGCATAACCTCCCAATACAGCTCCTGCAGCATGTGCGACAACCCAGCCGCCGGATACATTTTGGATTTCATTGTACACAACGAAGCAGGTTATTTGTCAAACTTACGAAACAGAAAAATAAAAGCAACCAACTGGGCAAACAAGTATAAAAAATAAATAGATATTTGCTTGAAGTTGTAATCATCTATGGTTTTTTGTAAAAAATAAGAATGTAAACCGAACAACACCCATCCTAAAATTAAAAAAACAATCCTATAAAATTTATTTTTGACGCAATAATTGGCAAACCCGAAACAAAGCATAAAGCAAGTTGCTAAAAAAGCCATGATAATCATATTAAAATATTTGTTTTTGATGGAATTGGAGGCATGTTATGATTTTCCATAACATGCCTAATACATACTGAAAACACCGTATTTATCTGATACGGGTACTTGTTCCAGTATTACCAATATAGGTTGTTGCACCTGTCAGCGCAGTACTACTTCCGAAAGTTGCAATGGCACTGCCAACGCCTCTTATCGGGTTAACTGCTCCACCTATTGCTCCAGCACCAATTGCTGCCAAATGTGCATTTCTGTTATATGTGCCACTTGCAATCGCACCGCCTAGGTACCCAAAGTGTCCTCCTATTCCTCCTGCAATACCACCAACAGCATTAAGTACCAAGCCACCAGACACATAGTTCAATTCATTTGCATTTAAAGTTCTCATAATAAAACTCCTAATGATAGTTTGATAATTCAAGAATTCCGCCGTCGGCGTGAATTCTATAGGTGGGATTCGTTTTTATTGATATAGTTTTTATAATTTTGTTTTAGTTTTTTTTTTTTTTTTGTTAATTTTTGTGCAATCAGAATGGGTTTTTTGAGAAATATGTTTTTGGGTTAATACATGGAAATATCCGCCCGCCGCACGGCGGCAATAAAATATCCCGGTATTTGCCTGTATAATGAGAGATTTTCAGGCGGCCTCTGCCGCCGTTTTAAGCCCGTTTGCAAAGAGATAAAGAAAGCTGTCATGACCAGAAAACGCGTTTTAACCGGGGTAACCACCACCGGCATCCCCCATTTGGGCAATTATGTCGGCGCCATCCGCCCCGCCGTGCGTGCCGCGCAGAATCCCGGCACCGAATCCTATCTGTTTCTTGCCGACTACCACGGCATTATCAAGTGCCATGATCCGGCGGTGATTCACGTGTCCACCCAAGCCGTTGCCGCCACTTGGCTGGCCTGCGGACTTGACCCCGAGCGCACCACGTTTTACCGCCAGAGCGATATTCCCGAAATCATGGAATTAAACTGGATACTCACCTGCATCACCGCCAAAGGGCTGATGAACCGCGCCCATGCCTATAAAGCCGCGGTGCAGGAAAATCTGGACAAAGGGCAGGAAGACCAAGACCACCAAATCGAGATGGGCTTATACAGTTACCCGATTCTGATGAGCGCCGATATTCTGATGTTTCAGGCAAACGAAGTGCCGGTGGGGCGCGACCAGATCCAGCATGTCGAGATGGCGCGCGACATCGCCGGCCGCTTCAACCACCGCTTTAAAGAAGTATTTACCCTGCCGGAAGTGAAAATCGACGAAAACGTCGAGCTGTTGGCGGGTTTGGACGGCCGTAAAATGAGCAAAAGCTACGGCAACACCATTCCGCTGTGGGAAAACGACAAGAAAACCCAAAAATCGGTGAACAAAATCATCACCAACCTCAAAGAGCCGGGCGAGCCGAAGCAGCCTGGCGAAAGCCCGCTGTTCGAGATATACAAAGCCTTCGCCACGCCGCAGGAAACCGCTGATTTTACACAAATGCTGGCCGAAGGGCTGGCTTGGGGCGAAGCAAAAAAACTGCTGGCGGCGAAAATCAACGCCGAATTGGCCGAACCGCGCGAACGCTATGCCGCGCTCACCGCCAACCCCGCGCAAATCGAAGAGGTTTTGCAGGCAGGTGCGGCCAAAGCCCGAAAAGAAGCCCGCGTGCTGCTCGACCAAGTGCGCGATGCAGTGGGGATACGCGCTCTGAAATAAACGCGGGTGTCCGCACACCGGTGGGCTATAGCGGATTAACTCACTCCGCTACGGCATTGCAGCGCCTTAACTCAAAGAGAATGATTTTGTAGGCCGCTGAAACGGCAACAGAACCGGTTTCGTGCTACTTGTACAGCCTGCGGTTTTGCCGCCTTGCCCTCTTTAAATTTAAAGCCACTATATTCCACGACACCCGGGTGCTGCGTGAGACTTTGAAGTGCTCTGCAGCGGGCTGTTTATACGTTCAGACGGCCTTTTCCCGCTTTTGTTTGTTTCTGTTATCATCTGCCGTTTGCAAATTGTTTTAACCGCCAAAAAGGATTAAGCATGAAAGTCGCCATCGTCGATTACGGCATGGGTAATCTGCATTCGGTGCTCAAATCGGTGCAGGCTGCGCAAAAGCTGGCGGATGTGGACGCGCAAATCGTGCTCACCGACCGCCCCGAAGAAGTGTTTGCCGCCGATAAAGTGGTGTTTCCGGGGCAGGGCGCCATGCCCGACTGCATGGCCGCGCTGCAACGCAGCGGCTTGGGCGAGGCGGTTTCAGACGGCCTGAAAAACAAGCCTTTTTTCGGTATCTGCGTGGGCGCACAACTGCTGTTCGACCACAGCGAAGAGGGCGATACCGCCGGTTTGGGTTGGTTTGCGGGCGACGTGAAACGTTTTGCCGCCAACCGCCTTGATGCGGAGGGCAACAAACTCAAAGTGCCGCATATGGGCTGGAACACCGTGCATCAAACGCAGGCGCATCCGCTGTTTCAAGATGTGCCCCAAAACACTCGTTTCTATTTTGTGCACAGCTACTATTTCGCCCCCGCCGACAACAACATCGTGTTCGGCACCAGCGAATATCCGAACGAATTTGCCTGCATCGTGGGCAAAGACAACGTGTTTGCCACCCAGTTCCACACCGAAAAAAGCCATGACGGCGGCCTGCTGCTGCTGCGTAATTTTCTCCGCTGGAACGGTTAAAATTGTGTAAAATACAGCCTTTTCAGACGGCATCGGGGCCGTCTGAAAGCATGAAAAATACCAGGAAATAAAATGCTGCTGATTCCCGCAATCGATTTGAAAGAAGGCCGCTGCGTGCGCCTGAAGCAGGGCCTGATGGACCAGGCCACCGTGTTTTCCGACAACCCGGCCGAAACCGCGCTGCACTGGTTCAAACAAGGCGCGCGCCGCCTTCATTTGGTGGATTTGGACGGCGCCTTCGCCGGCAAACCGAAAAACCTCGAAGCCATCGGCGGCATTTTGAGCGAAGTGGCCAAAGAGATTCCCGTTCAGCTGGGCGGCGGTATCCGTGATTTGCACACCATCGAAAAATACCTTGATTTGGGGCTGACCGATGTGATTATCGGCACCGCCGCCGTGAAAAATCCCGGATTCGTGCGCGAAGCCTGCAAAGAATTCGCGGGGCACATCATCGTGGGTTTGGATGCCAAAGAGGGCATGGTTGCCATCGACGGCTGGGCAACCGTTACCGAACACCATGTGATTGATTTGAGCAAACGCTTTGAAGATGACGGCGTCAACAGTATCATCTACACCGACATCGGCCGCGACGGCATGATGAGCGGCGTAAACATCGAGGCCACCGTCAAACTGGCCGAAGCCGTGCGCATTCCCGTGATTGCCTCGGGCGGGCTGACCGATTTGAACGATATCCGCGCCCTGTGCGCCGTAGAAAAAAGCGGCGTGGCCGGCGCTATCACCGGCCGGGCGGTTTACGAAGGCAGCATTGATTTTGCCGAAGCGCAAAAACTGGCCGATTCGCTTGCGGGGCAATAAACAAAGGCCGTCCGAAACGGCTGCCGCAATTTTGCAGGAAATTTAAAATATTTCAAAAACAGATTGTTATTTTATTAAAAGGGGTAGAACCATGTTTCAGGCATTTGTTTTGGGCTTTTGGACGCTGTGGTCGTCCGACCGAGATATCCATGCCGTCAGCGAAGGGCTGGCCTTCACCATTATCAGTATATTAATCAGCATGGGCATGGATTTCGCGCTGCCGCAAATCGATGCGCAGTGGTGCGCGGTGATGGGCATTTTGTGGGCTTACGCGGCATTGGTGTTTGCCGTCGTCAATCGCGCTGCCGGCAGTTTTATGAGCACCATGGTGATGGCCGCCATAGGCGCAGTCGGCTATTACCAGCTTTTCGAACGGCTGCCCGGCTGGGTGGCGGGTTTGGCGGTTTGAGAAACCGCACCAACCAGGGCCGTCTGAAAACACCCGTGCCGTTTTTTCAGACGGCCTGTTTCGGGAAACACAACATGGCATTAGCAAAACGCATCATCCCCTGTTTGGATGTCGATAACGGCCGCGTGGTCAAAGGCGTGAATTTCGTCGGCCTGCGCGATGCGGGCAACCCCGTCGATGTGGCCAAACGCTACAACGACGAAGGTGCCGACGAATTGACCTTTCTCGACATCACTGCCAGCAGCGACAACCGCGACACCATTCTGCACGTTATCGAAGATGTGGCCTCGCAGGTGTTTATCCCGCTGACCGTCGGCGGCGGCGTGCGCAGCGTGGCCGACGTGCGCTGCCTGCTCAACGCCGGCGCCGACAAAGCCAGCATCAACACCTCCGCCGTTACCAACCCCGATTTGGTTAACGAAGCGGCCGGTTTTTTCGGTTCGCAGGCGATTGTGGTGGCGATAGACGCCAAAGCCGTCAACCCCGAAAACACCCGCTGGGAGGTGTTTACCCACGGCGGCCGCAAACCCACCGGCATTGATGCGGTGGAATGGGCGAAAAACATGCAGGCACGCGGCGCGGGCGAAATCCTGCTCACCAGCATGGACAGGGACGGCACCAAAGCCGGCTTCAACCTGCCGCTCACCCGCGCCGTTTCCGAGGCGGTGGATATTCCCGTGATTGCTTCCGGCGGCGTGGGCAACGTGCAGCACCTGATCGACGGCGTGAAAGAAGGCAAAGCCGATGCGGTGCTGGCGGCCAGCATTTTCCACTTCGGCGAAGTGGGCATACACGAAGCCAAACTGGCTATGCGCGCAGCCGGTATCGAAGTGCGCTTGTAAGCCTTAGGGCGTGTAGTCGACCGCGTTGCGGCGGCATTTTTGGTTAAAATCCTGACTACACTCCTTAAAAAAAACATCGTCAAACGTATTTATTTAAGGCCGTCTGAAAACGGTTTCTGCAACATATTTGCAACCGCAAAACCGATATTCAAACCGCTGCAATCTTTCAGACGGCCTGCAACCGATTCAGAAAAAGGATAACAACCATGCCAGCCTACCGCTCCAAAACCTCCACCCACGGCCGCAATATGGCCGGCGCCCGCGCATTGTGGCGCGCCACCGGCGTGGCCGACGAAGATTTCGGCAAGCCGATTATCGCCATCGCCAACTCGTTCACACAATTCGTGCCCGGCCATGTGCACCTGCACGACTTGGGCCAAATGGTTGCCCGCGAAATTGAGAAAGCGGGCGGCTTGGCTAAAGAATTCAACACCATCGCGGTGGACGACGGCATTGCCATGGGCCACGGCGGTATGCTCTACAGCCTGCCCAGCCGAGATTTGATTGCCGATTCGGTGGAATATATGGTGAATGCCCACTGCGCCGATGCGCTGGTGTGTATTTCCAACTGCGACAAAATCACCCCGGGCATGCTGATGGCGGCGATGCGCCTGAACATCCCCACCGTGTTTGTTTCCGGCGGCCCGATGGAGGCGGGCAAAGTGATCGGCGTGGCCAATATCGTTGATGAACGCAAGCTCGATTTGGTGGACGCCATGGTGGATGCCGCCAACGATCAGGTTTCCGACGAAGAAGTGGCGGCGGTGGAACGCTCTGCCTGCCCCACCTGCGGCTCGTGCTCGGGCATGTTTACCGCCAACTCAATGAACTGCCTCACAGAAGCACTGGGGCTGTCGCTGCCGGGCAACGGCTCGCTCTTGGCCACCCATGCAGGGCGCAAAGGGCTGTTTCTGGAAGCAGGCCGTCTGATTGTGGAAATCACCAAACGCTATTACGAACAAGACGACGTGAGCGTGCTGCCGCGCAGCATCGCCACTAAAGCCGCCTTTGAAAACGCCATGAGCCTTGATGTGGCAATGGGCGGTTCTACCAACACCGTGCTGCACTTGCTGGCTGCCGCCAATGAAGCCGAAGTGGATTTCAAAATGGCCGATATCGACCGCATCAGCCGCCAAGTGCCGTGCCTGTGCAAAGTCGCCCCCGCCACCCAGAAATACCACATGGAAGACGTGCACCGCGCCGGTGGCGTGATGGGCATTTTGGCCGAACTCGACCGCGCCGGCTGCCTGCAAACCGATGTCTCCACCGTACACGCGCCCACGCTGAAACACGCGCTGGCACAATGGGACGTGATGAATCCCGCCAACGAAGCGGCGCACACGCGTTACAAAGCCGCGCCCGGCGGCGTGCGCACTACGCAAGCCTTTTCGCAAAACCGCCAGTGGCCGAGCTTGGATTTAGACCGCGAAAACGGCTGCATCCGCAGTAAAGAACACGCCTACTCACAAGACGGCGGCTTGGCGGTGCTGTTCGGCAACATCGCCGAACGCGGCTGCGTGGTAAAAACCGCCGGCGTGGACGACAGCATTTTGAAATTCACCGGTCGCGCCCGCGTGTTTGAAAGCCAAGACGCTGCTGTGGCAGGCATTTTGGACAACCAAATCGTCGCCGGCGACATTGTCATTATCCGCTACGAAGGCCCCAAAGGCGGCCCGGGCATGCAGGAAATGCTCTATCCCACAAGCTACCTGAAATCGAAAGGCTTGGGCAAAGCCTGCGCCTTGCTCACCGACGGCCGTTTTTCAGGCGGCACTTCCGGTTTGAGCATCGGCCACGTTTCCCCCGAAGCGGCAGAAGGCGGCGCCATCGGCTTGGTGCGCGAGGGCGATACCGTCGAAATCGATATCCCCAACCGCAGCATCCGCCTAGCCGTATCCGACGAAGAGTTGGCCGGCCGCCGCGCCGAAATGGAAGCGCGGGGCGCAAAAGCATGGCAACCCGAAAACCGCGACCGCCGCATTTCTGCCGCCCTGCGCGCCTATGCCGCGATGACCACTTCCGCCGACACCGGCGCCGTGCGCGATGTGAGCCAGGTGGAGCGCGGATAACCGCAAAAATATAATTGAAAAACGGGCGTACCTTCAGAGGGTACGCCCGTTTTTTGATTCGGACGGGAAAACATTTAACTTTGAAGCAGATGTTATGATAACCGGAAAAGCTTTGTATTCAGAAACGTGCGATATCGGGCGTGTTCACGCAAACATCGGCGTTTTGTGCGCGCTGTCGCAGCGCGTGGTCGATCAGCACCAGTGCGAGCATGGCTTCGGCAATGGGGGCGGCGCGCAGGCCCACGCAGGGATCGTGGCGGCCGTGGGTGGCGATTTCGACGCTGTTGCCGTCGATGTCGATGCTGCGGCGCGGGGTGGCGATGGAGCTGGTGGGTTTGATGGCGAAATTGGCGGTGATGGCCTGGCCGGTGGAAATGCCGCCTAAAATGCCGCCTGCGTGGTTGGAGGCGAAGCCTTCGGGCGTGAGTTCGTCGCCGTGATAGCTGCCGCGTTGCGCCACCACGTCGAAGCCGTCGCCAATTTCCACGCCTTTCACGGCGTTGATGCTCATCAGGGCACGGGCGATGTCGGCATCGAGGCGGTCGAACACGGGTTCGCCCAAGCCCACGGGCACGTTGCGCGCTTCGATGTGCAGTTTCGCGCCCACGGAATCCAGTGATTTGCGCACGCTGTCCATATAGGCTTCGAGTTCGGCGGTTTGACTTTGATTGGCGGCGAAAAACGGGTTTTGCCCAATCCATTCTTCGCCCTCAAATGCGATTTCCACTTCGCCCACTTGGGTTACCCAGCAGATGATTTGTGTGCCGAATGTTTCGTTTAGCCATTTTTTCGCTACCGCACCGGCAGCCACGCGGGCGGCGGTTTCGCGGGCGGAAGAGCGGCCGCCGCCGCGGTAGTCGCGCGTGCCGTATTTGTGCCAGTAGGTGTAGTCGGCATGGCCGGGGCGGAATTGGCGGGCGATGTTGCCGTAGTCTTTGCTGCGCTGGTCGGTGTTGCGGATTAACAGTGCGATGGGGGTGCCGGTGGTTTTGCCTTCGAACACGCCGGATAGGATTTCCACTTCGTCGGCCTCGCGCCGCTGGGTAACGTGGCGGCTGGTGCCGGGTTTGCGGCGGTCGAGGTCTGCCTGGATGTCGGCTTCGCTTAAGGCCAGACCCGGTGGGCAGCCGTCGATGATGCAGCCTAAGGCGGGGCCGTGGCTTTCGCCGAAGGTGGTTACGGTAAAGAGTTGTCCGAAAGTGTTGCCTGCCATGGTGTTTTGCTTCTGGAAAAGATTGGGGAACGGGCGGCCAGTTTAGCATAAAGGCCGTTTGAACGGTTTTGGGGTATAGCTGATGTGTTGAAACATTAAAGCGGAAAATTTATATTTAACGCTGTGAGGCCGTCTGAAAGTTTCAGACGGCCGTTGTTGTCAAAAACGGCAGGTCAGCCCAAAGCCTTGCGCGCGCCGGCGAAGAGGCGGTACCAGCCGGAAAGCTCGCTGCTTTTCCATTCGTCGGGGTGCCAGCTCATCTGTGCGGTGCGGTATAAGCGCTCGGGGTGGGGCATCATGATGGTGATGCGCCCGTCGGCGTTGGTAACGCCTGCGATGCCCTGCGGCGAACCGTTGGGGTTGAGCGGGTAGGTTTCGGTAACCGCACCCAAGCCGTCGATATATTGCAGGGCGGTGTTGAGGCCGTCTGAAACATTGCGGCTGCCCAAATGGGTAAAGTCGGCGCGGCCTTCACCGTGGCTGACAATCACGGGCAGGCTCGAACCTTGCATTTCGGCCAGAATCAGCGAGGGCGATTGGGGCACTTGCACCATGCTCAAACGCGCTTCGAACTGTTCGCTCGCATTGCGCCTGAATTTCGGCCAGCCTTGTGTGCCGGGAATGATTTCGGCGAGGTTGCTGACCATTTGGCAGCCGTTGCACACACCCAGCGTGAGGGTGTTCGGGTTGGCGAAAAAGGCGGCGAACTGATCGCGAAGGTCGGGGTGGAACAGAATCGATTTTGCCCAGCCTTCGCCCGCGCCCAGCACGTCGCCGTAGCTGAAACCGCCGCAGGCGGCCAACATTTGGAAGCCGGTGAGGTTAAAGCGGCCGGCCATCAGGTCGGACATATGCACGTCATAGGCATCGAATCCGGCGCGGGTGAAGGCGGCGGCCATTTCCACCTGCCCGTTTACGCCCTGTTCGCGCAACACGGCGATTTTGGGTTGGACGCCTGTGTTGATAAACGGCGCGGCGATGTCTTCTTTCAGGTCGAATTTCAGGTCGGCAAACAGCGCGCTGCGCCGGTTGTCGGCGAGCAGGGCGAATTCGCTGTCGGCGCATTCGGGGTTGTCGCGCAGTTTTTGAATGTGGTAGGAGGTTTTCTGCCAGGCGCGTTGGAGGTCGGCGAGGGGTTCGTCCAAAACGGTGAGGATTACGTCGTCCCGTGCGCCGCCGAAACGGTCTTGTTTGAGGTTTTCAAACGCGGTTTCGTTCACGGATACGGTAAAGCGTCCGTGCGGTGCGGTTTTACCGATCGGGGCGGGCAGGGGAATGCCTTTATCGGCAAACAGGTTGCGCACGGCGGGATAATCCTGTTCGCGGATTTGCAGCACTGCGCCCAGTTCTTCGTTAAACAGTACGCGCAAGAGTGCGCCGTTCAGGCCGTCTGAATGGTGCATGGCCGCCAATTGGGAAACATCGGCCTCAATGCCGCAACGCGCTGCAAACGCCATTTCCGCCAGTGTGGCAAACAGGCCGCCGTCGCTGCGGTCGTGATAGGCCAACAGTTTGTCTTCGGCCACCAGCTGCTGAATCACTTCGTAAAACGCTTTCAGACGGCCTGCTTCGATATCCGGCGCTTCGCCGCTTAAATCGTTATACACCTGGCTCAACGCCGATCCGCCCATGCGGGCGCGGCCGAAGCCCAAATCAACCGCCAGCAGCACGCTGTCGGGCACGTTTTTCAATTCGGGGGTAACGGTTTTGCGTACGTCCTGCACCGGTGCGAAGCCGGTGATAATCAGGCTGAGCGGCGAAACCACGGCTTTTTGTCCGCCGTTTTCCTGCCACACGGTTTTCATGGAAAGCGAATCTTTGCCCACCGGAATGCTGATGCCCAGTTCCTGACAGGTTTGGGAAACGGCTTCGACGGTGCGGTAGAGTTTTTCGTCTTCGCCGGCGGTGCCGCAGGCGGCCATCCAGTTGGCGGAGAGTTTGATGTTGCCCATGTCGCCGATGTTCACGGCGGCGAGGTTGGTGATGGCTTCGCCGATGGCCATCCGCCCCGAGGCGGGCGCGTCGAACAGGGCGAGCGCGGGTTTTTCGCCCATCGCCATCGCTTCGCCTTTGTGGGTGTTGAAGCCCATCAGGGTAACGGCGGCATCGGCCACGGGGGTTTGGTAACGGCCGATCATCTGGTCGCGGTGGGTCATGCCGCCGACACTGCGGTCGCCGATGGTGATCAAAAAGTTTTTGGCGGCCACGGCAGGCAGGCTCAATACGCGGTAGGCGGCTTCTTTCAAATTGATGCCGGATGCGTCGAATGCTTTTTCAGGCGGCCTTACGGTGTGGTCGCTGCGGGTGGTTTTGGGCGGTTTGCCGAGCAATACGTTGAGCGGCAGATCGACCGGATTGTTGCCGTAGAGATCGTCGTGCACCTGCAAATGCCCATCGTCGGTGGCGGTGCCGACCACGGCAAACGGGCAGCGTTCGCGCTCGCAGATTCGGCGGAACAAATCCAAATGTTCGGGCAGAATCGAGAGCACATAACGCTCCTGCGCTTCATTGCACCAAATCTGCATCGGGCTTAAGCCGTGTTCTTCCAAGGGCACGTCGCGCAGTTTGAACACCGCGCCGCGGCCGGCATCGTTCACCAGCTCGGGAAAGGCGTTGGAGAGGCCGCCCGCGCCCACGTCGTGAATGGCGATAATCGGGTTGGCTTCGCCGAGCTGCCAGCAGCGGTCGATCACTTCCTGCGCGCGCCGCTCGATTTCGGGGTTGCCGCGCTGCACGGAATTGAAGTCCAGATCGGCGGCATTGCTGCCGGTGTCCATCGAAGAAGCCGCGCCGCCCCCGAGCCCGATCAACATGCCCGGGCCGCCGAGCTGGATTAAGAGCGCGCCTTCGGGAATGCGGTCTTTATGGGTTTGTCGCGCCTGAATATTGCCCAGGCCGCCCGCAATCATAACCGGCTTGTGATAGCCGCGCACCGTGCCTTCGTGCGCCTGCTCAAAGGTGCGGAAATAGCCCAACAGGTTGGGGCGGCCGAATTCGTTGTTAAAAGCCGCACCGCCGACGGGGCCTTCGATCATGATGTCCAGAGGCGAGGCGATGTGGCCGGGTTTGCCGTAATCCTGCTCCCAAGGCTGCCTGAAACCGGGGATATTGAGGTTGGATACGGTAAAGCCGGTCAAACCCGCTTTCGGGCGCGCGCCTTTGCCGGTGGCGCCTTCGTCGCGGATTTCGCCGCCCGCACCGGTGGCCGCGCCCGCAAACGGGGCGATGGCGGTGGGGTGGTTGTGGGTTTCCACTTTCATGATGATGTGGGTGTCTTCTTCATGAAAACGGTAGCCTTGGTTTTCGGCGGCATCGGGGTAGAACCGCCCGATTTTCGCACCTTCGATAACGGAAGCA
Organism: Neisseria sp.; assembly: GCF_030530745.1. Classification (GTDB taxonomy): domain Bacteria; phylum Pseudomonadota; class Gammaproteobacteria; order Burkholderiales; family Neisseriaceae; genus Neisseria. The sequence goes on along the minus strand of NZ_JAUMUI010000003.1, from coordinate 90,208 downwards.
TTGTCTTTATAGGCTACCACCGTGCCTTCGGGGTGGGCGTTGTGGGTGTCGCGGATCATGCCGAACAGCGATTTCGGCTGTTTTTCGCCGTTTAGGATAAAGTCGGCATTGAAGATTTTGTGGCGGCAGTGCTCGCTGTTTGCCTGTGCGAACATCATCAGCTCCACATCGCTGGGGTTGCGGTTTAGAATCCGATAATTTTCCAGCAGATAGTCGGTTTCGTCGGGCGAGAGCGCCAGGCCCAGCTCGCGGTTGGCTTTGAGCAGCGCGTCTTTGCCGCCGTCGAGAATGTCTACCGTTTCAAAAGTTTGCGCTTCGGGGTGGGCAAACAGCTTTTCGGCCGTCTGAAAATCAGGCAATACCGATTCGGTCATGCGGTCGTGCAGCAAGGCCGCCCACTGCTGTTTTTCGGCATCGTTCAGGCTGCCTGAAAGCCAAACCGCCATACCGCGCTCGATGCGTTCGATTTCAGACAAACCGCAGTTGTGCGCGATGTCGGTGGCTTTGGAAGCCCACGGCGAAATGGTGCCGATGCGCGGGGTGATCAAAAACAAATGCAGGCCGTTTGCAGCTTTGGGGGTGTATCCGATACGTTCGGCTGCCAGGAGGGCCTGCAGTTTTTCTGCGGATTCATCGTTTAGGGCGGATCCGCTGCTCACAAAATACCAGAATTCGCTGCTCAAACCCACTTCGGGCAGGCCGGCGGCACGGGCTTTCTGCAAAAGTTTTTCAACGCGGAAGTCAGACAGGGCGGGTGCGCCGCGCAGGGGTAAAACAACGGACATGACGTGGCTCTCGGATGGCGGTTGGAAAAACCGTAATTGTACGCGAAAGCGGGGTAGGCTGCTCGGGTATTTCGGTTTCAGACGGCCTCTTGAAAAGCTGAATGGGCCGATTGAAGAAGATCAGCCTTTATGCTAAAAACAGGCCGTCTGAAAGCCATTTGAAAACAAGCGAGCAAACCATGAAAAAAATAGAAGCCATTATCAAGCCGTTCAAACTCGACGACGTGCGCGAAGCCCTTACCGAAATCGGCATCACCGGCATGACCGTTACCGAAGTGAAAGGTTTCGGCCGCCAGAAAGGCCACACCGAAATCTACCGTGGTGCCGAATATGCCGTGGATTTTCTGCCCAAAGTGAAGCTGGAGCTGGTGCTGGCCGATACCGATGTGGAGCGTGCGGTGGAAACCATCATTGAAACCGCGCGCTCGGGCAAAATCGGCGACGGCAAAATTTTCGTGCTGCCGGTGGAAGAGGCCGTGAGAATCCGCACGGGCGAGCGATCCGACGCGGCGGTTTGATTGAATTGATTGAAAGTTCGGGCCGTCTGAAAAGCTTAATGTTTTCAGACGGCCTTATTTATGGCGGGGTGAATGATTTCGATACAAAGCGGCAGGCCTGAGATAACAGCGGTTACAAACCGTTGTTCGGATGTTCCAAATCATAAATCTGCGCCACGGCGTCTACCAGATTCTGATTCTGCGATCCGGCCTTGTTTAAGGTGCGGGTGGGCGAGTGCAGCAGTTTGTTGGTGAGCTGTACCGACAAACGCTCCAACACTTCTTCGGGTGCAGTGCCTTTGGCGAGCTGTTTCATGGCGTTTTCAAGCACTTGGCGGCGGGCGCGCTCGCCTTCGTCGCGCAGTGCGCGGATAAGCGGCACGCTTTGGCGGCTGCGCTGCCATTCGACGAATTCGGCCACTTTCTGCTCCACCATGGCTTCGGCTTCGGCGGCGGCTTTTTGGCGCGCCTGCCGGCCGGTTTGGACGATGTTGGCGATGTCGTCGACCGTATAGAGGTAAATATCGTTCAAATCGTCCACTTCGGCTTCGATGTCGCGCGGCACGGCCAGATCAAGCATAAACACGGGCATATGGTGGCGCTGTTTGAGCGCGCGTTCCACCATGCCTTTGCCGACGATGGGCAGCTGGCTGGCGGTGGAAGACACTACGACATCGTATTCGTGCAGGATTTCGGGCAGTTCGGCAAGCAGGCGCGGTTCGGCGTCTACGCCCAGTTTTTCGCACAATTCCTGCGCGCGGGGCAGCGTTCGGTTGGCCACGGTGATCAGGCGCGGGGTTTTTGCGGCAAAATAGGTGGCCACCAGCTCGATCATTTCGCCGGCGCCGATAAACAGCACGTTCAAACCGCCCACCGACGGGAAAATCTGTTCGGCCATCTTAACCGATGCGGCGGCCATGGAAACCGAGTTTTCGCCCACCGCCGTGCCGGTGCGCACTTCTTTGGCAACGGCAAAGGTTTTCTGAAACAGGGCGTTGAGCCAGGTATCCACCATTTGCTGATCTTGCGCCACCCGCACGGCGTCTTTGATTTGGCCGAGAATCTGCGGCTCGCCCAGCACCATGGAATCCAAGCCGCAGGCCACGCGGAAGGCGTGGCGTATGGTGTCGCTGCAACCTAGGGTGTAGAGGTAGGGGCGGATTTCTTCGATATTGAGCCGGCGGTAGCCGGCCAGCCAGCGGACAATGTGTTCGGCATCACCCACGCAGTAAAGCTCGGTGCGGTTGCAGGTGGAAAGAATCACTGCTTCTTTCACGGCTGCTTCGGCGGCCAGCGCACGCAGGGCATCGGGCAGGCCGTCGGCAGTAAAGGCCAGCTTTTCGCGTATGCTCAGGGGGGCGGTTTGGTGGTTGAGGCCGACGGCGGTGAGTTGCATTGTGATCGAGGGAAAGGGAATGGCAGCGCAATATTATAGCCGAAGTTGCGATTGAAAAAAATGTTGGTGCGATAGCGGAATTTGATGGCTGCGGGCGGCTGAGAAGCCGTCTGAAAGGTTGCGGCGGGGTGTAAAGCGGGAGGTTTTTTCAGACGGCCTGCCCGTAACTTCCACAGGCTTCAATAGCGGCGGTAGCGCGGATAGGCGGGCATCACCGGCTGGGCTTCCTGATAAATCACCGTGCTGCCGGGCGGGGCGTTGATGGTGATGTTTTTGTTGACGGTGGTTTGGCTGTGCAGCGGCAAATCCACCGCCGCCGCGCGCCCGTACGGGGTTTCGGCGTAGAAGCAGCCGCCAAGGGGCAGCGCGAGCAGGATAAATAATGTTTTTTTCATGAAAAATATCCTTTCAGACGGCCTGATGGCGGATTTCCCAGCATTGGTGGATTTTTTTGTTGCGGAAGTCTTCGGGAACGGATTGTTTGGAAATGTCTTTCACGCGGTAGCGTTCCGTTATGCCGCCGCTCAGCTCGAAGCTGCGCAGGTTGTTTGAAAAATACATCAGGCCGTCTGAAGCGAGCAGCCGCATGGCGCCGTCTATCAGTTTGGGGTGGTCGCGCAGGATGTCAAGGATACCGGGCATTTTTTTGCTGTTGGAAAAACTGGGCGGATCCATCACAATCAAATCGAATGTTTTGCCTTCCGCCTGCGCGGTTTGCAGGTATTGGAACACATCGGCGCGCACGATACGGTGCTGTTCGGTGTTGATGCCGTTAAGCTCGAAATTGCGCTTCGCCCAATCGAGATAGGTGTTCGACAAATCCACGGTTTCGCTGGCGGCCGCGCCGCCGGTGGCGGCGTAAACACTGAAGCTGCCGGTGTAGGCAAACAGGTTGAGAAAGCGTTTGCCTCCGGCGGTTTCGCCCACTTTTTTGCGGGTGTTGCGGTGGTCGAGAAACAGGCCGGTGTCGAGATATTTATCGAGGTTCACCCAAAACCGCCGCCCGTTTTCGCTGATGATGAAATCGCCGCCTTCTCTGCCGGTTTTTTCGTATTGCTGCAAGCCTTTCTGGCGTTCGCGGCGTTTGAAATGGATCTGTGCGGGCGTAAAGCCGGTTACGAAGGCAACGGCTTCGAATACCCCGGAGAGCCATGCTTCATATGCTTCGGGCTGCATCAGCCAGCCGGTGTCGTATTCCTGCAAATGGATTTGGTCGCCGTAAATATCGATGGCAAACGGAAACTGCGGAATATCACGGTCATACATGCGCCACGCTTCGATGCCGTTGCGCCGCGCCCATTTCAGGTAGTGTTTGATGTTTTTGCCCAAACGGTTGGCAAAAGCGGTGATGTCGGTCATAAATTCAAGTGCTTTCAGACGGCCTTGCGGCGGCGAACGGGTGTATTTTACCGTAAAGCGAGCGTGCGGACCGTGTGAAATCGTGTGCGGCTTTGCTGGCTTTTAAAACGCTTTGTGTTAAAATTCATTTTTATTCTGTAAACAAACTTTAATAACGATAAGTTTAATGAAAAACGTCTTATGTTTTCTGGCACTGGCCGGGTTGTTTGCACACGCCCGTGCCGATACGCCGCCCGATCCTGCCGCCGCGCCGCCGCTGCCCCAACCCAAACCCGAGCTGGAATTGAACATCCGTGCCGCCGAACCGCCCGAACATGCGGAGGAACAAACCCCGCCGGATGCGGAAGGCAGCCGGAGCAGGGTGTTGGAGGTTGACGAAACGGTGCTGCTGGCCGACACGGAATTATTGTCGCGGGCGATGTATTCCGCCGTAGTCGGGATGAACGTGGCGGGTATCAAGATGTTGCTGCCGATTTATGAAAAATGGCCGCAACACGATAAAGAGCTGGCCATGTTCGGCCGCGCATTGGTATTGCAGAACGACGGGCGGGCGGCCGAGGCGGTGAAACTTTACCGCATTCTGATTGCGGCGCAGCCCGGTTCGCCCGTTATCCGCCTACAGCTTGCGCAGGCACTGTTTGAAGACCAGCAAAACGAAGCTGCCGCCGACCAGTTTGACCGCCTGAAAACCGAGCGGCTGCCCGAAGCGGTGGTGCAGCGTATCGAAGCCTACCGAGAAGCCTTGCGCAAACGCGACTCGTGGCAGCTTTATGCCGGGGTAAACTTTGCCCGCGAGCAAAATATCAACCAAGCCCCGAGGCAGCAGCGCTTGGGCACGCAGCTTGAAGGCGCGGAATGCGATCAATACCGCCAAAGAATCAACGAGCCGGACAACGACTGTTTTATAGGCTGGCGTTTCAACCCGCCCATCGATACAACCGGCCTTAGCTATCAGGCGGGAGCAGAGAAAAAACAGTCGCTGAAAAACGGCTTTTACGCCAAGGCCGGTGCGGATGTGTGGGGTAAGGCCTACCGTTCCTATTCGCGGTACAACGATGCCTCTGCGCGGCTGTCGGCAGGTTTGGGCCGTGCCGGCCAGCGCAACGATACGGGAGCAACCGTGTTTCACGAGCGCCGCTTCTACGGCAACGACGCTTACAGTTATACCAACGGTGTGCGCCTTTATTGGAACCGTTGGTGGCAGCCCAGGCTGCAAAGTTTGGCCGCATTGGAAACAGGCCGCCTGAACAACCTGAGGCGGCCGTATTCCGATACGCAGCACCGTTTGGCCAGCGCTTCGCTGGTGTTCCACCGCAATGCGCGGCAATACTGGCTGGTGGGGCAGGATTTTTACCAAGAGCGCAACCGCGATGACCGTTCCGACAATTTCAACCGTTTCGGCCTGCGGGCCGCATGGGGGCAGGAATGGAAGGGCGGCTTCTCAAGCCGTGTGCAGGCGGGGGCGGCCAAGCGCGTTTATTACACGCCCAGCCTGTTCAGCGATAATGAAAACCGCCGCGATAAAGAATGGAACGCTTCGGTGAGCCTGTGGCACCGCGCCGTCCACTTCGGCGGCATCACCCCGCGCCTCACGTTCGGCCACAACGGCACATCGAGCAACGATGTGTATTACGGGTACCGCAAAAACCGTATGTTTATCGAAATGGGTAAAACGTTTTAGCAGAACCGCATTTGAAATCTGCGTCCGGTTGGGGATTTTATCAAGTTTCCTTTTCGGTTGAGACCCCGCCATTTATGGCGGTAGAATTTGGGTTTATCGGGTAGGGGTGTAACCCCTTCCCAATCAGGGCAACACGTAGGGCGGCGCTTTATGTGTCGTCCTGTGTGTTGAAACATTCAAAGCTTAAATGGTGGGTTAGCTTAAATTTTTGCTACGGTGATGCTGCACCTTGACCTAAAGAGAACGTTTTATAAACCGCAGCAGAAACAGAAGCTGTCTCTTGCTGTTTGTATTGTTTTCGGCCGGCTGCCTTGTATTGAAAAATGCGAATCCAAAAGAATATGGCCTGAAGAAATCAATTTAGTCTTATAGCCTGCTGTTACGGCCTGCTGTATATTGTAGGAAATTCTAGCGTTGTTTACACTTTCCGTTTTTTGTATGCAGACCCATTTTGGGATTTTTGAGGGTTGTCAAGAATGCCGAAAGGCACGGCGAAGCCGCATCGTTCTTGAGAATGCTCAAAAATCACGAAACCATCATTCCAGCAAAAAACAAAAGTCGTTTGGCATAAAAAGTGTAAACAACCCGACCTTTTCCCACAGTTTTTTTTTAATCATGTTTGCATTTTTTACTCTGTTTATGAAGTTTGGCCGAAAACAAAGTAAACAGGGTGGAAACGGCAATAGTTGCAAGCAGTGATAAAAACGGAACGGCAAAGCGGCCCATAGCCGTAACAGGTTCGATTCCTGCAAACAGACGGTAAAATGCCGGCATGATAAATACCATGCCGATAAAAATAAAAAAAACGACATACATATTTTGTGCAAACGAATCGGAGGGGGCTAAAATTTTCCATAAAAAATTCATCTGAAATAACCCTGTCTCTGTTATTGATAATCAGCTTCCGCTTTAGCAGAAGCTGATTTGTTTTTTTATTTGGCTCTTGCGGCAGTGCCTGCTATTGCTCCGTTAGCGGCGGCACCTACTGTTGCAACTGCAACCGGATTCATTAAAGCACCAGCCATTGCGCCCCCACTTACGGATCCCGCAAAGTGAGTCCAATTCCATTTGCCGTTACTTGCATAATTATAAGTAGCATAGGAAATACCGCCTCCTAATGCTCCTAAGGCAGCGCCTCCTGCGTTTAAGGCAAATCCTCCTGACACATGGTTCAATTCACTGTGTTTCAAGGTATGCATAATTATTCCTTTAATATGAAATCATCAATAACATAAATCCCGTTCTATGGAGATTCACTGTTACGATTATCAAAATAAAAAAAAGTTTCATTTTGAAGTTGGTTTTTTGGTGTAAAGGACAAAATGGGTGCTAAAAATCCTTGCCATGATTGATGCTTTAGGCAATTTGTCGGATTTCGAACTGCTTTCCGGACAGCGAAACGGTATCTGTGGTATGAAAGCCCTGCTTGAAGGTGGTGGGAGGCACTGTTTACGGACAAAGCTTTTGACGCAGGCCGGCTTGCCGGAGAACTTGGATAGCTGGGGTTGCAAAGCAGTGATTCCGCTGTGTGGCAGCCGTAAATGTTTTCGGCATTTTTGATAGGTAATTTATAATGAATACAACCATTTTAAAAATGCTGCTGGATTTCATCTGTTATTATGTAGTTTAATTGAAAAATGAATAATCATATCGGTTAAATTTGATTTGTAAATACCTATAAAATAATCGTTATTTATGCTAAAAAGATATCGAATTTATTGCGGTTGTATAAAGTTTTCTAAAATTACTTTGTTCGGGATTACCAAATCAAAATGCCGTCTGAAACAGTAAATTGTTTCAGACGGCATTTTTACTGCAGTACTGATTTGGTGTGAATCCGATTTATCCGTATGTTCGGACAATCAAACCAAAATCAGGCAATCTGCGTTTGGTGTTCGTTGCCCGAGCGTTCGCGAATCGAACCCAAACGGTAAACGGTTTCGCCTTGTCCGGCCAAGAAGGCTTGCACCGCATCGGCATCTTCGGCGGCGGTAATCACCACCATGCCGATGCCGCAGTTGAAGGTGCGGTACATTTCCTGCGTTTCCACATTGCCGGCCTGTTGCAGCCATTGGAACAGTTTTGGCATCTGCCATGCGCCCGCATCGATTTGGGCGACGGTGTTTTCGGGCAACACGCGAGGCAGGTTTTCGGTGATACCGCCGCCGGTGATGTGCGCCATGCCTTTGATGGTGAATTTTTGCAGTGCGGCCAAAACCGGTTTCACATACAGGCGGGTGGGGGCGATAACGGCTTGGCGCAGGGTTTGGCCGTTGTCGAACGGGGCATCCAAATCGGGTTGGCAGCGCTCGATGATTTTGCGGATTAACGAATAGCCGTTGGAGTGTGCGCCGTTGGAAGCCAAGCCCAATACCGCGTCGCCCGGCGCGATGCTGCGGCCGGTGATTATCCGATCTTTTTCCACCACACCCACGGCGAAGCCGGCCAAATCGTATTCGCCTTCGGGATACATGCCGGGCATTTCGGCGGTTTCACCACCGATTAGGGCACAGCCCGATTCTTCGCAGCCTTGCGCGATGCCTTTGACCACATCGGTGGCGCGTGCCACGTCGAGTTTGCCGCAGGCGAAATAGTCGAGGAAAAACAGCGGCTCGGCGCCCTGCACCAGAATATCGTTCACGCTCATGGCTACGAGGTCGATGCCGACGGTGTCGTGTTTGTCCCAATCAAAGGCCAGTTTCAGTTTGGTGCCCACGCCGTCGGTGCCCGAAACCAAAACGGGGTTGCGGTATTTTTTGCTGATTTCCACCAGCGCGCCGAAGCCGCCCAAGCCGCCCAACACTTCGGGGCGCATGGTGCGTTTGGCAAAGGGTTTGATGTTTTCGACCAATTGGTCGCCTGCATCGATATCGACGCCTGCGTCGCGGTAGCTTAGGGAAGGGATGTTCATCGCGGGGCTTTCTTTCTAAGGTAAAAATTAGGTTATTTTACCTGATTATTATGCGGTGTTGTTGCGGCCGTCCGAAAGCTTCCGGCGCATGCCGGAAATGCAGGTGAGGGCTTGGGGCTGCCGATGCCTGCCTGTAATTTCAGACGGCTTTTAAAGCCAAATATGATATGCTTGAGGCCGTCTGAAACCTGCAAACAAACTGTTTATTTGATTTTATGTATCGCAAAAAACCTCGCGGCGCACGGCCGTGGATAATCATGGCGGCGGTATTGGCCGCTTTTATATGGCTGGTTTATGCATTGGGCAATATCCTTACGCCGTTTGTGGTGGCAGCTGTGCTGGCCTATATCCTCAACCCGCTGGTGGAAAAGCTGCGCGCCAAAGGTATGGGGCGCGCACCGGCGGCGATGGTGGTGATGGTTTTTTCTCTGGCCGTAATTTTCGCGCTGGTGCTGATTATTGTGCCGATGCTGATTAACCAGTTTAACAATCTGGTGGAGCGCCTGCCGCAAATTGTGGGCTTTGTTCAAAACAGGTTCTTGCCGTGGGTGAGCCGTTTGGCGGGAGAGAGGGTGGAAGTCGACGTGCAGAGCATTACCGTGTGGCTGCAGTCGCACACGGGCGAATTGAGCAATACCCTGCGCAAGGCCGCACCCACTCTGATACGGCAGGGCGGCAATGTGGCGGCGGGGGTTTCCAACCTGTTGCTGCTGCCTTTTCTGCTGTATTACTTCCTGCTCGACTGGCAGCGTTGGGGCGACGGTGTGCGCAAGCTGGTGCCGCGCCGTTTTATCGGCAGCTATGTGCGTATCAGCGGCAATATGGATAAGGTGTTGGGCGAGTTTCTGCGCGGCCAGCTGATGGTGATGCTGATTATGGGTTTGGTTTACGGCATGGGGCTGATGCTGGTGGGGCTGGATTCGGGTTTTGCCATCGGCATGATTGCCGGCATTTTGGTATTTGTGCCTTATTTGGGCGCATTTACCGGCCTGCTGCTCGCTTCTGTTGCCGCGCTGTTGCAGTTCGGTTCGTGGCAGGGGCTGTTGATGGTGTGGGGGGTGTTTGCCGCCGGCCAGTTTTTAGAAAGTTTCTTTATCACACCGAAAATCGTCGGCGACCGTATCGGCCTGTCGCCTTTCTGGGTGATTTTCTCGCTGATGGCGTTCGGGCAGCTGATGGGTTTCGTGGGCATGCTCGTCGGCCTGCCGCTGGCGGCGGTAACGCTGGTGCTGCTGCGCGAAGGTGCAGACGTGTATTTCAAAAGCTGGTTTTATAACCATAAATAAAGCAGTGCTGTGCAAAGGCCGTCTGAAAAGCGTTTTTCAGACGGCCTTTGCGGATTGGTACGGTTTAATCCACCGCTTTATGCCTGTGTTTGTTGTGCAGCTTCCATTTTACCGCATAGCCCAGCACTACGGGTACGGCGGCGGTGATGATTTTAAAAGTCCAGCCGGCATACCAGGGTTTGCTGATAACGATGGCCGAAGATTCCGCACCGGGCACCAGAATATCGCGCACCGCCACCCAATCGAGGTACGGCCACCAGCAGGCTGTCAGCAGCCCCAGAAAAAACGGCCAGACCGTGCGGCTCAGGTTGCGCTGCCACAGCACGAAGCATACGGTTACGCAAATCAGCGTTAACGCTGAAATCAGCAGTTTGGTTTGTGCGGGAGCGCCGAAATAATTGGCAATCAGGTAGGAGAGTACCACCCATAAGGCCGCCAATACGGCCACAATCAGTTCTTCAGGGCGTTTAAACATCGCATTTCCTTTTTTTTAAAACTATCGGCCAAACCGGTTGGAAACAGCCGGTGCCTGCTTATGAAGCGGGTCAATATACCGCAAAACACAAGGCTTGGATACCATGCCTGTTTCAGACGGCCGAAGCCTTGGCAAAAACAGTGTCCGCGTTAAAATAGGGTTTTCTTCCCTTATCAAACAGACCGTATGGACACCAAAATCATCATCACCGGCCACAGCAGCGGCCTGGGTAAAGCACTGGCCGTGCATTATCTGCAGGCAGGCTGCCGTGTATTGGGCATTGCGCGGCGGCAGGCAGATTTCAGGCCGTCTGAAAACATCGTGCAGCACAGTATCGATTTGAGCGATACCGACGCTTTGACGGCATGGCTGCAAAGCGGTGAATTGGCACATTTTGTTTCAGACGGCAGGGAAATCGTTTTAATCAACAATGCCGCAACCGTTGTTCCCAATGCCGTGGCGGGACGGCAGCAGGCAGCCGAGGTTGCCGCCGCCGTTTCGCTGAACATTACCGCGCCCATGCTGCTGGCCAATTATCTGATAGCCTGCAAGCCCGAAGGATCGGTGCTGAAAATCGCCCATATCGGCAGCGGGGCAGGGCGCAACGCTTATCCTGGCTGGAGCGTGTACGGTGCCGCCAAAGCCGCGCTCGACCATCACGCCCGCTGCATCGCCGCCGAACAACATCCGTGCGTGAAAATCGCATCCATCGCCCCGGGCGTGATCGATACCGCCATGCAGGACGAAATCCGCCGGGTGCATGAAGCAGATTTTCCGATGGTGCGGCGTTTTCTTGATCTGAAAGCAGAGGGCGGACTGAGCAGCCCCGAAACCGCCGCCGCCGGAATTGCCGGAATGATTGCAAGCGGGTGTTTCGGCACAAACGTTATTGATGATGTGCGCCGCCTGCGTTAAGGTGCGGCATGAAATATTTTCGATAAGGCCGTCTGAAAACCCGGCCATAGAAAGCAACAGCAATGAGCAACGATTTCCAATCCGTTTTAAAAACATTGGGCAAACAGGCCAAACAGGCCGCCGAGGAGAAGGCACAAGCCGAAGAAGTGGTACGCAAACAGGCGGCGCAACAAGTGGATTTCGCCAAAGAAATGGCCGGTGTTACCCCGTTGAAAAACAGCAACCGCTATGTGCCGCCGCGCGACATGTCGCCCATCAGACCGCGCAAAATCCAGGCAGAGGCGTTGGCGGCCGAAGATTATTTTTATGTGGGCGACGGCGGAGCCGACGAGCCGCCCGCCACTTTCAGCAAAAACGGGCAGGGTAAAAACGACATCCGCCGTTTGCAGAGCGGCCACTGGCCGGTGGTGGCAGATGTGGATCTGCACGGCTACACGCAGGAAGAAGCGCAGCAGGTGTTGAACGAATTTATAGAGTTCACCAAAAAACGCGGTGTGTGCGGTGAGATTATCCACGGCAGCGGTTTGGGTTCTTCAGGCTACAAACCCGTGCTGAAAAATCTGGTGCGCCGCTGGCTGATGGCCCACCCTGATGTATTGGCTTATACCGAACCGCGCCCCGGCAATGACGGCGCAGTGAGGATTTTGTTGAAACGCAACCGTTTCTGCGGGCGGGAAGGTTAAACTTGTAGTGAAACAAAATTAAGAAGAAGCGAGGCTGAAGCCTTTGCTGCGCCTTGCACTGCATCCGCATCTGACTTTTTTGAAAGGTATCAGGCCGTCTGAAAACTTTATGTTTCAGACGGCCTGAATTTTGATTTAGGGTTTGTTGATCAGCCGTGGCGGCGTTGGAAGTCCTGCATAAAGCCGGCCAGCGCTTCCACGCCCTGTAGGGGCATGGCGTTGTAGATGCTGGCGCGCATACCGCCCACCGATTTGTAGCCCTGCAGCAGTTTCAGGCCGGCGGCATCGGCTTCCTGCACGAAGCGTTGGTCAAGATCGGGTCTTTGCGTGCCGAACACCACGTTCATTTTCGAGCGGGCGGAGGGGCGGATCTTGTTGATATAAAAACCGCCGCTGCCGTCGATGGCATCGTAGAGTTTGGCGGCTTTCAGCGCGTTCACCGTTTCTATTTGCGCCACGCCGCCTTGCGCCAGCAGCCAGCGGAACACCAGCCCGGCGATATAGATGGGATAAGTGGCGGGCGTGTTGTGCATACCCTGGCGGTTGATGTGGGCTTGGTAGTTCCATACGTCGGGCACGCGCGCCGAGCAGCGTTCGAGCAGGTCTTCGCGGATAATCACCACGGTTGCGCCCGAGGGGCCGATGTTTTTCTGCGCGCCGGCGTAAATCACGCCGAAATCGCGCACGTTGATGCGGCGCGACAAAATATCGCTCGACATATCGCAAACCAGCGGCGGCATATCTGCGTCCGGCCGGGGCAGTTCGCCGTATTGCAGGCCGTTTACGGTTTCGTTGCTCGCGAAGTGCACGAAAGCCGAGTGCCGGCCGGTATCCCAAGTGTTTGCGGGTGGCAGGTCGAGATAGTCGAGCGTTTTGCCGTCGGCCGCAAGATGGATTTCGGCATCGGAAAGCTTGCCCATCTGTTTGTGCGCCACCGACGACCAATTGCCCGTTACCACCGAATCCACCCGTTTGAATCCGTTGGCGAAGTTCATCACTACCATATTGAACTGCGAGCTGGCGCCGCCTTGCAGGAACAGGATTTTATAGTTGTTCGGAATATCCAGCAGTGTGCGCAAATCCTGCTCTGCGTGGTGGAGGATGCTCATAAACACATCGGAGCGGTGGCTCATGCTCATCACGGGAAAGCCGGTGCCGTTGTAATCGAGCATTTCGTTTTGTGCGGTATGCAGCACCGCATCGGGCAGCACGGCGGGGCCGGCTGAAAAATTATAAACGGGAGTGGGTAACATATTGATGTGCCTTGGAAAGAAAGCCTAATCGGTATGCGGGTACGGTGCGGCGCGGTTGCCGGCTGTTGAAAAAAAACCGTAATGCGTGCAGCTTGCTGCGCCCGCTTTCCGGCATACGGTTCCTCCGGCCGGAACGCCCGATTCTAGCCCGTGGCAGGGTGTTCCGCAAGGCGGGGAGGAGTTTTGAAAAGCGTTTTCAGACGGCCGAATAAAGCGATAGCCACAGATAATGCCCGGCGATGCCCAAAAACCAAGCCAGGCCGATGCGGTTGTTTTCTAAAAACGTGCGGAAACACACCCAGCGGTCGCGGGTGCGGATTTGGCGGTATTGCTGCACCTGCCAGTAAACCGTGAGCGGCAGTACGATCCAGAAAGGCCAGGTGGCGCCGATTTGCCGGCCCAGCACCGCCATCAGGGCGCTGAACCAGAAATGGCACAGCATAATGGCCCATACGTCGTTGTCGCCGAAGGTGATGGCCGAGGTTCGGATGCCGAGTTTGAGGTCGTCTTCTTTATCGGCCATGGCATAGATGGTGTCGTAGGCGAGCGTCCACAATACGTTGGCGGTAAACAGCAGCCAGGCCAGCGGCGGCACGGTTTCGGTTACGGCGGCAAACGCCATCGGTATACCGAACGAAAACGCCAGCCCCAGATAAAACTGCGGCAGTGGAAAAAAACGTTTGGTGAAAGGGTAGCTTACCGCCAGAAACAGCGCGGGCAGGCTCATCAGCCAAGTCAGGCGGTTGAGCGGCAGCAGGCACAGGGCGGCCGCCAGGCAGAGTATCAGCGCCAGCAGCACGGCCTCTTCGGCGGAAACCAAGCCGCGTGCGAAAGGCCGCGTTTTGGTGCGCTCTACCGCGCCGTCGATGCCGCGGTCGGCAAAATCGTTGACTACGCAGCCTGCGCTGCGCATCAGAAAGGTGCCGGCGGCAAAGGCCAGCAGAATGGTGAAGTCGGGTATGCCCTGCGAGGCAATCCACAACGCCCAAAAAGTGGGCCACAGCAGCAGCAGGGTGCCGATAGGTTTTTCGATACGCATCAGCCGGCTGTAAATCACCAGCCTGCCGACCGTATAGCGGGGCAGAAATTTCAGGAGCAACCGTTTAATGTTCATGTGTGATATTAACTTTAATTATAAATTTAGCCGATACGGATAAAGCCGCTTGTTTCCAAACGGCCTGAGACCTTTGCAAAACCGGCAGATGCGGATGCAGTTCAAGGCGTAGCAGCGCAGCGGGCGCAGACATAACGTGGAGTTAGGCAAGCGGACGGGCAGCACATAACGCAGAAATGCGCCGCAGGTGGCGGTTTTGCAAAGGTCTCAGCCTGTATCGTGGGGGCGATTATAATCTAATTCTATCTCACTCATCAGCGGGCTGAACAAAACTTTGCAGCGCGGGCAGAAAGCATTCTGCCAGGCCGAGCGTTTCGCCCTGCCAGTCAAACAGCGAGCGGCGCGCCACCGAGGCATGGCCGTCGAAACCCGCCAGCGGGTAATGCGGCGGCAGGGCGGTATATTCGAACGGTGAGCGCGTTAAGGGCAGCGAACCGTCGAACAGCTGCTCGCCGAGGGGGCGCGTGCCGCAGTCGAGCAGGCCGAGCCAGTCGGCCGACGTTTGCCGGCACAGGCTGCGCGCCCATACGACGGGTTCTCCGTCCAAACACAGCAATACGTCGCGGGCAAACCAGTTTTGTGGGGTGCTGTTTTGCAGGCCGTCTGAAAAAAGGCGGTCGAAGCTGCTGCTTCCCAAATGCAGCAGGCGCACGGAGAAGCCGGCGTTCAAACCGCGCAAGGCAGCGGTGAGCGACTGCGCCCGCATCACGGCGGCTTGCGGTGAGCGGGGTGAAATGTTTTCGGGCAGGCGGGGCTGCCATATCAGGCGGTTATCCATATCCGATATTATATAGCGGAAAAAACGTATTTTTGAGACCTTTGCAAAAACCCCATCTGCGGCGCATTTCTGCATTGTGCACTGCCCGCCCGCTTAGCCTTGTACTTGATATGTCTGCGCCCGCTGCGCTGCTATGCCTTGAACTGCATCCACATCTGGAGCAAAGGTCTCTTTTGGTATCGGCAGCGGCAGTTCCCGCTCTGTACTGCCGGTGCTGTTTGCAGCTTCAATACTTTTTTCTTTTTGTTTTACCGTAGATTTTCATACGGTATGCGGCCGGCAAACCTATTTTGGCTATTGCAAACAAGGCCGTCTGAATTTTCTCAGACGGCCTTTCGAGATTCGGATACACCGGTTTATTTGCTGCGGGCAAAAACCATTTTCGTTGCCTGCCACGATACGCAGCACGCGCCGCCGATAAAGATCAGGTCGGCAACGGTGCGCACCCAGCGCAGGGTGTCGAGCAGTTCCTGCTGCATAAAGCCTTCGCTGCGGGCATACCACAAGCCTTGTGTGATGCTGGCATAGGCCTGAATCACACCCACCGGCAGTAGGCTGATAACAATCATCAGCACCAGGCCGCTGTTTAGGAGCCAGAAACCCCAAGTCATCAGGCTTTCGTTAAATTCGGCATTCGGTTTGATGTAGCTTGCCACCAACAGCACGAAGCCCAGCGCCAAGAAGCCGTACACCCCGAACAGGGCCGCGTGTGCGTGCACGGCTGTGGTGTTTAAACCTTGCAGGTAGTAGAGCGAAATCGGCGGATTAATCAAGAAGCCGAACACGCCCGCGCCCACCATGTTCCAAAACGCCACGGCAACGAAACACATCAGCGGCCAGCGCAGGCGTTTCGCCCAAGGTGCGGCGTGCTGGTAAGACCAATGCTCGTAAGCTTCACGGCCGAGAAGAATCAGCGGCACGACTTCCAAAGCCGAAAACGACGCGCCCACCGCCATCACGGGCGTGGTGGTGCCTGAAAAATAAAGGTGGTGGAAAGTGCCGGGCACGCCGCCCACCATAAACAGGCTGGCGGAAACCAGGGCGGTAACGGTGGCGGTGCGTTGCGACACCAAACCCATATTGTAGAAAATAAAAGCCAAGGCGGCGGTGGCGAACACTTCGAAGAAGCCTTCCACCCACAGGTGCACAACCCACCAGCGCCAGTATTCCATAATGGTGAGGCTGGTGTGTTCGCCGTAAAACAGGCCGGGTGCGTAGAACAGGCCCACGCCGGCCATCGAGGCGACGAAAATCGCCAGCATGTTTTTATCGGTTTTCTGTTTGAAGGCGTTTACGGTGCAGCGCAGCATCAAAAACAGCCACAGCAGCAAACCCACCATCAGCAGAATCTGCCAGAAACGGCCTAAATCGAGATATTCGTAGCCCTGATGGCCGAACCAAAAATTCAGATGTGCGGGCATCGCATGGCTTAATGCCAAGAAATTGCCGCCGTATGAGCCGAGTACCACGATAAACAGGGCGATGTATAAGAAGTTCACGCCCGCCCGTTGGAATTTCGGGTCTTTGCCGCCGTTGATAACCGGCGCCAGAAACAGGCCGGCGGTGAGGAAACCGGTGGCAATCCAGAAAATCGCCGACTGGATGTGCCAGGTGCGCACCAATGCATAGGGGAACCACTGCGAGATGTCGATGCCGTAAAACTGTTGGCCTTCAACGGTGTAGTGCGCGGTCAGGCCGCCCAGCAACACTTGCGCCACAAACAATGCCACGGTTAAAAACACATATTTGCCCAAGGCTTTTTGCGACGGAGTCAGCACCACTTTAGACAGCGGGTCTTCAGACGGCGCGGCCGGTTCTTCGTCGTGTTTTTTCAAAAACGAAAAACCCCAAACCAACAGGCCGATGCCCAGAAGCAGAAACACGATGCTGGCAAACGACCACATATAGTTTTCGGTGGTCGGCACGTTGTTCACCAAAGGCTCGTGCGGCCAGTTGTTGGTGTAGGTGGCATCGTGGTCGGGGCGGTTGGTCGAAGATGCCCAAGCCGTCCAGAAGAAGAAGTCGGTTAATCTTTGGCGCGCTTCTTCGCTCGGCAGCGTGCCGTTTTTCATGGCAAATGCTTCGCGGGTTTTAATCATCGACGGGTCGTCGCCGTAGAGCGTGATGTAGTAGGGGGCAACGCGCTTAACCGCCTCGATACGTGTATCGGACAACACCACCTGCCCGTTTTCGTTTACGCGGCTGCCGTTGCGGTATTCGTCGGCTAGGCGCGCCTGAATATTGGCTTGGGTGGCTTTATCCAGTTCGGCATATTTTTTGCCGGTTTCTTTTTCGGCGGTGATGTCGAGCCAGGCTTCCGCTTCACGGTGCAGCCAGTCGGCCGTCCAGTCGGGGGCTTGGTAAGCGCCGTGGCCGAGTATCGACCCCAGCTCCATGCCGCCCGTGCTCTGCCAGGCCGACTGCCCGGCCAGGATGTTTTCTTTACTGATAACGGTTTCGCCGGATTCCGACACATAGGCTTGGGGAACGGGCGGAACCTGCCTGTAAACTTCAATACCCAGATAGCCGAGTATCGAGAAGGTAATCGCCAGCACGGCAATCAGCGAATACCAGAGCTTTTTGTACTGTCCCATTTTGTGCTCCTTCATTTCGGTTGGGAGTGGTTTAACATTCATTAAATAGGAATGTTAAAACATTCTAACACGGGTTTTTGAAAATAGATACGGCTGAAATGCTGGGTTTTTTAATCCAAACTAAAAAAACTTAATCAAATTAAAATCAAGGTTTAAAGTGAATTTTTATTTGATATTCCAAGAAAAACAGTGTTGTAGGGCTCTTTGAGACTTGATTTGGAATTTCCTCTTCTGATTTCTTTAAGATTCAGATTAAATAAAACTTTTGACGTAAGTCAAAATGGTATTTACAGGTTTAACCCATAATCTGCCCAAGCAGGCGAAACCAATCAAAATAAAACGGCAACCCTAAACATAGGGCACGGCACACATTTTAGAAAACAAAAATTACCGGTACGCATGTTTTCAGACGGCCTCAACTTTAATTTCCGTTTGAAAAAACATCGCGGCCGACGATAACACCGCACAGCGGATAACCACAAAGGAACCAGCTATGAAACGCCACATTTTAGCCGTACTGATAACCTCTCTGTTCGCTCTCGGAGCCTGCGGCCAGCAGGCAGCCGACAAGTCTGCCGACACACCGGCCGCGGCTTCTGCAGATCAAAAAGCCGACACCCGGCCTCAGGGCGAGTTGCCGGTTATCGATGCCGTAATGACTTCGGCTCCAGAAGTGCCGCCGCCGATTGACCGCGACTATCCGGCCAAGGTGGTGGTTAAAATGGAAGTTATCGAAAAAGTGATGCCGATGGCCGACGGCGTAGACTATAAATACTGGACTTTCGGAGGAGACGTTCCCGGCCAGTTCATACGTGTGCGCGAAGGCGATACGGTAGAAGTGCAGTTTTCCAACCATCCTTCTTCCACTGTTCCGCATAATGTGGACTTCCACGCCGTTACCGGTCCGGGAGGCGGTGCCGAAGCCACATTTACCGCCCCCGGCCACACTTCCACATTCAGCTTTAAAGCCCTGCAGCCCGGCCTGTATATCTACCACTGCGCCACCGCTCCTGTGGGTATGCACATCGCCAACGGCATGTACGGCCTGATTTTGGTCGAACCGAAAGAAGGGCTGCCCAAAGTGGACAAAGAGTTTTATGTGGTTCAGGGCGACTTCTACACCAAGGGCAAATACGGCGAAACCGGCCTGCAGCCTTTCGATATGGAAAAAGCCATTAAAGAGCAACCTGATTATGTTGTGTTTAACGGCCACGTGGGCGCAATTGCGGGCGATAATGCCCTGAAAGCCAAAGTGGGCGAAAGCGTACGCATTTTCGTCGGCAACGGCGGCCCCAACCTGGTGTCGTCATTCCACGTTATCGGTGAAATTTTCGATAAGGTTTATGTAGAAGGCGGGAAACTGATTAACGAAAACATCCAAACCACCATCGTGCCTGCGGGCGGTGCCGCGATTGTAGATTTCAAACTTGATGTTCCCGGCAGTTACACTTTGGTCGACCACTCCATTTTCCGTGCGTTCAATAAAGGCGCACTCGGCCAGCTGGTGGTGGAAGGGCCTGAAAACAAAGAAATCTATTCCGGCAAAATCAGCGATACGGTTTACCGGCCCGAAGGCGGTGCTATTCAAACCGTGCCGTTAACGCCCGAAGAAGAACAGAAAGTGCAAGCCGGGCCTGCCAAGGCTTCCAACAAAGAAGAGCAGATCAAACTGGGTAAAGCCGTATACAATGCCAACTGCATGGCATGCCACGGTGCGGAAGGCAAGGGTGTTGAAGGCGCATTTCCCCCACTGGCCGAATCCGACTACCTGAAAGCCGATCCCAAACGCGGTATCCACGCCGTACTCAAAGGCGTGAGCGGCAAAATCACCGTTAACGGCAAGGAATATAACAGTGTAATGCCTTCCGTTGCCTTAAACGACGAAGATACCGCCAATGTGGTAACCTATATCCTCAACAGCTTCGGCAACGGTGGCGGCCAGTTCAGTCCGGCCGATGTGGCCAAAGAACGCGGCAGCTAAAAAGCAGCCGAACCGCACAGGCCGTCTGTAAGCGGTGCCTGTAATGCAGACCTTTTCAGACGGCCTCTAAAGCCGTCTGAAAGCGTAATAAAGGAACCACTGCTATGAATACTGTCAAAATTTTCGGTACCTTCCTGCTTTTAGCAGCTTCCGCAGCCGGTGCGGCGGAAATGGCCAAAGTCAGCGGCGGCAGGTACCGCCCGCTTTATCTGAAAAAAGAAACGCCGATGATTACTGTAAAAGCGTTTCAAATAGACACTTTGCCCGTTACCAATGCCCAATTTTCCGCTTTTGTGCAAAAACACCCGCAATGGCAGCGCAACAAAGTCAGCAGCAAACATGCCGAACAAGGTTATCTGCGCCATTGGGTGGCGGGCGGCGGCGGTTTTGTTCCGCAAAAAGGCGATTTGAACAAACCCGTAACCAACGTTTCATGGTTTGCCGCACATGCTTACTGTGCCGCACAAGGCAAGCGTCTGCCCACCATCGACGAATGGGAATTTGCCGGGCAGGCATCAGCTACCAAAATCAACGGCACTGCGGAACCCGGCTATAACCGCACCATTTTGGATTGGTATGCCGAAGGAAGCCGCAAAGGCTTGAGGGATGTCGGAAAAGGCAAACCGAACTATTGGGGCATACACGACATGCACGGCCTGATTTGGGAGTGGACCGAAGACTTCAACAGCAGCCTGCTCACCTCCGCCTCGGCGGCAGGCAGCAACATGTTTTGCAGCGGCGCTTCTGCCGGTTCGGCCGATCCGAGCGATTATGCTGCCTTTATGCGTTACGGCATACGCACCAGCCTGCAGTCGAAATTCGTACTCAACAATTTAGGGTTCCGCTGCGCCAAGTAAAAGCAAAACGGCGTAAAACCGGATTCCCCGATACTTTCAGACGGCCTGAAATAAATATTCCGGGCCGTCTGAAAATACCAACAGGTTTCAGAAGAAAACCGGGCTTACCAATACGGCAGCTTTCAGCTACAATCTTCGAAATATCATGCGTTTAATACCAAAGGAGAAAACCATGCGGAAGCCGCCTGCGCTGCCTGTGCCCGACCTCGCCGAAACCTGTGCCCGCTACCTCAAGCAGGTGAAACCGCTGCTTGATGATGAAACCTATGCTGCCGCAACCGCCTCTGTCAGGCAGTTTCAAGGCCGCAGCGGGAAGAACCTGCAGGCTGCTTTGCAGGAATTTGCCGGGCAATCCGAAAAAAGCTGGCTGATTGACGCATGGCTGGAAAGCTATTTGAAAATCCGCACGCCGCTGCCTTTGGCGAGCAATGTCGGCTTCAATATCCGCACCCACGGCAAAGATTTGGGCGGATGGGCAGCCGCTCTGGCCGCCGTGTGCGCCGACTACCGCCACGGCCGCATCAGCGCGTCCGTAACGCCGCAGGGTACGCCTGTGTGTATGGCGCAATGGCAGATTCTGCGCGGCGCGGCGAGGGTGCCGCAAAACGGTTGCGACACCTTCCGCATCGCCGACACCCCGGGCCGGCACATCGGCGTGCTGCACAACGGTTTTTATTACCGCATTACCGCGCTCGACGACAACCACGAAGCCTACCACCCCGACACGTTTCAACAGGCAATCGCCCAAATTCTGGCCGACACCGCCGAAAACCCGTTCCCCGTGGCCGTGCCGTGTTACCTCGGCGGCGACCGAACCGCTCGCGTCTATAAAGCCCTGCGCAGCAAAGACGACAACACCGAACTGGCCGATTATCTCGAAACCGATCTGTTCCACATCAGTATTTACCGTGAGGAAAACCTGAGTGCCGACGAAGATTTGGCACGCGCCACGTTTGCGCCGCAGCAAAACATCTGGTGTTACAAGCCGGCCACCTTCTGCTACAACACCGCCACCGGCCGCCTGTTTCTGCATTGCGAACACACATGGGAAGACGGCGGCGCATTGAAAGGCATCGTTGCGCTGGCGGCGGAAAAAACCGGTGCCACAGGCCGGAAAACCGCCCCTGCCATCAGCCGCCACACCTGGCATTTAACGCCCGCCCAAAAGAAAAACTGGCTGCAATGGCAGCAGGATTATGCCGCCAAAGCCCGCAAAATGCGCGTAAAAAGCACCGTTATCCCGTTCAACGGCGGCAGCGTGCCCAAAGGAGTGAGCCATGATGCGCTGATGCAGTTTCTGCTGCAATACGCCCAATTAACCACCTACGGCGACATCCGCAACACCTACGAAGCGGTGGATGCAAGCCATTTCGCCTACGGCCGTACCGAATGCGTGCGCCCCGTGTCGGAAGAATCGCTCGCGTTTGTGGCCTCGCTGTTGCAGGAAAAACCTGTTCAAACCCTGCTCGACGCCGCGCTGGCCGAACACAAAGCGCGGGTAAAGGCCGCCAAGATGGGGCAGGGTGCCAACCGCCACCTGCTCGGCCTGCAACTGACGGCCCAACGCAACGGCAGCCGCCTGCCCGCCTTTTTCAAAAGTGCGGGTTATCAAACTTTCTGCACCGATTTTCTTTCCACATCAACCTTGGGCGACGATGCCGTAATTGTCAACTTTGCTTTCGCCCCCACGTCGCCTGGCGGTTTGGGCGTCAACTATACGCTGACACAGGAAGGCTGGCTGTTTACCGTGAGCCATCCCGAAGCGCAGGAACGCGAAGTGGCGATTTTCCTTGAAGCCCTGAAGCAGGGCGGAGGGCGGCTGCTGGCGTTTTTCAATCCGCAGCCGCAGGCGGATTGACGGTGCCGGTTTTCAATCCGCAGCCGCAGGCGGATTGACGGTGCCGGTTTGAAACAGGCCGCAACTTTTGCTGCATTTGTTCAGGCCGTCTGAAAATTTTATGTGCCGCCATGCGCGGATATGGCGCAGAGTTTTTAAATACCGGCATGAATTCTGTAAAAGCCCCGCCGTTTGGATTCCGACGGGGCTTGCCAATATTCTGCCTGCTTTTGCCCGTCGGTTTTTTCAATCGGGTATATTGAAAAACCTGTTTTCCGCCGGGGCAGCCGCAACGTTTTTTTACACAGCAAAAATATTCGTTCCAGTTCATTTTTTGATTAAAAAAGAAAATAAAACGGCCGTTTTAAGTTTATGTTTTTCTATAAAGAAAAAAACCGGCTCAGATTGTGTGCGGAAGTGTTGCAGGCTTGATGAGCACAATTTGCCAGCCGCACGGTTTGCTGATAGGATTTTACATTAAGCAATGGATATTGCGGCACAGTCCGAACAGTGCCCGAATAAGGGCGGTTTGTCGCTAAAGTTTTAAATATATTAACACTTTAGATCGGCGCTGCGGGGTGTGTTGCAGGTTGCCCGCGTGTTTGCAGCGTAAGCGGAAAACACAGGGTTTTCATAAACGAAAACGGAAAGGCCGTCTGAAAAGGCCTATTCTTACACTCGAAAGAAGGGATAAATATGTCCACCCAAATTCAAGATGCTGATCCGATTGAAACCCAGGAGTGGCTGGATGCCTTAAGCTCGGTTTTGGAAACCGAAGGTACCGAGCGTGCGCACTTCCTGCTGGAGCAATTGGTGAAATACACCCGCCGCCGCGGCGTGCACATGCCGTTTGACGCCACCACGGCCTACCTGAACACTATTCCCGTGGGCAAAGAGCAGAAGTCGCCGGGCAATCACGAGCTGGAACACCGCATCCGTGCCGCCATACGCTGGAACGCTGCAGCCATGGTGCTGCGTGCGGGTAAAAAAGATTTGGAATTGGGCGGGCATATCGCATCTTTCCAATCCGCAGCCACTTTATATGATGTGGGTTTCAACCACTTTTGGCGCGCCAAAGGCGAGGGCGAAGAAGGCGATATGGTGTTTATCCAGGGGCACGTGGCTCCCGGTATCTATGCCCGTGCCTTTGTGGAAGGCCGCCTGACAGAAGAGCAGTTGGACAACTTCCGTCAGGAAGTGGACGGCAAAGGCCTGTCTTCTTACCCGCACCCGCACCTGATGCCCGATTTTTGGCAGTTTCCCACCGTATCCATGGGCTTGGGGCCGCTGATGGCCATTTATCAGGCGCGTTTTCTGAAATACCTTGAATCGCGCGGTTTGACCAAAACCAAAGGCCGAAAAGTGTGGGTGTTCTGCGGCGACGGCGAAATGGACGAACCGGAAAGCCAGGGTGCGATTTCCCTAGCCGCCCGCGAAGGTTTGGACAACCTGATTTTCGTGATTAACTGCAACCTGCAGCGCCTCGACGGCCCCGTGCGCGGCAACGGCAAAATCATTCAAGAGCTGGAAGGCAATTTTCGCGGTGCAGGTTGGAACGTGCTGAAAGTGATTTGGGGGCGCCGTTGGGACAACCTCTTGGCCGCCGATACCGACAATGCGCTGAAACAGCGTATGAATGAATGCTTGGACGGCGATTACCAAACCTACAAATCCAAAGACGGCGCCTATGTGCGCGAGCATTTCTTCAACACCCCCGAGCTGAAGGCCATGGTAGCCAGTATGTCCGATGAAGAAATCTGGGCGCTCAACCGCGGCGGCCACGACCCGCACAAAGTATATGCCGCCTATTACGAAGCGGTAAACAACGCCGGCGGCCGCCCCACCGTAATTTTGGCAAAAACCATCAAGGGCTACGGCATGGGTGCGTCGGGCGAGGGGCAGAACGTTGCCCACCAGGCAAAAAAAATGGATGTGGAGTCTTTGAAAAAATTCCGCACCCGTTTCGGCATTCCCGTAACCGACGAACAAATCGACAGCGGCGACATCCCCTATTACCGCTTTCCCGAAGACAGCGAAGAGATGCGCTACCTGCGGGAGCGCCGCAATGCTTTGGGCGGCTACCTGCCCCAACGCAACCCCAACACCGAAGCCCTGCCCGTACCGGCACTGGAAGCTTTCGATGCGCAGCTGCAAACCAGCGGCGAGCGTGAGTTTTCCACCACCATGGCGTTCGTGCGCATTCTTTCCACCCTGCTGAAAGACAAACAAATCGGCAAACGCATTGTGCCCATTGTGCCCGACGAGAGCCGCACATTCGGCATGGAAGGCATGTTCCGCCAATACGGTATCTGGAATCCCAAAGGCCAGCTTTATACCCCGCAGGATAAAGACCAGCTGATGTTCTATAAAGAATCGGTCGACGGCCAGATTCTGCAGGAAGGCATTAACGAACCGGGTGCGATGGCCGACTGGATTGCCGCAGCTACAAGCTATGCCAACAGCCGCTACGCCATGATTCCGTTCTATATCTACTATTCGATGTTCGGTTTCCAACGTGTGGGCGATTTGGCTTGGGCGGCGGGAGACATGCACGCACGCGGCTTTTTGGTAGGCGGCACCGCAGGCCGTACCACACTTAACGGCGAAGGCCTCCAGCATGAAGACGGCCACAGCCACATCCAAGCCGATCTGATTCCCAACTGCCTTTCTTACGATCCCACTTTCCAGTATGAGCTGGCGGTGATTATCCAAGACGGTTTGCGCCGTATGTATGTGGAGCAGGAAGACGTGTTCTACTACCTGACCGTGATGAACGAAAACTATGCCCACCCCGCCATGCCGCAGCGCCAAGGAATCGAAGAAGAAATCCTTAAAGGCATGTATCTGTTTAAAGAAGGCGGCAAGGGCGGCAAAAAAGTGCAGCTGATGGGTTCGGGCGTGATTCTGAACGAAGTGATTAAAGCCGCCGATATGCTCAAAGCCGATTTCGGCGTGGAGGCAGACATTTGGTCGGTGCCTTCGTTCAACCTGCTGTACCGCGACGCCATTGAGGCCGAACGCTATAACCGCCTGCATCCGCTGGAAGAGGCAAAACAGGCTTACGTTACCCGTCAGCTGCAAGGCCGCGAAGGGCCGGTGATTGCCTCCACCGACTACATCCGCAGCTTTGCCGACCGCATCCGTGCCTATATCCCCAACGATTACCACGTTTTGGGCACCGACGGTTTCGGCCGCAGCGATTCGCGTGCCAACCTGCGTGATTTCTTCGAGGTCGACAGCCGCCACGTTGCCGTAGCTGCCCTGAGCGCGCTGGCCGATCAGGGCAAAGTTGACAAAGCCGTCGTGCAGCAAGCCATCGAAAAATACAGCATCAAAACCGACACTGCACCGAGCTGGAAACGCTGATGCCGCTTTTCAGACGGCCTGTTGTTAAGGCCGTCTGAAAAACAGGCAGACATTTGAAACATTCAAGCCGCAGCGATCAAACTGCGGTTGATAAAGGAATATCACGATGAGTCAGATCGTAGAAATCAAAGTACCCGACATTGGCGGCCACAGCGATGTGGACGTGATTGCCGTTGAAGTGAAAGCGGGCGACACCATCGCCGTCGACGACACGCTGATCACGCTGGAAACCGACAAGGCCACCATGGACGTGCCGGCCGACGCCGCAGGCGTGGTGAAAGAAGTGAAAGTGAAAGTGGGCGACAAAGTGTCGGAAGGCAGCGTTATTGTGCTGGTGGAAGCCGCCGGTGCCGCCGCCGCGCCCGCTCCGGCAGAAAAAGCGCCTGAGGCTGCCCCTACCGCTGCCGCTGCTCCCTCAGCCGCCCAAACGGCCGTTCCCGCTCCTGCCGCACAGGCAGGCGGCGCAACCGTTAAAGTAGAAGTGCCTGACATCGGCGGCCACAATAATGTGGATGTGATTGCCGTAGAAATCAAAGTAGGTGATACCGTATCGGAAGACGATACCCTGATTACTTTGGAAACCGACAAAGCCACCATGGACGTGCCCAGTACCGCAGCCGGTGTGGTAAAGGCGGTTTATGTGAAAGTGGGCGACAAAGTTTCGCAAGGCACTCAAATTATCGAAGTGGAAGCCGCGGGTGGTGCCTCCGCCGCTGCTGCCACACCGGTTCAAGAAGCGAAAGCCGAAACACCCGCAGCCGCTCCCGCACAACAAGCTGCTCCGGCTCCTGCCGCACCTAAAGCCGATGCCGCCCCCGTAGCTGCATTCGGCAATACCCCGGTCAACGAAGCAGCATTTGCCAAAGCCCACGCAGGCCCCTCCGCCCGCAAACTGGCACGCGAGCTGGGTGTGGATTTGGGTTTGGTAAAAGGAACCGGAGCCAAAGGCCGCATCGTCGGCGAAGACATTAAAGCCTTTGTAAAAGCCGCCATGCAGGGTGGTGCGGGCAAAGCTGCCCCGGCTGCAGCCACTGCTTCTTTGGGAGGCGGCCTCGACCTGCTGCCGTGGCCGAAAGTCGATTTCGGCAAGTTCGGCGAAATCGAGGTTAAAGAACTTTCCCGCATCAAGAAGATTTCCGGCCAAAACCTGTCGCGCAACTGGGTGGTGATCCCCCATGTTACCGTTAATGAAGATGCCGACATGACCGATTTGGAAGAATTCCGCAGGCAGCTCAACAAAGAATGGGAGCGCGAAGGCGTGAAACTGTCGCCCTTGGCTTTCATTATCAAAGCATCGGTAACGGCACTGAAAGCTTTCCCCGAATTTAACGCCTCACTCGACGGCGACAATCTGGTATTGAAAAAATACTACAACATCGGCTTTGCCGCCGACACGCCCAACGGTTTGGTTGTGCCCGTGATTAAAGACGTGGATAAGAAAGGCTTGAAAGAAATCTCGCAAGAGCTGGCCGAATTAAGCAAAAAAGCTCGCGAAGGCAAACTCAAACCGCAAGAAATGCAGGGCGCATGTTTTACTATTTCCAGCTTGGGCGGCATCGGCGGTACCGGCTTTACCCCGATTGTCAACGCTCCGGAAGTGGCCATTTTGGGCGTGTGCAAATCGCAGATGAAGCCCGTGTGGAACGGCTCGGCTTTCGAACCGCGCCTGATGTGCCCGCTGAGCCTGTCGTTCGACCACCGCGTTATCGACGGTGCGGCCGGTATGCGTTTTACCGTGTATCTCGCAAACCTGCTGAAAGACTTCCGCCGCGTGGTGCTGTAAAAACTTTTCAGACGGCATCCGCCGGAAACGGCAGGCCGTCTGAAAAACTGTATTGAAACAGGCAGGACTGCCTGAAAAGAAAGGCTGAAACATGAGCTTGATTGAATTGAAAGTGCCCGACATCGGCGGCCATGAAAACGTGGACATCATCGCCGTAGAAATCAAAGCGGGCGACACTGTGGCGGTTGAAGATACGCTGATTACGCTGGAAACCGATAAAGCTACCATGGACGTGCCGGCCGAAGCCGCCGGCGTGGTGAAAGAAGTAAAAGTGCAAGTGGGCGGTAAAATTTCGGAAGGCGGCGTGATTGCCGTGATTGAAGCCGCCGCAGAATCGCCCAAAGCCGAAGCCGCGCAGCAGGAAGCCCCTAAGGCTGCTGCCGCGTCTCAGGCCGCGCAATTCGGCGGCAAGGCCGATGCCGAATACGACGTTGTGGTGCTGGGCGGCGGCCCCGGTGGTTATTCCGCCGCGTTTGCCGCAGCCGACGAAGGCTTGAAAGTTGCTATCGTCGAGCGTTACGCCACCTTGGGCGGCGTGTGCCTGAACGTGGGCTGCATCCCCTCTAAAGCCCTGCTGCACAACGCCAACGTA
Source organism: Neisseria sp. (assembly GCF_030530745.1). Taxonomy (GTDB): domain Bacteria; phylum Pseudomonadota; class Gammaproteobacteria; order Burkholderiales; family Neisseriaceae; genus Neisseria. The sequence continues at coordinate 62,065 of NZ_JAUMUI010000003.1, read as the reverse complement.
ATCGACGAAGTGCGCCATCTGGCCGCCAACGGCATCAAATATCCCGAACCCGAGCTGGATATCGATATGTTGCGCGCCTATAAAGAAAAAGTAATCGGCAAGCTTACCGGCGGTTTGGCCGGCATGGCGAAAATGCGCAAAGTCGACGTGATTCGCGGCAACGGCAAATTCGTCGGCTCCAACCACATGGAAGTGGTGCTGACCACCGGCAGCGGTAAAGACGAAACCGGCGAAAAACAAACCGTTGCGTTTAAAAACGCCATCATCGCCGCCGGCAGCCGCGTGGTGAACCTGCCGTTTATTCCCGAAGACCCGCGCATCATCGATTCGACCGGCGCACTCGCCCTCAAATCGGTGCCGGGCAAAATGCTGATTATCGGCGGCGGCATTATCGGCCTCGAAATGGGTACGGTGTACAGCACGCTGGGCACGCGTTTAGACGTGGTCGAAATGATGGACGGCCTGATGCAGGGCGCCGACCGCGACTTGGTGAAAGTGTGGCAGAAGCAGAACGAATACCGCTTCGACAACATTATGGTCAACACCAAAACCGTGGCGGTGGAGCCGAAAGAAGACGGCATTTACGTTACTTTCGAAGGCGCCAACGCCCCCCAAGGGCCGCAACGTTACGATGTGGTGCTGGTGGCGGCAGGCCGTGCGCCCAACGGCAAATTAATCGGTGCAGAAAACGCCGGTGTGGCCGTTACCGAGCGCGGCTTCATCGAAGTGGACAAACAGATGCGCACCAACGTGCCGCACATCTACGCCATTGGCGACATCGTCGGCCAGCCCATGCTGGCGCATAAAGCCGTGCACGAAGGCCACGTTGCCGCCGAAAACTGCGCCGGCCACAAAGCCTATTTCGATGCCCGCGTGATTCCCGGTGTGGCCTACACCGCTCCCGAAGTGGCGTGGGTGGGCGTAACCGAAACTTTTGCCAAAGAGCAGGGCATCAAAATCACCAAAGCCAACTTCCCGTGGGCAGCTTCCGGCCGAGCCATCGCCAACGGTTGCGATCAGGGTTTTACCAAGCTGATTTTCGACGCGGAAACCGGCCGCATCATCGGCGGCGGCATCGTCGGCCCCAATGGCGGCGACATGATCGGCGAAATCTGTCTGGCCATCGAAATGGGCTGCGATGCGGCCGATATCGGCAAAACCATCCACCCGCATCCGACCTTGGGCGAAACCATCGGCCTTGCCGCTGAGGTGGCTTTAGGCGTGTGCACCGATTTGCCGCCGCAACGTAAGAAATAAAGCGGTTGCCGCTGTTGTGTTAACAGGCCGTCTGAAAGTTTCAGACGGCCTGTTATTATTGGAAAATGCCGGATTGTTTATTGCGCTTCATCCGGCTTTTATTTCGGTTTCCGGATTGAGGCAGCTGTTTTGGGGTGTTTTTGAAGAAACATACGGGCATCTTCCAAACCGCCTAAGTTTTTCACATCGGTATAGCCCATTGAAAGCAGCGTTTGGCGCGCACTTTCAGCACGGTTGCCGCTGCGGCAATAGATGTAAACCGTTTCCGCTTTATCGGGTGCAACGGCGGCAATATTGTTTTTCACCGTATTTACGGGCATAAGTACGGCGTTTTTGATATGGGACCGGGCATATTCTTCGGGCGAGCGAACGTCGATAAGCACATCGGCAAAAGCCGCCTGTATCATCGCGATACCTAAAATAAATGAAAGCAATTTGGTTTGCATCGGATTCTCCCTGTTTAAAGCCGGCAAATTTTCAGTCTGTGCCGCGCGCGCGGTTTTCGTGGAACTGCGCCTGCCAGCCGGCAAACCTGCCCTGTTCGATGGCTTCGCGCATTTCTGCCATGATTACCTGATAAAAATGCAGGTTGTGGATGGTGTTCAGTTGCGCGCCGAGGATTTCGCCGGCTTTGTGCAAATGATAAAGATAGGCGCGGCTGAAGTTTTTGCAGGCGTAGCAGGTGCAGGTTTCGTCGAGCGGGCGGGTGTCGTGTTTGTGTTTGGCGTTTTTGATTTTGATGTCGCCGAAGCGGGTGAACAGCCAGCCGTTGCGGGCGTTGCGTGTGGGCATCACGCAGTCGAACATATCCACGCCGTGCGCCACGCCGTACACCAAATCTTCGGGCGTGCCCACGCCCATCAGGTAATGCGGTTTGTGCGCGGGCAGCATCGGACCGACGGCGCGCAGCATACGGTACATTTCGGGCTTGGGTTCGCCTACGCTCAAGCCGCCGATGGCCAGCCCGGGAAAGTCAAACTGCTCCAGCCCGCGCAGCGATTCTTCGCGCAGGTCTTCATACATCGCGCCTTGCACTATGCCGAAGAGGGCATTAGGGTTGTTCAAATCTTCAAACGCTTTTTTGCTGCGCTCCGCCCAGCGCAGGCTCATTTGCAGTGATTTTTTCGCCTGTTCGTGCGAGGCTTCGCCGGGCGTGCATTCGTCGAGCTGCATCACGATGTCGGAGTTGAGCACGGTTTGGATTTTCATCGAGATTTCGGGCGATAAAAACAGTTTGTCTCCGTTAATCGGGCTTTTGAAGGTACAGCCTTCTTCGGTGAGTTTGCGCATATCGGAGAGCGAAAACACCTGAAAACCGCCCGAATCGGTGAGAATGGGTTTGTCCCAGCCGATAAACCGGTGCAGTCCGCCGAATTGTTCGATTACCTCCAACCCGGGGCGCAGCCATAAATGATAGGTGTTGCCGAGGATAATCTGCGCGTTGATATCGTGCAGGTTTTGCGGTGTCATCGCCTTCACCGAGCCGTAGGTGCCCACGGGCATGAATACGGGGGTTTCGATTTTGCCGTGGTTGAGTTCGAGCGTGCCGCGTCGGGCGTGGCCGTCGGTTTTGTGCAGGGTGAATTTAAGCATGGCAAAGCGGAAAAAATATAGTCAGGCTGCGATTATATAGTCTATCGCTTGGTGCGGTAAGGCCGTCTGAAACATTTCGGGCGGCCTTTCTTATATAATGGCACGGTTCGTTCACACCGTTTACGGAGCAGTTTATGCAGACTTGGCACGACGCCCTCGGCGCGGAGAAGCAGCAGCCTTATTTCCAACATATTCTGAGCACCGTTAAAGCCGAGCGCGCAAGCGGGCAGACGGTGTATCCGCCGGCGGCCGATGTGTTTAATGCGTTCAAAGCCACCGAGTTCGGCCAAGTGAAGGTGGTGATTCTGGGGCAAGATCCTTATCACGGCGCGGGGCAGGCGCACGGGCTGGCGTTTTCGGTGCGCCCCGAAGTGGATATTCCGCCGTCGCTGGCGAATATCTATAAAGAGCTGGCAAGCGATATCGCAGGCTTTCGCATTCCCAATCACGGTTATCTGCAACATTGGGCGGACCAGGGCGTGCTGCTGCTCAACACCGTACTCACCGTGCGCGCGCATCAGGCGCATTCCCACGCCGCGCTGGGTTGGGAGCAGTTTACCGACTGCGTGATTGCGCAATTGAATGAACACCGCCGCAACGTGGTGTTTATGCTGTGGGGCAGCCACGCGCAGAAGAAAGGCGCGTTTATCGACCGCAGCCGCCATTTGGTGTTGAGCGCGCCGCATCCGTCGCCGCTGTCGGCCTACCGCGGATTTTTCGGCTGCCGCCATTTTTCGCAGGCCAACGCTTATTTGCAGCAACACGGGTTGGGCGTGGTGGATTGGCAGGTGTAGTGAAAACACAATTGCGGCCGTCTGAAACCGCAGCGGTATTTTCAGACGGCCTGAAGGCGGTTTTTGCAAAGGTATCAGCATGTATGATTGGCCGGATTCAAAAGGAAACCTATGAAAATCTTATTTATCGCCGACCCGTTGGCAACTTTCAAAACCTATAAAGACACCACCTACGCCATGATGCGCGAAATGGCCGCGCGCGGCTGGGCGCTGTTTCATACACTGAGCAGCGAGCTTTCGGTGCAAAACGGCAGCGTAGCGGCGCAGGCCGCACCGTTTGAGTTTGCCGGCGCGAAAAATGATCACGACCACGAATGGTTCAGAGCAGGCGGTAAAATTCAGACGGCCTTGAAAGATTTCGATGCCGTGATTATGCGCACCGACCCGCCTTTCGATATGCAGTATCTCTACGCCACCCAGCTGCTCACGCTGGCCGAAGGGCAGGGAGCGAAAGTGTTTAACAGCGGGCAGGCCATGCGCGATTTCAACGAAAAACTGGCAATTCTGAATTTCGGCCGCTTTACCGCGCCCACGCTGGTGAGCACCCGCGCCGCCGACGTGCGCGCCTTTCTGCAGGAACACGGCGACATCATCGTAAAACCGCTCGACGGTATGGGGGGCATGGGCATCTTCCGCCTCACCGAAGCCGACCCCAACACCGGAAGCATACTCGAAACCCTTATGCAGCTCGACACGCGCACCATCATGGCGCAGCGTTATATTCCCGAAATCGTGCACGGCGACAAACGCGTGTTGGTGATTGGCGGCGAAGTGGTGCCGTTTGCGCTGGCGCGTATCCCGCAAAACGGCGAAACGCGCGGCAACCTGGCCGCAGGCGGGCGCGGCGTGGCGCAGGAGCTTTCCGCGCGCGACCGCGAAATCGCCGAAACCCTCGCGCCCGAATTGAAACGCCGCGGCATTTTGCTGGCAGGCTTGGACGTAATCGGCGACTGTCTCACCGAAGTCAACGTAACCAGCCCCACCGGTTTTCAGGAAATCATGAAGCAGAAAGGCTTTGATGTGGCAGCCATGTTCGCCGATGCCGTTGCGGCATGGGCAAAACCGTAAGGCCGTCTGAAAACAAACAGGATAAGAATCATGCAGAATGAACGATATGCAGAAACAGTTAAAGGAAAAAAAGGCATTACGCGCATGATTAAAGCCGTTGGTTATTCGCGCGACGGCCTCAGCGCGGCATACCGCTACGAAAGCGCTTTCCGCCAGTTGGTTTGGCTTAATATTTTATTGGTTGCGCTGGCCTTTGTTCTCAATTTCGGCCCTGCAACCCGTATGATGCTGATATCCGCATCGTTTCTGACGCTGATCGTCGAGCTTTTTAACACTGCTGTTGAAGCCGCCGTCGATCACACCTCCACCGCACGGCACGAGCTGGCCAAACGCGCCAAAGATGCAGGTTCCGCCGCGCAGATGCTGGCTTTGGTTCTGCTGGCCGTGTTATGGTTTATGGCGCTTTGGCGCGAATATGGGTTGAATCTTTTCTAGCATTTTTTTTGATATAAATTAAAATACATGAGTAATTTTTTCGGGTATAAATGCGGTACTTTCAGCAATCTGTGATTTTTCCACAACCTGTGATTAAGGAGAAAGCCATGAAAAAACTGTTAGGTGCGTTGGTTATGGCAGGCATCTGCCAGACTGCGTTTGCGGCGGGCATAACCGTAGAGAAGCCTTGGGCGCGCGCTACCGTAGAAGGTATGCATATGGGCGGTGCGTTTATGAATATCAAGAACGATACCCGCAGGGACGATTTTCTGATCGGCGGAAGCAGCCCGGTATCAGACAAAATCGAAGTGCACACCCACGTTAACGACAACGGCGTGATGCGCATGCGCGAAGTGGAAGGCGGGATTCCGCTGAAAGCAGGCCAAACCACCGAGCTGAAGCCCGGCAGCTACCATATCATGTTTATGGGTTTGAAACGGCCGTTGAAGCAGGGTGAAAAAGTTCCGGTTACCCTCAAATTCAAAAGGGCGAAACCGCAAACCATTAACGTTGATGTCAACACGGCGCCCAAAGACAGCGGAAACGGGCATAATCAAGGCGGCCATTCGGCACATTAAGGCCTGATGGCAGAAGCCGGGAAAAAATCCCCGCAATAAACCGGCGGGGATTTTTATGTGTAGGGAAATGCTCGGACAACAGTTTTATTTCACTCCGTTTTCAGACGGCCCCCGCTTTTCTGAAATTCGCCGTTGCGTTGAATGTCAACAGACCCTAGGGTTTGGAGACGGTGCGCAGGCGGGGGTAGAGGCTGCCGCCGTTTTTGCGGCCGACGGGGATGGGGGGCAGCCGATGGTTTGTGCGGTTTGTCGTAAGGGCAGGTTGCGGTAGTGTTTGGAAATGCAGTACCGTTGCTCTGAAGTCGGTTGTGTAAGCCGTATTGCAATCTTTCTTGTCAGGAAAAGCAGTATGCTGCCGCATACCGGCCTTTTCTGTTGATGGAAAGCTGCACTGTTAGGCGAATGTAAGGGTCTGTTGATATTTGCCTTGCCGCTTCAAACCAAAACGGAAACTGTATCAAGCCCGTGCCGGTTTTAGCGGAAACGGTGAAGGCTGCAAACGTTTATTTCACGTGCGGCGCGATGATTTGCAGCATCTGCGCGAGCACTTTCGGGTTGCCTGCCACCGTGTCGCCGCTTTCCAGCCAGCCTTCGTTGCCCTGCATATCAGTAACGATGCCGCCTGCTTCCTGCACGATTAAGGCGCCGGCGGCGATGTCCCACGGTTTGAGGTTGAATTCGAAAAAGCCGTCCAAACGGCCGCAGGCCACGGCGCATAAATCGAGTGCGGCCGATCCTTCGCGGCGGCCGCCTGCGGTTTTGGCGAGAATGTCTTTCAGAATGGCGAGGTAGGTGTCCATCATGCTTTGGTCGACTACGGGAAAGCCGGTGCCGATCAGGCAGCGGTTTAACTCTATGCGGTTGGATACGCGGATGCGGCGGTCGTTGAGCAGCGCGCCTTGGCCGCGCGAGGCCATGTATAAATCGTTGCGCTCGGGGGCGTAAACCAAGGCTTCCTGCAGTACGCCTTTGTGCAGCAGCGCCATTGAAATTGCATATTGCGGATGGCCGTGCAGATAGTTGGTGGTGCCGTCGAGCGGGTCGATGATCCACTCGTATTCGGCACCGGCTTTGCCTTGCGTGCCGCCTTCTTCGGCGGTGATTTTGTGGTGGGGATAGGCTTCTTTGAGGGCGTCGGTCAGAATGGCCTCGGAAGTGCGGTCGACATCGGAAACGAAATCGTTAAACGCTTTGCTGTCGGTTTTTACGGCATCTAAATTTCGTGAGGCGCGTATCATCATATCGCCTGCTTTGCGCGCGGCTTTGAAGGCGGTGTTTAAAATCGGGTTCATGATGGCTTTTCCAATCGGGCTAATCGGGTAAAATAATACGCAAACCAACTTGGCGTTTTGCGGTTTCCAATGTTTTTTAAAGAACGCTTCGGACGGCCTTTCCAATTTGGCTTCAGGCCGTCTGAACAGTGAAATCAAAGCCTGTATTATACCCCCGTTACGAAAATAAAACATGAACAATCCCAAACCCGCGCTGCCGGATTATCTCGGCAATATCCGCATCGTGCTCGCGCGCACCAGCCATCCCGCCAATATCGGCTCTGCCGCCCGCGCCATGAAAACCATGGGTCTGCACCGTTTAACGCTGGTTGCCCCGCAGCTTATCGCCACGCCGGTAACGGCACACCCGCCCGTGTTCGACGCCGCAGATCCGCAGTCGTTCAGGCTGCCCGAAGAAAGCTTCGTGCTGGCTTCGGGGGCGGCAGATGTGCTCGAAAACGCCTGTATCTGTTCTACCTTGAGTGAAGCGTTGGCCGATACCTCCCTGAGCTGTGCGCTTACCAGCCGCAAACGCGAGCTGGCCGCGCCGCTGCAAACCCCGCGTGAGCTGGTTCCCGAGCTGTTGCAGGCCGCCGCGCAGGGGCAGCAGGCGGCGCTGGTGTTCGGCAACGAAACTTTCGGTTTGAGCATCGAAGAAGTGCAAAGCTGCAACCGCCTGATGACCATCAACGGCAACCCCGACTATTTCTCGCTCAACCTTGCGCAGGCCGTGCAGGTGGTGTGCTACGAGCTGTTCAGCCAAACCGGTGTGCCGATGACGCATCTGGCGCAGGAAACCCGCCCCGCCACCCACGAACAAATCGCCGGTATGGTTGCCCATATGCAAAGCGTGATGGAAAGCGTGGGCTTTTTCAACCGCCGCAACAGCGACCGCCTGATGCGCCGTATGCGGAGCCTGTTTATGCGGGCGGGCACGCAAACCGAAGATATTGATATTTTGCGCGGGTTTTTAAATACGGTGAAAAGGAATCTGAAAGATTGAACAGGTTGGTTTTTGATAAAACGCGTAAATAAAGGTATTTTTAGGCTTGTAACGGAACCGAGTCCGACACATTCTGCACACCTACTTATCCAAACCTTCCTGCACCATCTGAGCCGCCCGCAATACCGCGCGGGCTTTGTTTTGGGTTTCCTGCCATTCGGCTTCTTCTTCCGAATCGGCAACGATACCGCCGCCGCTTTGCACATAGAGCGTGCCGTTTTTAATCACGGCGGTGCGGATGGCAATGGCCAAGTCCATATCGTTGTTGAAGCTCCAACAGCCGACGGCTCCGCCGTAGATGCAGCGTTTGGCCGGCTCCAGCTCTTCGATGATTTCGAGCGCGCGCACTTTGGGGGCGCCGGAAAGCGTGCCGGCGGGGAAGGTGGCTGCGAGGATTTCCATATTGTTCACGCCGTTTTTCAGACGGCCTTCCACGTTAGATACGATGTGCATCACGTGCGAATAGCGCTCGATCACCATTTTGTCGGTTACTTTCACTTCGCCTGTGCGGCTGACGCGGCCGACGTCGTTGCGACCCAAATCAATCAACATCACATGTTCGGCGGTTTCTTTGGCGTCGCCGAGCAGGTCTTGCTCGTTGGCAAGGTCTTCGGCAGGGGTTTTGCCGCGCAGGCGGGTGCCGGCGATGGGGCGTACGACGATGGTGTCGCGTTCGCGGCGAACGAGGATTTCGGGCGACGAGCCGACGATGTGGAAACCGCCGAAATCGTAGTAAAACATATAGGGTGAGGGGTTGAGCGTGCGCAGGGCGCGGTAGAGCGAGAGCGGGTGGTCGGTGAATTCCAGCTTCATGCGCTGGCTGGGCACCACCTGCATGCAGTCGCCGTCGAGAATATACCGGCGGATTTTGCGCACGTATTCTTTATAGCGCGCTTCGCCGGTTTCGTGCTGCGGTTCGGTTTTTCTGCTGCCGAGCGAGAGCGGGATGGCGCAGCTTTGGCGCAGGCGGGTGCGCAGGTCTTCCAGCCGTTCGCGCGCGGCTTCGTAGCCGTTCTCTTCGGCGGGGTTTGCATACACGATTAAGTAGATTTTTCCGGAAAGGTTATCGACCACAGCCAGCTCTTGCGAGAGCATCAATAAAATATCGGGCGTGCCGATGGTGTCGGGCTTGCCGCTGTTTTGGAAGCGGTGGGCGAAATGTTCGAAGTTGTAGATGGTTTCGTAGCCGAAATAGCCGACCAGGCCGCCGGTGAAGCGGGGCAGGTTGGGGATTTCGGGTGTTTTGAAACGTTGGTGGAAGGCTTCGATGAAGGTAAGCGGGTTGCCGTCGAACTGTTCGGTGATTTCGCCGTTGCAATATACATCGACGTGTTTGCCCGATGCTTTGAGCCAGGTGCGGCAGGGCAGGCCGATAAAGGAATAGCGGCCGAAACGTTCGCCGCCCACCACTGATTCGAGCAGGTAGGTGTAGGGCCGGTTGGCCAGTTTGAGGTAGAGCGACAGCGGGGTGTCGAGGTCGGCCAACAACTCCTGCACCAGCGGGATGCGGTTGTAGCCTGCGGCGGCTTGGGCTTGGTATTCTTGTTTGCTGATCATGTTTTGGGCGGCCTGAAAAACAGGTTGAGACCTTTGCACCCCCATCTGCGGCGCATTTCTGCGTTGTGCGTTTATGCCCTTTAGGGTACTGCTCGCTCGCTTAGCCTTGTGTTTGATATGTCTGCGCTCGCTGCGCTGCTACGCCTTGAACTGCATCCACATCTGGAGGTTTTGCAAAGGTCTCAGGTTGGGGAAATGCGCGAAGTATAGCAGTTTTCAAGATTGCAGGGTGGAGAAAGGCCGTCTGAAAACGCTTTCAGACGGCCTGTCGGACGGGGCGGAGGCGGTTTATTCTTCGGGCGCTTCGCCGTCGGTTTCGTCGGGTATGCCTTCGGTAATCTGCACGTTGGTGCCGGCTTTGGCGCGGATTTTGGCATCGATTTCGTCGGCCACTTCGGGGTTTTCTTTCAGCCACACGCGCACGTTGTCTTTGCCTTGGCCGATTTTGGCGCCGTTATAGGCATACCATGCGCCGGATTTTTCGACGATGCCGTATTTCACGCCCAAATCCACCAGCTCGCCTTCCCAGCTGATGCCTTCACCGTAGAGGATGTCGAACTCGGCTTGGCGGAAGGGCGGGGCGACTTTGTTTTTAATTACTTTCACTTTGGTTTCGTTGCCCAAAATGTCGTCGCCTTTTTTGATTTGGCCGGTGCGGCGGATATCGAGGCGCACGGAGGCGTAGAACTTCAGCGCGTTGCCGCCGGTGGTGGTTTCGGGGCTGCCGAACATCACGCCGATTTTCATGCGGATTTGGTTGATGAATATTACGAGGGTGTTGGTTTTTTTGATGTGGCCGGTGAGTTTGCGCAGCGCCTGGCTCATCAGGCGGGCCTGCAGGCCGACGTGGCTGTCGCCCATTTCGCCTTCGATTTCGGCTTTGGGCACCAGCGCGGCAACGGAATCGACCACCACCATATCCAGGCCGCCGCTGCGCACCAGCGTGTCGCAGATTTCCAGCGCCTGCTCGCCGGTGTCGGGCTGGGAAAGATAAAGATCTTCCACTTTCACGCCGAGTTTGCGGGCGTAAACAGGATCGAAGGCGTGTTCGGCATCGATAAAGGCGCAGATGCCGCCGTTTTTCTGGCATTGGGCAACGGCTTCCAAACACAGGGTGGTTTTGCCCGAAGATTCGGGGCCGAAAATTTCAACCACGCGGCCGCGCGGCAGGCCGCCCACGCCCAGCGCCAAATCCAAGCCGAGCGAGCCGGTGGAAATTACTTCCAGATTTTCGTCTTGATGGCTGCCGTCCATCTTCATGATGGAGCCTTTGCCGAAGTTTTTTTCGATTTGCGCCAGCGCGGCGGCAAGCGCTTTGCTTTTATCGTCGGGTTTGTTTTTTTCGTCTGCCATGATGTTCTCGTGTGGAATGTCGGTTGGAAATTTCGGGCAGATTATCGCACAAATCGCCCCTGCCCGAAAAAGTTTTCACCTGCTTTTCAGACGGCCTTTTCACAACCGCCCAACCATATTAAGATAAGCGCCGGAATATTTCTGCCTCTATCAACTCGTTTGAAGGAACACACATGAAAGTATTACTGCTCGGCGCGCCGGGTGCGGGCAAAGGCACGCAGGCGCAATTTATCACCGCCGCTTTCGGCATTCCGCAAATTTCCACCGGCGATATGCTGCGCGCGGCGATTAAGGCCGGCACGCCTTTGGGTTTGGAAGCGAAAAAAATCATCGACGAAGGCGGCCTGGTGCGCGACGACATCATCATCGGCATGGTGAAAGAGCGCATCGCGCAGAGCGACTGCAACAACGGTTTTCTGTTCGACGGTTTCCCGCGCACGCTGGCGCAGGCCGAAGCGATGGTGGAGGCGGGCGTGGATTTGGACGCGGTTGTGGAAATCGACGTGCCCGATGCGGTGATTGTGAACCGCATGAGCGGCCGCCGTGTGCACCTGCCTTCGGGCCGCACCTACCACGTTACGTTCAACCCGCCGAAAACCGAGGGCAAAGACGACGTAACCGGCGAGGATTTGATCCAGCGCGACGACGACAAAGAAGAAACCGTGAAAAAACGCCTCGAGGTGTATCACGACCAAACCGCCGTGTTAATCGGGTTTTACAGCAAACTCACCGGCGAGCACGCGCCCAAATACATCAAGGTGGACGGCACGCAGGCCGTTGAAACCGTGAAGGCGGAAGTGCTGGCAGCTTTGGGCAAATAAACATTTGTTATACAATAGCAGGCCGTCTGAAAATGTTTTCAGACGGCCTTTTAAACTTTTAACGATTAACCAGCCTTAAACCTTTTCTGCATTTGCGTTTTTTAAGTGTTGAAAAGCATTCGGGCTGACTGAAAACGAAAGAACCCGCATGAAGCCCAACCCCGTCAAACAGCGCGCGCTGCAACAAATCCAGCAGCGGCTCGGCCACACCTTCAAACGCCCCGAACTTTTGGAGCAGGCGCTCACCCACCGCAGTTTTTCCTCACGCAACAACGAACGTTTTGAATTTGTGGGTGATGCCATACTCAACTATACCGTTGCCAAAATGCTGTTCGAAACCTTTACCGAGCTGCCAGAAGGCCGCCTTTCGCGTATGCGCGCCAACTTGGTCAACCAAGACACGCTGGCCGCCATCGCCGTTTCGCTGAATGTGGGCGACGCGCTGTTTTTAGGGCCGGGCGAACTCAAAAGCGGCGGTTTCAACCGGCCTTCGATTCTGGCCGACGCCATGGAAGCCGTTTTCGCCGCCATCAGTTTCGATGCCGACTTCAACACTGCCGAAGAAACCGTGCGCCGCCTGTTTGCGCAGCGGGTGGCCGGCGCCGATGCCGCAGGGCAGGGCAAAGACGCCAAAACCCTGTTGCAGGAAACCTTGCAGGCGCGCCGTTTGGCACTGCCCAAATACCGCATCGAAGCGCAGCACGGCGAAGGCTGCAACGCCGAATTCACCATCGCCTGCGATTTGGGCGAGCTGGGCTTTATCACCACCGCCAAAGCCGGCAGCCGCCGCGCGGCCGAGCAGGAAGCCGCCAAGCAGGCGCTGGCGTGGCTGGCAGAAAAATACCCGCCCCGTGCGCGGGAAAGTATCACGAAAACAAATGCCGTCTGAAAAAGTTTTCAGACGGCCTGCAACGGTTTGATTATGCCAACACGAAAAATACCCGCCAGCGCCGCCATGCTGGTTAAGAATTCCGAACGCTATCTGGCCGAGGTGCTCGCCGCGCTGGCCGATTTCGACGAAGTGCTGCTGCTCGACAACGGCTCGACCGACCGTACACTCGAAATCGCCGCAGGGTTTGCCAACGTGCGCGTGTGCAAACACGGGTTCACCGGCTTCGGCCCCATGAAAAACCTTGCCGCCTCCATGGCCAAACACCCTTGGATTTTCAGCATCGACAGCGACGAAGTGCCCGATGCCGAGCTGGTTGCCAGCATACGCGCGGCGGTGGAGCACAACGACCCCAACACCGTTTACACCCTCTCGCGCCTCAACCATTATAACGGCCGCTTTATCAAAGCCTGCGGCTGGTATCCCGACATACTGCCGCGTCTCTACCACCGCAACTATGCCGGCTTCAACAACCGGCGCGTACACGAATCGCTGGAACTGCCGCCCCAAATCCATGTGCGCCCGCTCAAAGGCTGCCTGAAGCACTATTCGTATCAGAATGCCGAGGGGCTGATTCAAAAGATGCAGCAATACAGCACGCTTTATGCCGAAGAAAACCGCTACCGCAAAACTTCTTCCGTGTTCAAGGCCGTATTGCACGGCGGATGGGCGTTTTTCAGAAGTTATATTTTGCGCAAGGGTTTTGCTTACGGTGCCGACGGGCTGGTTATTTCTACCATTAACGCGCAAAACTCATATTACAAATACGTTAAGCTCTACGAACACAACCGCAATATGGGCGTGTCGCTGATTATCACCACCTACAACCGCCCCGACGCGCTGGCGCTGGTGTTGAAGTCCGCCCTTGCGCAAACCCGCCTGCCGCAGGAAATCATCGTCGCCGACGACGGTTCCGACCGCCGTACCACCGAAGTTGTGGGCAAATTTGCTCAAGTCAGCCCCGTGCCTGTAAAACATACCTGGCAGAAAGACGAAGGCTTCCGCGCCGCACAATCGCGAAACAGGGCTATTGCCGCCGCTTCTTCCGATTATCTGATTATCATCGACGGCGATATGATGCTCGACCCTTCGTTTATCGCCGACCATATCGCCGTTGCCCGTAAAGGCCGTTTGATTCAGGGCGGGCAGGTATTGATCGGCAGGGAGCGCACCGAAGAAATCCTGGCCGACCGCCAACTGCCGCTGCCCGATTTGTCGTTTTACAGCGGCGGCATCAAAAAACGCCTCTCCGCGCTGCGGCTGGCCAAACTGTCGAAACTGATTGCTAAGCGCGGTAACCGCAAACACAAAGGCATCAAAAGCTGCAATATGGGTTTTTTCCGCGACGATGCGCTGGCCGTGAACGGTTTCAACAACGATTTCGTCGGCTGGGGGCGGGAAGACAGCGAATTCGTCGCCCGCTGCTACCACAGCGGCATGAAGCGGCACAACCTCAAATTCGCCGGCGTGGCCTACCACCTGTGGCACAACGAAGCCGAACGCGCCGCGCTGCCGCAAAACGATGCCTTGCTGAAAGCCACGTTAAACGAAAAGAAAACCCGCTGCGGGCGCGGGGTTGACGAATTTTTGGAAACCGCCGCAGAGCAGGGTGGGGATGCGCCGGAAAATACAGAGGGTTTTCAGACGGCAGGAGGGAAAGGTAACTGCCGGGCGTTCTGAAATATTTTGTTTTGAAAAAACAAAGATAAAGGCCGTCTGAATACAATGCTCCGCAGAAACTGCGCAGTATTGCATTCAGACGGCCTGCCGCCCGTTAATCGGGCAGACCTTATTTTTCGCGGCTGCCCAGTTGCGGCAGCACCGAGCCTTCGCCCAGCGACAACAGGCCGGTTTGCGAGTAGAGGCCGAGTTTGGCACGGGTGTCGGTGATGTCGAGGTTGCGCATGGTGAGCTGGCCGATGCGGTCGAGCGGGGTGAAGGCGGCGTTTTCCACTTTTTCCATGCTCAGGCGTTCGGGGGCGTAGGTGAGGTTGGGCGATTCGGTGTTGAGAATCGAATAGTCGTTACCGCGGCGCAGTTCTAAAGTTACTTCGCCGGTAACGGCTTTGGCCACCCAGCGTTGGGCGGTTTCGCGCAGCATCAGTGCTTGGCTGTCGAACCAGCGGCCTTGATACAGCAGGCGGCCGAGGCGCAGGCCGTTGATGCGGTATTGCTCAATAGTGTCTTCGTTGTGGATACCGGTTACCAAACGTTCATAAGCAATGTGGAACAAGGCCATGCCGGGGGCTTCATAAATGCCGCGCGATTTGGCTTCGATGATGCGGTTTTCGATTTGGTCGCTCATGCCCAGGCCGTGACGGCCGCCGATGCGGTTGGCTTCCAAAAACAGCGCCACCGGGTCGCCGTATTCCTGACCGTTGATGGCCACGGGCACGCCTTCTTCAAAGCGCACGCGCACTTCTTCGGGCTTCACTTCCACGTTTTCATCCCAAAACGCCACACCCATAATCGGTTTGACGATTTTGATGCTGGAATCCAAGAACTCCAAATCTTTGGCTTCGTGCGTTGCGCCGAGCATATTCGAATCGGTGGAATAGGCTTTTTCCACCGACATTTTGTAGTCGAAGCCATTGGCAATCAGAAATTCGCTCATTTCCTGACGGCCGCCCAGCTCGTCGATAAACTGCTGGTCGAGCCAGGGTTTGTAGATTTTCAGCGCGGGGTTGGTGAGCAGGCCGTAGCGGTAGAAGCGTTCGATGTCGTTGCCTTTGTAGGTGGAGCCGTCGCCCCAGATATTCACGTCGTCTTCTTTCATGGCCGAAACCAGCATGGTGCCGGTTACCGCACGGCCCAGCGGCGTGGTGTTGAAATAGGCTATGCCGCCTGTTGAAACATGGAACGCACCGCACTGGATGGCGGCGATGCCTTCATGGGCAAGCTGGCTGCGGCAGTCGATTAAGCGGGCTTCTGCCGCGCCGTATTCTTTGGCTTTTTTCGGAATGGCGTTGTAGTCGCTTTCATCGGGCTGGCCCAAATCGGCAGTGTAGGCATAGGGCAGTGCGCCTTTGAGTTTCATCCACAACAGGGCGGCGGAGGTGTCGAGGCCGCCTGAAAAGGCAATGCCGACTTTCTGGCCTGCGGGCAGGCTTTGCAAAATGGTATGGTTATGCTGGCTCATGGAAAATCCTATCGAATGTGGAAATGCCGTTTCAGACGGCCTGAAAACGGGCTATTATTGTATGAATCGGCCTGTTCGTCCAGCCTGGGGCGGGTTCGGGCGGCCTGTATGAATATTGTTAATGCCATACCGGCGGAAAGAGTATGCCATGATTGATTTCAATTTAATTATTATCGGCGATGAAATTCTGCACGGCAGCCGCGCCGACCAACATTTTGCCTTTTTTAAAAACCTGCTCGAATCGCGCGGCCTGCGTTTGGGGCAGGTGCAGTATCTGCCTGACGACAGGCCGCTCTTGGCCAAACAGTTGCGCCGCAGTTTTTCAGACGGCCTGCCGACTTTCGTTACCGGCGGCATCGGCGCCACTTTGGACGATCACACCCGCCAAGCCGCCGCCGATGCGTTGGACGTGCCGCTGGTGCGCCACCCCGAAGCAGCGGCGCTGATAGACGGCGTGTCGCTCAAACGCGGCGATGCGCTTGATTCGGCCGCCCACCGCCAGCGGCTGCTGATGGCCGATTTCCCGGCCGGCTCCGATCTGATACCCAACAGCTATAACGACATCGCCGGTTTTTCGATACGCGAACACTATTTCATGCCCGGCTTTCCCGTGATGGCGCAACCGATGGGCGAATGGGTGCTGGAAACCTATTATGCCGGCCGTTTCCACCAAACCCGCAGCGGGCAGCGCTCGGTATGGGTGTTCGGCATCCCCGAGTCGCACGTTGTGCCGGTAATGCGGCATATCGAAGCGGAATATGCGGGCATACGCACGTTCAGCCTGCCCAGCGTCGGTTGGGTAAACGGCAGAGGGGAGAAGGTGCCGCCGCATATCGAATTCGGCATCAAGGCCGTAGGCGAAGCCTGCGCCCATATGGATGCGGCTTGGGCGGATATGCTGGAAAAACTGGCGCAGGCAGGGGCGCGGGTGGAGGAAGAAGCACCGGAATAAGCGGTATTCGAACTGTTCGAAACCTTGCCGCCGTTTTGGCTGCCGCTTCACACTATGCTGTATAATCCGATATTTCAAAACCAATAACAGGCCGTCTGAAAACGGGAGGGGCTAAAAAACCAAACCGCTTAGGCGCCGCAACCAACAGGAACCACAACCATGACCGAAACCATCGAACGCGACAGTATGCAGTATGACGTCGTTGTTGTCGGCGCAGGCCCCGCGGGCTTGTCGGCCGCCATCAGGCTCAAACAGCTTGCGCAGCAGGCGGGGCGCGAAACCAGCGTGTGCGTGGTGGAAAAAGGTTCGGAAGTGGGGGCGCACATTTTATCGGGCGCGGTTTTCGACCCCGCCGTGCTCAACGAACTCTTGCCCGAGTGGAAAACGCAAGGCGCGCCGGTTACCCGCAGCGTAACCGCCGACCAAGTGCTGTTCCTCACCCAAAACAAAGCCTGCAAACTGCCGGTTACCCCAAATTTCAACAACCACGGCAACTACATTATCAGCCTCGGCGCATTGTGCCGCTGGCTGGCCGAGCAGGCCGAAAGTCTCGGCGTGGAAATCTACCCCGGCTTTGCCGCCGCCGAAGTGCTCTACCACCCCGACGGCTCGGTGAAAGGCATCGCCACCGGCAATATGGGCGTGGGCAAAGACGGCGAAGCCACCGAAACATTCCAACCCGGTATGGAGCTTTGGGCGCAGCAAACCGTGTTCGCCGAAGGCTGCCGCGGCTCGCTCAGCCGGCAGGTGATTGAGAAATACGCGCTCGAACGCGACAGCCAGCCGCAAACCTACGGCATCGGCATCAAAGAAATCTGGGAAGTGCCCGCCGGCCAATGCCAACCCGGCCTGGTGGTGCACAGCACCGGCTGGCCGCTCGACACCAAAACCTACGGCGGCTCGTTTATCTACCATCTCGACAACAACCAAGTGGCGGTAGGCTTTGTGGTGGGTTTGGACTACCAAAACCCCTATCTTTCGCCGTTTGAAGAGTTTCAGCGTTTCAAAACCCACCCTGAAATCCGCAAAACCTTCGAAGGCGGCCGCCGCATCGCCTACGGCGCGCGCGCGCTCACCGAAGGCGGCCTGCAAAGCCTGCCCAAACTTGCCTTCCGCGGCGGCGTGCTGGTGGGCGACGCCGCAGGCTTCTTGAACGTGCCGCGCATCAAAGGCATACACACCGCCATGAAATCGGCCATGCTGGCGGCCGAAGCGGTTTTTCCCGTTTTGGAAAGCCCCGGGGAGGCAGAGGCATCAACCGGCGGCAAAACCGCCTATGCCTACGAAGATTTGTTCAAACAAAGCTGGGCATACCGCGAATTGCACGCCGCCCGCAACATCCGCCCCGCCTTCAAATGGGGGCTGTTCCCCGCCATGGCCTACACCGGGCTGGAACAATATGTGTTTAAAGGCAAAACGCCGTGGACCATCAAACACCACGGCACCGACCACGGCGCTTTGAAAAAAGCCGCCGCCGCCCGCCCCATCGACTATCCCAAACCCGACGGCAAACTCACGTTCGACCGCATGAGCAGCGTGTTTCTCGCCAACCTCAGCCACGAAGAAAACCAACCTTCGCACCTGAAGCTGAAAAACCCGCAAACCATGCTTGATGTAAACCTGAAAGAATACGCCGCCCCCGAAACGCGCTACTGCCCCGCCGGCGTGTATGAAATCGTGGAAGAAAACGGCGAACCGCAGTTGCAGATCAATGCGCAAAACTGCGTGCACTGCAAAACCTGCGACATCAAAGACCCCACGCAAAATATCGTGTGGGTCTGCCCCGAAGGCGGCAGCGGCCCGAATTACGGCGCGATGTAGTTTGCAGGATTTGGCCAAGCGGCAGAAAGCATCAAGGCCGTCTGAAAAGTTTTCAGACGGCCTCTGTTTTTTTTCCGGCCGGCCGGATTCGGCCGTCGGGTTAAATATCCACCTGCGCCGTATCGCCTTCGGCCTCCATCCACGCGCGGCGGGCAGCGGCTTCGCCTTTGCCCATCAGCTTCACGAAAATGCCGTGGGTTTCTTCGATCGCGCCGTCGGGAATCTGCACCTGCAGCAGGCGGCGGGTGTCGGGGTGCATGGTGGTGTCTTTGAGCTGGTCGGGGTTCATTTCGCCCAAGCCTTTGAAACGGCTGATGGCATATTTGTTTTCAGACAGGCCTTCTTTTTGCAGGCGTTCTAAAATGCCGTCCAGTTCGGCTTGGTCGAGCGCGTAGAATTTGCGGGCGGGTTTGGTTTTGCCCTGCGCGTTGACATCGACGCGGAACAGCGGCGGTTGGGCGACATAAATATGGCCGTCAGAAACCAGCTTGGGAAAGTGGCGGTAAAACAGCGTGAGCAGCAGCACTTGGATATGCGAGCCGTCCACGTCGGCGTCCGACAAAATGGCGATTTTGCCGTAGCGCAGGCCGCTTAAATCGGGGTTGTCGCCCGCGCCGTGGGGGTCGACGCCGATGGCGACGGAAATATCGTGGATTTCGGCGTTGCCGAACAGTTGGTCGGGGTGGACTTCAAAGCTGTTGAGCACTTTGCCGCGCAGGGGCAGGATGGCTTGGGTGGCTTTGTCGCGCGCGAGTTTGGCCGAACCGCCGGCCGAATCGCCTTCCACCAGAAACAGCTCGTTTTCGCGGATGTCTTCGCTTTCGCAGTCGGTGAGTTTGCCGGGCAGCACCGCCACGCCGCTGCCTTTTTTCTTTTCGATTTTCTTCACTGAGCGCATCCGCGCCTGCGCCTGCCGGATGGCGAGCTCGGCGATTTTTTTACCGGCTTCTACGTTTTGGTTGAGCCACAATTCGAGCGGGTCGCCCGACACCGCGGCCACGAGCTTGAGCGCGTCGCGGTTGGTGAGTTTGTCTTTGGTTTGGCCTTGGAACTGCGGGTCGAGCACGCGGGCGGACAATACGAAGGCCACGCGGCCGAATACGTCGTCGCTTTGCACTTTCACGCCGCGCGGCAACAGGTTGTGGTGGTTGATGAAATTGTTCACCGCGCCGAACACGGCCTGTTTCAAACCCGCTTCGTGGGTGCCGCCCAGCGGGGTGGGAATCAGGTTGACGTAGCTCTCGCTGTTGCACACGCCGTCTTCCAGCCAGGTGAGCGCGAAAGCCGCGCCTTCGCCGGCAGCAAAATCACCTTCGTGGCCGGTTGAAATATAGTTTTCGCCGGCAAACACCGGCACGGCTTCCTGCGCTTCGCCGATGAGGTCGGCGAGATAGCCTTTGAGGCCGTCGGGGTAGTGCCAGGTTTGCGTTTGCGGCTCAGGTTCACCTTTAACGGGGCGGGTGAGCGACACGGTAACGCCGGGCAGCAGCACGGCCTTGGCGCGCAGCAGCCGCTCCAGTTCGGCGATGCTGTAGTTCGGGCTTTCAAAGTATTTGCCGTCCGGCCACACGCGTACTTCGGTGCCGGAATCTTTTACCGCGCATTTGCCGGTTTCGATCAAGGGTTCGACTACATCGCCGCCGGCAAACACGATACGCCGGATTTTTCCTTCGCGTTTGACGGTTACTTCCAAACGGGTGGAAAGCGCGTTGGTTACCGACACGCCCACACCGTGCAGGCCGCCTGAAAAGGCATAGGCGCTGCCGCCGTCTTTTTTGTTGAACTTGCCGCCCGCGTGCAAACGCGTAAACACCAACTCCACCACCGGTACGTTTTCGGCGGGGTGCAGGCCGGTGGGAATGCCGCGGCCGTTGTCGCGCACCGACAGAGAGCCGTCGGCGTGGATTTCCACGTCGATCCGCGTGGCAAAACCGCCGAGTGCTTCGTCGGCGGCGTTGTCGATAACTTCCTGGCAGATGTGGGTGGGGCTTTCGGTGCGGGTGTACATGCCCGGGCGTTCTTTTACCGGCTCCAGGCCTTTGAGTACGGTGATGCTCGATTCGCTGTATTGGGGTGTGGTCATGGCGGGTGTGGGGTTGGATCAGTCGGGCGGGATTTTAGCATAGATAGCCGGAACGGTTTCAGACGGCCTGTTTCTTTATCACAGGCCGTCTGAAAGCAGTTTTTAAGGCATTGCCGGCAAAGCGTCCGTTTAGTTTTTGCCGGTGTATTGCTGCAACAGTTCGCGGAATGCCGCGCCTGTTTCGGGGTGTTTCAAGCCGTAGGCAACGGTGGCTTCGAGATAACCCAGCTTGCTGCCGCAGTCGTAGCGCGTGCCTTCGAAGGCGTGTGCCAGCACGAATTCGTGGTCGAGCAGGCGGGCGATGCCGTCGGTGAGCTGGATTTCACCGCCGGCGCCGCGCGGCAGGTTGGTTAAGAGGCTGAAAATGCGCGGGGTGAGGATGTAGCGGCCTACCACGGCCAGATTGGAAGGCGCTTCTTCGGGTTTGGGTTTTTCAACGATATTGGTGATGCGTTTGTAGTTTTTGAGGTTTTCCACTTCCACGATGCCGTAGGAGCCGGTTTGGGAAGGATCCACCGTTTCCACGCCCAGCACGCTGTTGCCGGTTTGGTTGTAGATATCGACCATCTGTTTGAGCGCGCCTTGCGGGGCGTCGATTAAGTCGTCGGCCAGAATCACGGCGAAAGGGTTGTCGCCCACGGCGGCGCGGGCGCACAGCACGGCGTGGCCCAAGCCCAGCGCTTCGGCCTGGCGGATATACAGGCAGGTGATTTCGGGCGGCAGGATGTCTTTAACGTGTTCGAGCAGTTTGTCTTTATTGCGCTGTTCCAGCTCGGTTTCGAGTTCGTAGGCTTTGTCGAAGTGGTCTTCTATGCTGCGCTTGTTGCGGCCGGTAACGAACACCATTTCGGTGCAGCCTGCAGCCACGGCTTCTTCTACCGCGTATTGGATCAGGGGCTTATCGACAATCGGCAGCATTTCTTTGGGGCTGGCTTTGGTGGCGGGCAGAAAGCGGGTGCCCATGCCGGCAACGGGGAATACGGCTTTTTTAATCGGTTTGATCATGTTGGCTCCTCAAATAATTGAATGTATGACCATACGGGCACGGATTAAGTCTGCTTAAATACGGCGGCCGTCTGAAAAATTATGGTGCACGGTTCAAAATTACGGATTTTACGGGTTTGCGGCAGAGATGGGTAGGTCTGGTTATCTGCCGATATTCAGCAGGGTTTTCAGTTGCGCTTCATCCAGCACCGCCACGCCTAAGGCCTGCGCTTTTTCGAGTTTGCTGCCCGCCGCTTCGCCGGCTACCACATAGTCGGTTTTTTTCGACACGCTGCCCGACACTTTGCCGCCTGCGGCTTCGATAAGGGCCTGTGCTTCGTCGCGCTTGAGCGTGGGCAGGGTGCCGGTGAGCACGAAGGTTTTGCCTGCAACGGCGCTGTTGCCGCCCTCGGGCTGCGTTTCGTTTTCAGACGGCATGCCGTTCAAAAACGCTTCTATATCGTGCAAGAGGGCGAGATTGGCGGGCTGGCTGCGCCATTGCTGCCATTCGGCGTTGAGTGCGTTGTCGCCAATCAGGCCGGCCATGCTTTTGCCGGCCAATTCCCATAACGCGGCGGCTTTTGTTTCGCTGGTTTTGTAGCCGGGCAGGCGGGCGAGCCATTTTTGCGGTTCGGCATATTGCGAAAGCGGCAGGGTAACGGGCCGGTTTTTCGGCGACACGCCGGCGGCCAGCAGTTCGTCTATCATGGCCTGCTGTTCGGAATCGGAGAAAAACCGGGAAACGGAATGCGCCACCACGGTGCCGATGTCGGGCAGGCAGGCCAGCAGCGGCTCGGGGGCACGGCGCACTTTTTCGAGCGTGCCGAATGCCTGAGCCAGCGATTTGGCGGTGCGCTCGCCCACATGGCGTATGCCCAGTGCAAACAGAAAACGCGCCAAGTCGGGCTGTTTGCTCGCTTTGATGCCGGTCAGAATGTTTTGCGCCCACTTAACGGGCGACTGTTTTTTGCCGTTTTTTTGGCCGTCTGAAAGCGGTTCGCCGCCGCCTTCCGGTTGCGTTTCGCTTTTGTCGGCGTTTTCTTTCATCTGCTGCAAGGCGGGAATGTCGAGGCGGTATAAATCGGCGAAATGTTTCACCAAATCCTGCGCCACCAATTGCTCGATTTGCCGCTGCCCCAAGCCTTCGATGTCCATCGCTTTGCGCGAGGCGAAGTGGATCAGCCCCTGCGCGCGCTGGGCGCGGCACAGCATGCCGCCGCTGCACCGGGCCACCGCTCCGCCTTCTTCGCGCTCGATGCCGCTGCCGCAAATCGGGCAGTGTTCGGGCAGGCGGTATTGCGGGTGAACGGGTTCGCTGCGGCTTTCAGACGGCCTGTCGAACATATCGCCTTGCAGGCCGTCTGAAGCGGCGGCGGCTTCGCGCATCGGGCGGCGCTCGAAAATCACGCGCACCACTTCGGGAATCACGTCGCCCGCACGGCGTACCACCACGGTGTCGCCCACGCGCACGTCTTTGCGCTGCGTTTCGCCTTCGTTGTGCAGGGTGGCGTTGGTAACGGTTACGCCGCCCACAAACACCGGTTGCAGGCGGGCAACGGGCGTTACCGCGCCGGTGCGCCCCACCTGCACGTCAATGGCTTCCACCACGGTAAGGGCTTCTTCGGCGGGGAATTTGTGCGCGACGGCCCAGCGCGGCGCGCGCGAAATAAAGCCCAGCTCCTGTTGTTCGGCCAGGCTGTTCACTTTCACCACCATGCCGTCGATTTCGTAGGGCAGGCCGGGGCGTTTTTTGCTCATTTCTTCGTAAAACGCCAACACGCCGGCGATGTCGGGGAACACGCCGTACTGGCCGTCGGGCAGGCTGAAGCCCAGTTCTTTCAGATATTCCAGTTCTTCAAAATGCGTGGCGGACGCC
The DNA here is from genome assembly GCF_030530745.1 of Neisseria sp. GTDB lineage: Bacteria > Pseudomonadota > Gammaproteobacteria > Burkholderiales > Neisseriaceae > Neisseria. The sequence goes on along the minus strand of NZ_JAUMUI010000003.1, from coordinate 38,591 downwards.
AAGCCGCCTTCGTTGCGGGCGATGCCGTAGGCGAAAAAATGCAGGCGGCGGCGGGCGGTGATGCGCGAATCGAGTTGGCGCAGGCTGCCGGCGGCGGCATTGCGCGGGTTGGCAAACAGTTTTTGGCCGGCGGCGGCCTGCTGCTCGTTCAGCGCGGCAAAATCGGCTTTGAGCATCAGCACTTCGCCGCGCACTTCGATTAATTCGGGCACTTGCCCGCCGTGCAGCCTGAGCGGCACGTTGGCGATGGTTTTCACGTTGAGGGTAACGTCTTCGCCCACCGAACCGTCGCCGCGCGTGGCGGCGCGCTCCAGCACGCCGCTGCGGTAGAGCAGGCTGACGGCCAAGCCGTCGAACTTCGGTTCGATTACATATTCCGGCTTTCTGCCGCCCAAGCCGCCGCGCACGCGCTCGTCGAAGGCATACATTTCGGCGTGGTCGAACGCACCGTTTCCGTTTTGCGGCGAAAAGGCGTTGGAAAGCGACAGCATCGGCACTTCGTGGCGCACGCTCTCGAAACCCGCCAACGGTTGGCCGCCCACGCGCAGGGTGGGGCTGTCGGGCAGTTTCAACTGCGGATGGGCGGCTTCGAGCGCTTCGAGTTCGCGAAAGAGCGTGTCGTATTCGGCATCGGGCACGCTGGGCGCGTCGAGGGTGTAGTATTCGTAGGCGTAGCGGTTGAGCAGGGCGGTAAGTTCGCGGATGCGGAGGGCGGGGTCGTTCATAACATCAGGCCGTCTGAAAAAAGATAAAAGGTTTTTCAGACGGCCTTGTTCACGCATCAGGCCGTCTGAACACAAAGCATATTGTATAGAAAAAAGAGGGCTTGCCGTTTCGGACGGGCGCGCTTATTTTTCGGCCACGGCAAACGCCAGCACCCGGCCGCCCTCGTCGCTCATGCTCAAATGCACGTGTTTGATGCCTTTTTCTTGCAGCCACTGCTGCAAATCAGGTTCGCAGATAAATTCCGGTTTGCCCAATCCGTCGTGCCCCACGCCGATGTTGCGCAGGCTAACGGGCGAGCGCAGGCCGGTGCCGACGGCTTTGGCGAAGGCTTCTTTGGCGGCGAAGCGTTTGGCGAGAAAGTTTACCGGCCTGCCCGACTGCGGGTATTCGAGCAGTTCGATGCGGCTGAGCAGGCGCCGGGCGAAGGCTTGGCCGTATTTTTTATGCAGTTTTTCGATGCGCTCCTGCGCAACGATGTCGGTGCCGATTCCGTAGATCATGGGGTTTCCTTTGCGGGTTTTCAGACGGCCTCAATAAGGCAGCGAGCGCGCCCTGAACATCACTTCTTTCATCTGCCGTATCGCTTCGGGCAGGCCGAGGAACACGGCTTGGGCAATCAGCGAATGGCCGATGTTCAGCTCATGGATGGCGAGAATTTTGGCAATCGGGGTTACGTTGTGGATGGTGAGGCCGTGGCCTGCATTGACAACCAGCCCCAAATCGCTACCGAAGTTCGCGCCTTCTTCGATGCGCTGCAATTGCGTCGCGCGCGCATGCGGCGTTTCGGCATCGGCATAGGCGCCGGTGTGCAGTTCGATAACGGGTGCGCCCACGTCGCGGGCGGCTTGGATTTGCGCTTCGTCGGCGTCGATAAACAGGGAAACGCGGATGCCGGCTTCGGTGAGCGTTTTGGTGAAGGCGGCGATTTTGTCTTGCTGCGCCAAAACGTCGAGGCCGCCTTCGGTGGTGATTTCTTCGCGCTTTTCGGGCACGATGCACACGTCTTCGGGCATCACTTTAAGGGCGTTTTCGAGCATTTCTTCGGTGAGCGCCATTTCGAGGTTCATGCGGGTGCGGATAGCGTTTTTGATGGCGGATACGTCGGCGTCTTTGATGTGGCGGCGGTCTTCGCGCAGGTGCAGGGTGATCAGGTCGGCGCCGTGGGTTTCGGCAATCAGCGCGGCTTCGAGCGGGCTGGGGTAGGGGGTGCCGCGGGCGTTGCGCAGGGTGGCGACGTGGTCGATGTTTACGCCTAGTAACATGGTTCGGTTCCTTTTTGAAGGTCTGGTTGTGTTTTCAGACGGCCTGTGCGGGTTGGGCAAAAAATTCAGGCCGTCTGAAACGCCTGCATCTGCTGCAAAACCTGCCGCGATTTGATGCCTTCGGGCAGGCGGAAATCCAGCAGCATACGGGTGAGTTTGAGGGTTTGCTGCAAACTTTCGCCGTTGTCGAAAATGCCGTTTCGCAGTTGGATTAAGGTGCTGCCGTCCACCGCAACGCCTTGTGCTTCGTGCTGCGGCAAACCGCCCGCCTGTGCCAGCGGCAGCGGGGCGTGTTCGGGGCGCAGCCAGTAGGTTTGCCCGGCGGCAACGGGTTGGCCGTGTTCGTCGTGTTGCAGGTCGGGGGCGAAGCCCAGTTCGGTTAACAACGCCCACTCGAAGCGGCGCAGGGAGGCAACGTGGTTCGGTTCTTCGGCCACCGCGCGCATCAGGGTGTGGAGCGCGTCGTATAGGGCGGGGTGAGGGTCTTCGCGGGCGGTGAGTCTGTATACCAATTCGTTGGCATACAGCCCGCTGAACAGCGGCCGCCCCTGCGGCTGCCGCCAACCGCCCAGCCATTCGGCGCGGTGCAGGGTTTTCAGCTCCTGCGAACCGTACCACGATGCGCTCACCGGCACAAACGGCACCAGCACGCCGCGCAACTCGCTCTGGCGCGTGCGGGCGCTGCGGGCGAGCAGGGCCACGCGCCCGTAGCGGCGGCTGAACATTTCCAGCCACAGGCTGCTTTCGCGCCAGGGTTTGGCGGTGAGCAGGAAGGCGGGTTCGTGGTTGATGCGGTGGGTTTGGGCGGGCATATTAATAACGGTTTATCCGGTTGCGGCAGGCCGTCTGAAACGGTTTCAGGCGGCCTTAGGCGCTTTACCTGCGCTTTTCCAGCCATACCCCGCTTTCGATATGGGGGGTAAACGGAAACTGGTCGAACAGCGCCATGCGGCGTATGCGGTGGGTCTGCGCCAGCGTGTCGAGGTTGGCGCGCAGGGTTTCGGGGTTGCACGAAATATAAATCACATGGTCGAACTGCCGCACCAGTTTCAGGGTTTCGCTGTCGATGCCGGCGCGCGGCGGATCGACGAAAATGGTGGAAAAGCGGTAGTCGGCCAATACGATGCCTTGTTCTTGCAGGCGGCGGAACGCGCGCACGCCGGTGTAGGCTTCGGTAAATTCTTCGGCCGACAAACGGGCGATTTTCACGTTGCCGCTGCCGTTCGCTTCTATATTCCATAATGCGGCCTGCACCGAGGTTTTCGATACTTCGGTGGCCAGCACTTTATCGAAACTGCGTGCGAGCGGCAGGGTGAAGTTGCCGTTGCCGCAATAGAGTTCCAGCATGTCGCCGCCGATGTGCTGTGCCACGTTGCACGCCCAAGCGAGCATTTTTTCACAAACGGCGGCGTTGGGTTGGGTGAAACTGCCTTCGTATTGGCGGTAAACGAACGGGTTGCCGCCCACGTTCAGTTTTTCGGTAACGAAATCCTGCTTCAGCACGATTTTCTGCCCTTTGCTGCGGCCGATAACGGCGATGCCCAGCTCGTTTTGCATCTCTTCGGCAGCGGCGCGCCAGGTGTCGTCGAGTTTTTTGTGGTAGATCATCGTAACCAGCATTTCGCCGCTCAGGGTGGCGAGAAACTCCACCTGATACCAGCGGTTTTTCAGCACACTCATACGGCCGGCCGCTGCGAGCAGGCGCGGCATCAGGAGGTTGACGGCTTCGCAGGCGGGGGCAAAGCTGTCGCAGCGCTGCATGGTTGCCCCGCCGGCTTTGCGCCCCTGTTCGAACATGGCGTAAAACATGGTTTCGCCTTCGTGCCAAACCCTGAACTCGGCGCGCATACGGTAGTGCCGTTCGGGGGAGTCGAACACTTCCAAAGCGGGCACGGACAGCGGCGCGAACAGTTGTCCGATGTGGCGGATTTTTCCGTTTAGCTGTTGCTGGTAGGCAGAGTCGGTCATGGTTGGGGCAATCGTGGGAAAGAGGGCGATTATATAGCGTAAATACGTTTTTTTCGCTATGCGGGCAGCTTGTTTTCAGACGGCCTTTCTCTTAACAGGCCGTCTGAAAACAAACCAAACATTCGTTTACAGCCAGCCGTCGGGCGAGACGGGGCGGTTGTCCAGCAGTTTCACAAATCCGGCCACCACGCGGTAGACAAACCACGCGCTGGCTATGAGGATAACCACGAAGCCTATGAAGACAACCAGTGTGAGCCAGCCGATTAACATGGCCAGCAGGGTATACCAGAAAGTTTTAATCAGATATTGCACATGGCTGTGATAAACCGTGCCCGCCGCCTCGCCGCGTTTCACATAAGCCATAATCACGCCTGCCGGCGCGGTGATACCGTTGAGCAGCGAGAGGGCGTAAAGGGCGTAGATGATGATGGTGTAAGTGCGCAGGCTGTTATCCGGCGCGGGGTTGTTGTGTTCGATAACATCGTTGTTCATGGCGGTTTTCTTTCTCGGTCGGGTTGCGTGCGGGAGGCGGGCCGGCGCCTATTATAAAGCAATGGGGCAGTATTGTTTTCTGCCGCCCGGGTAATGCAGGGCAAATCTTTACTTGTTTTGAATTGTTTTTTCATACGGCATAAACAAAAGCCAAATCAACGGTATAAGGCTTTGAAGATGGTTCATTTTCTGTACGGCCGCCCGTTTTTCGGCCACAATGTAATAAAGACACGGAACTTTTTATCTGTTATCGTTGCCAAATCCCCCGTCTGTGCCGTAGCGGCGCATGTGAATAAAACGACTAACGGAGTAACTTTATGAAGTCAAACTTGAAAACCATCGTTCCGGCTCTGGCCGTGGTAACCGCCCTGAGTGCCTGCGGTATGTTCGGCAAAGACAAGCCCAAAGCCCAACCTGCCCCCGCCGCTGCCGCACAACAGCAGCCGGCGGCGCAAATCCAAGAGCCGCAAACCGTTCAGGTTGATTCTATCGACGGCAAAAAAGAAGTGGCCTACAAATGCGGCGACAAAGGCCAAAACCCGCTGAACGTGATGTATGGTTTCAAAAACGGCGAAGTAGTGGCCGCACAGGTCAAATACCAAGACAAAGTTTCCCCCGGCCTCTTCCGCGTGGTGGGAAATGATGATCAAAACATCTTTGCCGGCGGCGGTATCACATGGTCGGCAAACAAAGCCACTGCCGCCAATGTGGATAAAGTAAACGGCAATATGCTGACCCAGATGGCGGTGGAAACCGTAAACGGCCGCCAGCAGCAAGTGTCGCAAATCGTAACCCGCGGCTGCGTGCTCGACAAAGCGGGCACCGCCAAACTGAACAAAGCGGCCGCACCCGCCAAAGCGCCTGCAAAAAAAGCACCGGCTAAAAAATAAGCGCCAGTGAAATAAAACAAGGCCGTCTGAAAGTCATTTTTTCAGACGGCCTTGTTTTATAACATTATGTTTCAACATGCAGGGTGCACATAAGGCGTCGCTCTTCATGTTGCCCTGATTCGGCATTACGCCCCTGTCAAATCAAAGTCAAACTCTACCGCCGTGAACGGCGGGGTTTTGACCGAAAAGAAATTTTTGATGAAGTTGGCCGAATTTGCGGTATCGGCCTTCCCCTCACTTATTCGCCCGGGCATTCGGCACATTCGGTATGCACTTCGCCCAGCTTCAGTTTGCTGTTCACATCACGCAGGGCGGTGCGCAGGCCTTCTTCGATAACGGGGTGGTAGAAGGGCATATCGAGCATTTGCGGCACGGTCATCTTTTGCTGGTGTGCCCAAGCCAATAGGTGTGCCAGGTGTTCGGCGGCGGGGCCGACGATTTCGGCGCCGACAAACAGGCCGGTACCCTGTTCGGCATATACGCGCATATGGCCTTGATTGACCAGCATCACGCGGCTGCGGCCTTGGTTGCGGAACGACACTTCACCGATCACCACACACTCGGGGTTTTTATAGCGATCCTGAACTTGGGCGTATTTCAGGCCGATGCTGGCGATTTGCGGGCTGGTGAACACCACGCCGATGGTGCTGCGGCGCAGGCCGTTTTCGATATGGGGGTAGCGGCCCGCGTTGTCGCCGGCGATTTTGCCTTGGTCGCTGGCTTCGTGCAGCAGCGGCAGCTGGTTGGATGCGTCGCCTGCGATAAAGATGTGGGGAATGCTGGTCTGCATGGTCAGGGGGTTGGCTTTGGGCACGCCGCGGTTGTCCAGCTCGATGGAGAGGTTTTCCAAACCCAGGTTATCCGTATTCGGACGGCGGCCGACGGCGGCCAGCAGGTAGTCGGCGGTGTAAACGCCGCTTCGGCCGTTTTCCGTCCAGTGCACCTCTACTTTGCCTCCGGCGTTAAGTCTGACTTCGGTTTTGGACGGATCGGTATCCAGGTGCAGCGTTAGTTCTTCGCCGAACACGGCTTTGGCTTCGGCCAGCACCACGGGGTCGGAAATGCCGCCCAGCATGCCGCCTACGCCGAAGATTTCCACTTTTACGCCCAAGCGGTGCAGGGCCTGGCCGAGCTCCAAACCGATTACGCCGGGGCCGAAAACGGCCACGCTCTCGGGAAGGGTGTCCCATGAGAATACGTCGTCGTTGATAATCAGTTTGTCGCCCAGCGCTTCCCATTGCGGCATGATGACAGGGCGGGAGCCGGTGGCAATCACGATGCGCCCGGCTTTGATTTGGGTGTGATCGTCGATTTGGACGGTGTGCTCGTCGATAAATCTGGCCTTGCCCATGATGCGCTTATCGGCCGGCCATTCTTCTACGTCGCTGACCACGAAGCCGACAAAGCGGTCGCGCTCGGATTTCACGCGCTTCATTACTTCTTCGCCGTTAACAGTGATGCTGTTTTTGTCTAAATGAATGCCGAACGGGTCGGTGTGCAGGGCATGGTGGCGCGCTTCGGCGGCGGCAATCATCAGTTTGGAAGGCATGCAGCCGACACGGGCACAGGTGGTGCCGAATACGTTGCCTTCAATCAGGTAGACATTGTCGGTGTGGAGGCGGGCGTTGCGGAAGGCGCCCATGCCGGCGGTACCGCCGCCGATAACTACTACGTCTGCTTGGAGTTGTTTCATTGTGTTGTCCTTTCGAGGTGCCGTTTCAGACGGCCTTTAAAATAGCGTAAAGCAAGAAATTTAAGAAAACCGGAACTGCAGCCCGCAATGCCGGTTTGCGTAAATCTGCTGCGTTTTTTCAGACGGCCTGTAACCATATTGAGGCCGTCTGAATGCGGTGAAACAAAATAAAAATAATGCCGTATCGTTTCATTTTGTTTTGCCGGATTTGAAAAACGTGCCGTTACTGGTGGATAACGGCACGTTTCGGGGTGGCGTTCAAACCACGGCAACCGGCGGGTTGCGGGTTATTTTGCCAAGTAGGCTTCCAATTCTTCGCTGCCGCCGATGTATTTGCCGCCGATAAACACTTGCGGTGCGGTAGTTTTGCCGGTGATGGCGCGAACGGACACGGTGGTGGCGTCTTTACCTAATACGATTTCTTCGTAGTCCAGGCCTTTGTCTTGCAGAAGCTGTTTGGCTTTGGCGCAGTATTGGCAGCCGGGTTTGGTAAAGATGGAAACGGACTCTTGCTCTTTCCAAGAGGGGTCGATGAATTTCAGCATGGTGTCGGCATCGGAAACTTCAAAGGGGTCGCCTTCTTTTTCCGGCTCGATAAACATTTTTTCGATTTTGCCGTCGTTAACCAGCATGGAGTAACGCCAAGAGCGGTCGCCGAAGCCCAAGCCTTCTTTGCTTACCAGCATACCCATGCCTTTAGTGAATTCGCCGTTGCCGTCGGGCACGACGATGATGTTTTCGGCTTCTTGGTCGGCAAGCCATGCGTTCATCACGAAGGTGTCGTTTACCGATACGCACAAAATGCTGTCGATACCGCGGGCTTTGAATTCTTTGGCCAGCTCGTTGTAGCGGGGCAGGTGGGTGGAAGAACAGGTGGGGGTAAAGGCGCCGGGCAGTGAGAATACCACTACTTTTTTGCCTTTGAACAAATCGTCGGTGGAAACGTCTTTCCAGGCATCGCCTGAGCGGGTGTGGAATACGACGCTGGGGACTTGTTGGCCGGTACGGTCTGCTAATGCCATTTGGAGCTCCTAAACAATGATGAGGTTGATAGAAAAGTACATCAAAAAATGATGAAGGCGGATTGTACGCCTTTTACATTGATTTGGATAATTTATAGTTCAAATAATCTTAATTATTAAAAACTATTAAAATAAAATCCGGATAAATTTGATAAACAAAATGTTGCCCGCCGGGTCGGCGGCAGGTTTTACAGGTTGGGATTGTTGCAGAAAAAGCCAGCCGGCTTTACCGGAATTTACGGTCGGTATCTGCCGTACGGCGCGGCTGCGGGGTTTTCAGACGGCCTGAAGCTGTTTGGCGGCTTCTAAAGCGTAATAAGTCAGAATGCCGTCGGCTCCGGCGCGTTTGAATGCCAGCAGGCTTTCCAAAACCACCTTATTGCCGTCAAGCCAGCCGTTTTGGACGGCGGCCTGCAACATGGCGTATTCGCCCGACACCTGATAGGCATAGGTCGGCACGCCGAATTCGTCTTTTACACGGCGGATAATGTCCAAATACGGCAGGCCGGGCTTTACCATCACCATGTCCGCACCTTCCTGAATATCCAGCGCCACTTCCTGCAAAGCTTCGTCGGAATTGGCGGGATCCATCTGGTAAGTGTATTTGCCGGCTTTGCCCAAATTGGCCGAGCTGCCCACCGCATCGCGGAACGGCCCGTAAAACGCCGAAGCATATTTGGCCGAATAAGCCATGATGCGGGTGTGGATATGGCCGTGCTCTTCCAGCGCTTCGCGGATGGCGCCGATACGGCCGTCCATCATATCGGAGGGCGCCACCACCTGCGCGCCGGCTTCGGCGTGGCAAAGAGCCTGTTTGATCAGTACGTCAATGGTTTCGTCGTTCAACACATAACCTGTTTCATCGGTTAAGCCGTCCTGCCCGTGAACGGTGTAGGGGTCGAGCGCCACATCGGTCATGATGCCCAGTTCGGGAAAGCTTTCACGCAGCTTGCGAACCGCCGTCGGCACCAGCCCGTCGGGGTTGTAAGCCTCTTCTGCCGTTTCTGTTTTATTCCGCGTTACCACGGGGAACAGAGCCAGCATCGGGATACCGAGCGTAACGGCTTCTTCCGCCGTATACAGCAGTTTGTCCAAACTCCGGCGTTTCACGCCCGGCATAGAAGCAACCGGCTCTTCTTGGTTGCGGCCTTCCAATACAAAAACCGGATAAATCAAATCATCGGCGGTTAACGAGTGCTCGCGCATCAGGCGGCGGGAAAAATCATCTTTGCGCATACGGCGCAAACGGGAAGAGGGAACAAAACGGTGGGGGAAATTCATAATGTTAAGAACCTTGAAATGGTCGGACGGTGCCGATTATACGCTCTATTTGCTTCTAAAAAGAGAAAGGGGTGCGGCAGGCTGCGGCTTTTGCAAACTTACACTAATCCGGCAGCCGGTTTTCCGCCTTTCCGTAAAGCCGTGTTTCAGACGGCCGGGCGGGTTTTGCAAGGCTTAAAAATTTACTGCGGGCATCTTTGCAGCGCCCCGTAAAAGCGGTACATTTACAGCCTTTCATTTCACAAGATTAAGTTGCAACACCATGGACCGTTTTCCCAAATCCTCCAAACTCGACCAAGTATGCTACGACATCCGCGGCCCCGTACACAAAGAAGCCCTGCGCCTTGAAGAAGAAGGCCATAAAATCTTAAAACTCAATATCGGCAACCCCGCGCCTTTCGGCTTTGAAGCGCCCGATGAAATTTTGGTCGACGTTATCCGCAACCTGCCCACTTCGCAGGGCTATTGCGATTCCAAAGGGCTGTATTCCGCCCGCAAAGCCATCGTGCATTATTACCAAACCAAAGATTTGCGCAGCATCACCGTAAACGACGTGTATATCGGCAACGGCGTATCCGAGCTGATTACCATGTCGATGCAGGCGCTGCTTAACGACGGCGACGAAATCCTGATTCCCGCCCCCGACTACCCCTTGTGGACGGCGGCGGCCACGCTGGCCGGCGGCACCGTGCGCCATTATCTGTGCGACGAAGAAAACGAATGGTTTCCCGACCTGGCCGATATCGAATCGAAAATCACACCCAACACCAAGGCCATCGTGGTGATTAACCCCAACAACCCCACGGGCGCGGTATACAGCAAAGAAATCCTGTTGCAGATTGCCGACTTGGCGCGCCGCCACGGGCTGATTATTTTCGCCGACGAGATTTACGACAAAATCCTTTACGACGGCGCGCAACACCACCACATCGCCGCACTCGCCCCCGATTTGCTCACCATCACCTTCAACGGCCTTTCCAAAGCCTACCGCGTGGCCGGTTTCCGTATGGGCTGGATGGTGCTCAACGGCCCCAAACACCACGCCAAAGGCTATATCGAAGGTTTGGATATGCTCGCCTCGATGCGTTTGTGCGCCAACACGCCCATGCAGCACGCCATCCAAACCGCATTGGGCGGTTATCAGAGCATCAACGAATTTATCCTGCCCGGCGGCCGCCTGCTGGAGCAGCGCAACAAAGCCTACGAAATGCTCGTTCAAATCCCCGGCATCAGCTGCGTGAAGCCGAAAGGCGCAATGTATCTGTTCCCGAAAATCGACACGGAAATGTACGGCATTAAAGACGATGCCAAATTCATCTACGATTTGCTGTTGCAGGAGAAGGTACTGCTGGTGCAGGGCACGGGTTTCAACTGGATACGCCCCGATCATTTCCGAGTGGTAACGCTGCCTTATGCCCACCAAATCGAAGAAGCCATGGGTAAACTGGCGCGCTTTTTGCAACACTACCGCCAGTAGCGGCCATTGCAGTTTATCAGCGGCGGGCAAAACAAAAGGGTTGGAGTTACCAACCCTTTTGTTTGCTTTGAAGCGGAGGATTTTTAAACTTCTGTTTAAGCAGAAATGTTGATTTTCCGCCATACTCGGGCTTAATCCGGGTATCGGTTATTTTCCCGATGCAAAACCACTTCTTCACAAAAAGCATTGCAGCAAATCGTTGAGAAACCGCCGCCCGGTTTCAGACGGCCTGAAATAAAGCGGGTCGTTGTCCAGCAAGCCTTTGGTTCGGGCGGCACGGAGTCGGGCGGCGATTTTGGCGGCGGACACGCCGGTGCGTTCTTGCAACCATGCGGCGGGCACACCGTCGGTTAAGCGTAGGGCGTTCATCATAAACTCAAACGGCAAATCTTCCGCTGCAACGGTTTGGCGTCCGATGCCGTCTGAAACTCTGCCGTGCATGGCGGCCAGATAATCGTTGGGGTGGCGGCGGCGCACGGTGCGTTCGATGTGATCGGGGTAGGAAATTTTGCCGTGAGCGCCGGCACCGATGCCGATGTAGTCGCCGAACTGCCAATAATTGAGGTTGTGGCGGCAGGTATGGCCGGGGCGGGCAAAGGCCGAGGTTTCGTAGTGTGCGAAGCCTGCCTCTGCCAGCGCGCCGTGCACGGTTTCTTCGATGTCGAGTGCGGCTTCGTCTTGCGGCAGGCCGGGCGGCGGGGTGTGGCCGAACGGCGTGTTCGGCTCCATCGTGAGGTGGTAGGCGCTGATGTGGTTTGCGCCCGAAGCGATAGCGGTTTGTATGTCGTGCAAGGCCGTCTGAACGGTTTGGTTCGGTAGGGCGTACATCAGGTCGATATTTACCCGTTCGAATAGGTTCAGTGCGGTTTCAATGGCTGCTAAGGCTTCGCGGTGGTTGTGGATGCGCCCCAAACTTTGCAGCGCGGCATTGTCGAAACTCTGCACGCCGATGGAAAGGCGTGTGATACCTGCGTCTTTAAACCCTTGAAACTTCTCTTTTTCAAACGTGCCGGGGTTGGCTTCGAGCGTGATTTCGGCCTGCGGTTGCAGCTTTACCAGCGAACGCACGCCGTTAAGCAGGCGGTTTATCGAGGCCGCCTGAAACAGGCTGGGCGTGCCGCCGCCGATAAACACGGTTTCCACCGCACGCCCCCAAACGTTGGGCAGTTCGCTTTGCAAATCGGTGAGCAGCGCGTCGATATAAGCGTCTTCGGGCAGGCCGTTTTTGGCTTGGTGGGAATTGAAGTCGCAATAAGGGCATTTGCGCACGCACCACGGGATATGGATATAGAGCGACAAGGGCGGCAGGGCGGCAAGATGGCCGGGGCGGGGAAAGGTGATGGCGGTCATGGGGTTGGGAAAATTTGCGGGAGGTTGTCAAACGGTGTTTTAGCTTCGCAGAAACTTGTTTCCTCACGGCAACTGCGTTTTCAGACGGCCTGAAGGCTTGGCAGAATACTTTGCAACCGCTTGAGTTTTGCAGGCGTTATTCATATGCTCGGAAGTTGTTTTGCAAGGCCGCGGCCTTTAAGGCTGCGGGTACAGCAAATCGATTTTCTTTTCCAGCCCGGCCAGGGCCAAACCGCGGTGGCTGATGCGGTTTTTGGTTTCGGGGTCCAGCTCGGCGGCGGTGCGGCCTAACTCGGGCAGGAAAAAATGCGGGTCGTAGCCGAAACCGTTGCTGCCGGCGGGCGTGTCTTGCCACACGCCGCGCCAGATGCCTTCGGCAATCAGCGGCTGCGGGTCGTTTTCGTGGCGCACCAGCGCCAGCACGCAAACGTAGTAACAGCTTTTGTCGGCCTTGCCGGCCAGTTCGGCGGAAAGTTTGGCGTTGTTGGCGGCGTCGGACTTCGGGTTTTCGCCTGCGAAGCGCGCCGAATAAATGCCGGGCGCGCCGCCTAAGGCTTGGGCGCAGATGCCGCTGTCGTCGGCCAGTGCGGGTTTGCCGCTGTGTTTGCTGGCGTGGCGGGCTTTGGCGATGGCGTTTTCGATAAAGGTAAGGTGCGGTTCGGGGCACTCGGGCACGTTGAAGCGGGACTGCGGCAGCACTTCGATGCGGCGTTGGGCAAACCAGCGCGAAAATTCTTTCAGCTTGCCCGCGTTGCCGCTAGCTAAAACGATTTGGTCAAACATGGCGGTTTTCCTGCGGTTTGGCTGCCGAAGCGGCTTTTTCGCGCGCGGTTTGGCGGGCGTAGAGCGCCAGGCAGGCAATCTGCCCGAACACGGCTGAGAAGGCGAACAGGAAGGCGGCAACGGCAAACTGTTTGCTTTCAACCGAAAGCAGCCAGCTTCCCAGCAGCACCAAGGCCATAAATAAAACGGTAAAAAAGGCGATACCGAGCAGGTAGGTTTTGCGGGCGTTCATCAGAATCGGCAGATTGGTTTCTAAAGATGCGCATCATAACACAGGCCGTCTGAAAAAATGTTTCAGGAGACCTTTGCAAAACCCCCAGATGTGGATGCAGTTCAAGGCGTAGCAGCGCAGCGAGCGCAGACATATCACACGATAGGCAGGCGAGCGAGCAGCACACAACGCAGAAATGCGCCGCAGATGAGGGTTTTGCAAAGGTCTCTTCAGACGGCCTGTGTTATGATGCGCTCTATTTTCAACCGGAAAAAGCCATGGACAAAACCGTTTACCTCTACACCGACGGCGCCTGCAAAGGCAACCCTGGCGCGGGCGGCTGGGGTGTGCTGCTGCGTTACGGCACGCACGAAAAAGAGCTGTTCGGCGGCGAGGCCGAAACCACCAACAACCGCATGGAGCTGACGGCCGTTATCGAAGGATTGAAGGCTTTGAAACGCCGCAGCAGCGTGGAAATCTGCACCGATTCGCAATATGTGAAAAACGGTATGGAAAGCTGGATACACGGTTGGAAGAAAAACGGCTGGAAAACCGCCGCCAAGCAGCCGGTGAAAAACGAAGATTTGTGGCGCGAACTCGACCGTTTGGTTCATCTGCACGACGTTACATGGGCATGGGTGAAAGGCCATGCGGGCCATGCGGAAAACGAGCGCGCCGACGGGCTGGCCAACCGCGGTGCGGCGCAGTTTGCAAAGGGTGCCGGCAACGGCGCTTGATACGGCGTGGGCAAAAAAAACCGGGGTTTTCAGACGGCTTATTTATACAGGCCGTCTGAAAGCCCCGGTTTGCAAGCGGCTTAGAAGCTGTATTGCAGTTTCATGCCGGCTTCGTGAGTGTAATTTTTGGGTTCGCGCACACTCCACAGCCGGCCGTCGCTGTCAACCGAATAAATGCGCTCGGAATCCGGCACTTTCCAGCCGCGGTAGAACGGGCCGAAGCTGAGTTTGGAATCATTGGAGAAGCGTTTGGACACCGGTACTTCCACTTCTATGCCCCTGCCGCCGCTTTGCTTGAACTTGCCGGGGTAGCTGCTGTGGTAGCTGTATTGGCGGCCGTGAAGCATATGGTTATAGGCTGCTTTGGGGCTGATTTCGAAAGAGCCGGGCAGTTTGATATTCAAACCTGCGCCTGCACGGGCGTAGAGGATTTGGTTTTTTCTATCGTAGTTATATTGGTTTGCGCGGCTGCCCAAGTCTTTCAGGATGCGGTGCCCCAAGCCGGTTTCGAGTACCAAATCCAGTTTCTCGTTTAAGGGGTGCGTGTGTTCATAAGAAGCCCTGATATCGTAAGCGCGGCGGGGAATACTTTTCACCACCGCTTCGCCATAATACGAATCTTCCATATATTGGCCGGTGTAGTCGGATTTGCCGTGAGAATAGCGGCCTTCGATTTTGGCCGCATGACGGTCGTTAAACGGATATTTGATGCCGCCTTCAAGCGACCAAAGGTTGCCGCGCTCCTGCATCAGCCGGTCGGTACCGTTTGTGTATTCGCGGTAGGTTTCGCGGTAATACCCGCTGCCGACGGTAAATTCGACAGGGCGTTTGGCTTGTGAGGCAGAAACCGAACCTGCCGACAAAACAGCAGCCAAAGCAACAGCAACTTTTTTCTTCATTGTGATGTTTTCCATGAAAGTTTGATATGAAATCGGAATATAATGTTTTATTCTACTACATAGCAAGCGTTTAGGGCTGATATCCGTTAAAAAATTTCTGCACCGCCCGGGCAAAAAAAACCGCCCCGCGAGGGGGCGTAAAAGGAACACAAACCACTACCAAAACTGTTACGGGGCAAATGCTTTTATTGTCTGTTTTGCCGGATATAGAGCCTTCATCAAATCGGAAGGCGAAAGCGTAAAATCTCTATTGTCGCCGACTGTCAGACGGCCTTGCTGCGGGGTAAGCTCCAACAGGCAGGGGCATCCTGTTTGGCAGGATTTTGCCCGTGTGGGGCTGATACGGCGCTGCAGGGCGGCTGCGGCACGACGGTACAAACTGTCTTGTTTCTTAAGCTTGCGGGCTCCGGCAACCCAGCTCAGACGGGTGGGGGCATCTTCGGCTTCAATCAGCAGGATGCCGGTTTCCGGTTCGTTTTGCGGGCTTTCGGAAAGCCAGACATAATATCTGCCGTTCAGAGTAACAAACACCGCATCGTGGATTTCGGGGCTGCCGCTACAACCGGTGGCCAAAAGTGTGCGTACGGCTTTTTGGTGCAGCCTCAGAATATCCAGAGAAACCTGTTTAAAAATGCTTTCGGGCATTTCGTTCTCCTTTCGCTGCTGTTGTTTGCCTAACCGTTGGAATGCATTATACGCAAAATATAAAATTTTGCAAATGATAATTGTTACTATTAAAAAATAATTTAATAACTATTTGTTTTAAAATTAAATTAATTTTAAAAATATACCAAAAAAAATTGAATAAAAAGCTAAATGGGTAAAATAGCTGTTGTCCGCCGAAAAAGCAGGGGCCGTCTGGAAAAAAACTAAACTGTCCCAATGCTTGGATAAGTTAAGAATCTTTCTCAAACGGCCTTGTTATTTAATGTGCCGGCGCGTTTTGCTGCACGCATTCCGATTCGGGGGTGAGGTTTTTGATGGTTTGGTCGAACTCAGCCACATATTGTTCCAGCAGGTAGGGGCGCAGCAGGCTGAGGGTGCGGCCGATGCCGCGCACTTTGGAATCTTCGCTCAGTTTGGCGCGGCCGCGGATGGAGCCGTCGAAGTCGAACCAGTATTTGGTTACTATCCACATATTCACCGCCAGATCGTTCATGGCGGTTTCGTCAGCCTTGATGATGTTGAGGCCGTTGAGGCGGGTGAGCAGGTTTACCAAGAGCGGCGACACTTTGGCCTGGGTGAAGTTGTTGTGTTCGCCCAAAAGCTCGGCGCTGCGGGCGAGCAGGGTGTTGACGTCGCTGAAGAGGAAGCGGTAGCGCCACATCACGTCGTAAATGCCCGACATATATCCCACGGCTTCGCAAACGCCTGCGGGCAGCTCGGCGTTTTGCAGGTAGCCGAGCAAATCGTCGCTGTAGCGTTTGAAAAGCTGCACGATGATTTCGTCTTTGTTGCGGAAGTGGTAGTAGAGGTTGCCGGGGCTGATGCTCAGGTGGGCGGCGATGTGGTTGGTGCTGATGTTGCGCTCGCCTTCTTCGTTGAAGAGGACGAGCGCGGATTCGATAATGCGCTGATATGTGTTTTGTTTGCTGTCTTTCGCCATGAGAAAACTCCTTATTACGGCGGTTTTATTAATTCTATCGGCAGTGATTATATCAATAAAAAGTATTTATACTCTAAAACTTCTTGTTTTTCAGACGGCCTGTGGCGGGGTTTGTTCATGAAAATCTGCCGGCAGCCAGGTGGGTTCTGTGTGCAAAGCCACGCCGAAGGTTTGCTGCACGGTGCGGCAGACGTGCTGTGCCAATGCGTAAACATCTTGCGCCTCTGCCTGTTGTTTGTTTACCAACACCAGCGCCTGTTTTTCGTGAACGGCCGCGCCGCCGATTTGGAATCCTTTGAGGTTGCAGCGGTCGATCAGCCAGCCTGCGGCCAGTTTGACCGAACCGTCGGCCTGCGGATAGTGCGGCATGGCGGGGTACTGCGCCAGCATTTTCTGCGCCGTTTGTGCATCTACCACGGGGTTTTTGAAAAAGCTGCCAACGTTGCCGAGCGTTGCGGGGTCGGGCAGTTTGCCCGAGCGGATAAAACACACGGCGTCGGATACGTCTTTCGCCGTGATTTTACGCCCCGCGCAGGCTTGTTCCACCACTGCGGCCAGGTCGCCGTAGCGTATGTTGGGGCGGAAGGTTCCGCTTAGGGCGAACACCACGGCGGTAATCACATACCGCCCTTTGCCAGCCTGTTTGAACAGGCTTTCACGGTAGGAAAAACGGCAGTCGGCATTATTGAGCGTAACAAACGTGCGGGTGTCTAAATCGAAGCAGCGCACGCTGTGTATCACGTCTTTCACTTCCACGCCGTAGGCGCCGATGTTCTGCACGGGCGATGCACCTACACTGCCGGGAATCAGGCTCAGGTTTTCCAGCCCGCTCAAGCCTTCCTCAAGCGTGTGCAGCACAAAGTCGTGCCACACTTCGCCCGCCTGCGCTTCTATATAAACGATGCCGTCTGAACGGAAAAGTTCGCGGATTCCCTTATTTTTTACATGAACTACCAAACCTTGATAATCACGCATCAGCAGAATATTGCTGCCGCCGCCCAGCCACAGCACGCTTTTTCGCTCGAATGCGGGCAGTTTCACAATTTCGTGCAGGTCGTTTTCATGTTCCAGCACCGCAAAATCACGCGCGCGGGCTTTGAGGCCGAACGTGTTGAGCGGGGTTAAGTCCACATCGTGCATTACTTGCATCACAACATCCTTTTACGTGCCGCTTCCCTGCGGCTGCACCATTCCAAATACCAAACCAGCAGCACCGCCGCCACCGAAAGCGACAGCACCAGTGCCGTCCAGAAACCATAAATGCCCATATCCAAGCCGTAGGCAAGCGCATAGCCGGGCAGCAGGCCGAAACCCCAAAACGCCAGCGCGTGTATCAGCATGGGCACTTTGGTCATTTTATAGCCGCGCAGCGCATAAGAAGCCACGCATTGGGTACTGTCGGCAAGCTGGAACACCGCCGCAAACAGCAGCACGGCGGCAGCAATGCCCAACACGGCGGCGTCATCGGTATACATACCCGCCAGCGGGCGGCGCAGCAGCACCAGCAGCAAGGCGGTCAGCACGGCCAACACTAAACCCAACACCAGCGATACGCCCGAAATATAACGCGCCCGCGCATATTCGCCGCGGCCGAGCGAATAACCCACCCGCACCGTGCCCGCTGCGCCAACGCTTTGCGGAATCATATAAATCACGCCGGTGAGGCTGATCACCACCTGTTGCGCGGCGATATAGTCTTCGCCCAACGGGGCGATCAGAAACACGATAAACGAAAACAGGCTTGCCTCGAGAAAAAACGACAAACCGATGGGCGCGCCCAGCTTCCAAATTCTGCCGAAAGCGCCGGCATCGGGGCGGCTGAAGCGGGCGGTTAAACCGAAGCGGCGGAAATAAGGCTGTTTGGCCACATAAAGCCACAACACCGCCGCGTTGAACCAAAACACGGCTGCCGTGGCCAAACCGCAGCCCGCGCCGCCCAGTGCCGGCATACCGAATTTACCGAACACAAACATATAATTGAGCGGAATATTCAGCAGAAACGCCAAAAAACTCACCACCATAATCGCACGCGGGCGGTTGAGGCTGGAAGCATAAGCGTGCAGGGCGCGGTGCACCATCGCGGCGGGCATGGCCAAACCTGCAAACAGCAGATAATGCCCCATCATCCGCTCCACCTTGCCGCTCAGGTTTAGAAAATACTGGAACAGCGGCACCGCCGCCCACAGCAGCAGCATACCGATAAGCCCCAGCATGATGCCGAACCAGAGGCCCTGCCGCCCCGTTTCGCCCACTTCTGCGGTTTTGCCTGCGCCGAACAGATGGGCGATCATCGGGTTGAGCGCCGTCATCACCCCCAAAAAGGTGATATACACGGTGGCAAACGCGCTGCTGCCCAGCGCCACCGCCGCCAAATCATCTTTGCCCGCACCACCGGCCATCACCGTGTCGACGAAACCGATGCCCACCTGAGCCACCTGAGCCAGCAGCATGGGTAGGGCCAGCAGGGAGAGTTTTTTGATTTCTTTGTTGAAAACGGGGAAAGAATAGCGGTTTAAATCAAGAAGCATGGATACGGTTGTGTGCAGGTGGAGCCGGGAATCTTAAGAATCATCGCGTTTTCAGACGGCCTTTGCCAAACCGGAGCGGCCGTTTGAAAATGCGGCGCGTAGTGTAACAAAAAAAGCCCCGTTCGGGCGGATTTGCAAGCGTCAGGCCGTCTGAAATATTATTTCAGACGGCCTGTGCCGTATCGGGAATGAAATTACATGCAAACCTATGATGCGCTGTGCAGATGTAGCTTGAATTTGTTTTATGTCAATTAGTCTTGCAGGATAACACTTTCATTACAATAAATTAATTGATTTATGGCGGGAGTTTGATATGATGTTCCGCAAAACTGACATCGGTGTCATGCCGAAAGGGCGTGATGCGGAAACAGCGCAACCCAACGATATTTGACTACAGGAAGAAAATCATGCAAGTGAAAAACGAAGCCATGTTGATTACCTATGCCGACAGCCTGGGTAACAATCTGAAAGATTTGAAAAACGTGTTGGAAAAACACATGAAGGGCGTGATCGGCGGCGTGCATATCCTGCCGTTTTTCCCGTCTTCCGGCGACCGCGGTTTCGCACCGATGGACTACACCAAAGTAGACCCTGCATTCGGCGGCTGGGAAGACGTGAACGCACTGGCGGAAGACTACTACCTGATGTTCGATTTTATGGTGAACCATATTTCTGCCCAATCGCCTTATTTCCAAGACTTCCAACAGAAGAAAGACGGTTCCGAATGGCGCAATCTGTTTATCCGCTATAAAGAATTCTGGCCTAATGGCGAGCCTACCGAAGAGCAGGTGGACCTGATTTACAAACGCAAACCCCGCGCGCCTTACCGTATGGCCGAGTTTGCCGACGGCACCAGCGAAAAAGTGTGGTGCACCTTCGACGAGCAGCAGGTCGATTTGGACGTTACCCACCCCGTTACCAAAAAATTCATCAAAGACAACCTTGAATTTCTGAGCAAACAGGGTGCGGCGATTATCCGCCTCGACGCATTCGCCTATGCCAACAAAAAAATCGGCACCAACTGCTTCTTCGTGGAGCCGGAAATCTGGGAAACCCTGAAAGAATGCACCGACGTGCTCGACGCGCACAACGTTACCGTGCTGCCCGAAATCCACGAGCACTACACCATCCAGCTCAAAATCGCCGATCACGATTATTACGTTTACGATTTCGCATTGCCCATGCTGGTGCTGCACACCCTGTTCAGCGGCCGCGTCGACCGCCTCGTGCATTGGATGGAAATCTGCCCGCGCAAACAGTTCACTACCCTCGACACCCACGACGGCATCGGCGTGGTGGACGTGAAAGACCTGATGACCGACGAAGAGTGCGAAGCCACCCGCGAAGCCCTCTACGCACAAGGCGCCAACGTGAAGAAAAAATATTCCAGCGCCGAATACAATAATTTGGACATCTACCAAATCAACTGCACCTACTATTCGGCTTTGGGCAACAACGACCAAGCCTATATGCTGGCACGCGTGCTGCAATGCTTTGCCCCCGGTATCCCGCAAATCTATTATGTGGGCCTGCTCGCCGGCGAAAACGACATCGAGCTTTTGGAAAAAACCAAAGAAGGCCGCAACATCAACCGCCACTACTATTCCTTGGCCGAAATCGACGAAACCGTGAAACGCCCCGTGGTGCAGCAGCTTTTCAACCTGCTGAAATTCCGTAACACTTCCAAAGCCTTCGACGGCGAGTTCTCTGTGAAAGCGTTGGGCGAAAAAGAGCTGGAAATCGTGTGGAACAATGCCGCCGCAGGCGTATCGGCTAAGCTGGTTGCCGACACCGGCGGTAAAACCTTCACCATCACCGAAACCGTGAACGGCGAGAGTAAAGAAATCACGCTGTAAGCAATACGGCAGCCTTAAGGCCGTCTGAAAACCCAAGCTCCGCAGAAATTGCGGCGTTCGGGCTTTCAGACGGCCTTAAGGTAGTTTTGCCGAGGTCTCGGCTATATAACCAAATACAACAAACATAAAACCAAGCATTCTTTCCTTTTTTCAGACGGCCTGTATAAAGTAGCACCGTTAATATTCCCGCTAAGGAACCGTTATGACCGCAACCCGCCTGTTTTCTTTCGCCGCCCTGTTCGGCACCGCCCTGGCCCTGTCGGCTTGTTCGCCGAAGGTCGAAGATAAATCTGCCGCACCCGCCCCCGGCAACGGCATCAAGCTTCTGAACGTGTCTTACGATGTGGCACGCGATTTTTATAAAGAATACAACCCTCTGTTTATCAAAGAATATCAAGCCAAACACCCGGGCGCCGAAATCAGCGTGCAGCAGTCGCACGGCGGCTCGAGCAAACAGGCGCTGGCAGTAGCCAACGGCTTACAGGCCGATGTGGTTACCATGAACCAAACATCCGACATCGAGCTGTTGGAGAAAAAAGGGCTGGTGAAGGCCGACTGGCGCAGCCGCCTGCCCGATAATGCCGTGCCGTTCACCAGCACCACCGTATTCCTCGTGCGCAAAGGCAACCCCAAACAGGTTCGCGATTGGGCGGATTTGGCCAAAGACAACCTGCAAATCGTGATTGCCAACCCGAAAACCAGCGGCAACGGCCGCTATGCCTTTCTTGGCGCGTTCGGTTACGCGCTCAAAGCCAATAACGGCGACGAAGCCAAAGCCAAAGAGTTTACCGCCAAGCTGCTGAAAAACGCCCCCGTGTTTGAAAACGGCGGCCGAGCGGCCACCACCACGTTCACCCAGCGCAACATCGGCGATGTGCTGATTACCTTTGAAAACGAAGCCAACCACGTGAGCCGCGTGCTGGCGCCCGGCCAGTTTGAAATCGTGTATCCGAGCTACACCATTCTGTCGGAAAGCCCCGTGGCCGTGGCGGACAGCGTGGCGGAGAAAAAAGGCACCGAAGCGGCGGCTGCCGAATACCTGAACTATTTGTGGAGCGAACCGGCGCAGGAATTGGCCGCCAAATTCTACCTGCGCCCGCGCAATGCGGCGGTTCTTGAAAAGTATAAGGCCGATTTTCCCGCCGTCGAAACCTTCAAACCCAACGATGTATTCGGCCCGTGGGAGGAAATTATGAAGAAATACTTTGCCGACGGCGGCGTGGTTGACCAGTTGTCAGTAAAGAAATAACAGAATTTTTTACCGTAACCTAGAAAATAAAGCAGGCCGTCTGAAACGTTTCAGACGGCCTGCTTTTTACTGCCGTGCTTAATCGAAAAACGTGCCGGCTTTTACAAAGCGTTGGGCGTAATAAGGTTTGTCGAGCCGCTCGGTGCGAACGGTACTGCCCGAGCGCGGGGCGTGGATGAATTCGCCGTTGCCGATATACAGTCCCACATGGGAGATGCCGCGGCCGGAGGTGTTGAAAAACACCAAGTCGCCGCTTTTGAGCTTTTTCGGGCTGATTTTTCTGCTGGCTTCGGCCATTTGGCGCGAGGTACGGGGGATGTTGACGTTGAGGGCGTTTTTGTAGAGGTATTGGATCATACCGCTGCAATCGAAGCCGTTTTCGGTGGTACCGCCCCAGCGGTAGGGGGTGCCGACCAAATCCATGCTTTGCAGAATCAGCTCGCGGCCGCCTTCCTGTTGGCTGATGTGTTTGATGCGCACGGGCTGCACGCTTTTGGCGGCGTGGGTTTTGGGTTTGCTGCGCGGCGAAGAGGTACTGCCGCACGAGGCGAGGGCGAAAGCGGCGGCGGCGAGTGCGGCGGCGCGCAGGATGGGGCGGATATCGGGCATGGAGGCTCCTTAGCCTGTGGTAACTTGATTTAGTGTCTGCCGGCGCGTTTGGGTTTGTGTGGAAATGTTTTTCTGTGCAATAAGTAATTAATAAACGGCAGGCCGTCTGAAAAGTTGCCGGCGGGGTTTTCAGACGGCCTGATATTGCATTGCGCCTGCTGCGATGTTGTCAGCGGCGCGGCAGTCCTTTTGTTAGGGCTTTGTCGGCGCGTTTGACGGCGAGTTGCTCTTTCCAGCCCATATAGCGTTGGCGGTAGCGCGCTTTCATGAAGTTGTCGAATTTGCGCTGCACGGTGAGGTTCCACACGCTGCGGGCTTTGACCGCCCAGCTTTCGTCCCATGCGCGCAGGGAGAGGGAAAATGAGCCGTCGAGGTATTTCATCCAGTGCCACCAGCCGGTGGGCATGAATAAGGTGTCGCCGTATTCGAGGTAGCATTCTATGCCTTCCACACCTTCGAGTGCGGGGAAGCGGGCGGTGTCTGGGGCTTCTACGCTGTAGTCTTCGAGCGCGTAGGTGGCGAACGGGATTTGGTAGAGCCGCTCTTTCCATTTGTAGTCGAACAAAATAATGTGTTTGCGGCCGAAATGGGTGTGGAAGATATGCGCCATGTCGATATCGTAGTGCAGAAAGGTTTCGGAACCTATGCCGCCGAAAAACATGGTTGGGTATTTGTCGAGAAAGCCGCCCATCAGGTCTTTAGGGGACACATAATCGTTGAGCAGGGAGGGGGCGTGTTTGATGGGGTCGAACAGGAAAATGCGCAGGTCGGTAGGCTCGCGTTTGATTAAGTCGATATAGTCGCCGAACTTCATTTCGGCACTGGCGGCGTTAATCGGTGCGGCGGGGTCGGCTTTGCTGCTGTCGTAAAGCGGCACGGTGATGTCGCCGACGGCTTCTTTCATGTAGTCGAGCGACCATTTTTCATAAGCCGGCCAGCTTTTGCTCATGTTTCTGATCACAAGCGGGCGGCGCGGTTTGAGGTATTTTTCTCGGAATTCTTCGCGGCTGATGTTGTCGGCCACGTCGATAGGGGTGAGTTTGAAGCCCATGTTGTTGTTTTCGGTTGCCTGAAAATATCAAAACCGCGATTTTATTAAAATTTTGCGGCAGCGCAAACTGCCGGCACGGTAAAAAACCGTTGCTTTTGCCTAAAAATCAAGATTAAAGGTTGTGAGGCCGTCTGAAAAATATTTTCAGACGGCCTGAGCATCATGCGGCTTCAGCCGTTGGGGTGTAAGGCTCCGGTGATGCGGTTGCGCAGCCAGCGGGCGGCGGGGGCGAGTTCGCCGGAAAGCATGCCGGTTTCGCCGGTTTCGGAATCTTTCAACACATCGGCGGCGGCACCATGCAGCCACACGCCCCCGCAAACGGCTTGTTCAGGCACAATGCCTTGCGCCAGCAGGCTGCCGATGATGCCGCTCAACACATCGCCGCTGCCGGCAGCCGCCAAGCCGGGGTTGCCGCTGCGGTTGGTGTGAAGCAGGCTGCCGTTTGGGGCGCACACCAACGTGTGGCGGCCTTTGAGCACGGTGTAAGCGTTAAACAGGCGGCTGATGCGGGCGGCGGCGTGTTCGCGGTCTGCCTGCACTTCGGCGGTGGCGGTGCCGAGCAGGCGGGCGGCTTCGGCGGGGTGGGGCGTGAGAATCAGATTGCCGCGTTTGCCTGCCCGGGCGGCTACTTCGGGGTGGCGGGCCAGCAGGGTGAGGGCGTCGGCATCAAGCAGCAGCGGGCTGCCGTCGGCAAGCTGTAGCCGGGTGTGCAGCACGGCAAGGGCGTTTGCACACACATCCAAACCGCAGCCGATCACCCAGGCGCTGATGTCGCCGCGTTTTTGCAGCTCGGGCGCAGTGGCAAGCATGATTTCGGGGCGCTCGGGAATAACGGGCAGCGGCAGGGCGCTTTGGTTGAAACCCGCCCACACTTTGCCGCAGCCGTTATAAATGGCGGCCACGGCGGCCAGAATCACGGCGCCGCTCATGCCCGCCGCGCCGCCGATAACCGCCAGCGTGCCGTGCGTGCCTTTATGGCTCTCGGCCGTGCGCGGCACGAAAAGCTGCGGGAAGAGGGCGGCTGTTTCCAACTGGGCGGCGAAGTGTTTACTTTGGTAAGGGCTGGAAAACATCATGATTCCTGTGCGTAAATCTATTACAATCGCAAAAAGTTTTCAGACGGCCTGTGCGAAGCGCGGAGCCGTCTGAAAACGGCACGAACCATGATATAAGAACGAAAGCGGATTATGAAGCAGAAACTGAAAGTTTGGGATTTGCCCACGCGGCTTTTTCATTGGACGTTGGTGTCGGCAGTTACCTTTATGTGGTATAGCGCCGAAACGGGCGGCAACCTTTTGATATGGCATTTGCGCGTGGGGCTGCTGATATTGGGGCTGATTGTGTTCCGCATCTGCTGGGGTTTGTGGGGCAGCGACACCTCGCGCTTCGCCAACTTCGTGCGCGGGCCGGGGCAGATTGTGCGCTATCTCAAAGGTGAAATCAGCGAAAACGAACAGCCCGGCCACAACCCGTTGGGCGCATTGATGGTGTTGGCGCTGCTGTCGGCGCTGCTGTTTCAGGTAACGACGGGCCTGTTTGCCAACGATGAAAACACCTTCACCAACAGCGGTTATCTGAACGGTTTGGCAGGCGATGATTTGGGCGGCACGTTCCGCACCGTGCACGTTACCTTTTTCAATGCGCTGCTGGTGTTAATCGGCATACACGTTGCCACGATTTTCATTTATAAATTTCTGAAAAAGCATGATCTGATTAAACCCATGATCACCGGTTACAAATCAATCGAGGGCAAACTGCCTGTGCTGTCGTTTGCCGGCGGCGGCAAACTGGCGGCGGCTTTGGCCGTTGCCGCCGCCGTTGTGGCGTGTGTTCTGTTTGCCGGTCCAGCGGGGTGATGAAGTCCGATTAAGAGCCGGACACTATCAAAGGGCCGTCTGAAAAGTTGTTTTTCAGACGGCCCGGTATTTTCAGGAAAATTTGAGCGGGATCTATTATGTGCTGATTCACTGTTTATTTTACAAGGCTCTGACCCGGTTTTCAGTTTGCACATTGAGTAAAGTTTTAACATATTGTGTTTTGTAAAAAAGCCGCCCGTAAAAGTTCAGGCGGCTTGTCGTCGGATAGAAAGAAGAAACTGAACCGGAAAGGATTAAGACAGCAGATGGGCAACGCCGGCCTTTTCTTCTTCCAATTCTTTCAGGGTGATGTTGATGCGTTCGCGGCTGAAATCGTCGATTTCCAAACCTTCAACCAATTTGTATTCGCCGTTTTCGCAAGTTACGGGGAAGCCGAACATGGTGCCTTCGGGAATACCGTAAGAGCCGTCAGACGGAATACCCATGGTTACCCACTTGCCGTTGGTGCCCAATACCCAGTCGCGGATGTGGTCGATAGCGGCATTGGCGGCGGAGGCGGCGGAAGAGAGGCCGCGTGCTTCAATAATGGCCGCGCCGCGCTTGCCTACGGTAGGCAGAAATACATCGGCATTCCAAGCTTGGTCGTTAATCATATCCTTAACGCTGTCGCCGTTGATGGTGGCGAAACGGTAATCGGCATACATGGTGGGCGAATGATTGCCCCATACGCACAATTTTTCAATGGCCGAAACCGGTTTGCCGGTTTTTTCTGCGATTTGGCTCAAGGCGCGGTTGTGGTCGAGGCGCAGCATGGCGGTAAAATTTTTGGCAGGAAGATCGGGAGCCGATTTCATAGCGATATAGGCATTGGTATTGGCCGGATTGCCCACAACCAATACTTTGACGTTGCGGTCGGCCACTTTATTCAAAGCAGCGCCTTGCTTGGTAAAGATTTCGGCATTGGCCAACAGCAAATCGGCACGTTCCATACCTTTGCTGCGGGGGCGCGAACCAACCAGAATGGCAACTTGGGCATCTTTAAATGCAACCTCGGGGTCATCGGTAGTGAACATACCGGCCAAGAGCGGAAACGCACAGTCCTGAAGCTCCATCATAACGCCCTTTACGGCATTTTGAGCCTGTGGCAAATCCAGCAGCTGCAGAATAACGGGCTGGTCTTTACCCAGCATTTCGCCGCTGGCGATGCGGAACAGTAAAGCATAACCGATTTGGCCGGCGGCGCCGGTTACTGCAACACGAACGGGTGATTTCATACCAAAATTCTCCTAGGTGATCTGTGGGTGGTGAAAACGGCGTTTGGCAGCCGGTTTTCAGACGGCCTTCATTTAGTGGTCAGCCTGAAATAATTGAACACCAAAACGCAGTTGGCGGATATACGGAAAAATCATTTACGGCTGAGATACAGGCAGTTGCTCGGTTCTTTAAGGGCACATGTATTCCGTTATCCGGTTCAGGCGGTATCATACCAAAATTATCTAAGGGGGCAACAGGATTTTGTAATCGTATGAAACTATTTTGCCGACAGGCGGCACAATTGCCATTTTAATGCCTGATTATCAGCCATTACAAAAGATTGGATACGGGTAAAAACAGAAAGGAATGAAATTTTCTCTGTTTAAGTCCCTTTAAAACAGATATTTCTTAAAACAGGCTGTTAAATTTTATTAAAAAACTATCTTGCGGGGCTAGCCAACAGGGGGTAAACCATGTAAATTACGCTGTATCGTAGTTTCATGTAGCCGGTTTCAGCAAAAAGCTGAGGGCTGCTGGGTTTTGAGTTTTTGAGAGTTCTGTGAAAGAGGATATTGAAATGCAGACGAAGCAGCGCCCTGTATTCCTAGAAATCCCCAATATCAGGTTGCCGATACCCGGGATTGTTTCCATTCTGCACCGCATCAGCGGGGTCATTCTTTTTGTGAGCCTGCCTTTGCTGTTGTATTTTTTGGCCGGTACTTTGAGCCGCGAGGCCGCATTTGAAACCTACCGCTCCGTGGTGTCGAACCCTTTGGTCAAACTGATTCTGATCGGCTTGTTGTGGGCATATCTGCACCACTCTTTGGCCGGTATCCGCTTTTTGCTTTTGGATGCGCATAAAGGTTTGGAACTTCAAACCGCCCGTGCGACTGCAAAAGCAGTTTTCGCGGCAGCTTTGGTATTAACTGTGGTAATAGGAGCATGGTTATGGTAGACCGCAAACTGGCCGGTGCCCATTACGGCTTGCGCGATTGGGCAATGCAGCGTGCTACGGCTGTTATTATGCTGATTTATACCGTTGCATTCATTATCTTCTTGTCGGCATTGCCCGGTGATTATGAGTCGTGGCAGGCATTTTTTGCACAAACATGGGTGAAGGTGTTTACCCAAGTTACTTTTGTTGCATTGTTTCTGCATGCTTGGGTAGGTATCCGCGATTTGTGGATGGACTATATTAAGTCTTTCGGCCTGCGTCTGTTTTTGCAGGTTGCGACCATCGTGTGGCTGGTTGGTTGCTTGGTTTATTCGGTTAAAGTAATTTGGGGTATCGTATGAGTTTTCCTGTTCGCAAATTTGATGCTGTTATTGTCGGTGGAGGGGGCGCCGGTTTGCGCGCTGCACTGCAATTGTCCAAATCTGGCTTGAATACCGCCGTTTTGTCTAAAGTGTTTCCCACACGTTCGCATACGGTTGCTGCGCAAGGCGGTATCTCGGCTTCTTTGGGTAATGTGCAGGAAGACCGCTGGGACTGGCATATGTACGACACCGTAAAAGGCTCCGATTGGCTGGGCGATCAAGATGCCATTGAATTTATGTGCCGCCGTGCTCCCGAAGCCGTTATCGAATTGGAACATATGGGTATGCCGTTTGACCGTGTGGAAAGCGGCAAAATCTATCAGCGTCCTTTCGGCGGCCATACCGCCGAACACGGTAAGCGCGCGGTAGAGCGTGCCTGCGCCGTGGCAGACCGTACAGGCCATGCTATGCTGCATACGCTCTATCAGCAAAACGTGCGTGCCAATACCCAATTCTTTGTGGAATGGACCGCGCTGGATTTGATTCGCGACGATAACGGCGATGTGGTTGGTGTAACCGCGATGGAAATGGAAAGCGGCGACGTTTATATTTTCCATGCGAAAGCCGTGTTGTTTGCCACCGGCGGGGCCGGGCGCATCTATGCTTCTTCAACAAATGCCTTTATGAATACCGGCGACGGTTTGGGTATTTGCGCGCGCGCAGGTATTCCGTTGGAAGATATGGAATTTTGGCAATTTCACCCCACAGGCGTAGCCGGAGCGGGCGTGCTGATTACCGAGGGCGTGCGCGGTGAGGGCGGCATTCTGCTGAATGCAGACGGCGAGCGCTTTATGGAACGTTATGCGCCGACTGTAAAAGACCTGGCTTCACGCGATGTGGTTTCGCGTGCGATGGCTATGGAAATTTATGAAGGCCGCGGCTGCGGAAAAAATAAAGACCACGTACTATTGAAAATCGACCATATCGGTGCAGAGAAAATCATGGAGAAATTGCCGGGTATCCGTGAGATTTCTATTCAGTTTGCCGGCATCGATCCCATCAAGGATCCGATTCCCGTCGTGCCGACGACACACTACATGATGGGCGGTATTCCCACTAACTATTTGGGTGAAGTAGTCGTACCTAAAAACGGTAATCTTGAAACAGTAGTAAACGGCCTGTATGCAGCAGGGGAGTGTGCCTGTGCATCGGTTCACGGTGCCAACCGCTTGGGCACCAACTCGTTACTGGATTTGGTGGTATTCGGCAAGTCTGCCGGCGACAGTATGATTGAATATATCAATCAGCAAAACGGCTGGAAAGAATTGCCTGCCGATGCGGGGCAATTGACCAAGCAGCGTTTGGATCGTCTGAACAATCAAACCGGCGGTGAAAATGTGGATGCTTTGCGCAACGAGTTGCAACGTACTGTCCAACTGCACGCCGGTGTATTCAGAACTGATGCCATCTTGAAAGAAGGCGTTGAAAAAGTTTTGAAAATTGCCGAACGCGTAAAAAACACCGAAATCAAAGACAAGAGCCAGGTTTGGAATACGGCGCGTATCGAAGCTTTGGAACTGGATAATCTTATCGAAGTGGCCAAAGCCACTTTGGTTGCTGCCGAAGCCCGCAAGGAGTCGCGCGGCGCCCACGCTTCGGACGACCACCCAGAGCGTGATGACGAGAACTGGATGAAACACTCTCTGTTTTACACGGCAGACAACAGCTTGGCCTACAAACCGGTTCACACCAAACCATTAACCGTTGACTATATCGAACCGGCCAAGCGCGTTTACTAAAAAGAATATAAGGAACACAGCACATGGAAAAAGTACGTTTTCAGGTGTACCGTTACAATCCTGATGTAGATGCCAAGCCGTATATGAAAGATTACGAGCTTGAAATCGAACCTACCGATGTAAAACTGCTGGATGCTCTCGTGAAGCTGAAAGCAATGGATGACAGTTTGTCGTTCCGCCGTTCTTGCCGCGAAGGTATTTGCGGTTCAGACGGCATGAATATCAACGGTAAGAACGGTTTGGCCTGTTTAACAGATATCCGTAGTTTGAAACAGCCGATAAAGCTCCGTCCGTTGCCAGGCTTGCCGGTAATCCGCGATTTAATCGTTGATATGACACAGTTTTTCAAACAATACCATTCTATTAAGCCGTATGTAGTCAATGATACTCCGGCTCCTGATCGCGAACGCCTGCAAACTCAGGAAGAGCGTAAAGAACTGGATGGTTTATATGAGTGTATTTTGTGTGCTTGCTGTTCGACGGCATGTCCGTCTTTCTGGTGGAACCCTGATAAATTTGTAGGGCCGTCAGGCTTGCTGAATGCCTACCGCTTCATTGCGGACAGCCGCGATACGATTACCAACGAACGTTTGGATAATTTGAACGATCCTTACCGCTTGTTCCGTTGCCATACAATCATGAACTGTGTTGATGTTTGTCCGAAACACTTGAACCCGACTAGGGCTATCGGTAAGATTAAAGAAATCATGTTGAAGCGAGCAGTTTGATATGCCTGTTTTCGACGAAGCTGCAAAACGCAGAATCCGTTATCAAACCCGTCGTGGGCTGCTTGAGCTTGATATTGTGCTAGGGCGGTTCATGGATAAAGAGTTCCAGAGCCTTAATGATGAGGAATTGGCGGTATTTGTGGATATTTTGGAATTACCCGACCAAGAGTTTTTGGCTCTGGTTAACCAAAAAGAAGAAACAGCCGATGTCCGTTTTCTTCCTCTTCTGGAAAAAATCAGGGGAGCCTGAGCGTTATCGGGCCGTCTGAAAATAGCAGGACCGGGTTGCGTAAATTCAATGCGCCGAGTCTGATTCCAACAGAAAAACACAAGGAGCAAGAGATGTCTAAAACAGTAAAATTGCAGGCTGAAGGTAGAGATACACTGGAGTTGCCTGTGCTGGAAGGTACTTTGGGCCCTGATGTGGTCGATATCCGTACCTTTACCAAAGGTACTGGCATGTTTACGTTTGATCCCGGTTTTGTATCTACAGCCAGTTGCGAATCGAAAATCACATTTATTGATGGTGATAAAGGCCAGCTCTATTACCGCGGTTATCCGATCGAACAGTTGGCTGAAAGCAGCGATTATCTGGAAACCTGTTATCTGCTGATTTACGGAGAACTGCCGACAGCAGAACAGAAAGCTAAGTTTGAAGATACTGTTATGCATCATACTATGGTGCATGAACAGCTGACATGGTTTTTCCGCGGTTTCCGTCGTGATGCCCACCCGATGGCGATGATGGTAGGTGTGGTAGGTGCTTTATCAGCATTTTATCAAGACAGCTTGGAAATTTCAGATCCCGAGCACCGCAAAATTGCCATTTACCGCCTGATTTCAAAAATTCCGACCATCGCAGCCATGTGTTACCGTTATTCAAACGGGCTGCCGTTCAATTATCCGCGCAACGATCTTTCTTACACGGCAAACTTTATGCACATGATGTTTGCTACTCCGTGTGAGAGCTATACGCCGAATCCGGTATTAGTTCGTGCGCTTGACCGTATTTTTATTTTGCACGCAGATCACGAGCAAAACGCATCTACTTCTACCGTACGCTTGGCCGGTTCTTCAGGTGCCAATCCGTTTGCATGTATCGCTGCCGGTATTGCCAGCTTGTGGGGGCCTGCACACGGCGGTGCGAACGAAGCTGTGCTGAAAATGCTTGATGAAATCGGTGATGTATCTAATGTTGCGGCTTTTATGGAAGGTGTGAAAGAACGCAAATACCGCTTGATGGGTTTCGGACACCGCGTTTACCGCAACATGGATCCCCGTGCGAGCATTATGCGTGAAACGTGTTATGAAGTGTTGAAAGAGCTTGGTTTGGAAGATGATCCGCAATTCAAGCTGGCTATGGAATTGGAACAAATCGCGCTGAACGATCCTTATTTTGTTGAGCGGAAACTGTATCCGAATGTAGACTTTTATTCAGGTATCGTATTGTCTGCATTAGGTATTCCGGTTTCCATGTTTACCGTTATTTTCGCATTGGCACGCACGGTCGGTTGGATATCGCACTGGCATGAAATGATCAGTGATCCGAATCAGAAAATCGGCCGTCCGCGTCAACTGTACACAGGAGCGGAGCGTCGTGACTTCGTGCCTGTCGATAAGCGTTGATAACGGCATATACCGTAAATTCCGTTTAGATTTTCGAGGTATGCTCCGTAATTAAATTACTTGAAAATCAACGTAGAAAACATTAGCAAACTTAAAATGCAAAGAGTAGAATAAGCATATTTTCAGACGGCCACCGGCTATTTTGAAAATAAGAAATTCTACTCTTTATTTATATAGGCAAAGGGCAATCCATGATGGAAAACAAGCTCAATTTTTCATATTTATTTGGTTCGAATGCACCTTACATCGAAGAGCTGTATGAGAATTTCCTGAATGATCCGAATTCTGTGGATGATAAATGGAAACAATATTTTACAGACCTTGCCGCACAACCGGGCGCGGCAGAGCGCGACGTTCCGCACCGTCCGATTCAGGAATCGTTTGCCGATTTGGCCAAAAACAGAGCAACTGCAGCTATTTCGGGCGGTCTGGATGAAAACATGCTGAAAAAGCAAGTCGGCGTTCTACGAATGATGTCTGCTTACCGCATTCAGGGTGTAGGCGCGGCTCAACTTGATCCCCTCCGGCGTATGCCTCCCAGAAACATTGATGCCTTGAAGCCTGAGTTCCATGGTTTGGATGCTGCCGATATGGCGGTACAGTTCAGCGTGGGAGAGGGGGATTTTGCCGGCAGCGATAAAATGACTTTGTCTGATATTGTCAGCAAACTGAAACAAACTTATTGCGGCCATATCGGTATTGAATATATGTATATCGCCAATACCGAAGAGCGACGTTGGATCCGCAATTATTTTGAAGGTTCTTTATCTGCCCCTAAATTTAATGCCGATGAAAAACGTTACATCCTCAAACAACTAACTGCGGCAGAAACTTTGGAGCGTTATCTTCATACCAAGTATGTCGGTCAGAAACGTTTCTCGGTAGAAGGTGGGGAAAGCTCGATTGCGGGTTTGAACTATCTGATTCGGAATGCCGGAAAAGACGGTATTGAAGAAGTGATTATCGGTATGGCACACAGGGGCCGCCTGAATGTATTGGTGAATACGTTGGGTAAAAAGCCCGGAGATTTGTTTGCGGAGTTTGAAGGCCGTGCAGCAGCAACGCTCCCCAGTGGTGACGTAAAATACCATATGGGTTTCAATTCGGATATTGCAACACCTTACGGTGCAGTGCACGTTACACTGGCATTTAATCCTTCGCATCTCGAAATCGTTAATCCGGTAGTAGAGGGGTCTACACGGGCCAAACAGCGCCGCCGCGGCGAAGATGGCCGAAACCAAGTATTGCCGGTATTGATTCACGGTGACTCCGCCTTTATCGGTTTGGGTGTCAACCAGGCAACGTTCAACCTTTCCAAAACGCGAGGCTATACTACCGGCGGTACCATTCATCTGGTTATCAACAACCAAATCGGGTTCACTACATCCGATACCCGGGATGTACGTTCTACCGTGTATTGCACCGATATCGCCAAAATGGTGGAAGCTCCCGTATTCCATGTGAACGGCGACGATCCGGAGGCTGTATGCTTTGTAGTTCAGGCAGCTTTGGATTACCGTAAGCAATTCAATAAAGACGTCGTTATCGATTTGGTTTGTTACCGCAAACTCGGCCATAACGAGGGCGACGATCCCACGCTGACCCAGCCGATGATGTATAAAAAGGTTGCCAAGCATCCCGGCACCCGTGCACTGTATGCCGACAAACTGCTGGCTGAAGGCGTGATTAAGGCGGACGAGGCCGAAGGCTTTATCCAAGCCTATCGCGATGCTTTGGACAAAGGCGAGCATGTCGAGCAAACACGCCTCACCGACTATGAAAGCAAGCACCGTGTAGATTGGTCAAAATACCAAGGCCAAGATTGGCGCGAGCAAGTGGAGAGCGGTTTGTCAGAGGCGGATATCCAACGCTTGACAGACAAATTTACAGAAATTCCCGAAGGCTTTGCTTTGCACAACACCGCAAAACGCGTATTAGAAGCACGTAAATCCATGGCGGCAGGAAAGCAGCCGATAGACTGGGGTATGTCGGAAACGCTTGCATACGCGGCGCTGGTAACCAACGGTACGGGTGTGCGTATTTCCGGCGAAGATTCGGGACGCGGTACATTCTCGCACCGCCATGCAGTACTGCACGATCAAAATCGGGAAAAGAGCGACGACGGAGCTTACATTCCCTTGCGTAATATGAGTGACAACCAAGCAGGTTTCTTGGTAATTGATTCGATTCTAAACGAAGAAGCCGTAATGGCCTATGAATACGGTTATGCCTGTTCTGCACCCGACAAACTCACCATTTGGGAAGCGCAGTTCGGCGACTTTGCCAACGGCGCGCAAGTGGTTATCGACCAGTTTATTTCTTCAGGCGAAACCAAATGGGGCCGTTTGTGCGGATTAACCACCATTTTGCCGCACGGTTATGACGGCCAAGGCCCCGAGCACTCTTCGGCACGTTTGGAACGCTGGCTGCAACTGTGTTCCGAGCAGAATATGCAGATTGTGATGCCGTCTGAAGCATCGCAGATGTTCCATATTTTGCGCCGCCAAGCCCTACGTTCATACCGCAAGCCTTTGGTAATCTTCTTGTCTAAACGCTTGTTGCGTTTCAAAGATTCGATGAGCCCGCTGGAAAACTTCACCGAAGGTTCGACCTTCCGCCCGGTTATCGGCGATACGGTTGAGCGCGCCGATAACAGCAGCGTGAAACGCATTATTTTGTGTGCCGGCCAGGTTTATTACGATTTGGCGGCAGGCCGTGCGGAGCGCGGGCTGGAAAGTGATGTTGCCATTGTGCGTGTGGAGCAACTGTATCCGTTTCCGTATGAAGAGGTTCAGGCAGAGCTGGCAAAATACCCCAACGTCAAAGATGTGGTGTGGGCTCAGGAAGAGCCGCGTAACCAAGGTGCTTTCCACCAATTACGCCACCGTATCGAAAAAATCTTGGGCGAACAGCAGAAACTGGGTTATGCAGGCCGCCCGGCCAGCGCATCACCGGCAGTCGGTTATATGAGCAAACACGTTGCCCAGTTGAAACAGCTGGTTGAAGATGCAATGACTTTAAGCTAAACCATTTAAAGGCCGTCTGAAACCGATTTGTATTATTCAGACGGCTTCACACCACCGGAGAATGAAATGATTGTTGAAGTAAAAGTACCCGTTTTGTCTGAAAGCGTATCTGAAGGCACCTTGATGTCTTGGCACAAAAAAGTGGGGGAATACGTTAAACGCGACGAAATCCTGATTGATGTCGAAACCGATAAGGTTGTATTGGAAGTACCGTCGCCGGAAGCGGGTATTTTGGTTGAAATTGTTGCCCAAGACGGCGAAACCGTTGTGGCCGAGCAGCTGCTGGCCAAAATCGATACCGAAGCCAAAGCCGAAGCCGATGCTTCTGTGCCGGCAGCAGAGCAAGCTGCCCCCGCCGCCGTACAGGCTCCTGCTTCCAATATGCAAGTCGGTGTAGCGATGCCTGCGGCTGCCAAACTGGCTGCCGAAAAAGGTGTAGATATCGACAGCATACAAGGTTCAGGGCGCAATGGCCGGGTGTTGAAAGAAGATGTGCAGAATGCCACTGCCCCCAAAACCACAGCGGCAGCACCTGCCGCTCCGGTGCCTGCCGGTGTGCGTCCTGAACAGCGCGTGCCGATGAGCCGCCTGCGTACCCGCGTGGCCGAGCGTTTGCTGGCTTCCCAGCAGGAAAACGCGATTCTTACCACTTTCAATGAAGTTAATATGAAGCCGGTAATGGATTTGCGCAACAAATATAAAGAAAAATTTGAGAAAGAGCACGGCGTTAAGTTGGGCTTTATGTCGTTTTTCGTAAAAGCCGCAGTGGCCGCACTGAAAAAATTTCCAATCGTCAATGCTTCCGTAGACGGCAACGATATCGTTTACCACGGGTATTTCGACATCGGTATTGCCATCGGCAGCCCGCGCGGCTTGGTTGTGCCGATTTTGCGTGATGCGGATCAAATGAGCATCGCCGACATTGAAAAAGCCATTGTCGATTACGCTGCAAAAGCCAAAGACGGCAAAATCGCGCTGGAAGACTTAACCGGCGGCACGTTCAGCATCACCAACGGCGGTACATTCGGTTCGATGATGTCCACACCCATCATCAATCCGCCGCAGTCTGCCATTTTGGGTATGCATGCTACCAAAGAGCGTGCCGTGGTAGAAAACGGCCAAGTAGTGGTGCGTCCGATGATGTATTTGGCGCTTTCTTACGACCACCGCATCATCGACGGCCGTGAAGCCGTGCTGACTCTGGTAACCATCAAAGATTTGCTGGAAGATCCTGCACGCTTGTTGCTTGATCTGTAATCTAAAATCCGCGGTTTTCAGACGGGCGAATGCGAAGGCCGTCTGAAAACCGTTACAGCTGAATATTTAAGATGAAGAAAGATGAAATATCTGTTTCTTTTATCCGCATTGGTTTTGAGCGCCTGTGCGGTAATACATCAGGAAGAATACTTAGTATCGGCCTATGACGGCCAAGGGCGTTTGCTCAGCAAGCGTGTGCAATTGGGCAGCAATAAAGCAGGTGTGCCGCTGGCACGTGATACTTTGTGCAAAATACATCCGAGATCCGTTATCCGCGTGCATACCAAATGGAATAAGCAGCTCGCCAAGGATTTCAGACCTTATTCGTGCAGTTTGAAGAAAGAGATTTAAAAAACATTCCGCAATTTTTGAGAAGCATCCGGTTTTTTAACTGATTTGCACTATTGTTTTTGGTTTTCAGAAATTTCTTCAATAATCAGGCCGTCTGAAAAGTTCTTATATTTTCAGGCGGAGCAACACAGAGAAAGAGAAAAGGATTCAATTATGTCCCAGTTTGACGTAGTCGTTATCGGCGCAGGTCCCGGAGGTTATATCGCCGCAATCCGAGCCGCCCAACTTGGTTTTAAAACCGCCTGTATCGATGCGGGCGTAAACAAGGCAGGCGATGCGCCGGCTTTGGGCGGCACCTGCCTGAATGTGGGCTGCATCCCCTCCAAAGCCCTGTTGCAGTCTTCGGAGCATTACCATGCCGCACAACATGATTTTGCCGAACACGGCATCACCGTCGGCAATGTAAAATTTGATGCAGCCAAAATGATTGAGCGCAAAGATGCCATTGTTACCAAACTTACCGGCGGCATTAAGTTTCTGTTTCAAAAAAACAAAGTGGAAAGTTTGTTTGGTAAAGGTTCGTTGAAGGGCCGTAACGGCGATTTATGGCAGGTTGAGGTCGATAACAAGGGCGAAAAAAACGTGGTGGAAGCCAAAAACGTGATTATCGCCACCGGTTCCGTGCCGCGCTCTTTACCCTTGATTGATATCGACAACGTTAATGTACTGGATAACGAAGGTGCGTTGAACCTGACCGAAGTGCCAAAAAAACTGGGTGTAATCGGTTCCGGCGTAATCGGTTTGGAAATGGGTTCTGTTTGGAAGCGCGTAGGCTCCGAAGTAACGATTCTTGAAGCCATGCCCACGTTCTTGGCTGCAGCCGACCAGCAAATCGCTAAAGAAGCATTTAAAATTTTCACTAAAGAGCAGGGCTTGGTTATCGAGCTGGGCGTGAAGTTGAATGAAATCAAAAACAGCAAAAAAGGCGTAACCGTTGCTTACGAAACCGGCGGTCAGGCCAAAGAAGAAACGTTCGACAAACTGATTGTTTCTATCGGCCGTATTCCGAACACCGAGGGCTTGAATGCCGAGGCGGTAGGGTTGGAAAAAGACGAGCGCGGCTTCATTAAAGTGGACGATGAATGCCGCACCAACCTGCCCAATGTTTGGGCAATCGGCGACGTGGTGCGCGGCCCGATGCTGGCACACAAAGCCAGCGACGAAGGTGTGGCCGTGGCTGAGCGCATTGCCGGTCAGAGGCCGCATTTGGATTTCAACACCATTCCGTTCGTTATCTACACCGACCCTGAAATCGCGTGGGTCGGTAAAACCGAAGAGCAGTTGAAAGCAGAGGGAGTGGACTATAAAAAAGGCACTTCGGGTTTTGCCGCCAACGGCCGTGCTTTAGGTTTGGGCAAGGCCAAAGGCACGGTGAAAGTGTTGGCTGATGCCAAAACCGACCGCATTCTCGGTGTGCACATGATCGGCCCGATGGTCAGTGAGTTGGTTGCCGAGGGGGTAACCGGCCTGGAGTTTAAAGCCAGCAGCGAAGACATTGCCCGCATCGTTCATGCCCATCCGACTTTGTCGGAGGTGTTGCATGAAGCTTCTTTGGCAGTGGATAAGCGAGCTTTACACGGTTGATGTAACGGTCGGCTGTTTTTAGGTTATGTGGCCGGCCATTACAAAAATAAAGGGACTGTTCCCGTTTCGCTCGGTATTCAATGCAACGGCGTTTAGTTGAATAAGCATGCCGTCTGAAAGGCTGGTTTTTGATTTTATTGAAACCGTTTTTTCAGACGGCCTGAGACCTTTGCAAAAATCCCAAAACTCCTCTAAATTCCCC
>NZ_JAUMUI010000002.1:91203-148734 GCF_030530745.1 Neisseria sp. | reverse complement strand
ATGTGGACACCGCCGCCAACGCCGCGCAGGTGGCGGTGGTGAATAATGCGTTGGCGGCCTCCCCCGACGAAGCGAAATACGAAGCCGAGCTGGACGCCCTGTGGGCGGATTCCAAAGGCGATTCGAACCGTTACTACCAAGGCGTTCAGAAAATCGCCGAACGCGACGGGCTGGCGCTGGATGTTTTGCTGACGGCTTTTCCTAGTGGTGCTGTGAGTAGGGCAGGAGGGCAGTATATTTTACGTTCTCAAATTGCTGACAAGATTTGGACATTTAATCGGACTGGTTCTGCCTTGAAACCTGACTCTGCTCACCGTGCGGCAAGTTTTTTGTCAAAACGACAGTTGGAGTCCGGAAAGATATTTACCATTACAGGAAAAGATGGGGTCAAACGGACTTTATTGCAGACGGAAGGAAGTTTTAATGGCAAAAAAGGTATTTATGAATATATAGTAGATAAGAGCAATAATGTTACACATCAAAGATTTATAGAGGGAGGGAAAATAACAGGCAAACCAAATCAAAAGGTTGTTAAGTAGATTTTGGAGATTATTTATGATTAGTATAGCTGATAATGATCTTTTTCAATTGTCTTGGGAAGATATTAAGTTTGGGTATGGTAGTGAATATCTAGGCTGGATTGATGTTGTCAATTTTGCCAAGCACCAATTGAACTTTTTTCCTGAAAATGATTTGATTTGTGAATTATCTCTTGTAACAAAATCAGAGGCGTATAAGGTTGGGGAGATAATTAGCAAGTTGTCCCCAAATTTCGATTATACGGATTATGATAAAAAAAAATGGCTGTATCTCGTATTAAAAAGTATTTATGAAAATAAAGATAGCTTTAATGATCCTTTAGGAGAGGTTGAGAAAGTTTATGAAGATTTTGACTATCCTGAAGAAATTGAACCATTTGTAAGATATATGCCAAATGATGATTGGCAAACCGGCATGCCTTCTATTAGCGAACAAGATGCCATTCGGAATCTTTATAGTGAATGGGACATGTATTTGAAAAAAAATTCTTTGTAAATTAAAGATGACTAGCGGCTAAATATCTTTTAGTACCAGCAGTACGAAGTTAAAAAAAGATGATCCAAGCGGCCAACCGCAGCAACACGACCAGGGTTTTTGACGCATCGAAAGTAAGCGATGCCAAGCTGCGTAAGGAGGTGTTCGATTATGCGGAGAAGTTGGGGGGAGGGAAACATTGTGAATGTTCCGGGAAAAACAGACACTTGGTATATGAAAACTGTTGATGGAGCAACGATTAACGTACGCTCTAAATCTACAACGGCTTTGCCCGATGGAAGCAAACCGAGGTGGACACTTGAGATAAAAGATCAAAAACTGAATCAACTTATTCAAGATAAAGGATCCGGCAGTACACGAAGGGAGATTAAATTTAAATGACTATGAACCGACAGAAAATAGAGCAGGCATATTTGCCCCGCTTGGAATGTGATATTGAATCAGCCCGGGTAGAGTTGCCTTTATATTGCCTATGGGATGCAATAGAGGATTTTTCCGACAATTTTGAAGAGCAAACCGAAGCCTTTTTCATTTTGTTCAAAGAGCTGCTCCGCCGAGGCCATCTGAAGCTGCAACGCGACGATAAGATCATCGAGCATACGCCCGAAGAGTGGGAGCGGATATTCAGGGAAGTTTGGCCGAAAAGCGATATGCCTTACGGTGCTTATGAGGGCGATATTATTATCTGGTTCACCCACGAAGACTGCCCCGCCTACGCCGTCTGGATAGATCCCGAAGACGGCAGCGAGTATTGGGCGGGATAATAAGGCCGTCTGAAAAAACGTTCTGCCTTTCAGACGGCCTGTGGTTTGAATCCGCAATATAATTTTTTTGTTTTTTAACTGCTGATATGGATAGTGAAATGTTTCCGCGTTTTTTTCTGAAAACCGCCCTGCCGGCTGCGGCCTGCCTGATGTGTGCCGTTGCGCGGGCGGATGATCCCGAGGCTGCCTTTATCCGCAACCAGCAGCGCCAGGAGCAGTTGGACAGGCAGTTTGCGCCGTCGGCGGATGTACGCCTTGATAAGGC
Organism: Neisseria sp.; assembly: GCF_030530745.1. Classification (GTDB taxonomy): domain Bacteria; phylum Pseudomonadota; class Gammaproteobacteria; order Burkholderiales; family Neisseriaceae; genus Neisseria. The sequence goes on along the minus strand of NZ_JAUMUI010000002.1, from coordinate 146,670 downwards.
GGCGGTTGCAGAGCCGGATTTTACGTTCGGTGAAGGTGAAGTGCCGTGTGTGAGGGTTAATGAAATTTTGTTGGACGGCGAAGGCGGCAGGCGGTTTGCCTTTGTGGTGCCTGAAATTATCAGGAAGTCGGGTTTCAGGGCAGGTATGTGTTTGGGAAGCGGCAGCGTGCAGCACCTGCAGAAGCTGGCGCAGAATGCCGTGATTGGGGCGGGCTATATTACAACCCAGGCCGTTATCGAGCCGCAGGATCTGGGGGAGGGCCGTCTGAAAATAACAGTCCGCCCGGGCAGGGCGGGTGCGCTGCGCTACCGCGAAAACAATGGGGAAGCCTCGAGTGCGGGGCGTGTTTCTGCTTTTCCCAATAAGTTTCCCGTTAAAACCGGTGATGTTTTGAACCTGCGCGATTTGGAGCAGGGGCTGGAAAACCTGCGGCGGCTGCCGAGTGTGGAAGCCGATATCCGCATAGAGCCTGCCGAGGCCGAAGGGTATAGCGACATTGCGGTAGACTGGCAGCAGGCCAAACCTGTGCGTTTCAGCATCGGTGCGGATGATTCGGGCAGCAAGGCCACGGGCAAATACCAGGGCACGGCGGCGGTGTTTTTCGACAATCCTCTGGGTTTGAGCGATTTGTTTTATGTTTCATACAGCCGCGACCTCGGCCATAAGGCCGCGTTTACCGATTCGGAAGGCATACGCACCGGAAGCGGCAGCCGCGCCTACAGCCTGCATTATTCCGCCCCTTTCGGAAAATGGCTGCTGGCCTTCAACCACAACGGCTACCGTTATCATGAGGCGGCAGAGGGTTTTTACAGCAATTATGATTTCAACGGTAAAAGCTATAACAGCAGTTTGAGCGCATCACGGGTGCTCTGGCGCAATGCCCGCCATAAAACCGTTGCAACGGGCAGGCTGTGGGGCAGGCAGGTATACCGCTATATTGATGATAATGAGTTGGACGTGCACCGCCGCCGCACGGCGGGCTGGGCGGCAGACCTGCGCCACAGCGCCCGTTTGGGAAGGTTTACCCTCAGCGGCGGCCTGGAATACAAACGCGGCACGGGTATGCGCCGAAGCCTGCCCGCGCCGGAAGAGTTTAACACTGATGACGGCAGTGTTCCGGGCGCATCGCGGATGAAGGTTGTTACGGCTGATTTGGGAGTTGCCGCACCGTTTCAAATCGGCAGGCAGTTGTTTTCGGCCGACAGCGAAATCCGCGCCCAGTGGAATAAAACCCCGCTCACCCCGCAAGACAAACTCTCTATCGGCGGCCGCTATACCGTGCGCGGGTTCGACGGTGAAAACAGCCTGATGGGGGAGCGGGGCTGGTATTGGCAGAATAATTTAAACTGGCATTTTCTGCAGTCGCACCAGCTTTATGTGGGGCTGGACGGCGGCCGGGTATCGGGGCGCAGCACCGAAGGGCTGGCCAAACAGCGGCTGGTCGGAACGGTGCTGGGGGTAAAAGGCAGCCGGAAAATCGGCGGCATGCTCGATTATGATCTGTTTGCGGGCAAGCCTTTGAGCAGGCCGGAGGGCTTTAAGAGCGATTCTCCCGTTTACGGGTTTAATGTCCGTTACGGTTTTTGACTTCGGCAAGTGTTGTCTGCCTGAAAGGCTTGAGGCCGTCTGAAAACGTTTTTTCAGACGGCCTCAAGCCGTTTTTGCGGAATTGGGGGAGGAGGGCGGTCAGAAGCGGTAGCTTACCTTGCCCACCACGCTGCGGCCTTGGCCGTAGTAGCAGTATCTGGCGTCGCAGGCAGCAATGTATTTACGGTTGCTGACGTTATCGACATTAAGCTGCGTTTCCCAATTGTTGTTGATGGCGTAACGGGCGAACAAATCAACCACGGTGGACGAGGGCACTTTCAGGCCGCGGTAGGTTGCCCATTGGCCGTCGATCTTGCTGTTGCCGACATAGCGGATACCTGCACCCAAAGACAGGCCGCCCAGTGCGCCGTTGTTGAAACGGTAGCTGCCGCGCAGGCTGGCGCTGTGTTTGGCAAACAGCGGATTGCGGTAGTCCGCGCCCGCTTCGGTGTCGACGCGGCTTTGGTAGGTGTAAGCCAGTTGCGCGCTGATGTTGTCGGTGAGGTTGGCCTGTGCCTGCAATTCGATGCCTTTGCGTTTGGAAGTGTCTCCGCTGACGGTGCTGCCGATACCGTCTGCTCCCGATACCAACGCGCCTTTGTCGCGGGCTTTGAACACGGCAACAGAAGCGCTGCCGTCCAGCCATGAGGGCAGGTATTTCAGGCCGGCTTCGTATTGTTCGGTGGTGTTCGGATCATACAGGGTTTGGTTGCCGCTCAGGCCTTCGGGCAGGCGGAAAGATTCGCTGTAGGCGATGTAGGGGTTGAGGCCGAACGGGGCGTAATACATAACCGAGCCCGAATAGGAAGTGTGGTTGGCTTTGTTTGACAGGCCGTTAACCACTTCTTCGCTGCGGGCACGGTCGTGGCGCACGCCGGCGGTAATGCCGATAAGGTTAAACAGTTTGACGCTGTCTTGCAGGTAGAAACCGGTTTGGCGCAGGCTCATGTCGGTACGCGGTACGTTGCTGCCGTCGATGCTGACACCGTAAGTCGGCGCAAATACGTTGACTGTGTTTGGGCTGACAATCGAACCGGGATATTGCATATTTTGGTACACGCCTTCGGTGTCTTGTTTTCGGTAGTCGGTGCCGGCCAGCAAGGTGTTTTGGATGTGTTGGTTTTTCCATTGCCAGGTCAGACGGTTGTCGGCGTAATGGCCGGTGGCTTTGCCGTCGTTGATCACCACGTCGCGGGTGGCAAAATTACCGCTTAACGACGGCCAAACGTAAACGCCGGTGTGTTTGTTGTCGATGCGGCTGTAGCGGTAGTTGGAATCGAACGACAGGCCGTTGCCGAAATTGTGCCTGAATGTGTAACCTAATGCGTATTGCTTATTGGTTTCGTTGTCTGCACTCGGATCACCGAGGTTGGTTTTCGGATCGATTTTTTGGCCGTTTACGGCAAACAGGCTGCCGGCTTGAGGCACGAGGTTGCTGCTGGGGATTCCTACGTCTTTCTGGACACTACCCAACAGGGTAAGGCTCGTGCGGTCGGTAATGTCCCACGCCAGCGAGGGGGCGAAATAATAGCTTTCGTTGTAGGTGCGGTCCCAGTCGCCGTCGGCGCGTTTGTACGAACCCACCAAACGGTAGCGCAGGCTTTGGTCGGCATTGAGCGCACCGGTGTAGTCGGCGGCGATACCGCGCTGGTTGTTGTTGCCGACATGGGTTTCGACCACGCCTTTGCCCACTTGGTTTTTATGCGGGCGTTTGCTGATGTAGTTGACCAAGCCGCCGGCATTGGCCGCGCCGTAGGTGAGCGAATCGGCGCCTTTGGTGATTTCTACGGCTTCTACGGCAAAGGGATCGATATGCGGGGTGAAGAAACCGTAGGCAACGGCAGGTGCGCCGTCAAACGACTGGCCGGCTTCGGTGCCGCGGATGCGGAACCAGTTGGTGTTGGTGTCGCTGCCGTAGGGTTGGTTGGTGAAGCCGGCCTGATAGCGGCCGATTTTGTCCATTTTTTCCACGCCTTCCTCGCTCAGGGTTTCGGTGCTGACGGAAACGGCCGATTTTGCCTGACGGAACGGCACTCCGCCCAGTTTGTTGATGGAGCCGACCACGGTAACGGTTTCCAGCTCGGCGGTTTCGGCGTTTTGTGCGCCGGCGTCATCGGCGGCGAAGCTGTGTGTGTAGGCGCTTAAAACGGCGGCGGCCAAGAGGCTGCGGGCAAAAATACGTTGTTTGTTTTTCATCGTGTTTGTCTTTCGGATGGTTATGCGGGAAGAGGCCGTCTGAAAGCCTTTATTGTTTTCAGACGGCCTGGCGGTGCGGATTATAGGCTGTTTGTGGCACATTTTGTTTCATATGTTGTAAAAACAGAAATAATATGACAATATTTCTTTATTTTTGTTGTTTGTTTGATACGAATTTTTGTTATTGTTTTTATTGTAAAACAGGAAACAATTTTTAATCATTACAGAAACTGCCGGGCCGTCTGAAAAAGCGGCCACGGGCGGCACGGCCGGGGTGCCGGCGGCAGGCTTCAGCGGCTGTGTTCATCGGCCACCCGCACGGCTTCTTCTGCGCCGTATTCGCTCAACACGCCGTGTTTCATCGACAGGATGCGGTCGGCATGGTGGAAATATTTGTCGTCGTGGCTGATGGCAAACACGGTGTAGCCGCTCTCTTTGAGCAGCGGCAGCAGTTGTTCGTAAAACGTGCGGCGGAACTGCGGGTCTTGGTCGGCCGCCCATTCGTCTAAAATTAGGATGCTGCGCTGTTCTAGTGCGGCGGCCAGCAGGGCGAGGCGCTTCTTCTGGCCTTGCGAAAGCTTGCTGTTGAGGATACGGCCGGCTTTGATTTTGGCTTTGCCGTCAAGCTGCAAATGCTTGAGCCAGTCGGCAATCAGGCCGTCTGAAACGTCTTGCCCCATGCCGTCGGTGAGCTGTTCGAACAGGTGAAAATCGGTGAACACAGAGGAAAACAGCTGGCGGTAGGCGCTGCGGTTGGCGGCGGTGATTTCGATGTTGTCCACATAGATTCTGCCGCCGGCGGGCGGATAAAGTCCGCAGAGCACCATAGCCAGCGTGGATTTTCCCGAGCCGTTGGCGCCGATGAGAAACACGGTTTCGCCACGTTTGAGCGTGAGGTTGAGCGGTTCGAGAGCGAAGGTTTGGCCGCCTTGGGCGGGGTGGGTGTAGCGGATGTTTTCCAGGCGTATGGTCTGCCAGTTGTCGGGCAGGGCGGCGCCGTCGTGGAAGCCGCTGCGGTGTTCGGGCAGTTGCAGCCGTGCCAGCGCCTGCAAGGCCACTTGGCTTTGCAGCAGCACGGGAAACGCGCCGATGGCGGCGGTGAGCGGGCCGCGCATAAACAAAACCGTCATGCTCACGGTGGCGGCGTCGGCCAGGCTCGCCCATTGGTGATAGGCCGACAGGTAAAACACCACGCCCACCGCTGCCAGCATGATGCTGTTGCCCCAGTTGACGGCGAGCAGATGATAAGCATCGGCGCGGACGTGGAAACTGCGCCTGCGTTCGGCTTCAGGGTTGAATTCGCTCCTGAAAAAGCGTTCGGCGCGGTAGCGGTTGAGGGAGAGTTCTTTGTGGCCGTCGAGCACGGTTTCGTAATGGCGGTAGAGGCCGTCTTCGGCATCGCGCATTTGGCGGAAATAACGGTAGTGCAGGCGCACGATAAAATGGCTGACGGCAACCATCACCGCCAGTATCAGTGCGGTAACGGCAAACAGTTCGGGCGATAGCCACAGCAGGTAAAAACTGCATGAGGCGGCAAACAGCACGCCCTGAACCAGTTCCGGCAGACGGGTAAACGATATTGATAAGGTGCGGATGTCGTTGGACAAAGCCGCCAGAATTCTGGCCTTGCCCGCCTGCTGCAAGGCTTCTCCGCCCGCGTCCATAATCTGTTTCACCAGCTGCACCTGCATAGTGCAGATAAAGCTGTGGCCGATTTGCGAGAGTTTGATTTGCGAAAACGTGGCGGCGGCAAAATAAAACAGCACCAGCAGGGCAAACTGCCACACTGCCGCGCCACCGTCGGTGCCGCCTTGCAGCAGGCGGCCGTTGATAAAGGCCAGCACGCCGATGCCGAGCGCGCCCGATAATAAGGTGAACAGCAGCATCAGCAGAAACGGTTTGCGGTGGCTGCGGCAGATAATGTGGAAGATGGACATGGTGTGTGTTTATGGTTGATTGGTGGTCAAAAAGTTGTCAGTCTGCTTTTCAGACGGCCTGAAAGCGGTAGGTCGGGCATTTATGCCCGACTTTTACTTGGATTCGGGTTATGTCGGGCATAAATGCCCGACCTACTGCCCAATCAATGCACTGTTGCCGGATCCTGCTGTTCAGGCCGTCTGAAAACAACGGGCGGCTTGCGCATAGAAAATCTGAAAAACAAGCCTGCACAAATGTTTAGCCTGTTGCTACAATCAGCTTTCCGTTTTTTAAAGATAAGGCATCGTTATGCACTGGCTGTTTTTGGCTTTGGCCATCGTGAGCGAAGTGTTCGGCTCGACCATGCTCAAACTCAGCAGCGGTTTCAGCAAGCTGTGGCCGTCGCTTGGCGTGTTGCTGGGCTTCGGGCTGGCGTTTTATTTTCTTTCCCTTGCCTTGAAAACCATGCCGCTGGGCACGGCCTATGCCGTGTGGGCAGGCGTGGGGCTGGTGTTGACGGCGGCGGTGAGCGTGGTGTTTTTCGGCCAGAAAGTCGATGCGGGCGGCATCATCGGCATTACGCTGATCTTGGCGGGTGTGCTGGTGTTGAACCTGTTTTCCAACATGGGTGGACATTAAGCACTGGTTCGGCTGCATCTGTTGAGGCCGTCTGAAAGGTTTTCAGACGGCCTTTGCCGTTTCTTACAGCTTTCTCACCAACACCATAAAATACGCGCCGCCGATCAGGGTGGCCATCAGGCCGGCGGGGATTTCGTAGGGGAAGGCCAGCTGCCGCCCCAGCCAGTCGGCCAGCGCCATCATCAACGCGCCCAACAGCGCGCCGTACAGCAATTGCTGTTTGGGCAGCCGCGCACCGAGCATGGCGGCCAAGTGCGGCGCGAGCAGGCCGGTGAAACTCAGCGGGCCGACCATCAGCGTGGCGGCGGCGGTGAGCACCGCGCTCAACAGAATCAGCACCAGCCGCGCACGTTTCACGTTCAGTCCGGCCGATTGCGCCACCACGCTGTCCAAACTCAAGAGCGCCAGCCATTTGGCCAGCGGCAGCACCGCAACCAGCAGCAGGCAGGCCAGCGCGGCCACCGCCGCCGACAGCAGCGGCGTGGTGTGGTAGGTGGAGCCGGAAAGCCAGATTAAGAGCTGCTGGGTGCGGTAGTCGCCCATGGCCGACCAAGTGCGGATGGCGGCATCGCTCAAGGCCGCCAGCGCCATGCCGGTGAGCAGCACTTTTTCGGGTTGCAGGCCGTTTTTGCGGTTGAACCACATCATCAAGCCTAAGGCCAGCAAAGCCGCCGCGCCGCCGGCCAGCCAAAACAGCGCGCTGCCCGAGGTAACGCCGAATATCATCACCGCCGTCATCGCGCCCAAAGCGGTGGCGGAACTGATGCCCAGCAATTCCGGGCTGGCCATCGGGTTTTGCGCCAAACGCTGCAACAGCACGCCCACCGTGGCCAGCATCATGCCGCAGCCGGCCGCCAGCAGCAGGCGCGGATAACGCAGCGCCCACACGGCGGGGTCGGTGTCGAGATGCCAGCCGTGTTCGCCGTTGCCTGCCAACAGCGCGAGTGCGCCCACAGGCAACAGCAGAACGGGCGAATAACGCAGCCACGGCGAAGCGCGCAGCGCGGCGGTTTTACCGCCTGAGGCCGTCTGAAACGCAGGGCGGGCGGGCATACGCGCCATCAGCCACAATAGCAGCGGCGCGCCGATTAAGGCGGTTAGCGCACCGGCGGGCAGGGCGATGCCGCGGTAGTGTTCCAGCAGCACCAGCGCATTATCGGTTACCAACAGCATCAGGCCGCCTGCCGCAAACGATGCGGCCAAACGGGCAGCCAGCGTGCGCACGCCGGCCTGCCGCACCGCAGCGGCCGCTGCCAGTCCCACGAATCCCATCATGCCCACCATGCCGACCACAGTGGCGCACACAAACGCCGCCAAAGCCAATGCGGCGGTGCGCACGGCTTTCACGGGCACGCCCAGCGCAGCGGCTTGATCGTCGCTCAAACTCATGATGTTCAAAGGCTTCAGCAACAAGGCCGACACCGCGCCCGCCACCGCCAGCCGCCACAGCAGGCCGAGGCTGTCGTGCCAGCTGTCCTGCACCAGCGAACCGCTGCCCCACTGCATTACCGCGCGCGCCTCTTCACCGTAAAACAGCGTAATCATGCCGCTGACGGAGCCGAGATACAGGCTCATTACCAAACCGGCCAATACCACCGTAACCGGCATCATTTCGCGCCGTGCCGACAAAGCCAGTACCGCCGCGAGCGCCGCCGCCGCACCGGCAAAGGCCACGCTGAACGTGCCGTGCAGCAATAAGGGCGGGAAAAACACGCCGGCGGTTAGCAGCGCCAGTTGCGCGCCGCCTGCCACCGCCAGCGTACTGTCGGCCGCCAGCGGATTGCGCAGCACCTGCTGCATCAGCATGGTGGCCGTCGCCAAACCGCCGCCCGCCAATACCGCCATCGCCATGCGCGGCAGGGTGTTTTGCTGCACAGCCAGCGCATCAAGCGGCAGCGTGTCGGACGAGGCAAACAGCTGCGGCCACGGCCAAATCCATTGCAGCTTGAGAATCCACAAGCCCGACAGCAAGGCTAAAGCGGCCAATATCATCATCAACGCCCACACTGGCCGTCTGAAAAAAACCGTTTGCCCTACCATGCCGCTTCCTTTTCAGACGGCAGCGCGCGTGCAAGTTGTCGCGCGAAATGCTGCATCGACGGTAATGCGCCGTAGCTCCACGACGGCGGCAGCACGCGGCGGTTGGCAGGCTGCGCAAACGGCAGCCGCTGCCACAATGCGCTTTTTTCCAAGCCGGAATGCACATTGGCCGGATGCGGCTTCACCACCAGCAGCAGCGTATCGGGCGGCAGTTCGGCCAGTTTGGCCGGCGTGATGTTGGCAAAGCCCCAGTTGTTGGATTCGCCCTGCCAAGCGTTGCGCAGGTTCAGTTTGTCCAACACCGCCTGATACATCGACGTGCGCCCGTAGATGCGCAGGTGGCGTGTATCGACAAACTGAACGATGGCCAGCGGGCGCGTGCGGTAGGGGGCGAGCGTTTGCCGATGTTGCGCCAGCTGCCGTTCGGTGTCGGCAATCAGTTGCTCGGCGGCAGGGGAGGCGTTCACCAGCCTGCCGAGCGCGCGGGTGGCGGCGACGGTGCGGGCATATTGCGTGCCCTCTGCGGTGGCGAAGTCGATTTCGTGCACCGGCGCGATGGCGGCAAATTGCGGTTTCAAATGGGCAAACCATGAAGACTGTACAAACATATCGGGTTTGAGCTGCCGCAGGCGTTCCAGGTTGGGTTGGAAGCGCAAACCCGAGTCCAGCGTTTGCACGGGCAGCACGGGATAGTTGACCCAGTTGCCGTAAGCGCGTTTGTCGCCCACGGCCAGCGGCGGCAGTTTCATGGCGGTCAGGGTTTCGGCGGTTGACCAATCGGCGGTGGCCACGCGCGGCGCGGCATGGGCGGCAGGCAGCACGGCCAGATACACCGCCAAAGCCGTCCCTACACTTTTCAGGCCGTCTGAAAAAAAGCGCTTCATCGTCAAACCTTTCACGGCAAAGCCACCGGCAGGCCGCTGTGCGGATGGGCGATGATGTTCATGTCAACGCTGTAAATCTCTTTCAGCACGGCGGCGGTCATGATTTCAGACGGCCTGCCTTGTTTGAGCAGGCGGCCTTGTTTCAGCGCAATCAGTTCGTCGCAATACTGCGCCGCCAAATTGATGTCGTGAATCACAATCACCACGCCCAGATTCAAACGGCGCGAGAGACTGTTCACCAGCGCCATCACTTCGATTTGGTGGGCAATGTCCAAGGCCGCCAGCGGCTCGTCGAGCAGCAGGAAGCGGCTCTGTTGCGCCAAACACATCGCCAGCCAGATGCGCGAGCGTTCGCCGCCGGAAAGTGTGTCGACAATCTGATCGGCAAAGCGTTCGGTGTGGGTGAGCGCAAACGCCTCTTCCACCGCCGCCTTGTCGTTTGCTCCGCGACCCAGCAGGCCGCTCCGTGCATAACGCCCCATCGCCACCAGCTCGCGGCCGGTCAGCGCGGTAGCGGCAGGCAGGTATTGCGGCAGATAAGCCACATGGCGGGCATATTCGCGTGCGGAATAGTCTTCAATAAGGCGCTTGTCGAGCAGCACGCTGCCTTCAGACGGCCTGATTTGGCGGGTGAGCAGCTTTAACAAGGTGGATTTTCCCGAACCGTTGTGGCCGATTAAGCCGTATACGCGATTGGTTTCGAAAGACAGGCTGATGTCGCGGAGCAGGGTGCGCCCGGGCAGCGAAAAAGAAAGGCGGTTGAGTTGGAACATGAAATAGGGGCGGTTTTGGGGAGGAACCGGTTTATGTATGCCGGGCGAATTCTTGAAACAGGGAACAAGTTTGGTTAATTATAATAATTATCATCAATTCCGGCAAGGCAGGCACCAAACAGGCCGCAGGTATTTTGAATCCGACATGCAAACGCAACCTGCTCCGCAAACTTGCGCCGTTGCAGCGATTGTTTTAAAGTTAGCGCATTGATTCGGAGAAACCACTTATGAAAATCACTGTTATGGGCGCAGGCTCTTGGGGAACTGCGCTCGCTGTCCATTTTGCCCTGCACGGCCATCAAACTGCTATGTGGTCGCGCAATGCCGAACATATGGAAAACTTAAGCAGCCAACGGGAAAACAAACGTTACCTGCCCGGGGTTGCGCTGCCCGAAAGCCTGAATGCACATACACAGTTAAATGAGGCTCTGGAGGGGGCGGAGTTGGTTATTATTGCCACTTCGGTTGCCGGCTTGCGCGAAAGTGCGGCGCTTTTGACCGGACACGGCGCTTCCAGTCTGCCGGTGCTTGCTGCCTGCAAAGGTTTCGAGCAGGATACCGGCCTGCTCACCTTTCAAGTGGTGAAAGAAGTGCTGCCGGATAATCCCAACATCGGCGTGCTGTCCGGCCCCAGTTTTGCGCAGGAATTGGCGCAGCAGCTGCCGTGCGCCGTGGTGCTCGCATCGGAAAACAAAGCATGGGTGGAAGAGCTGGTAGGCCGTCTGAACACCAACGTGCTGCGCTTATACGGCAGCGAAGACGTAGTCGGCGTGGCGGTGGGCGGAGCCGTTAAAAACATCATGGCCATCGCCACCGGCCTTTCAGACGGCCTCGGCTACGGCCTCAATGCCCGCGCCGCTTTGGTAACGCGCGGTCTGGCAGAAATCACCCGTCTGGCCGTTGCCATGGGTGCGCAGCCCAAAACCATGATGGGCTTGGCAGGCATCGGCGATCTGATCCTCACCTGCACAGGAGCCCTTTCACGCAACCGGCGTGTCGGCTTGGGGTTGGCGCAAGGCAAAGAGCTGCACCAAGTGTTAACGGAAATCGGCCATGTGTCGGAGGGCGTAAGCACCATTGAAGAAGTGTTCAACACCGCCTGCACCCACCAAATCGATATGCCCATCACCCAAACGCTGCTCCAGCTTATCCGCAAAGAGCTTGATGCCCGCCAGGTGGTCGAACGCCTGATGGAGAGGGAAGCCCGTTTCGAATAAACACCGGGCACGCCGCCTAATGCAGGCCGTCTGAAAAACATAACGTTCAGACGGCCTTATTTGACAGCCCCCGTTATCCCTACTATGCTTGCCTCCGTAACCAACCGAGTGCACACGACATGAATCAGTTATTAGACAAACTCGAAGTCAACGTTTACCAGCTGGCGCAGAAGTTCGAAACCCAGCTTGGCGAAAACAAACGCCTGCAAGAAGAGGTCGCCCGTCTCAACGATGAGCTTTCCCGTCAACGTCTGGCACAGGAACAGCAGAAAAACGAACATCAGGCAGCAGTAGACGAATTGAGCGAAGCCCTGATGGTGCAGATGAACAAGCTTAAAGCCGATATGGAGGCCCGGCACCTTGATGCAACCGAAGCCATGCGGAAGGAGCATCAGGCTGCCGTTGAAGCCATGCTGGCGGATCACCGGGGCGAAACCGAGAAAATGCAAACCGAAAACCGCACTGTCGTCAATCGGATGCAGGAACAAATCGAAGCATTAACTGCCGAAAACCAAAAATACCGCAACACTTTGAGCACCAACGCCGAACACTTGCGAACCCTGTTGGCACGCCTGCCGCAGGAAGCCGAAACCACCGTACAAGAGGTCTAAAGTATGAGTACCGAACAAGTCAGCCTCGAAATTATGGGACGTGCTTTCACCATCGGAACACCTGCCGAAGAAAAGGCCACACTGTTGCAAGCCGTTTCCATGCTCAACCAGAGATTTGATGTAATCAAACAGAGCGGCCGTATCGTAGAAACCGATAAAATCGTAATTATGGCCGCACTCAACCTTGTGCACGATCTGTTGAAAATGTCGATGAAAGATGATTTGGCAATCGGCGATTTTGAGCGTAAAATAACCGACATGATTAATGCTTGCGAAAAAGTTTTAAACAAAACACAAGCGCAAGCCTGATCTCTCTTTCCCTGCGGTGTTCGCGAAGGCATACATTCCTTTGAACCAATACGTTCGCTTCAGGTTGCCGGGAGTTGCAGTGGGCGCGAGCGTCCGAACGGATGCACCCGAAACTGTCCGAGGCAACCGCCTTGTCAGCAAGGTTCAAGCGGATTCCGCCCAAACGGCACCAGCGGGGATCCCTCATTTTTATAGTGGCTTAAATTTAAAACAGTAGGGAGTTTGCTCCTTAGCCTAAAGAGAACGGTTTTGTAAGCCGCAGAAGCGGCAACAGAGCCGGTTCCGTACTATCTATCTATCTGCGCTGTTTGCGGCTTCGCCACTTTGAGACCTTTGCAAAACCCTCATCTGCGGCGCATTTCTGCGTTGTGTATTGCCCGCTTGCTTAGCCTTGTACTTGATATGTCTGTGCTCGCTGCGCTGCTACGCCTTGAACTGCATCCACATCTGGAGGTTTTGCAAAGGTCTCACTTTGTCTTCTTTTAAATTTAAGCCACTATAAAATTCTGCCTGAGGAAAAACAAGCTACCCGACTTTATTTGGGCAGCTTGTTTTTCCTCAGGCAGAATTTATTACAGAAATCGAATTAATTATTTGTCTAATTCGGCAAGCATGGTTTTGGTTTTCTCCAAAATCGTACCACTGGATTCTTCCAACAATTCTTGCAAGGTTTCTCTTGCCGCTTCCGGATCGCCGATTTCAACATACATTTGTGCCAGTTCGTATTTAGCTTCCAGCGGGGCGGTCATGCCTACAGATTCGGAGATAAAGCCGTCGTCGCTGCGCGAATCACCTTCAACGCTGATGCTTTCCCATTCGATGGTTTCCGCATCATCGGCAGAGATATTGACCGTGCTGTCGAAATCTTCACTGTCCCGGAAGGCGAAGCCGTCGTCTTGCAGAGTGGCGGCAGTCAAAGAAGGTTCGGCGGCTGTTTCAATGATGGCAATTTCTTCTGCAGGTGCGGTTTCGATAGAGGTTACAGCCGGCGCAGGGGCGTTATCCGCTGTTTCGGGTTCGGCATCTTCTGCAATTTCAACAGTAAGTGAAGGTTCTTCGGTAACGGTTTCGGCCACTGCCGTATCGGCCTTGCCGGTAAACGGTAATGTATCGATGCCAACTGCTTCCGCTGAGGGTTCCTGAGCAGTTACAGTTTCCATTTGCGCTAAAGGCTGTTCTTCTGTCTGCCCTTGGCTGTCGGCAACGGTTTTATCGGCAACGGTATCGCCGGAAGCCTGTTCGGTGTAAAACTCCAACGGAGCATCGGTAGAGGCTTTAACGGAACCGGCTGGTTCGGATTCGACTGTTACGGTGGCTTCTTGGCCTGCATCTGTATTTTCACCGGCATTGAATTCAACGGCTATGTGTTGGAATTCGCTTTCGGTTTCAGGCTCGTAAACGCTTTCGGTTGATTCAATGCTGTCCCAGTCGGCTTGTTCGCGTTTTTGGGTTTCTTCGTCCTGGGTCAGCGCACCGGATACGATACCGCCTTGTTCACGATCAATCGAACCTAAGTCTAAGTTGAAGTTGCTTTCGGTTTGTTCGACGGGGGCGGTTTCGGATTCGCTGAAGAAAATATCGTCGAAGTCGTCTTCCACATCCAAACCGTCATCTTCTTCGGTTTTGGTTGCGGCAGCCGTTGCAGCGGCGGCTGCGGCCGTAGCCACAGTGGCTGCAACAGCTTTGTTTGAGGACGCTCCGCCATCTGCATAGGATGCAGGTTGGTGAGGGGCGGGGGCTGCTTCGTCGGTGTGCTCAAGTGTTTCGTATCTGTCGTCTGAGTCTGAATCAAGATCGTTGTCTTTTACGATAACATCCTTGCCGCTCCCTGCTGCTTCGGCAGCAGCTTTTTTCCTGCCCGCCAGTTTCAACAGCAGCCATAAGGCGATAGCGCCCAAGCCGGCGAACAACAGCCAGCGCCATAAACCGCTGCTTTCTTCGGGAACGGGTTGTACGGGTTGTGCGGTTGCTGCCTTAGATGAGGCTGAGTCAGGCTCTGAAGCCGTGCTGCCGGCTGCGGCGGGCTGGGATGCTTGGGGGGCGGATACGGCAGCAGTTGCCGTGTCCGTAACAGGGGCGGATGCCGGGGCGGTTTCCGCATCTGTTGCGGGAGCTGATGCTTGGGCGGCTGCCGCAGTTCCCGCAGGTTCGGAGGCTGCGGTATCAGGCTGTGATGCTTGAGCGGCCTGTTGTTGTGCGGCAGGTGCGGGTTGTTTCGCCAAGCGTTTCAACTCTTCGGAAGAAGGAATATTTAATACGCGGCCGGCAAGGATTTGGTTGGCGTTACGGGTTGGAAAGATTTTCGGGTTGGCCGTCATGATGGCGGCGATGGTTTCGTGCACGCTCAATCCGGACGGACGGACTTGATTGGCGATGGAGGTGAGTGTTTCGCCGCGGCTGACTTTATAGCTGCTGCGGGGCTGTTCGGATTTGCGCCCGGAAGCCGTTTGTTCGCGCAGTTTTTCGCGGGTGGCAGCAGCGGCTTTCTGCTGTTCTTTGCGTGCCTGCTGTTCTTGTGCTTTTTTTGCTTTCAGTTTGGCCTTGGCTGCAGCGGATTGTTGTGTTTCTGCCCGAGTGCCGCTTTCATCGGTTTTGGTGAGGTTTTCCGGTTGCGTAACGGCAGAACCGCTGCTTTTTTCGGCAGGGTAGTCGGCAGGATCGATAATGGCGGTATATTGGCGTGATTGCGAGCCTACGCCTACCTGGAATACTAAAACGGGATCGTTTACCGGCGTGTTGGAACGGATGTTGATAACGGCGTTATTGCCGGATTTCCTGACGCTGGCGCGCAGGTTGCCGTCTGAAAGGGAGGCACTGCCGCCGTTCAGCAAAATCCGGGCTTCCTCTCCCGTTACCGTTACTGTGCCGGAAAACGGTTCGCCGAGATTGGATTGGACGTTCAAGCCACCCAGGCCGCCAACTGCCGAAAATGATGTTGTCAGCGCGAGAGAGGCGGCAACCAGTTTGATTTTGTGATTGTTTTTCAAATTATGTCCCCTGTTCGAGTTTGCAGCCGGGCTGCCTGTAATATATTAGGCAATATGATATATGCTAACTGCCTACCCTGCCAAGTAAAATTGCTAATTTATGTAAACGGTAAATTGAAGTCTGCAACTTTATAACCACTTTTTGTTGCACGCGGGGAAAAATCCGATAATCGGCCTGTTTTTCAGACGGCCTGTCGGTTTATACCACCATTGACATAAGTAATGCAAAAGAGTTCATCTGCCTGTATCATTGCATGCTGTTTTTATCTTGGATTTGTTTGGCAGGATATGAAAATTTTAAGCGACTTAATCGCTGTGATTCTATTTTTCGCCACCTACACGCTTACCAAAAACATCGTGTGGGCGACGGCGGTTGCTTTGGTGGTGGGCGTGTTGCAGGCCGGATTTGCCTGGTTGAAGCATAAAAAGCTCGATACGATGCAATGGGTGGGTTTGATTTTGATTGTGCTGTTCGGCGGTGCGACGATTCTGCTGCGTGATCCGCGTTTTATCATGTGGAAGCCTACTTTGCTGTTTTGGGCGGGGGCGTCGGCCTTGGGCTTGGGGCAGCTTTGGGGTAAAAACGGCTTGAAGGCGGTGATGGGGAAGGAGTTGAACCTTGACGATCGGGTGTGGCGCCGGCTGACTTGGATTTGGGTGGCTTTTTTGGTGTTTATGGGTATTGCCAATATTGCGGTTGCCTATATGTTTACCGAAGCGCAGTGGGTTAACTACAAACTGTTCGGCTCAACCGGGTTGATGGTTGTTTTTGTTATCGGGCAGGGTGTGTATTTGAGCCGTTACCTGCCTCAGGAGGACTGAATTTATGGAATATTATATGTTGCTGGCCACCGACGGAGAAGGGGTGCATGATGCGCGTATGGCCGCACGCCCCGAGCATTTGAAACGTTTGGAAGCATTGCAGGCCGAAGGCCGTTTACTTACGGCAGGCCCCAACCCGCTGCCGGACAACCCCGGGCAGGTGTCGGGCAGCCTGATTATCGCCAAGTTTGCGTCGTTGGACGAGGCTCAGGCATGGGCGGAGCAGGATCCCTATGTGGGAGCGGGCGTGTATGAAGAAATTCTGATCAAACCGTTTAAGGCCGTGTTTAAATAATGGATATGCAGGCGATTATCGAAGGCCGTCTGAAACCGCTGGGCTTGCAGTTGTGCGAGTTCCGCGACGACAGCCGCCTGCATGCGGGTCATGCGGGCAACAGGGGAGGCGGCCATTATGCCGTTGTGGTGGCAGGCGAAGTGTTTTCCGGCATGGGCAGGCTCAGCCGCCAGCGTATGGTTAAAGATTCGCTGCAGGACTTGTTTTCAGACGGCCTGATACATGCCTTAAGCATTAAAGCGGTTACTCCTGAAGAATACTTCCATTGAGCCGCTCCGGTTAACATTTGATTTTCTTTTCTAAATAAATTTAGTGAGCAAACATGAAGAAATTTTATATTGCATCTGCTGCAGCGCTGCTGCTGGTTTCGGGTGGTTTGGCGGCAAAAACCGTTGTAACGGTTAATGGTGCCAAAATCGACAGCAAAGATATCGACTATCAGGTGAAACTGTTGCAGAACCAAAATCCGCAGGTTCAAGACAGCCCGATGTTGCGCCGCAATCTGACCGAGCGTCAGGTAACCATGACGTTGGTGGCGCAGGAGGCGAAGCGGTTGAAGTTGGATCAGTCTGCCGAATACAGGCAGGCGCTGGAGCAGGCACGTTCGGCGGCGAAACGGAGCGGTGAAGACAAAAAGCCCGGTTTTTCGCAGCAATGGTCGGAATTTGAAACCTCCCTTCAAAATCAGGCCTATATCACCCATGTGCTGCGAAGCAGCCCCGTTACAGAAAATGATGTGAAAAAGGCATACGGCGATTTCAGCAGGTTTTACCGGGGCAGTTACGAAGTGCAGCTGGGGGAAATTTTAACCCGCAATGAGGCGGACGCCCGAAAAGCCATTGCCGATTTAAAAGCCAAAAAAGACTTTAAATCCGTTGCCAAACAATATACGGCCGACCCGCGCGGCAAGCAGACCGGCGGCCTCAATGCCGCTTATGTGAACCTGAAAGATTTGGAGCAGGGCGCGCCCGCTGTTTATGCTGCCGTGAAAAACCTGAATAAAGGCGGTTACACCACTACCCCGCTGGAAGACGGCAACGGTTTGTACGGCGTGTTTTATATCAACGACAAACGTGCCGCCAAAGTGCCGGCTTACGAAGCCGCAAAAAGCGGTATTGCGCAAGAATTGCAGGCGGCCAGGGTAGACGGTGCGATTGAGTCGCTTTACCGAAAAGCCAAAATCCAGAATGCCAGATAAGCGGAAAATAAGCAGTCGGAGGGAATGCCATGATGAAACACAAATACACTGCCTTGGCGGCTGCGGCCGTGTCGGCGGCTGCCGGCCTGGTTGTTGCCAAAGTGCCTGAAATAGAGCGCGGGCGTATCGACAGTATGGTTGCCCAAGTATTGCAGCAGTCGGATAACACGCCCGGTACGCAGCGCCCGGACGGTGCGGCGATACGCAAAAACGTGATTTTGCAGCTGCAAACCGCAGAGGTGTTGAAAAATGAAGCATTTAAGGCGGGGTTGGACAAAGATGCCGAAGTGCGGAACCAGTTTAAAAATGTAGAAGCGCAATTTTATGCCATGCAGTATGCGCTTTATTTGGAGCGCAACACCGAAGTTAGCGAGGCGGAATTGCGTGCGGGTTATGATCGGCAAACCCGGGTGGTGAAGTTGCAGCAGGTGCATTTCCCCTCTGCCGGAGAGGCGCGCAAAGCCCAAGAACTGCTGCTCAAAGGCTTGTCGTTCGACAACTTGATGAAGCGTTATCCGAACCCCGAGCAAGCGTTTTCCGACTTTATCCCGACCCAGCAGCTTCCTCCTGAAATGGCGCGGCTGGTCGGCGGTATGACGCGCGGCCAGGTTACCCGCGAACCGGTGGAGATGGACGGAAAATTCTACCTGTTTAAGCTGGCCGTTTCCGAGCGCAACCCGGAAGCGCCGCCGTTCGAGCAGGTAAAACCTTTTCTGACGCAGCAGGTTAAGCAGCAGAAAGTTCAGGAGCAAATCGAAAAAATCTTGAAAGACAACGGCGTCGGCGGTTAAATACCGTGGCTGTCATTCAAGGCCGTCTGAAACTTTGTTTTCAGACGGCCTTAAGTATTTTTGTAAAAGATTTCGGGCTTTGAAAGTAGGTGAAACGGTTAAGCGGCGGTTTGCGGTTTGCGCAGGGAGGGGCAGTGTCTGAGGCTGCCGAGTATGGTTTGCACGAAACGCGGGCCGTTTTCTTTCAGGTTGACCCGTTCGGGGTTGACCAGCCATTGATGGATCAGGCCGTGAACGGCCGATTTCAGATAAAGCCGGGCAAGCGCGGTGTCTAAGTCGGCGGGCAGTGATTTTTGTTTGATGCACTGTTCCAATACGGCGTCTAACAGTTCGTGCCACATGTTTTCATATTTTTCGATAACGGCGGTAATAGCCCGGTTTTGTTCGGTGCGCTCGCATTTTAAATGCAGCACGCTGCTGAATTTATAATGCGCGGGGTCGTTTTCCATACGGTACAGCATATTGGCAAGGCTGGTGTGCATGGTTTCCCACATATCGGCGGTATCGTCGTTCAAGTCTGCTTCCAAAAGACCGGCGATTTCGTCGCACAGGCTTTGAAAGAGGGCGTCGAACAAATCTTCTTTGTTTTTGAAGTGCCAATACAGGGCGCCACGCGTAACGCCGGCGTTTTGGGCGATTTCGTTGAGCGAGGCGCGGGAAACGCCTTTTTCGTAGAAAGTGTCGAGCGCTGCCAGCATCAGATAGCGGCGCGTTTGGAGAGCCTCGGTTTTGGTTTTGCGCATGGCAGTGCCCTAAGTTATTTTTTGTAAAAAATTTTCACAATTATAAGAAAGAACTTTGTAACATGCAACGGTGTATGTATAATCCGCAGCCTGATATTGTAAGGTTGTCAGTGCTGCGCCTGCCTGAAACCGGCTTGCCGCAGCCTGGGCCGGGAGAATAACGTACATTTCTCTTTTTTGTAAAAACAATCCTCATCACCCATTAAATAGAACTGTAAAAAGAAAGATTTGGAAAATGGTTCATATTTCTAAGAAAACGCTGCCTCTGGCAGCATTGGCAGCCGCTACGGCTCTGGCTTTGTCGGCTTGCGGAAATGACGGCGGAGAAACCTCTCAGGGAGGCGCGGGCAAAAACGCCGGGCAGCAGGCTCCCGCACCTGTGGTCGGCGTGGTAACGGTTCAGCCCCAGCAGGTTACCCTGAGCACCGAATTGCCCGGCCGTTTGGAATCGCGCCGTTCGGCCGATATCCTGCCGCAAGTGAGCGGCATCATTAAAAAGCGGCTGTTTCAAGAGGGCAGTTATGTGAAGGCGGGGCAGGCACTCTACCAGTTGGATGACGCTACTTATACCGCTTCTTTGGAAAGTGCGCGCGCCGAGCTGGCTTCCGCGCAGGCAGCGCTGGCCAAAGCCAATGCCGATTTGGCACGCTACAAACCGCTGGTGGCGGCAGATGCCATCAGCAAACAGGAATATGATGCAGCCGTTCAGGCGCAGCGCTCGGGTGATGCGGGTGTGAAAGCGGCCAGGGCCGCCATCAGATCGGCGCAGGTTAATGTAGACCGTTCGCGCATCACCGCGCCGATTTCCGGCTATATCGGCCAGTCTTATGTTTCCGAGGGTGCGTTGGTGAACTCGGGAAGCAGTACCAAGCTGGCTACCATCCAGCAGACCAATCCCATGTATGTGAACCTGACACAATCGGCCAACGATGTGATGCAGATGCGGCAGAACATTGCCGAGGGCAAAATGAAAGCCGTCAACGGTGCGGTGCCGGTCGATATCAAGCTGGAAAACGGCTCGACCTATGCCCATAAAGGCCGCCTGCTGTTTTCCGATCCGACGGTTAACGAAAGCACCGGCCAGGTAACGCTGCGTGCCGAAGTGCCCAATCCGGACAATATCCTGCTGCCCAACCTGTATGTGCGCGTGAGCCTGCCGCAGGCCGATATGGATGATGTGTTTGTGGTGCCGCAGCAGGCGGTTACGCGCGGCAAACAGAATACTGTGATGATTGTGAATGCGCAGGGCGGTATGGAGCCGCGTGTTGTAACGGTGGAGCAGCAGTACGGCAGCAACTGGATTATTTCAGACGGCCTCAAAGCCGGCGACAAGGTGGTTGTGGACGGCACTTCGGTTGCCGGTATGATGGGTGCGCAGAAAGTAACGCCGAAGGAATGGACGCCTCCTTCAGAACAGGCTTCTCAGGCTGAAGGGCAGGACGGCAGTGCCGTTCAGACGGCCTCCGGGGAAAAAGCCCCCGCTTCCGGTGAAAACAAGTAAGGAAGTGATACATGGCTAAGTTTTTTATCGACCGCCCCATTTTTGCTTGGGTAATCGCGATTTTCGTGATTATTGCCGGTGTAATCGGTATCCGGAGCCTGCCGGTATCACAATACCCCTCTGTGGGCGCCCCCACCATCACGTTGACCGCCACTTATCCGGGCGCATCGGCACAGGTTATGGAAGACAGCGTTCTGGCCGTTATTGAACGCAACATGAACGGTGTGGAGGGCTTGGACTATATGACCACCAATGCCACATCCAGCGGCAGCGGCACGGTCAGCCTGACCTTTACGCCTGAAACCGATGAAGATCTGGCGCAGGTTAACGTTCAGAACAAACTTTCCGAAGTGGAGGCGCTGCTGCCTTCTACCGTGCAGCAGAACGGTATTACCGTGTCCAAATCGCGTTCCAACTTCCTGATGGTATTGATGATGTCGTCGGACACCATGGACACGGAAGATATTGCCGACTATGTGGAACGCAACATCAAACCTGAAATCCAGCGGGTTGACGGTGTGGGTGAAGCGCGCCTGTTCGGTTCGCAGCGGGCCATGCGTGTTTGGGTTGATCCGAAAAAACTGCAAAACTACAACCTTTCTTTTGCAGACATTTCTTCGGCCATCAGCGCGCAAAATGCCCAGCTTGCCGTAGGCTCGATGGGCGCGCTTCCCTCTGTGGCGGGGCAGACTATCGCCGCCACCATTACTGCGCAGGGGCAGATGAGCACGCCGGAAGAATTCGGGGGCATCGTTCTGCGTTCTACAACGGGCGGTGCCAACGTTTATCTGCGTGATGTGGCCAAAATCGAACTGGGCAGTGAAACCTACGCTGCGAGCACCCGTTTGAACGGCCGTCCTTCGGTGGGTATGGCGGTTATGCTGTCCAACAAGGGTAACGCCATGGCCACGGCCACGGCCGTGCGCGAAAAGATGGAGCAGCTCCAACGCTATTTTCCGGGAGATATGAAATGGGCGGCTCCTTACGATACTTCCAAGTTTGTGAGCATTTCCATCGAAAAAGTGGTGCAGACCCTGGTTGAAGCCATTGTGCTGGTGTTTATCGTGATGTTCCTGTTTCTGCAAAACATCCGGTATACCCTGATTCCCACCATTGTGGTGCCGATTTCGCTGCTGGGTGCGTTCGCTTCGATATGGTATTTGGGCATGTCGATCAACGTGCTGACCATGTTCGCAATGGTTTTGGTTATCGGTATCGTGGTGGACGATGCCATTGTGGTGGTGGAAAACGTCGAGCGGATTATGGCCTCGGAAGGGCTTTCTCCGGTGGAAGCCACCAAGAAGGCAATGAGCCAGATTTCCGGCGCGGTTATCGGCATTACCGCCGTACTGATTTCGGTGTTTGTGCCGCTGGCGATGTTCAGCGGGGCAACGGGTAATATTTACCGCCAGTTTGCCGTAACCATGGCGATTGCGATTGCATTTTCGGCATTTTTCGCACTCACGCTCACGCCCGCATTGTGCGCATCTATGCTCAAAGCGATTCCCAAAGGCCACCACGAAGAGAAAAAAGGCTTTTTCGGCTGGTTTAACCGCAAGTTTTCAGACGGCACCCACCGTTATGAGGGCTGGGTTGCCAAACTGCTGCGCAAATCCGCCCGCATGATGGCGGTGTATGTGGCGCTGGCCGCCGTGGCCGGGCTGCTGTTCGTGCGCATTCCCACCTCTTTCCTGCCTTCCGAAGACCAAGGCAGTGTGATGATGATGGTGCAGCTTCCTTCCGGCGCGACCAAAGAGCGTACCGATGCAACTTTGGCCGTGGCCAACCAAGTGATTATGTCGATGCCCGAGGTGGAAAGCTTTATCGGCGTGTCAGGCTTCAGTTTTTCCGGATCGGGGCAGAATATGGGTTTCGGCTTCGTTACCCTGAAAGACTGGAGCGAGCGTACTGCTCCGGGAAGCGATGCCACTTCGGTGGCGGGTAAGATTACCGGTGCACTGATGGGCAGCGTACGCGACGGTTTTGCCATTGTGATGAATCCGCCTGCCATCATGGAGCTGGGCACCAGCTCCGGTTTTGAAATGTACCTGCAGGATCGGAACAACAGCGGCCACGAAGCCCTGTTGGCAAAGCGTAATGAGCTGATTGCCAAAATGCGCCAAAACCCGATGTTCGATGCCAGCCAGGTGCGTGCCTCAGGCTTGGAAGACGCGCCCCAGTTGAAAATCGAAATCGACCGTCAGGCGGCGGCGGCGCAAGGCATTGACTTTTCCAATATCCGGACGGCATTGGGCACGGCATTGGGTTCGTCTTACATCAACGACTTCCCCAACAACGGCCGTCTGCAGCGCGTGATTGTTCAGGCCGATGCCGCTGCGCGTATGCAGCCTGCCGATATTCTCGCCCTGCCTGTTTCCAACAATGAGGGAACGGTTATGCCGCTCTCTACCGTTGCCACCGCAGAATGGCAGAACGGCATGGAGCAGAGCGTGCGTTTCAACGGCTATCCCGCCATGGAGATTTCGGGTGCGGCCGCTACGGGTTATTCCTCCGGCGAAGTGATGGCCGAAGTGCAGAAAATGGTGGACGAAATGGGCGGCTACAGCCTCGAATGGGGCGGCCAGTCGCGCGAGGAAGCCAAAGGCAGCTCGCAAACCATCATGCTTTATACGTTTGCCATTCTGGCCGTGTTTTTGGTGCTGGCGGCTCTGTATGAAAGCTGGTCGATTCCGCTGGCGGTCATTCTGGTGGTGCCGCTGGGTTTCTTGGGTGTGGTGCTGGGCGTAACGGGGCGCAACCTGACCGGCAGCCTGTTCGGCATGCCTCCGTCTTACCTCAACGATATTTACTTCCAAGTCGGCCTGATCACCGTTATCGGCCTGAGTGCGAAAAATGCCATTCTGATTATTGAATTTGCCAAAGACCTGCAGGCTCAGGGCAAGAGTGCGCTGGAAGCTGCGCTGGCTGCCGCCCACCTGCGTTTCCGCCCGATTATCATGACCTCGTTTGCCTTTATTTTGGGCGTGGTGCCGCTGTATATCGCATCGGGTGCAAGCTCGGCCAGCCAGCGCGCCATCGGCACCACCGTGCTGTGGGGTATGTTGATCGGTACGGTTTTATCGGTATTTCTGGTGCCGCTGTTTTATGTAGTGGTGCGCAAATTCTTTAAAGACACCAAACGCCAGCAGGAGCATGCCAAGCTGCACGCTGCCGAAGCGGGCATGACGCCCGATTTGGTAGACAAATATGTAGCCGAGGCGGAAGAGGGCGCCCATCTGAGCGAAGAAGAAAAACGCGCCCTGCACGACGATAAGGATTAAGCATGAAAAAAACAAATTTCAAACCTGTTTTGAGTGCCGTGGCGGCTGCGGCGGTATTGTCGGCCTGCGCCATGATCCCGCGGTATGAGCAGCCGCAGGTCAGCGTGCCGGAAAGCTTCAAATACGACACTTATCCCGGCAACGGCATTCAGGCGGCCTCTTTGGGCTGGCAGGATTATTTTGCCGACCCCCGCCTGCACCGCCTGATTGAAACCGCGTTGGCACGCAATACCGATTTGCGCAGCGCCACACTTAATGCCGAAGCCCTGCGCAAACAGTATATGATCCAGCGTGCAGACCTGCTGCCCGGCATCAATGCGACAGGCAGCGGCCAGCGCGGCAGATCGGCACGCGATTTGAGTGTTTCCGGCCAATCTTCGGTGTCTTCGCAATACAGTGTGGGCCTGGGGGTAACTTCGTATGAGCTGGACCTGTTCGGCAGGGTGCGGAGCAATACCGAAGCCGCGCTGCAAAATTATTTCAACAGCGCCGCCACCCGCGATGCCGCCCATCTGACGCTGGTGGCTTCGGTGGCCAAGGCTTATTTCAACGAGCGTTATGCCGAAGAAAGTATGAAGCTGGCGCAGAACGTGTTGAAAACCCGCGAGCAGACCTACAAACTTACCCGGTTGAAACATAACGCAGGCGTAGTTTCCGCTGTAGACCTGCGCCAGCAGGAAGCCCTGATTGAATCGGCCAAGGCCGACTATGCTTCTGCCGTACAGGCCAAAGAGCAGGCGGCCAATGCACTGGCGGTGCTGATCAACCAGCCCGTTCCTGCCGGTCTGCCTGCCGGCCTGCCGTTGAACAAACAGTTTAAAATCAGCCGTCTGCCAGCAGGTTTAAGCTCCGAAGTAATGCTCAACCGCCCCGATATCCGTGCGGCGGAATATGCGCTCAAACAGGCAAATGCCAATATCGGTGCGGCACGGGCGGCGTTTTTTCCCAGCATCAGCCTTACCGGTACCATCGGTACCGGCTCCACCGAGCTGAACGGGCTGTTTAAGGGCGGCAACCGTACTTGGGCGTTTGTGCCGAGTATCAACCTGCCGATTTTCAACTGGGGCAGCAACAAGGCAAATCTGGATGCGTCCAAAATCCGCCGCCAGATTCAGGTGGTTAATTATGAAGCGGCCGTTCAGGCGGCATTCCGCGATGTTGCCGATGCATTGGTGGCGCGCGAGCAGCTCGATAAGAGCAATGAGGCACTGGCCAAGCAGAGCCGTGCCTACGGCGATGCCCGCCGCCTAATCAGCCTGCGCTACCGCCACGGCGTATCAAGCGCACTTGACCTGCTCGATGCCGAGCGCAGCAGTTATAGTGCCGATACCGCGCTGCTGGCCAACCAGCTCACCCGTCTGGAAAACCTTGCCGACCTGTATAAAGCCCTCGGCGGCGGATTGAAGCGTTACACGCAGGACGAAGGCACGGGGCAGTAAATTTATAATTTAAAACTTAGGCCGTCTGAAATGTTCAGACGGCCTAAGTTTATGTTAATAAAAGTTATTCCTATTTATAACAATAAGGCGTTATGTTAGGATAAAGCCGCTGTCCGAAAACGGCATTCGCTTTTTCTACAGACTTTGAAACTTAAAGGAGAACGGTAGCCATGTTGTCTTCCAGCATTATCAAGCATCTGAATGAACAGCTGAATTTGGAATTCTATTCTTCCAACGTATATTTGCAGATGTCTGCATGGGCCGATTACAAAGGCTTTGAAGGCGCTGCGGGATTTTTAAAAGCCCATGCCGCCGAAGAGATGCAGCATATGCAGCGTTTGTTTGATTATTTGAGCGAAACCGGAACCATGCCCGAAATCGGCGCGATTCAGGCACCCAAATCGGATTATTCGGGGTTGAAAGAGCTGTTTGAAACGGTTTACGAACACGAAAAAATGATTACCGGCAAAATCAACCGGCTGGTAGAGGTTACTTTGGAAGAAAAAGATTTTTCTTCGTTTAACTTCCTTCAGTGGTATGTTGCCGAACAGCACGAAGAAGAGCGCCTGTTTAAATCGATTTTAGATAAAATCAATCTGGTGGGGGATGACGGCAAAGGCCTTTACCATGTCGATAAAGATTTGGCCGCCATGACCGCCGGTGCCTGAAACCACAACATATGAAATTTTTGAAGGCCGTCTGAAAGCGTTTTGTTTCAGACGGCCTTCGGTGTTTTTATGGCGGGTTCAAACTTGTTTGAACCCGCCATATACAGGCTTCGGGTTGTAAGTGAGACAAAATAAAAAATAAGGTGCCGCCGGAACCGCAAGCCGGTGCAGGTGGTATGAAACCGGTTCTGCTGCCGCCTTCCTGGTTTGCACAACCGTCTTCTTCAAACCGGGGCGGAGCAGTGCCTGCCCCGTTTTTATGCGGATTTATTTTCAGGCTGCCTGAGGCTGCCGTAAAACAACATGCACCACGCGCTGGTCGCCGTTTTCCCTTGCCCAGCGCAGCCGGTAAAGCTGTCGTGCAAACCAAGGATAACGGTGCAGGCAGATGTCTGTCAGGCCGCCCACATCGGCAACACGAAGTCTGCTGTGGTAGCTTTCGATTATCTTCATGTCTTTCGGTGCCCAACGGAATTCAGGAGCATCACCGCCGTCTATTTTCCGAAGGGCGTCGTGCCGGCGGGCGTGCCGCAAGAGCAGGGGGGGAATCGAATCGAAAACTGCCTCGGCATGGCCGAGCCGTTCGGCCAGCATAACGAAAAAACGCCGCACCTCATCTTCATCAAAGTACATCAGTACGCCTTCCAGCAGCACCAATACCGGCTTGCCGTGTGCCGCAACGGTTTCTGTCCAGTCTGCGTCAAACAGCGAACCCTCCAGATAAAAGTTACCCGACGGCGGCAGCAGTGCGGTGCGTATCTGCATCATTTCAGGCAGATCCAAGTCATACCAAGCGGTAACGGGAGGTTTGCCCAAACGCTCGTAACGTGCGTCCAGACCGCAGCCCAACTGGATAACGACAGCGTCGGGGTATCGCTCGAGAAAACGGCGCGCATGGTTGTCAATTAAGGCTGCCCTGGCACAGCAGCCCACCTGAGACATTACCGCTTTTTCAAATTTGGAAAAATCATAATCGATCACAGCCAGCAGCCGTGCAGCCTCTGCATCCCGCAACAGGGCATCATCCGTACGGGCATACTCCACCCCTTTCGCCCACAAGGTGATCAGTGCAGTTTCAGGCAGCTTGTTCAGGTTAAGGAACGTTTTTTCAGACATACAGCCTCCTGGCAATATCCCGATTCGGCAGGAATCGGGGCGGAACCATGGGCATAAACCGTTACGGCAGGTGCTTGGGGCAAGAGTGATATGCATAGGCCGGCCTTGCCGCATCCGTACAGTTTTCGGCTTGCTGCCACCTCATCCGTAAAATTAATAATTAAGAACAATATTGATTATTAATTAATTTTATTTTTAAGAGTGTAAGCGGAATGAAAAATGAAGAAAACGATACCGGCCGTGTTGATAGGCAGGGATCTCTGCCAAATCCGTTAAGGCCGTCTGAGAACATTGAAATCTTTCAGACGGCCTGTTTTATTGTGCGTTCGGCGGAACGGGGTTAAAACCCGTTTTCCATCATAATCTGCCCCGGCACGCGGTTGCGGTGCATGGCGAAACCCATATCAAGCAGGGTTTGGAAAGTGTCTTTTACCATAGCGGGGTTGCCGCAGATCATAAAGCGCGTGTTTTTCGGAGTGAACGGCCTGCCCGCGGCGGCGGCCAGTTCGCCGCTTTTCAGAAGTTCGGGCAGGCGTTTGTTTAGCGTGCCTGCCGCCTGGTCGCGGGTGAGCACGGGCAGGAAGGTGAGTTTGCGGAAATATCCGCCCACCAGCGGGTGGTTTTGCAAATCGGCGATGCGGCGGTTGAAAACCAGCTCGCCGGCATAGGAAACAGAGTGCGCCAGTACCAGGCTGTCGAAACGCTGCCAGATTTCGGGCTGTTCCAATACCGACAAAAACGGCGCGATGCCCGAGCCGGTGCAGAGCATCACCAAATCTTTGCCGTCGGGGAAGCGTTCGGGCAGCAGAAAGCCGGTGGCGGTTTTGTCGAGCAGCACGGTGTCGCCGTTTTGCAGCGCGGCAAGCTTGGCCGACATCGGGCCGTTTTCGATCAGCACGGCAAAATATTCGAGCGTGTCGGCATATTCGGCAGACATCACCGAATAGGCGCGCCAGATAAAGCCGGCGCCGTCGCGGAAACCCAGCCGTGAAAACTGCCCGGCCGAGAAGCGGTAGCTTTCGGGGCGGGTGATGGCAAACGTCATCAGCTTGGGCGTGTGGCGTTCTATCCATAAAACGGTTTCTTCGGTATATCTGGCTTCGGGGGCGGCGCTCATGTTTGACCTTAATGTTTTCAGACGGTCTGAATTATACCGAAAGGCCGTTTGAAAAGGGGTTAAGAAAACCGGTGCCTGCTGCGCCGTTTGCGCAATTTAACCCCGCTTGCAGATGATTCGGGTAAAATACCGCTTTTTAAATTTTGCTTGTTTCCCCACACACATGAGTGCCCGAAAATCCTCCAAAACCAAATACTGGCTTTTGGCAGCTGCTGCCATCGTGCTTGATCAGATTACTAAAACAGCCGTTTTACAGCATTTTCAATTTGCAGAACGTTTAAACATTATCCCCGGTTTTTTTGATTTGACGCTGGTGTTCAATACCGGTGCGGCGTTCAGCTTTCTGGCCAGTGCGGGCGGCTGGCAGAAATATTTCTTTCTTGCCTTGGCGGCCGTAATCAGCTTTTATCTTGCCCGCGCGATTGTGAAGGACGACTTCGGCCCGTGGGGGAAATGGGGTGCGGCCATGGTAATCGGCGGTGCTTTCGGCAACGTGATCGACCGCCTGATGCACGGTCATGTGGTGGATTTTCTGCTGTTTTACTGGCAAAACTGGTTTTACCCCGCATTTAATGTCGCCGACAGCTTTATCTGCGTCGGCGCCGTTTTGCTGGTAATCGACGGCTTCAAACACAAGAAAGAAACACCTGAAAACGCCAAACAGGCCGTCTGAAACCTAAAAACCGCCTGCATCCGCACAAAGAAAACACATCATGACCCAGAAAACCATACTTTTAGCCAATCCGCGCGGTTTCTGCGCCGGCGTTGACCGCGCCATCAGCATTGTCGAGCGCGCCCTTGAAGAATTCGGCGCGCCTGTTTACGTGCGCCACGAAGTTGTGCACAACAAATTCGTGGTCGACAACCTGCGCGAAAAAGGCGCGGTTTTTATCGAAGACTTGGCCGACGTACCCGCTGGCGCCACGCTGATTTATTCCGCCCACGGCGTATCCAAAGCCGTGCAGGAAGAGGCAGCCGAGCGCGGCTTTCAGGTGTTTGACGCCACCTGTCCGCTGGTTACCAAAGTGCACAAAGAAGTGGCCCGCCTCGATGCGCAGGGCTACCAGATTATTATGATCGGCCATGCCGGCCACCCCGAAGTGGAAGGCACGATGGGGCAGCTTGCCGAAGGCAGCATGCTGCTGGTGGAAACCGTGGAAGACGTTGCCAATCTTGATGTGCGCGATGCCGGAAAACTCGCCCATGTGAGCCAGACAACCTTGTCGGTGGATGAAACCCGCGACATCATCGAAGCCCTGCAGGCACGTTTTCCGCATATCCGCAGCCCGCATAAGGAAGACATCTGCTACGCCACAACCAACCGCCAAGAAGCCGTGAAAGAGCTGGCGGCGCAATGCGACATTGTGATCGTGGTCGGCTCGCCCAACTCTTCCAACAGTAACCGCCTGCGCGAAGTGGCCGCCCTGCGCGGCGTGGACGCCTATATGGTGGACAATGCGGGCTATCTGAAACGCGAATGGTTCGAGGGTAAAAACAGCGTGGGCGTAACTGCCGGAGCATCCGCTCCCGAAGTGCTGGTGAAAGAAGTGATCGCCACGATTCAGGGCTGGGGGCACGAAACCGTGCGCGAAGGCGGCGGGGCGGAAGAGAATATTGTGTTTGTGCTGCCTAAAGCATTGAGGAAGGAACAGCCGCAGAAATGATTTTGATGTATCTTGATATAAACTCAGGCCGTCTGAAACTGTTCAGACGGCCTTTCGCTTTTTTCGCCGACCGGCGTCCGGCGTTTATCCGGCCGATTGCCCGATCACTTTGCTTAAAGCTTTTTGCCAGTCGGATGGGGAGATATCCAACCCGGTGCGGATTTTATTGCAGTCGAGCACGCTGTATGACGGGCGCGGTGCGGGGGTGGGATAGGCTTCGGTGTCGATGGCGTGCAGCACGGGGGCTTTGAAATCCGGGTTGTGGTCGGAGGCCGTCTGAAAAATACGTTCGGCAAACTCATACCAGCTTACGGGTGAATCGCCGCAGAAGTGGTAGATGCCGCGCGGTGCGGCGGGGCGGCGGAGTATGTCGATCATGGCTTGTGCCAAATCGCCGGCGTAGGTGGGGTTGCCGGTTTGGTCGCTCACCACCGAAAGCTCGTTGCGCTCGGCGGCCAAGCGCAACATGGTTTTGACGAAATTATTGCCGTATTCGCTGAACACCCATGCAGTGCGGATTATCACGCTGTCGGGGTGGGCGGCCAGCGCGAGCAGTTCGCCTGCGAGTTTGGATTTGCCGTAAACGCTCGCGGGTTCGGGCAGAGAGGTTTCGGTATAGGGTGTTTTGCTGTGCCCGCTGAAAACGTAATCGGTAGAAATATGGATAAAGCGGGCTTTTACCGCAAGGGCGGCGGAGGCGAGGTTGTGTACGGCCGTGCCGTTTACCGTAAAAGCTTTATCGCTCTCGCTTTCGGCCTTGTCGACGGCGGTGTAGGCGGCGGCGTTTACGATGGCGTCGGGCTGGAAGCTTTTGGCCATGTTCAGCACGGCGGCGGCATCGGTGATGTCGAGCGTGGCCGAATCGGCGGCGATGATTTCCCAGTTTTCGGGCAGGCGGTCTTTGAAGCAGCGGCCGAGCTGGCCTTTGGAGCCGGTAAGCAGAATTCTCATTTAAACAGTTCCTCCAGGGTTTTGCCTTGCTGGTCTTTAGCGGAGAGCAGCGGGTTTTGCAGCGGCCAGTCGATGCCGACGGCGGGGTCGTTCCAAATCAGGCAGCCTTCGGCTTTGGGGTTGTAGAAATCGGTGCATTTGTATTCGAAGTCGGCGGTATCGCTCAATACGGCGAAGCCGTGGGCAAGGCCGGGGGGGATCCAAAACTGGGTTTTGTTTTCTTCGTTGAGAATCACGCCCGCCCATTTGCCGAAAGTGGGGGAGTCGGGGCGGATGTCTACGGCCACGTCGAACACTTCGCCGCGCACGCAGCGCACCAGTTTTCCCTGAGGGTTTTCGGTTTGGAAGTGCAGGCCGCGCAGCACGCCTTTTTGCGAGCGAGAGTGGTTGTCTTGCACGAAATCGGCTTCGATGCCGAGCATTTCGCGGTAGCGGTTTTTTTCGAAGGTTTCGAGAAAAAAGCCGCGCTCGTCGCCGAACACTTTGGGCTGGATGATTTTAACGTCGGGGATAACGGTATCGGTAATCTGCATGATACTCCGGATGAGAAAATATTTTCAGACGGCGTCATTATAAAGCAAACGGCAGGCCGTCTGAACGGGTTGGATCAAAATATTGTTAACAATTTTGTTCTGCGGGTATTTTTAAACGCGCGGGTGGTTTTCGAGCAGTTTTTGCAGGTATCGGCCGTAGCCGGTTTTGGCCAGCGGCTGAATGCAGGCTTCGAGCTGGTCGGCGGTCAACCAGCCTTTTTTAAAGGCGATTTCTTCCAAACAGGCCACTTTCAGGCCTTGGCGGCTTTCGATGGTGTGCACGAAATGGGCGGCTTCGAGCAGGCTGTCGTGGGTGCCGGTGTCGAGCCAGGCAAAGCCGCGGCCGAGCAGCTCTACGTTCAGACGGCCTTGGGCGAGATAAGTTTGGTTGACATCGGTGATTTCCAGCTCGCCGCGCGGCGAGGGGCGGATCTGTTTGGCGATTTGGATAACGTCGTTGTCGTAGAAATACAGGCCGGTAACGGCGTAGTTGGATTTGGGTTTGGCGGGTTTTTCTTCGATGGAAACGGCTTTGAAGTTTTCGTCGAACTCGACCACGCCGAAGCGTTGGGGGTCGGCCACTTGGTAGCCGAACACGGTGGCGCCGTTTTCGCGTGAGACGGCGGCCGCGAGCTTGTTGCTGAAATGTTCGCCGAAATAGATGTTGTCGCCCAACACCAAACACACGCGGTCGTTGCCGATAAACTGTTCGCCGATGAGGAAGGCTTGCGCGAGGCCGTCGGGGCTGGGCTGGACGGCGTAGCTGATGCGGATGCCGAAGTCGCTGCCGTCGCCGAGCAGGCGTTGGTAGCCGCTCATGTCTTCCGGGGTGGAGATGACCAGCACGTCGCGGATGCCGGAGAGCATCAGCACCGAGAGCGGGTAGTAGATCATGGGTTTGTCGTAAACGGGCAGCAGTTGTTTCGACACGCCGCGGGTAATCGGGTAGAGGCGGGTGCCGGAGCCGCCGGCCAGAATAATGCCTTTCATGTTGTTCCTTTTATTTATTCTTTTCGTTGTTTTTCAGATGGCCTCGGGTATTCAAATGTTTGTGCGGTAACAGGCCGTCTGAAAACCATCTGTTTTTTATACCAGGCCCAAACGTTCGCCCTGATACGAGCCGTCGAGCACGGCCTGCCACCAGTTTTCGTTGTCCAAATACCATTGCACGGTTTTATGTATGCCGCTTTCAAAGGTTTCCTGCGGCTTCCAGCCCAAGTCGCGTGCGATTTTGGCGGCGTCGATGGCGTAGCGCACGTCGTGGCCGGGGCGGTCGGCAACGTGGGTGATCAGTTCGGCATACGATGCGATGCGGCCCGCCACGGCGGGGTTGCCGGCAACGGGGCGGATTTCGTCGAGAATGGCGCAGATGGTGCGCACCACGTCGATATTCTGCCGCTCGTTATGGCCGCCGATGTTGTAGCTTTCGCCGTTTTCGGCACGGGTGAACACCGTCCACAAGGCGCGGGCGTGGTCTTCCACATAGAGCCAGTCGCGGATTTGTTTGCCTTCGCCGTAAACGGGCAGGGGTTTGCCTGCCAAACAGTTCAGTATCATCAGCGGAATCAGCTTTTCGGGAAAGTGGTAGGGGCCGTAGTTGTTGGAGCAGTTGGTGAGCACTGCGGGCAGGCCGTAGGTGCGATGCCAGGCGCGCACGAGGTGGTCGCTGGAGGCTTTGCTGGCCGAATAGGGGCTGCTGGGCGCGTAGGGTGTGGTTTCGGTAAACAAATCGTCGGTGCCGTGCAGGTCGCCGAACACTTCGTCGGTGGAAATGTGGTGGAAGCGGAACTGCGGCTTGTCTTGTTCGGAGAGCGTGTTCCAATATTGGCGCGCGGCTTCGAGCAGGGTGTAGGTGCCGACGATGTTGGTTTCGATAAAGGCGGCGGGGCCGGTGATGCTGCGGTCGACATGGCTTTCGGCGGCCAGATGCAGCACGCCGCGCGGCCGGTGTTCGGCAAACAGCGCATCAAGTGCGGCGCGGTCGCAGATGTCGGTGTGCGAAAACATATAGCGCGGGTTGGCGGCCACGCTTTCCAGCGATTGCAGGTTGCCTGCGTAGGTGAGTTTGTCGATATTCACCACTTTGGTATCGGTGTTTTCAATCAGGTGGCGGATAAGTGCGGAGCCGATAAAGCCGGCGCCGCCGGTAACGAACACGGTGTTGTTTTGCATAGATAAATGTCAGCTGTTGATGTGATCGGCGGTAATTGTATCGGCAAACGGTTGAGGCGTACAACAACCGTTTGTCGCTCAGGGTTTTTCGGCAAGGTGCTTTTCTATATACTCCTAACATTTTCAGATTCAGACGGCCCCGATAATTTCAGGCCGTCTGAAACCCTTTAAATTATTTTTTTCACGGAGACTCCCCATGTTGAAAAAATGGCTGGCCATTATCGCCGTATTCACCTCGCTGTTCGCCCTTAACGGCTGCGGCTACAACACCATGCAAACGCAAGACGAGGCGGCCAATGCGGCTTGGTCGGAAGTGCTCAACCAATACCAGCGCCGTGCCGATTTGATTCCGAACCTGGTCAACACCGTTAAAGGTTACGCCAAACACGAAGAGCAGGTGCTCACCGAAGTTACCGCCGCGCGCAGCAAAGTAGGCAGCATCCAAATGACTGCCGACGACGCAACCAACGAAGAAAAGCTCAAGCAATACGCGCAGGCGCAGGGCGAATTGAGCAGCGCCCTGTCGCGCCTGCTGGTGGTTTCCGAAAACTACCCGCAGCTTAAAGCCGACCAAAACTTCCGCGACCTGCAAGCCCAGCTCGAAGGCACGGAAAACCGCGTTACGCTTGCGCGCAACAACTACATCAAAGCGGTGCAGACTTATAACACCACCCTGCGTCAGTTTCCGCAAAACATCACCGCCAAAATCTTCGGCATGAAAGCGCGCCCGCAGTTTACGGTTGAAAACGAAAAAGCCGTATCCACCGCGCCCAAAGTCGAGTTTTAACGTTTGGGCCGTCTGAAAGCATTTTTTGCCGGCACCGTCGGAGCAAAAGTTTTTCAGACGGCCTTACCGAGCCGGCAGGCCGTCTGAAAAAACGATTGGAAAGGAAAGCCATGCAATCCGTAATACAGCGAACCGGCGTTTTCGCCGTCATGCTGCTGGCCAGCGTGTGGCTGTTTGCCGCCGAGCTTGCCGCCGTGCCCCAGCTTACCGATCCCGTGATGGACACGGCGCAGATGATGCAGCCGCAGGCGCGGCAGGAACTCAACGCCCATCTGCTGCAATACAGCCGAGAAAAAGGCAGCCAGATTGTGGTGCTGACCGTGCCCAAAATCGAGCCGGAAACCCCGTTCGATTATTCTGCCCGCGTGATGGAGCAATGGAAAATCGGCCGCGCGGAACACAGCGACGGCGTGCTGCTGCTGTTGGTGCGCGACGAGCGCAAAACCCATCTGGCCGTAGGCCGCGGCCTGGAAGGCGCGATTCCCGACGTGTACGCCAAACGCATTCTTGAAGATGTTCTGCGCCCCTATCTGCGCGAAGGCAAAACCGACGAAGGCATCAGCGCCGCCGTGGTGCAGATTGAGAAACTGATTGCCGGCGAACAACTGCCGGAAGCGCAGAACGAAAGCAACGGGGAGGGCGGCGGCGACAGCCTGATTCTGCTGTTTATCCTGCCGTTTTTTGCCGGCGGCTTTTTTAAAGCCATCTTCGGGCGTACGCTGGGCAGCCTGCTTACCGGCGGCGTGATGTTCGGCATTGCCGTGCTGTTCGGCTGGGGGCTGGCAATCGGCGTGCTGGCCGCCGTGGTCGGTGCGGTGCTGGCCTTTATCATCGGCAGCGGGGCGTTTATTTCGGGAGGCGGCGGTTTCGGCGGAGGAGGCTTCAGTGGCGGTTCGCGCGGGGGTGGCGGCTGGAGCAGCGGCGGCTTCGGCGGAGGCGGTTTCAGCGGCGGCGGCGGCGGTTTCGGCGGCGGCGGCGCATCGGGAGGTTGGTAATGGAACAAAACAAATTCAAACGCTTATGGCAGCATTGGCTGCACCCGCGCGCCCGTGTCGAGCGGTATTTCCCCACCGCCGATTTGCAGCGCATCAGCCGCCATATCGGCGAATCCGAGCAGCACCACCAAGGGCAGATACGCTTTGTGGTCGAATCGCGCTACCCGAGTAGCGCCGTGTTGGGCGGCCTGCAACCCCGCACCCGTGCCTGGCAATGGTTCGGAGAGTTAGGCGTGTGGGATACCGAGCTTAATATCGGCGTGCTGGTGTATGTGTCGTTTGCCGACCATGCCGTCGAAGTGGCGGCCGACCGCGGCATCGCCGCCAAAGTGGGTGAAGAAGAATGGCGGCACGTTTGCGAAACCATGCGCGAAGCGTTTAAGCGCGGGGCGTTCATAGAAGGTTTGGAAAGCGGCCTGCAGGAAGTGAATGCCGTTTTAACCGAACATTTCCCGCGCAGCGGCAGTGCCGTTACTGACGACTTGCCGAACGATGTGGTAGTCAGATAGGGTTTGGGCCGTCTGAATGGAGAAAAGCTGCCGAAACATGGGGTTCGGCAGCTTCTTTCTTAAACGGATACCCGGAAATACAGCAGTTGTTGCGGGTAAAAAAACAACCGCCTGAAGCGGTTTTGGTGCCCAGGGTCGGACTCGAACCGACACACCTTGCGGCGGGGGATTTTGAGTCCCCTGCGTCTACCAATTTCGCCACCTGGGCAGGTGAAGAGGATGTTATTATAGTTGCAAAAAAAATTTTGTAAAGCATTGCCGAAATGATTTTTGCAGTCTGTTGAAAATAAATAAAATTAAAAAATCAGACCCTAGGGGCTGTCGACATTTAACCGACGAAGCGGTTTTTTGAGGCAAAAACCGCGTATGCAAGGCAAAAAGCGCAGCAAGGTTGAACACCTTGCGAGCATTTTAGCTTCGCAAGTCCGCTACGCTACCTAACGCCGCAGACGGGGTATTTTGGCCAAAAATACCGCCGTTGCGTCGAATGTCGACAGCCCCAGCCCCTAAGGCTTGGGTTTTTAGGAAAACATGTTTGTTTTGATTTGAAACAGACGCTTTTGCAACATAAATGCAGATAAACAGGGTAATATGGCCGTACAACTTTGTTCAAACCTGTTTCAGGAGTCTGCCATGTCCAAACATAACCTTCACCATTTTCTGTTTACCGTTGCTGCAGCGGCGTTGCTGGCAGGCTGCGGACCGCAGGAGGCCGCACCGTCAGACGCTTCGCAGCCCGCACCTGATAAAGCGTCTGCCGAAGTGGCTGCTGCGGCAGGTTTTCACGGTACCGATATGCGCAAAGAAGATATCGGCGGCGACTTCACTCTTACCGGCGGGGACGGCAAGCCGTTCAATTTAAGCAGCCTCAAGGGCAAGGCTGTGATTTTATCGTTCGGCTATACCCACTGTCCTGATGTCTGCCCGACCGAACTGCTTACATACAGCGATACGCTCAAGCAGCTCGGCAGTGATGCAGAAAATGTGGCGGTGGTGTTTGCCAGTGTCGATCCCGAACGCGACACGCCCGAGCTCATCGGCAAATATGTGAGGCAGTTCAACCCCGGCTTTATCGGCGTAACCGCTACTGAAGGTCAGGATTTGCCCATGATCAAGCAGCAATACCGCATCGTGTCGGCCAAAACCCAGCAGCAGTCCGAAAAGGTTTACCTGGTGGATCACTCCGCAGGCACCTATCTGCTCGACAAAAACGGAGAGGTGGCGGTGTTCGAGCCCTATGGCTATACTGCACAACAGATTGCCGACGATATCCGCATCTTGTTAAAATCTTAGCCGTCTGAATCAGGCCGTCTGAACAGGATTTCAGACGGCCTGAAAACCGTTATACCATCAATAATTCCCGACAAACATGCAAGAAAACCAATTGACAGTCGCCTTATCGAAAGGCCGTATTTTCGACGAAACCCTGCCGCTGCTGGCCGCCGCAGGTATCACGCCCGCAGAAAACCCCGAAAAATCGCGCAAGCTGATTATCGGAACCAACCGTCCCAATATCCGCCTGGTGATTGTACGCGCCAGCGACGTGCCTACTTATGTGCAATACGGGGCGGCCGATTTCGGCATTGCCGGAAAAGACGTATTGATCGAACACGGCGGCGACGGCCTTTACCGGCCGCTGGATTTGCAGATTGCCAAATGCCGCATGATGGTTGCCGTGCCTAAAGGTTTCGACTATGCCGCCGCCTCGCAGCCGGGCTGCCGCCTGCGCGTGGCCACCAAATATCCCGATACCGCCGCCGAATACTTCGCCGCCAAAGGCGTGCATGTAGACATCATCAAACTCTACGGTTCGATGGAACTCGCCCCGCTGGTGGGTTTGAGCGATGCCATTGTCGATTTGGTTTCTACCGGCGGCACGTTGAAAGCCAACAATCTCGAAGCAGTCGAACATATTTGCGATATTTCCAGTTGCTTGGTGGTAAACAAGGCGGCGCTGAAAGTGAAACACACGCTCATCCAGCCCGTAATCGATGCCTTTGCCGGCGCCGTCGCTGCAGGGGCCGTCTGAAGATAATTGAAGATAATTAAAGAAATCCATGAACATCACCGATAAAAAACTCGCTGTTTTAATCGATGCCGACAACGCCCCCGCCGACATCATCGATCGCCTGTTGGAAGAAATCGCCAAATACGGCATCGCCAGCGTCAAACGCATTTACGGCGACTGGAGCCACGGCCTTTCCAAATGGAAAGCCGCGCTTTTGCCGCATGCCATCGTACCCGTGCAGCAGTTTGCCTACACCAAAGGCAAAAACGCTACCGATATGGCGCTGGTTATCGATGCGATGGATCTGCTTTACAGCGGCAATTTCGACGGCTTCTGCATCGTATCCAGCGATTCCGACTTCACCCGCCTGGCCAGCCGCCTGCGCGAAAGCGGGCTGACCGTTTACGGTTTCGGCGAGAAGAAAACACCCGAAGCCTTCCGCAAAGCCTGCGACAAATTTGTGTACACCGAAATCTTCCGCCCCGAAAAGCAGCCTTCCGGCACACACAAAAACGGCGGCAAAGCCAAACCTTCGGCCGACAGCAGCGGCAGCGAAACCGACGCGCTCAAGCTCATCAAACGCGCCGTGCGCGAAAACGCCGACGATTTGGGCTGGGCAAATCTCGGCCCCATCGGCAGCTACATCAACAAAACCAACCCCGATTTCGACCCGCGCCTGTACGGCTTTGCCAAACTTTCCGAACTCATCAAATCCTTCGATATTTTCGAACACCGCACCGACAACAACCAGCTCCAAGTGCGCCGCAACGATAAAAACGGCAGGCCGTCTGAAAAAGAAAACAAGAGTGCCGATGCCGCCGTCCAAAACGAAAGCGACGTTCAGACGGCCTCGGGCGACAACAAACCGCAAAACGCTGCGCCCGACGCCAAACCCGCAGGACGCAACCGCAAACGTGCGCAACGCCAACCGGAAAACGCAACGCAGGACGGGCGGGACAGGCCGTCTGCAAACGGAAAACACGGTTCGCCGTCGGATACGGAAACCGCCGCACAACCCGCACACGCAGAAACCGCAGCCGCCCCCGAACCTGCCCGCAAGCCCGAGAAAACCAAAAACGGCAAACCCAAATTCAGCCGCGTGATTCCCCTCGTGCAGCAGGCCGTCGATGCCGTTGCCGATGCCGAAGGCTGGGCGCGCCTGAGCGACGTGTTGAAACAGCTCGCCGCGCAAATCAACCCGCACGACTACGGCTTCGACACCGACCGTGCCTTGGTGCACGCCATTTACAGCGACTGGCTGGAAATCAAGAAAGCAGGACGCGGCGAACGGGTGAAAGTGAACAAACGGTTTGTGAGCAAGGATTGAGGCCGTCTGAACCTCTTTGGAAGAACCGCCGTGAACCGACAAGCCGTACTCGATTATGCCGCCGAACGCTATCAAACCGAGCCTGTGTATCTGTGGGAAAAATACCCGGATTACGCCGTTTTGCGCCATGCCGAAAGCGGCAAGTGGTTTGCGGTGCTGATGGACATTGCCGCCGCCAGGCTCGGTTTGGACGGAAGCGGCGACATTCCGCTGATGAACGTGAAAGCCGCGCCCGATTTGGTGCAGACCCTGCGCGTGCAAACGGGTTTTCTGCCTGCCTACCATATGAATAAAACCCATTGGCTGAGCGTGCGGCTCGACGGTTCGGTAGATGGAGAAACGGTGAAAGCCTTGCTGGACGGCAGTTTTCTGCTCACGGACAAGTTTGGTTAAGATGCTGTTTCGGGCAGCAATGTGATTGGCCAGGCCGTCTGAAAATGTTCAGACGGCCTGACTCCGATATCCTATAAAACCGTGGTTTACCGGCTGACGGCAGTTTAATGGAGACCTTTGCACAATGGATGCCCGCCTGCGCGCGGTGGCGCAGCGGACTTGTGCAGCTAATGACGATTTTTAGTGTAGTCGTGGCTTATTGGCAGGAATTTTGAAAAGCCTCTGACTGCCCATCTTCAACAACCGTATTTTGTGTTTTTTCGTTCAATACAAAGATACAGACGGGCATCAGATCCACCCGATGCCTCCGTCTTGCAAGCGCTCAGGCCGACACCACCACCTTGCCCACCATATC
Source organism: Neisseria sp. (assembly GCF_030530745.1). Taxonomy (GTDB): domain Bacteria; phylum Pseudomonadota; class Gammaproteobacteria; order Burkholderiales; family Neisseriaceae; genus Neisseria. The sequence continues at coordinate 106,844 of NZ_JAUMUI010000002.1, read as the reverse complement.
GCCGCGTTCTACCATTTCATGCGCTTGGCGCAGGTTGGCCGCGGTGATGCCGCAGATTTCGCGCGTGAGCGTGCTACGGATTTTGCCGCTGTCGGCCAAGGCCGCGACTTCGGCCAGCAGCCTGCCCTGTTCGGCCATATCCGCGGTTTCGCGCACGGGGCGGGTGAACATGAATTCCCAATGCATCGACAGGCTTTTGCCTTTGAGCGGGTTGGCATCCAGCACGGCGGGGTCGTCGATCAGGGCGATGCGGCCCTGCGGCGCAATCAGCTCCACAATTTGCGGCAGGTGGCGGTCGGTGTGGTTGCTGGAAAACACAAACGCAGGCGCGCCGATGCCGAGGCCGGCAATTTGCTCTGCCATATTTTGATGATGGTTGATGACAAAATCCGCGCCCATTTCTTGACACCATGTCTGGCTTTCGGGGCGCGATGCGGTGGCAATCACGGTTAAATCCGTTAATTGTTTGGCAAGCTGCACGGCAATCGAGCCGACACCGCCCGCGCCGCCAATCATCACGAGCGCGTTAGCGGCACCGGCCACGGGCTTGCGCACATCCAAGCGGTCGAACAGCGTTTCCCAGGCGGTAATGGCGGTAAGCGGCAGCGCGGCGGCTTGGGCAAAATTCAGGCTGCGCGGCTTTTTCGCGGCGATGCGTTCGTCCACCGCCACACGTTCGGCATACGCGCCCTGACGGTTGATGGCACCGGCAAAATACACTTCGTCTCCTACCTGAAAATGCTGCACGCCGCTGCCGACCGCGGTGACCACACCTGCGGCATCCCAGCCGAGAATGCGGTGTACGCCCTCGGCGGGCCGGTGCGATGCACGCACTTTCACATCGGCCGGATTGACCGACACGGCACGCACGTCCACCAGAATATCGCGCTCGCGCAATTCGGGTTCGGGCAGCTCGATGTCGAGCAGGCTGTCGGGATTGGAAATCGGCAAGGGGCGGTTGAAACCGATGGCTTTCATGATAAGTCTCCACACAGGGTTGAAAAGACGCTATCATGCCGTCTGAAATGTTTTCGCACAAGAAGGCACTTATTTTTCAGATGGTTACTTAAAAGATACCTGCAACGGACACCTTCATTTTCAGACGGCCTTGTTGGCCGGCCAACCCAGGAAACGCAATTTTGAGCAAAATCCCGCACCAAACATTCGACTGCGCCGAAGGCTGCTCGGTGGAAGCCGCGCTGGCCGTCATCGGCGGCAAATGGAAAGGCACCATCCTCTACCGTCTGTTTGCCGACGAAGTGCTGCGCTTCAACGAAATCCGCCGCATCCTGCCCGACGTGTCGCAACGCACGCTCACCGCGCAACTGCGCGCGTTGGAACAAGACGGCATCATCAGCCGCACCGTTTACCCCGAAGTGCCGCCGCGCGTGGAATACCGCCTGACCGAATACGGCCAAACCCTGCACGAAGCGGTAACGGCGCTGAAGGCATGGGGCGATGCGCATAAACAGCGGAATTCAGCGTGATGCCTACCGCCGCAAACCTTTTTTCAGACGGCATGGATGGCTTAAAAAGCGTTACAATAAAGGCCGTCTGAAAAAATATTCCTCACATCCATAAAGAAAGCCCGAGATGAAACACCTTTCCACCCAATCCCCCGATTTCCAATCCGAACTCAAAGCCCTGCTTGCCTTTGAAACCGCGCAAGACCCGAAAATCGACCAGATTGTCGCCGACATCTGCGCCGATGTGCAAAAGCGCGGCGATGCGGCCTTGGTTGAGTACACCAACACATTCGACAGTATGGCGGCGCAAAGTATGGCCGATTTAACCCTCACGCAAGAAGACTTGAAAAACGCGTTCGGGCGCATTCCCGAAAACGTTCAGACTGCCTTGCAAACCGCCGCCAAACGTGTGGAAAGCTACCACCAACGCCAAAAAATGGAGTCGTGGAGCTATACCGATGAAGACGGCACGCTCTTGGGTCAGCAAATCACCCCGCTCGACCGTGTGGGCATTTATGTGCCTGGCGGCAAGGCGGCGTATCCGAGTTCGGTCATCATGAACGCCATGCCCGCACATGTGGCCGGTGTGAAGGAAATCATCATGGTCGTGCCTACACCAAAAGGCGAGCGCAACGACATCGTTTTGGCCGCCGCTTATGTGGCGGGTGTCACCAAAGTGTTTACCGTCGGCGGCGCGCAGGCGGTGGCAGCCTTGGCCTACGGCACCGAAACCGTGCCGCAGGTGGATAAAATCACGGGGCCGGGCAACGCCTTCGTGGCCGCCGCCAAACGCCGCGTGTTCGGCGTGGTGGGCATCGACATGGTGGCCGGGCCGTCTGAAATTCTGGTGATTGCCGACGGCACCACGCCCGCCGAATGGGTGGCGATGGATTTGTTCAGCCAAGCCGAACACGACGAAATCGCGCAAGCCATTTTAATCGCCACGTCGCAGGATTATTTGGACGAAGTTCAGACGGCCATGAACAAACTGATGGAGGAAATGCCGCGCTGCGACATCATCGAAGCCAGTCTCGCCAACCGAGGCGCCATGATTTTGGCGCGCGATTTGGACGAAGCCTGCGAAGTGGCCAACTACATCGCGCCCGAGCATTTGGAAATGTCGGTTGAAAACGCCGAAGTATGGGCGCAAAAAATCCGCCACGCCGGTGCGATTTTCATGGGCAAATACACCAGCGAAAGTTTGGGCGACTACTGCGCGGGGCCGAACCACGTTTTACCCACCAGCCGCACCGCCCGCTTCTCCTCGCCCTTGGGCACATACGATTTCCAAAAACGCACCAGCCTGATTCAGGTTTCCGAACACGGCGCGCAAAAACTGGGCAAAACCGCCAGCATATTGGCACACGGCGAACGGCTCACCGCCCATGCCCGTGCGGCGGAAATGCGTTTGAAAGATTAGGGAGTGTAGTCAGAAGGCTTGTGAAGCGGTTTTTTGAGGAAAAATCCGCAGATGCAAGGCAAAAAGCGCAGCAAGATTGGACATCTTGCGAGCATTTTAGCTTCGCAAGTCCGCTACGCTACCTAACGCCGCAGATGCGGATTTTGACCAAAAATACCGCCGCAACGCTTTCTGACTACACTCCCTAATGTTTCGGCATAGGTGTATATTTAAAAACCGCCCCGATCGGCCTATAATCCGTTTCTTCAAACAACAGGCCGTCTGAAAAGCGCCGTTTTCAGACGGCCTTTAACCAATGCCTGCCAACCCTGCCGTAAAGGATATTCTGAAAATGCGTCCGCTAAATGCCCAAATCCGCCTTGAAAACCTGCGCCACAATTATCAAACCTTAAAAAACATCCACGGCGGCAAACTGTTGGCGGTGGTGAAGGCCGATGCCTACGGCCACGGTGCGGTGCGGTGCGCGCACGCGCTGGCGGATTTGGCCGACGGTTTTGCCGTGGCGGGCGTGGAAGAGGCGGTGCAGTTGCGGGAACACGGCATCGAAAACCCGATTTTGCTGTTGGAAGGCGTGTTTGAAGCCAAAGAATACGAACAGGCCGACCGCCACCGCCTGTGGCCTGCCGTGTGCAGCCAATGGCAGCTTGAAGCGCTGCTGCACCACCCATGGCAGCAACCCGTGAAAGTATGGCTGAAAATGGATTCGGGGATGCACCGCGCCGGCTTCTTCCCGCATAACTACGCTGCCGCCTATACGGCGCTGAAGCAGAGCCGAAATGTTGACAGCATTGTGAAATTCAGCCACTTCGCCTGTGCCGACGAAGCCGACAACGCCATGACCGAAATGCAGATCGAGGCGTTTGATTTGGGCTGCGAGGGTTTGGCGGGCGAAGAGAGCCTGGCCAATTCCGCCGCCATGCTGCGCTATCCTGCCGCCCGCCGCGATTGGGGTAGGGCGGGCATCGCACTTTACGGCGCCTGCCCGTTCGGCCACACCGACAGCCGTTTGAAACCCGTGATGCGCCTGAGCACGCGCGTGTTCGGCGAGCGGGTGTTGCAGCCGCATTCACCGGTGGGCTACGGCGCGGCGTTCTACACCAAAAAGTCCACCCGTGTGGGCCTGATTGCCTGCGGCTATGCCGACGGCTATCCGCGCCATGCCCCCAACGGCACGCCCGTTGCCATCGGCAGCCACCGCAGCCAGCTTATCGGCCGCGTGTCGATGGATATGATGACGGTGGAGCTTGATGTGTCGCACGAAGGCATAGGCAACGAAGTCGAGCTGTGGGGCGATGTGGTGAATGTGAATGAAGTGGCCAAAGCCGCCGGTACCATTGCCTACGAACTACTCTGCCATGTGAAACGGGCGAAGTTTACTTATTACGAATAACCGGATGCCGAAGGCCGTCTGAAAGCCCGCATTGTTTTTCAGACGGCTTCGATACTTTATATAGCCTATTAAAACAATATCATGTATTTAGTCGATTCCCACTGCCATCTCAATTTCGACGGCCTAAGCAGCCGCCTGTCCGAAGTGTTTGCCAATATGGCTGAAAACCAAGTCAGGCAGGCGCTGGCGATCAGCGTGAGCCGGCAGAGCTTTGCCGAAGTGCTGGCGATTGCCGAGGCCAACGACCATATTTTCGCCACCGTGGGCGTACACCCCGACCGGGAAGACGCCGAAGAGTTTACGGTAGAAGAATTGGCGCACCATGCGCGACACCCGAAAGTGGTGGGCATAGGCGAAACCGGCTTAGATTATCACTGGTGCAAAGGCGATTTGGCATGGCAGCACCAGCGTTTTGTCTGCCATATCCTTGCCGCCAACCAAAGCGGGCTGCCGTTGGTGGTGCACACCCGCGATGCGGCTGCCGACACCATACGCCTGTTGCGCGAGCATCAGGCGCACGCAGGCGTTATCCATTGCTTCACCGAAAACGTGGAAGTAGCCAAAGCTGCGCTGGATTTGGGCTTTTATATTTCGTTTTCCGGCATCGTTACCTTTAAAAACGCCCCCGATATTCAGGCGGCGGCAAAATATGTGCCTGCCGACCGCATACTGGTGGAAACCGATGCGCCTTTTCTCGCTCCCGTGCCCAAACGCGGCAAGCCCAACGAACCGGCTTATGTGAAATACACCGCCGATTTTGTGGCGCAGTTGCGTGGTGAAACACCGGAGCGCATCGCCGAAACCACCACCGAAAATTTTTACCGGCTGTTTAACAAAGTGCCACGGGCGCAATAGGCTTCGGGCCGTCTGAAAAAAACGACCAACGGAGCCTGCGCAGTGAGCAAACCCACCCTGTTCCAAATCGACAAATCCCTTGAAAAGCCCGAGCGCGTGATGCTGGCGGGCGTGATGCTCAGCGCCGACTATACCGGCGCCAACGAGTTGCGCGAGCAGGCGTTTCAGGCGGCTTTAAACGAAGCGGCCGAACTGGTGCGGGCCGCAGGCGGCGACTTGGTGCGCACCGAAACCGCCAAGCGCGACAAAGCGCACACCGCTTTGTTTGTGGGCACCGGTAAGGCGGAGGAGCTGGCCGAAGCCGTGCGGCAGCACAATATCGAACTGGTGGTGTTCAACCACGAACTCAGCCCCACGCAGGAGCGCAATCTGGAGCGGGTGCTGCAATGCCGCGTGCTCGACCGTGTCGGCCTGATTCTGGCGATTTTCGCCAAACGCGCGCAGTCGCAAGAGGGTAAATTGCAGGTAGAGCTGGCGCAGCTCAGCCACCTGAGCGGGCGCCTGGTGCGCGGCTACGGCCATCTGCAAAGCCAGAAAGGCGGTATCGGTTTGAAAGGGCCGGGCGAAACCCAGCTCGAAACCGACCGCCGCCTCATCAACCAAAAAATCACCGCGCTGAAAAAGCAGCTGCATAACGTGCAGAAACAGCGCGCTACCCGCCGCAAGGCGCGTATGCAGGGCAATATCAAAACTTTTGCGCTGGTGGGTTATACCAATGCCGGAAAATCCAGCCTGTTCAACCGTTTAACCAAAGCCGACGTGTTGGCGGAAGACCAGCTTTTCGCCACGCTCGACACCACTGCCCGCCGCCTGTACCTCAACCGTCAAACCAGCGTGATTCTCACCGATACGGTAGGTTTCGTGCGCGATTTGCCGCACAAGCTGGTGTCGGCTTTTTCGGCCACGCTTGAAGAAACCGCATTGGCCGATGTGCTTTTGCACGTTGTCGATGCCGCCCACCCGGATTTCGAGCGGCAGATGGACGATGTGAATGCCGTACTTGAAGAAATCGGCGCCCACGAAGTGCCGCAGCTGGTGGTATACAACAAAATCGACCTGCTGCCCGACAACAACCGCCCCGCCGGTGTATTGCGCGACACGCAGGGCAGGGCGGTGGCAGTGAACGTTTCGGTTACCGGAAACCTGGGTTTGGACGCCTTGCGCGAGGCTGTGGCAGAGCGGGTGCAATACAAAGTGGCTGATTAAAATCGAACCGCATTTCAGCGCGTGCGTTTCAAAAACAACACCCTGCCTGCATTGATGCGCCTGATTTCCCCTCCGGGCAGCCGTCTTGACAAAAGAAGCCTGAATCAGATTGACAGCCGTAATAATCCTCTATAAAATCGGCAGCTTTCTATATCTGTTTGGATTACCCTTTATGAAAACCTTTTCAGCCAAGCCGCATGAAGTAAAGCGCGAGTGGTTTGTGGTTGATGCCCAAGACAAAGTTTTGGGCCGCCTGGCCGCAGAAATCGCCCGCCGCCTGCGCGGCAAACACAAGCCTGAATATACTCCCCACGTTGACACCGGCGATTATATTATCGTGATTAATGCCGACAAACTGCGTGTAACCGGCAATAAAGCCCTTGATAAAAAATACTACCGCCATTCGGGCTTCCCCGGCGGTATTTATGAGCGCAACTTCACCGAAATGCAGGAAAAATTCCCCGAACGCGTTTTGGAAAAAGCCGTTAAAGGCATGCTGCCCAAAGGCCCATTGGGTTACGCCATGATCAAAAAACTGAAAGTGTATGCCGGTTCCGAGCACGGCCATGCAGCCCAACAACCCAAAGTTTTGGAAATCTAAGGACACGACATGAACGGTAAATACTACTACGGCACAGGCCGCCGCAAAAGTTCAGTGGCTCGTGTATTTCTGCAAAAAGGCACCGGCCGGATTATTGTAAACGGCCGCCCCGTTGACGAATTCTTCGCACGCGAAACCAGCCGCATGGTGGTTCGCCAACCTTTGGTTCTGACTGAAAATGCCGAAGCTTTCGATATCAAAGTCAACGTAACCGGCGGCGGCGAAACCGGTCAGTCCGGTGCTATCCGCCACGGCATTACCCGTGCACTGATCGACTACGATGCAGCACTGAAACCCGCTCTGTCGCAAGCCGGTTTCGTTACCCGGGATGCCCGTGAAGTCGAGCGTAAAAAACCCGGCCTGCGCAAAGCCCGCCGCGCCAAACAATTTTCAAAACGCTGATTTTCTTTATCTGTTTTGTATTATAAAAATCCCTGTTTTCGGACAGGGATTTTTATTTTGGATTGATGGATTTGTTGAATATTTTAAGTGTTTCAGACGGCCTCTGGACTTATATCAAATGTATTGCTGCAGAACCGGACGTAGGAATATCGAAAATATCCGGGTCAGAGTTTTACCGTCCGCTTAGCCCGGGCCGTTTTTGCCCGCATGGGTTACTCTCCCTCTATTTCGGAGGTATCGTTCGAACTTGCGGATACACCGTCCATTACGGCTTTGATTTCTTGAAACAGGGCGCGGAAGTTTTTCGGCGGTTTGTTCAGCTCCTGCTCTTTGCGGGTGTTGCGGATTAACGTGCGCAGTTTGCCCGCATCGGCATGCGGATAGTCGGCGATAAAGGCGGTGAGTGCGTCGTCGCCCGCAATCAGGCGGTCGCGCGCCTGTTCCACCCGTTGCAGAAAGGCGTTGTGGGCGGCGTTGTCGCCGCGCAGCTTGGCAAGGTAGCGTTCGATGGGCTCGGGGTCGGTGTCGCGCATCAGACGGCCGATGTATTGCGCCTGACGCTTGATGGCACCGTTGGAAGTGATTTTTTTATAGGCCAGCACGGCTTCGTATAAATCTTCCGGCAAACCGATTTTTTTCAGCGTGTCGGCGGAAAGTTTGGTCAACTGCATGCCGAGGTCTTGCAGGTTGTCCATCTGTTTTTTCATCTGGGTTTTACTTACCCATTCTTGCTCGTTGCTGCTCATTATTTTTCATCCGTTGAAACAATCGGGGCATTTTAGCATAAGCCGCCGCACTATCTTTGCGATAGGCGTAATTTAACTAAGGCCGTCTGAAAACGGTTAAAATACCGCAGACTTTTCAACAGGCAGATATATGTTCAACCATAGTAAAAACGATCTGTTGTCGCTTTGCGAACAGGTTTTGCAGCTTGCCGCGCAGCAGGGGGCCACCGCCGCCGAAGCCGATTTGAGCGAATCGCTAGGCCAAAGTGTGAACGTGCGTTTGGGTGAAATCGAGCAGATTGAATACCAGCAGGACAAATCGCTCGACATCACCGTGTATGCGGGCCGGCGTAAAGGCCGCGCCAGCACCGCCGATTTCTCGCCTCAGGCGCTGCGCGACACAGTGCGCGCCGCCGTGGATATCGCCCGCTACACAGCTGAAGACGAGTGTGCGGGCTTGGCCGACGCCGGCCTGATGGCGCGGCATATCGGCGATTTAGACAAATACCACGAGTGGGATTTGCCCGCTGAGGAGGCTGTGAACCTCGCCAAACAATGCGAACAGGCCGCGCTTGACTATGATAAACGCATCAGCAATTCGGAAGGCGCGGGTGTGCAAACCGGCCATTACCAATATGTTTACGGCAATTCGCACGGCTTTTCAGCCCACCAGCAAGGCACGCGCCACAGCCTTTCGTGCAGCGTGGTGGCCGCCGGTGAAAACGGTATGCAGCGCGATTATTGGTACGACGCTTCCTGCCGCCACGCCGATTTGGATACACCCGCAAGCATAGGCCGCACCGCCGCATTGCGCACCGTGCGCCGTTTGGGTGCGCGAAGCATCCCCACCGGCAGCTATCCCGTATTGTTTGACGCCACCGTGGCGGGTGGGTTGATCGGCCATTTAATCGGCGGCTTGAGCGGCGGTGCGCTATACCGCCAAAGCAGCTTCCTTACCGACAGCCTCGGCAAACAGATTCTGCCCGGTTTTCTTAATCTGCGCGAAGAGCCGCACATTAAGCGCGCTTTCGGCAGCACTTATTTCGATGCCGAAGGCGTGGCGACACAACCGCGCTTCGTGCTGGAAAACGGCGTGGTGCAGGGTTATTTTTTAAGCAGTTACAGTGCGCGTAAACTCGGCATGCAAACCACCGCCAACGCCGGCGGTGCGCACAACCTTTATCTGAACCACACCCACGCTTCGCAGGCCGACCTGTTCAAAGCCATGGGCACGGGCCTGTTGGTAACCGAGCTGATGGGGCAGGGCGTAAATATGCTTACCGGCGACTATTCGCGCGGCGCGGCCGGTTTTTGGGTGGAAAACGGCGTGATTGCCTATCCGGTGGAAGAAATCACCATTGCCGGACGTTTGCAGGATATGTATCTCAACATTGCCGGCGCGGCGGACGACGCGCTGCCGCGTTCGCCGAACAAAATCGGCTCGGTGCTGGTGGAAAGCATGACAGTGGCGGGTGCTTAAAGAAAGTTGGCTGTATTTTTGTTGGAAAGGCCGTCTGAAAAGTTGTTGGGGCAACAGTTTTTCAGACGGTTTGATTTTTTTACCTTGATATCTTTGTATAGCGGCTTAAATTTAAAACAGTACAGCGTTGCTGCGCCTTAGCTCAAAGAGAACGGTTTTGTAAACCGCTGAAGCGGTAACCGGCAACAGAACCGGTTTCGTACTGTCTGTACTGCCTGCGGTTTGCTGCCTTGTGTCGAAGTAATCAAATCCGCTATAAGAAGAACCTGAATACCGTTATTTCCGTGGAAGCAGGAGTAACGGTATTCAAATGTTTCAGACGGCCTCGGCCTTGCGGATTTGAAAGTTCGGCAGGTTCCTAGTTTCCCCGTATACCAGATCAGAAAAACGATCCGGATGCATCTATGCAGCAGGCTCGGCCATGCTCAGCGCCTGCCGGATATCCACCGCCACAATCCTCGACACGCCTTTTTCCTGCATAGTTACGCCGATGAGCTGTTCGGCCATTTCCATGGTGAGGCGGTTGTGCGAAATATAGAGAAACTGGGTTTGCGCCGACATTTCTTTCACTAAATTACAGAAGCGGCTGGTGTTGGCATCGTCAAGCGGGGCGTCCACCTCGTCGAGCAGGCAGAACGGGGCGGGGTTGAGGCTGAAGAGGGCGAATACCAAACTCATGGCGGTAAGCGCTTTTTCGCCGCCGCTCAACAGGTGGATGGTGCTGTTTTTCTTGCCGGGCGGGCGCGCCATGATGGATACGCCTGCGGTGAGCAGGTCGTCGCCTATCATGTGCAGGGTGGCTTCGCCGCCGCCGAACAGGGTGGGGAAAAAGGTTTGTACTTTTTCGTTGACGGCGTCGAAAGTGGCTTTGAAACGCTCTTTGGTTTTGCTGTCGATTTGGGCGATGGCTTCTTCGAGCAGGTTGATGGCTGCCTGCACGTCTTCGCTTTGGCCGCGGTAGTAGCCGTCGCGTTCGCGGGCTTCTTCCAGCTCTTGCAGGGCGGCGAGGTTGACGGCGCCGAGGGCTTCGATTTGTTGGGTGAGACTGCCGATGTCGTTGCCGAGTGCTTTCAGGTTGCCCGATGCGGCGGCCAGTTTTTCGAGCGATTCGATGTCGGCTTCCCGTTCGGTGAGGTTTTGGTGGAAGCGTTTGGCGTTAATCAGGGCTTCCTGCTGTTGCAGAAGGGCGGTTTGGGTGGCGGCCTGCAATTGCGGCAGTTTGCTTTGCAGCGCCTGCTGTTGGGCGTATTGCTCGCGGCCCTGTGCTTGGGTGGTGGCGAGTTGGTCCTGCATGGCGAGGTGTTGTTCGTCGAGCGTTTGCACGGCTTCGCCCAGCTCGCTCAATTGGGCGTGCTGTTCGTCGTTTTGGGTTTCGGCCTCATAAGCCAGCGCGAGTTCGGACTGGCGTTCCTGCCAATCTAAGGTTTGTTGTTCGAGCCGGTTAAGCTGTTGTTGGAAATGTTGTTTTTGCTGTTGCAGTTTGTGCACGGCCACTTCGGCGAGGCCGTATTGGCGGTTGGCTTCCAAAAGGGCGAGCTGGGCCTGTTTCAGACGGCCTTGCTGTTCTTGGCGGCTGCCGCCGGTGTTGTGCTGTTGGTGTTCGAGTTCGGCGGCGGCTTCGGTGAGGGTGGCGATGTCGTCTTGCAGGCCGTCTGAAGTTTGCCCGAGCAAGGTTTGTTCTTCTTCGAGTTGTGCCAGTTCACGCTCGATGTGTTCGCGGCGGATTTGCCCTTGGTTGGTGCGGGCGAGCATTTCGGCGGCGCGCTGTTGTGCCTGCTGGTATTGCCGGTTGTGCTGTTTTTGCTGTTGCAGCAGGTTTTTATGGTGGGTTTCGGCGGCTGCTAACTCGGTTTTGCTTTGGGCGAGCTGTTGTTCGGCATCGGCCAGACGGGGCGACAGGGTGCCGAGTTCGGCGGTTAACTCGTCCAAACGTTCTTTGCGCGCCATCAAGTTGTCCTGCCGGTTTTGGGCATACAGCACGGTGCTGACGCGGTCGATGCGGTGGCCTTCGGGCGTGAGCCAGAGCTGGCCGGGTTGCAGGTCGCCTTGGCGGCTCAGGGCGTAATCCAAATCGGGGGCACACAATACGCCGTCGAGCCAATGGTGCAAGGCCGTCTGAAACGGGGCTTTGGCTTGGATTTGGTTAAGCAGGGCGGGGGCGGGCAGGGTTTTCTTAAGCCCGCCGGACAGGTTGTCGGCCAGCCAGGCGGCGCTGCCCTCGGGAAGCGGCGAGGGTGGGGCGAACGATGCAGGCACGGCGCGGGCGTGCAGGCGTTCGGCCAGTATCACGCCGAGTGCGTGCTGCCAGTCGGCGGGGGCGGTGATGTGCTGCCAGAGTTGCGGGGCTTGGCCTGCATCGGTGTGCTGCCAGAAATCGCCGCCGCTGTTTTCGTCTTGCGCCAAGAGTTGCGACAAGGCCTGCTGCTGTGCTTCGAGCGCGATGTGCTGCTGTTGCAGGGTTTGCCGGTTTGACGAGGCCGTCTGAAAACGGGTTTGGCATTCGGCCAGGCGGTTTTCGGCGGCCAGCAGTTGTTCTTCGTAATGCTCTTGTTGATTTTGCAGCAGGGCGGCTTGCTCTTGTGCGGCTTCGGTATCGCTGCGGTCGGGCAGGTTGAGCGCGAGGCTTTCTTGTTTCAGACGGCCTTTGCGAGCTTCGTGCTGTTGCAGGGTGTGTTGCGAGTGGGCCAGTTGCTGCTGTTTCAGGGCCAGCTCGCGTTTGATGCGGTTGTGTTCGTCCTGCTGGCTTTGGTAGGCGGTGTTGAGTGTGGCCTGCGCTTCTTCCAGCTCGGGCAGGCGTTCTTCGTATTCGGCCACCTGCATGGCGGTTTCGGCCAGCTCGGTTTGTTTTTCTTCGATGTGGATGTCGGCTTCTTCAAGTTGGGCGCGGATTTGCTGCTGCTCTTGGTGGATACGCGAAAGTTGTACCTGTGCGGCGGCTTTATCGCGCTCGATGCGCTGGTGCAGGGTTTGCCGGTGGCGGATTTGTTCTTCCAGGCGGGCAATCTGTTCGCGCAATACGCCGCGCTGGTTGCTAATGTCGTGCACATTTTGCTGCTGGATCTGTTCGGTAGCCTGCAAAGCGTGCACGGCTTCGCCCAAAGCTTGAATCTTCGCGGCGGTTTCGTCCTGCTGCTGCTGGAAGGTTTGATGCTGGGCGGTGGCTTTGTCGGCGGTGGCGAGCGATTGCTGCCATTGCACATAGTCGAGCAAATCCTGCTGCTGCGCAAGTTGGCGGGTGAGCGTTTGATAACGCTCGGCGGTTTCGGCCTGTTTTTCCAGCTTTTCCACTTGGCGCACCAGTTCGCTTTGCAGGTCGGACAAACGTTGCAGGTGCTCGCGCGTATCTTTCAGACGGCCTTCCGTTTCTTTGCGGCGTTCTTTGTATTTCGACACGCCCGCCGCTTCTTCTATATAAGCACGCAATTCTTCCGGCCGCGCTTCGATAATGCGCGAAATCATGCCCTGTTCGATTACTGCATAACCGCGCGCGCCCACACCCGTGCCCAAAAACAAATCGGTAATGTCGCGGCGGCGCACCACTTGGTTATTGATGAAATAAGTGGATTCGCCCTGCCGTGTGAGCTGGCGCTTGATGCTCACTTCGGCATATTGCCCCCACGCACCTTGAAGGCTGTGGTCGCTGTTGTCGAACACCAGTTCAACTGAAGCGCGCGGTGCGGGGCGGCGGGTGGCGGCGCCGTTGAAAATCACGTCCTGCATACTTTCGCCGCGCAACTGCTTGGCCGACGCTTCCCCCAATACCCAGCGCACGGCGTCAATCACATTGGACTTGCCGCAGCCGTTCGGCCCGATAACGGCCACCAGTTGGCCGGGCACATGAATGGTGGTGGGGTCGGTAAACGATTTGAAGCCGGCAAGTTTGATGTGGGTAAGGCGCATGGAAGAGAAAAGCAGGGGCGAAAAAAGCGTTATTTTAACGGAAATCTGAGTAGAAAGGTGGATCGGGGAAGGGGAGGCTGCTGATGCTTTTTTATCTTTAAAAATATGAAGTGTTGTATAAATGATAATGGTATATAAGGTGGGTATTTAGAGTTGCTTTTATTTTATTTTATTTTATTTATAAATATGTATATTTTTCAATATGTTATTTTTTAAGAAGAAAGGATTGGCTAAAGTGGCGGGAACTTGATCAGATACCTATTATACATAAAAAAAAACAGTTGGTATGTAATGGTGAAAATATATCATGAATGCGTATATCATTTTAATATTGCCATGTATTATGCCGTTTGAGAATCCGGCGGGGCAGGCCGCAGCAGCGGGGATGTTTAACAGGTAAGCCGTAAAACGTAACGGGCGGCTTAATTAATCAGGAGTTCGAATGATGTTTCAGTATCGTAAATTATTGTGGGTTTTACTGCCGCTTGCCGCAGTCGGATGTGCATCGCACCAAAAAGAAAGCTGGATCGACACCAAACAGGCAGCTTACAGCACTTCCGTGCCGGATAACCGTTCTTCGGTTGTGTTTTACCGTCAGGCCGATGCCGTCAGCGGCCCGACTGTCAATATTTACGTAAACGGCCAATATTCGGGATCGTTGCAGCCGAATGCCTATCGTCAGGAAACCGTTTGCGCGCAAAACCAACGATTTTACGCAGAATTCACCAAGAGCGATACCGGTTACCGCAACAAGCATAACTCAGGCGACTATTATAACCTGCCCGATTCGGCGGTATCTTTCTTTAAAATCGTCGATGACGGTAACGGCCATCCCGCATTGCAGGCAGTCTCCCCCGAGCAGGCCGAAGCCGAAATGCGGAACATCCCCCGTCAAAACCACACGCTCTCACGCGTAATAAGCGAAGAACAATGTGCGGTCGTATTGAAAAAATACAGCCTGAAAACCTCGGCGTTGTTCAAATTCGACCGCTATGACTACGGCAACATGCTTCCCAAAGGCAAGCAGGAACTTTCCGCCATTTCTGAAGAAATCAAACAAAATCCTGATTTAATCCGCGGTATCGCTGTTGTAGGCCATACCGATCCGTCCGGTACTTCCGCATACAACCAGAAGCTCTCCGTTAACCGCGCCTCAACCGTAAAACAGGTGTTGGCCGAAAGCGGTTTGGACAGAAGGCTGATCAGTGCCGAAGGCAAAGGTGAGCGCGAATTGGTGGTTAACGACTGCCGTAAAAAGCACCCCAATAACGCCCAAGCGCGCAAAGAATGCGACCAACCAAACCGTCGTGTGGAAGTCATTCTGCACGGTGAAAAAAAATAAACTGAATTTAACATTATAAGGTGAATAAAATGTCTAAAAACATTACTTTAAATATCAATAATGCCCAAAAAACTTTGGAAACCGTAAAGTTTCAGACGGCCTCGGGCGAAGCATTACGAATTCCGGCTCAAGCTGATGTCAACTATCAGTTTATTGAAGATGCCACATCGTTCGCACCCGAAAACATCATGACCAAACGTGTGGGCAATGATTTGACTGTTGCTTTTGAAGGTTCGGATATTGCCAATCCCGACTTAATTTTAGAAGGCTATTATTCAAAGGAAACCGGTGCTTCCAAAGGCAGTTTGTTAGTCGGTACTCATGAAAACGGTAACACCTACCCGTATGTGCCGGAAAGTACGGAAACTTCAGATGCGGTTACTATGCTGGCGGAAGAAGTCGCGGCCGGCCAAGCTTTGGGTGGTGAAATCATTACAGCTTTGTGGGCGCCCAATCCCTTATGGCTCTTGGCATTATTGCCACTGGCGGGATTGGCTGCATTGGCAGGCGGCAGTAGCGGGGGGGCAGAGGATCAGGCACCGGTTATTACCGTTAACGCACCAGATAATACTACAGACAACACCCCCGAAATTACCGGCACCGTTAATAATGCAGAGCCAGGCAGCGTGGTAACTGTTGTTTTAGTTGACAGCCAAGGGGGCAGTCAAACTGTTTCGACAACCATAGGTGAGACCGGTGAGTATTCGGTAGAGCCGGTAACTCCGTTAGCTGACGGCGTTTATACCGCTACGGCAACAGTTGAAACAGTATCCGGAAAATCTGCTACAGCTACCGATCCCGGCAGCATTGATACAACCGCACAAATCACCGTTAATGCTCCTGATTTGACCAAC
>NZ_JAUMUI010000002.1:3728-91103 GCF_030530745.1 Neisseria sp. | reverse complement strand
CGCCGGCAACGAAGGCCGCGCCAAAGACGACGGCAGCATCGATACCGTGGCACCGTTTGCGAAAGCAGAAGACCAGCAGGTTGTAGAGGCTAGCGGAGCCGAAGTCAGCGGCATTATTAAGATAGGTGATGTCGGCGGAATAGCTGCGGTTACGGTTGCAGGTAAAGATATTACATCTGCCTCCGCCGCCAATCCGGTAACGGTGAAAACGGCTCAAGGTCAGTTGGTGGTTAGCGGTTATGATGCAGACAAAGGTATTGTTACTTATACCTACATCGAAAACGGTGTGCGTAAAGACCATTCCAAAGGTGATGATTCCGTTGTCGATAAGTTTATCGTGGTGGTAAAAGACAGAGCGGGCAATACCGCGATGGACAGCTTGGATATCAAGATTACCGATACTGCGCCTGTGGCTGTAAACGACAGCAACAGTATCAGTGAAAAAGGTACTTTAGTGAGTGGCAATGTATTGGCTAACGATATAACTGGTGCTGATGTGCCGGTAACGGTAACGGCTGGCAAGCAAACCGGTAATTACGGTAAGCTGGTGCTGGATTCAGACGGCCGATATACCTACGAACTTGACGGTAACAACGCCGCAGTAAAAGCCCTGAACAACGGTCAAAAACTGGTAGATACCTTTATTTACACCGTTAAAGATGCTGACGGCGACAGTTCAACTGCCGAGTTGAATATTACTATCAACGGAGTGGACAGTGATAAGATCAAAATCGGTACGAATGAGTCAGATAACGATATCAGAGGCGGTGGGGGTAACGATGTATTGATTGGCGATACCGGAGGTACTCAAACGATTATCACCAAAGGTACAGACTATAATGTGGCCATTCTGTTTGATATTTCGAGCAGTATGAAAACATACAAAACGGCCAACGGTACGTCTTATCTTAACATGGCAAAAGCATCTCTACTGAAACTGGCCGGCGAATTGGCAACGCACGACGGTGATATTAATGTGAGCCTGATTGTGTTTAACCAGACCGCCAAACAGGTGATTGATATCCGCAGCTTGAACGAAGGCAATGTAGATTCATTGTTGAGAAGCATTATTGCCCAGCAAAGTAAAGCCGGAGGCGTAACCAATTACGATGATGCTTTCAGCGATACCGCTGCGTGGTTTAAAAAAGTATCGGGTAACGGTTATACCAATGTTACCTACTTCCTGACCGACGGCCAGCCGACGGCTTACGGTGAAGACGGTAAGAGCGGCCCATACAGCAATTTGGGCTATGTAACCCAAGGCTCTGTAGATGCAAGCTTGGAGAGCTTTAAGAAGTTGAGCGCAATATCCGACGTGCATGCCATCGGCTTTGCCCAAGGTGTACAGCAAACCACGTTGAAGTATTTCGACAATACCACTTCGGGCAGCTTGAGCAGCGGCAGCGATGTAGTAGCAAGCTTTAATGCCAAAGGCTATACCACCGTAAAATATCAAGGCACTGCAGGTGAAGCTTCAATCGTCAATTCGCCCGACGAATTAGATGCGGCTTTAGCAAAAGGTTCTTCGGTTACCGTGCTTGACAGTGTTGCTAACGATACCTTGATTGGCGGTGAGGGAGACGACATTTTATTCGGCGATTCTATCAATACCGACCATTTGGCTTGGACCGATGGTGCCACAGGTGCGGTTTACGCAGCAGGCAGCCATAACGGTATGGGTTCGGAAGCCTTGAGCGAATTCATCAAATGGAGTGAAAACGGCGGTGTTGCTGCAAGCGACCAACAAAAAGTCGACTATATCCAAAAACACTGGATCCAATTGCTTGACGGCCGTTCAGATGGAGGTAACGACACGCTGAACGGGGGCGAAGGCAACGATATCCTGTTCGGTGGTGCCGGTAACGATACCCTGATTGGCGGTGAAGGTGCGGATAAATTCGTATTTTTGGCCAACAGCAACAGCGGCCAAGATCAAATTATGGATTTCCAAGCCGGCAGCGATAAAGTGGTATTTGCCGATTTGGTCGGCCCCGACCAGCTGCAAGGTGCGGTATGGAACGACCAAACTCACACTCTGAGCTTTACCGGCGTGGGGCAAGACGGTGCGGTTTACCAAAACAGCATTACGTTTGCCGGCATATCGTCAGGTGAAACCCTGAGCAGCATTCTGGAAAAGCATGTTGAATTTATCGGCTGATTGCACAGTTGGTGAAAAAAGCCCTGCCGTAAGGCAGGGCTTTCCTATATGGAAACCTTTGCAAAACCCCATCTGCAGCGTATTTCTGCATCGTGCGCTGCTCGCCCGTTTGCCTGACTCTATGTTATGTCTGCACCCGCTGCGCTGCTACGCCTTGAACTGCATCCGCATCTGAAGGTTTTGCAAAGGTCTCAAACCCTGCTTTTCTTTGGTGTAACGGCAGTATTTCGGGTTGAAAGTCCGCGTCTGCATATTCAGAAGATTGACGGGGCAGGTTTTAATTGCCCCCTGTCATGGTAGTTCGGAGTCGGATTTGAGAAAGCTCCGTTAACCCGATTGCTGCTGCATGGTTTTTCAGTCAAACTCCGATCTGCTGTAACAATATACTATTTTTTGTTTGCAGGCTGATTATGATCGGGAAGCTGTTGCCGTATAAAACCTGAGGCCGTCTGAAAGTATTTGTTCAGACAGCCTCGGGTTTTGCAGGATTACCGTATCAGAACAACAGGGGTAATGCCTGTTTCAGTAGGCCCCATGCCAGATAAAACATCATGGCAGCTATCAGGCCGTCGAGAACCTGCCACACACGTTCTCGGCGGAATAGAGGCTGAAGCAGGCGCGCACCGAAGCCTATCGAAGCAAACCATAGTGCCGAAGCGGTTACCGATCCGATTAGAAACAGTATTTTACCTGCCGGGTTAAAAGGTGAAGCCGCACCGCCGATCAACACCACTGTGTCGATATATACATGAGGGTTGAGCAAAGTTAGGGCGAGCGTGGTTGTGGCGGTTTTCAGGGTGGAAACAGTGGCCGGTTTGTCGGTGTTTACAGCCAAGTGTCCGCCGCCTTGCCAGGCACGTTTGGTGTTTATTGCACCATAGGTCAGCAGAAATAGGCCGCCTGCCAGTGCCAGTAGCGCGGAAGCAGTGGGGCTGTCCGATAACAGGGCGGCAGTGCCGAATACGCCCAGCGTAATCAATACTACGTCGCACAGCCAACACAGCAACACAACCAGGCCCACATGCTGTTTGATCAAACCTTGTTTCAAAACAAAAGCATTTTGTGTGCCGATGGCAGCAATCAGGCTGCCGGTAATCATCAGTCCGGTGAAAAAGGGGTGCATTTAAAGATGCTCAGGAGTGGAAAACATTATTATGGCTGAAACACCATCGGCCGACTATCGGGCCGGGCATGGGATTTTCAGGGATTTCAACCTCAATATTTATCAATTGTCAGAGGACTTTGCAAAACCCATATTGGTATTCATAAAGAAACCCGGGACTAAACGGCCCGGGTTCGGTATCTGGCAGAGAGGAAGGGATTCGAACCCTCGATACGTTATTCACGTATACACGCTTTCCAGGCGTGCGACTTCAACCACTCATCCACCTCTCTAACGGAAACGAAATTATACGGAGTTTGTGCTGCGCTGGCAATCTTCTGAATGGAATACTTTGCACTTACAGGCAATAACACTTTCAGACGGCCTGTTTTTAACCTGCTATAAGCGGCGGTGTGCGCCTCTACCAATTGAACAATACCAAACTCAAGGCAATCACCGCCATGCCCGAAGTCAGGCCGTATACCGTTTCGTGGCCGTCTGAATAACGCTTGGCGGCCGGCAGCAGCTCGTCCAACGCCAAAAAAACCATCACGCCGGCAATCAGGCCGAAGATGGCGCCAAACACGGCATCCGAAAGAAAAGGCCTCAACACAAAATAACCCAGCAAAGCCCCCAACGGTTCGGCCAAGCCCGAAAGCAGACAGGCGGCAACCGTTAAGGCTTTGTTGCGGGTAGCGAAATAAACCGGTGCGGCTATCGAGATGCCTTCGGGAATATTGTGGACGGCAATCGCCAGCGCCAGCGGCGTGCCCACGGCGGGGTTTTCCAGCGTGGCGAAAAAAGTGGCCAGCCCTTCGGGAAAGTTGTGGGCGGTGATGGCGAATGCCGTCATTAAACCCACCCGGGCGATGTGGTGGCGTGATTTTTCGTGAAATTCGGGATCGTGTGCGTCTAAGGTGTCGTGCGGGTTGGGCACCAAGCGGTCGATTAAGGCAACCGCCCCAAGTCCCGCCAAAAAAGCGAAAGTGGCGGCGGCAAAGCCCATACTTTGCCCGTAGGCCGCAGTAAAAGCCTGTTGTGATTTGGAAAATATTTCGGTGAGCGACACATAAACCATCGCGCCGCCCGCAAACGCCAACCCGAACGAGAGCATACGCGGGTTGGGGGTTTTCGATAAAAACACCAACACGCTGCCCAGCACCGTCGCCAGCCCGGCGGCCAAGGTGATGCCGAACGCCACCGTTAGATTTTGCAGGGTAACCGCAATCATTGTATCGATTCTAGTCATATAAAATGAGCAAGCCTACCATTTTTCAAAAAAAGGGAACAGTTCTCAAGCGGAAATTTCTGCAAGAGTGGGCTAAAATAGCAGGCCGATTCATTGATTCTGATTAAGGAAACGAAATGCCCTTGCCCGTTATTGCCGTTACATCCGGCGAACCTTCAGGTATCGGCCCCGATATCTGCCTCGACCTGCCCGCCGCCGAGCTGCCTTGCCGCTTAGTGGTGCTGGGCGACAAAACCCTGTTGCAGGCGCGTGCCGACCGGTTGGGCAAAGCCGTTGTTTTGCAAGATTTCAATCCGGCCGCCGGGCAGCAGGAAGGCGTATTGGAAGTGCTGCATATTCCTTTGAAAGCCCCGTGCGAGGCAGGCCGTCTGAACGTTGAAAACGCCGCTTATGTACTCGAACTGCTCGATACCGCCTACAACGGTATTCAAAACGGCACATTCGCTGCGATGGTAACCGCGCCGCTGCACAAAGGCATTATCAACGATGCCGGCGTGCCTTTTTCAGGCCACACTGAATACTTGGCCGAAAAAAGCGGCACGGGGCAGGTGGCGATGATGCTGGCAGGCGGCGGTTTGCGTGTGGCGCTGGCCACCACCCATCTGCCGTTGAAAGACGTGGCCGCCGCTATTACCCAACCGCAGCTTGAGTCGGTGGCGCAAATCGTACACCGCGATCTGCAAAAAAAATTCGGCATAGCCGCGCCGCGCATTTTGGTGGCGGGGCTGAACCCCCACGCGGGCGAGGGCGGCCATCTCGGGTATGAAGAAATCGACATCATCACCCCCGCGCTTAACAACCTGCGCACACAAGGCATAGATGTGCGCGGCCCTTATCCTGCCGACACCCTGTTTCAGCCGTTTATGCTGAAAGATGCCGATGCCGTGTTAACTATGTATCACGATCAGGGCCTGCCCGTGTTGAAATACGCCAGCTTCGGCAAAGGCGTGAATATTACGCTTGGCCTGCCGTTCGTGCGTACATCTGTCGATCACGGCACTGCACTCGATTTGGCGGGCACAGGCAAAGCCGATTCCGGCAGCCTGATGGTGGCGGTGGACACTGCGTTGGAAATGGCGCACCATAACAACCGTTGAACTCAGAAAGGGCAACCCTATGACAGCAAACGGAAAACCGGCTGCAAACACAGGCAACATCAAACCCCGGCCTTACGAGAGCTTTGAAGAAACCGAACGCAAACGCGAAGAAGAAGCGTTGGCCGTCAACCCGCCTTTAAGCGAACGGCAGAAAGCCATCGTGCGCGAACAATCGGGCATCAACCCGATAGAGCAGACCGTGAACGATGCGTTGAAAGATGCCGGCGAAGTGCCGGAAACCGAACGCAGGCCGGAAAAATAAACGCAAGGCTTCCCAACCCGGCCTGGCCGTCTGAAACATTTCAGACGGCCTCTTTGCACACACACGCCCCGAAACCGCTATAATGGCCGCAAACCACAGCATGAAACCGAACACGACATGAGCGAACTCGACCATATTTTAGACTTCAACCGGAAATTTGTAGATTCGGGCGAATACGCCCAATTTTTCACCAACAAATTCCCCGAGCGCGAGTTGGCGATTTTATCGTGCATGGACGCGCGCATGGTAGAACTGCTGCCGCGTGCATTGGGGCTGAAAAACGGCGACGCCAAACTGATTAAAAACGCCGGCGCCCTCGTTACCCACCCTTGGGGTTCGGTGATGCGCAGCCTGCTGGTGGCCGTGTTTGAGCTGAAAGTTAAAGAAATCATGGTAATCGCCCACTACGATTGCGGTATGCGCGGCCTCAGCCCCGGCACCTTTCTCAACCATGCCCACCAAAACGGCATCCCCGACGACCGCATCACCACCTTGCGAAATGCCGGCATCGACCTCGACGGTTGGCTCACCGGCTTCGACAACGTAGAAGAAAGCGTGCGCCACACCGTCGGCATCATCCGCCGCCACCCGCTGATGCCCGACAACGTTGCCGTTCACGGCCTCGTTATCCACCCCACCACCGGCAAACTCACCGTGATTGTGGACGGTAAGGCTGAATGCCCCGTAGCACCTTAAGCTAATGAAAAAAATCGGACTTTTCGGCGGCACTTTCGACCCGCCCCACAACGGCCACCTGCATATCGCCCGCGCTTTCGCCGACGAGTTGGGTTTGGACATGGTGGTTTTTCTGCCCGCAGGCGACCCCTACCACAAAGAAGAAAGTACCCGCACCCCTGCAAAACACCGGCTGGCGATGACCGAATTGGCCGTTGCCACCGACAGCCGTTTTGCCGTCAGCGACTGCGACATCGTGCGCGAAGGCGCAACCTACACCTTCGATACCGTGCAAATTTTCCGCCAGCAGTTCCCCACCGCCCAATTGTGGTGGCTGCTCGGCAGCGACAGCCTGCTCAAACTGCATACTTGGAAAAAATGGCAGACCCTGGTCAAACAAACCCACATTGCCGTTGCCGGCCGCTCCGGCGGCAATATCGCCCAAGCGCCGCAAGAGTTGCAAGGCTGGCTGGGGCAGGCCCTGCAAAACGGCAGCTTAAAACCGTTGCAGGCGCCGCTGTGCGATATCAGCTCCACCGAAATCCGCCGCCGTCTGCATAACGGTGAAAGCGCAGCGGGACTGATAGACGGGCGTGTAGAAGCCTATATCAGGCAGCACGGCCTTTACCGCTAACGATTTTCAGACGGCCTTATTTAACCTTATTTATATTTATCGGTAACAGCCCAAGCCGTCTGAACACTTTATAAATAAACAGGAAACGAAAATGAACAAACAAGAATTGCAAGACCTGCAAAAAATGGTTGAAATCGCCGTGAACGCTTTGGAAGACATCAAAGGCAAAGACATCACCGTGCTCGAAACCCAAGAAAAAACCTCCCTGTTCTCCCGCATGATTATTGCCAGCGGCGACAGCAACCGCCAAGTAAAGGCGCTGGCCAACAACGTGGCCGTCGATTTAAAAGAAGCCGGCTTTGAAATTCTCGGCAGCGAAGGCCAAGACGGCGGCGAATGGGCGCTGATTGACGCCGGCGACTTGGTGGTACACGTTATGCTGCCCGCCGTGCGCGACTTTTACGACATCGACACCCTGTGGGGCGGCGAAAAACCCTCGTTCCACGCCGGCGCACAAAAACCCTGGCACGCGGCCGACAACTAAACGCCCCAGACATTGCCGGAAAAATATTTGCCGTCATCCCGTATGGAAACGACGGCAAATATTTTTCCGGCAAACGCAAAACGGAGCGGAGTTGTGAAAAAGTTTGAAACCGTATCCGCAGCCAAACGGGCGGCCGTCTGAAAAAAACGCCCGCACGGTTTCAGAATGCAAGTATGCGTAAGCATAAAACGGCCAAATACAGATTGCAGTAAAAAAAAGTATAACGGCTTGCCCGAGACGCCTGCGGCTGGTTATATTGCAGCAGGTATTTTGCAACACCAGAGGTATTTGAAATGAAAAACACACCGAAAACCCTGCTGCTTACCGGTATTATGGCACTGTTTTCCGCCAGCGCTTTCGCCGCACCGCTGCCCGGTGAGATTTTCCAGCCGCGCGGCGCAGAAGTGGTTAAGGCCGACCGGGCAGAGAGTGGGGATTTTGAAGCCGAATTCCATGTGAGCAGCAACGAAGCCAGTGTAGAAGGATTGGCCAACCAAGTGCGCGCCCACGCCCAACGGCACGGCTTCAAAGTGGTGGAATCCGACATCAAACGCGACGATGCCGGCCTGAAATTCACGCGCCGCAACCAAGGGCTGGAAGTTTCCATAGAACGCAACGATTACGGCATCATCGAATACAAAGCCGGTTTGGATGCGAAAGAGCAAGCCCCCAAAAACAAATAAACCGACACAGATAACGTTGCCGGGCCGTTTGAAAGCGTTTCAGACGGCCTGTTTGCATATTTTTATCATTACAGCGCACTACATTTTTACAGAGATGTGCGCTAAAATCCGAAACGTTACGAAGTAAACGAAGGATACCGAGCCATGTGGGACAAGAAATGGGTTATCGGCAACTGGAAAATGAACGGCCGCCTGCAAAACAATAATGCACTGATGCACCGATTCCGCATCATGCCTACGGCCGACCGGGTGGTTATCGGTTTGGCCGCCCCCACCGTTTACCTGCTGCAACTGCACAACGCCATGCAGATTGTGCTCAACAACCGCATCCTCACCTGCGCGCAAGATGTCAGCCGCTTTCCCGGCAACGGTGCCTACACCGGCGAAGTGTCCGCCGACATGATGGCCGACATCGGCGTGGATATCGTTTTGATCGGCCACTCAGAGCGCAGCCTGTATTTCGGCGAAAAAAACGAAATCCAGCGTCAAAAAATGGTGAATGTGCTAAATGTGGGACTGACCCCGCTGCTTTGCGTGGGCGAGAGCCTGGAAGAGCGCGAAGCAGGGCGAGAACAAGAAATAATCGCCCACCAACTCTCGATTTTAGAGGGATTGAACACTAAAAACATTGCCGTTGCCTACGAACCCGTATGGGCCATCGGCACCGGAAAAGTCGCCACCACGAGCCAAATTTCGGGCATGCACGCGTTTATTCACAAACAAATCTTGTCATTGTGCGGCAACGATGTTAATATCCGCATCCTTTACGGCGGAAGCGTCAACGTCGGCAACGCGACCGACATTTTCGCCGTGCCGCATGTAGACGGCGCACTGGTAGGCGGGGCATCCCTATCTTACGACTCGTTTACCGCCATCATTGATGCCGCACAAGAATCATAGGAATTATGGAAGCCTTTAAAACCGTTATCTGGATTATCAACATTTTCGCCGCCTTGGCCGTTATCGTGCTTGTTTTGATGCAGCACGGCAAAGGCGCGGATGCGGGTGCCACTTTCGGTTCGGGCAGCGGCAGCGCCCAAGGCGTGTTCGGTTCGGGTGGTAACGCCAACTTTTTAAGCCGAAGCACCGCCATCGCCGCCACCGTGTTCTTTGCCACCTGCATGGCTATGGTTTACATTAATACCCATTCAAGCAAACACGGGTTGGATTTCAGCACGGTGCAACAGAGCACTCCCGTACAAACTACACCGCAAACGCCCGCTTCCTCAGACCAATAATGGTGTTTGGGTATTACGGTTTTTTTAAAAATACAGTTTTTGCCGACATGGTGGAATTGGTAGACACGCTATCTTGAGGGGGTAGTGACCCTAGGTCGTTCGAGTTCAAGTCTCGATGTCGGCACCATCAAAAGAAAACAGCCCAATTTTCGGGCTGTTTTTTTATTATAGCGGATTCAATTACTTCGATACAAGGCAGCAGGCCGCACAACGCCGTGGCGAAAGTTAAGTTAATCTGTTATACGATCACAGCCGATGCCGAAACCTGGGTACAGCAGGGAGGTAACTTGATTGCAGGTGCTTTCAGGTTATCTTAATCGTATAAACCGACAATGTTTTTTACGTATCCGGATCCGGCAGGCTGAATCAGTCTTGATTTGTTTTTCTCGGCAATTTGTTTCTCTCGGAAAAGGAAGCGTGTTTTGTGGTTTACAACAGGCAGGCTAAAACACCCATTGCGACACGCAGTAAATCACCAATCCTACCAAGCCGCCTACCAGCGTTCCGTTGATGCGGATAAACTGCAAATCGCGGCCGACGCTCAGCTCCAGTTTTTCCACCATCTGCGAGCTGTCCCAGCCTTTTACCTTGTCGGCCACAAACAGGGCCGCCTTGTCTTTATAGCGCATCACGAAATCGCGCACCATCAGCGAAATGCGCACGTCGGTGCGGCGCATAAACTGCGGATAGCGCTGCGCCTGCGTAATCATGTGGTCGAGCAGTTTGTTCAGTTGCGCCAGCCATAGCGAATTGGCTTGCTGCACGTCGTTTTTCGTCCAAGTTTGCAGGCTCTGCCAGCTTTTTTCGAGCATTTCGCGCACGGCGGGAGATTGGGCGAGCTGCATCTTTCCTTGTTCCAGCCGTTTGTGCCACAGGCGGGAACGGCTCAGGGCGTCGGCCATGCGGTCGTATTGTTCATTGAAACTGCGGTGGATGCGGTGGTTCGGATCGGCCAGCGCGGCGGCCAGATAGCCGTCAGCCCAGTCGAGGGCTTTTTCCGACACCCAGCCGTCCACTTTATCTACCAGTGTGCCTTTGAGCGAGGCTTTCAGTTTTTCCCAAGTGCTCGGTGCGTCGCTTTCGATTTTGGCCGCCCACTCGCGCAGGTTTTGTTCGAGCAGCAAACGGGTTTCAGGGTCTTGCAGCCAGCGGCGGGTCTGTTTCAGCACGGCGTTAAACAGCATGTCGTGCAAGCCTTGCGCCTTCAGGGCTTTGAGGCCGTCTGAAAGCGTTTTGCCGATTCTTTCGCCGCTGTATTGTTCGGCCAGCAGCATACCCAGAAAACGTGCGGTTTGCTCGGGTTTGGCCACTTTGAAGAGCGCGGGCAGTTGGGCGGTCAGCCACGGCAGCCATTGGCCGCGGGTTTGCGGCCGGGTCAGCCACGCCAGCAGTTTTTCGCTCGGCGCGGCCTGATACACGCGCAATGCAATCGGCCTGCCTTGCAAAAAATTGTTTTCAATAAACCGCCCCAATTCGTCGGCAATACGGTGCTGGTTGCGCGGCAGAATCGCGGTGTGTGGAATCGGCAGCCCCAGCGGGTGGCGGAACAGCGCGGTAACGGCGAACCAATCGGCCAGCGCGCCCACCATCGCCGCTTCGGCAAAGGCTTTCACATAGCCGAGCGCGGGATAGTGTTTGACATACGCGGCCGATACGGCAAAGAGCACACAGGCCAGCAGCAGCAGCCCCGTGGCCCGGCGGCGGCTTTTTTTCAAACGCGCCCTCGCCCTGTTGGTGCGGGCTTCGGCAGACAAGGTGTGCATGGCGGCCTCCTGAATATGATGGTTTTGATTATACCGTTTCGGCCGCAGCGGATAAAACGCCTGAGACCTTTGCAAAACCCCCATCTGCGGCGTATTTCTGCGTTGTGCGCTGCCCGCCCGCTTAGCCATTTGATATGTCTGCGCCCGCTGTGTTGCTACGCCTTGAACTGTATCCACATCTGGGGGGCAAAGGTCTCGGCGGGCATGTTGTGTCAGTAGGGCGGGTATTGAACGCGACGGTTCAATGACGCAGCAATGCCTGCTGTTCGGCCACCGTCTCAATGCGGTAGTCGGGATAAAGGGCGGCGATGTCGCGAACTTCCAGTGGCAGCTCTCTGTTTGGCAGATGCTCAATAACGGCTTTATTTGTTCACTTTTATTTGTTTCACTGAACTTCCCGGTGTATTTTCCATAAAAAACTGCACCTTGAAAGTCGGGTAGATTCCGGTTTCAGGGTGCAGTTTGGTTTTTTGGTTTTTCAGATGATGGCGGTCAGCCTTCGACTTTTACTTCTACACGGCGGCCTGAGGCATTGTTGCCTTGGGCGGCGGTAGTGTTTTCCGGTTTGCGCAATTCAATGTTTTGGGCATCAACGCCTTGCGCTTTTAAGAAAGCTTCCACTGCCTGCGCACGTGCTTTTGACAGCTTTTCATTGGCGGTGGCGTTGCCGGTGCTGTCGGTGTAGCCGCTGACAACCAGTTTTTTGCCGTCTTTGCCGGCTTTAATCAGATCAGTCAGGATGGTGGCTGCGTTGTCGGCCACTTCGCTTTTACCGGTGGCGAAGTAGAAGGTGCCGACGGGTGTGCCGGCCTGGGTGTCGTAAGTTACATCGGCCTTATCGGAGGCAGGTTCTGTAGGAGCCGAAGCAGCAGGTACTGCGGAAGCTGCCGGTTCGGAAGCCGGAGTTGCACCGGCAGACGCAGCAGCGGGAGCAGCTTCTGCGGGTTTGGCCGGTGATTTACCGTCTTTGTTAGACAAACCCCATACATAGGCGGTCATAATGTGCAGTTTGTCTTTATCCAAGAAATTGTCCCAAGCGGGCATTTGGTTGTGGCGGCCGTTGGTAATGGTTTCGATAATGGCTTTTTGGGTTCCGCCCCACAACCAGATGTCGTCGGTCAGGTTCGGGCCTAGGCCTTGAATGCCTTGGCCTTTATCGCCGTGACAAGTGAAGCAGTTGGCGGGCGGTCCGTTAAACAGCAGTTTGCCGCGTTCCGCACGGTCGGCATCGTATTGGTCTTTGCCTTTGGAAAGCGACATCACGTAGTGGGCGACGTCTTTTACACGCTCCTCACCTAAAGTAGGACCCCAAGCGGCCATGGTGCCGGTACGGCCTTTTTGAATGGTTTCTTGGATTTTGGCAGGCTCGCCACCCCACAGCCAGTCGTGGTCGGTCAGGTTGGGAAAACCTTTCGAACCTTTTGCATCGGAGCCGTGGCATTGGATACAGTAGGTGTCAAAGAGATTCTTGCCGATACGCTGGGCTTGCGGGTCTTTGGCTACTTGTTCAATAGGCATATTGGCGAACTTGGCGTACAGTTTGCCGTATTGCTCGTCTGCTTTCTGAATTTCTTTTTCGTATTGGTTGGTGCTGGTCCAGTTCAGATAGCCTTTGTAGTCGCCCAAGCCCGGGTATAAGAACAGATAGGCTGCACCGAAAATCCAAGTGGCGATATAGAGCCAGAACCACCAGCGGGGCAGGGGGTTGTTATATTCTTCAATACCGTCCCATGAATGCCCCATGGTTTTAACGTCTTCACCTTTTGGGGGTGCTTTAACTTTGTTTTGTGAAAGCAGAAGCCAAAGCAAGCCGATGAAGCTGAGCAATACGATAACGGCAATGTATATGTTCCAGAAATTGCTGGTAAATTGGGAAGTTGTGTTCATTATTTGCTCCGTTGTCACGGGAAACCGGGTTAGCGCACGCCTTTATCGTTATCAGGGGTGTCGTTGTCTTCCATGATGCTGTTGGCAGCATCGTCATAATTCTTCTTATTGCGCTTGTTCAGCACAATATACAGAACCAGCATGAAACTGGCGAATACCCAAACGGTAAAAAACGAACGCGCCCAGTTGATATCCATGATGTTACCTTACGTTTTTCAGTGCCAATCCCAAGCCTTGCAGGTAAGCAATCACAGCATCCAATTCTGATTTGTCGGTCAGTTCTTCGGGTGCTTTTGCGATTTCTTCGTCGCTGTAAGGTGTGCCGATTGCGCGCAGCGCTTTCATATGTTGCACGGTTGCTTCGGCATCAACTTTGTTACGCGCCAGCCACGGGAAAGCGGGCATGTTGGACTCGGGCACCACATCGCGCGGATTCAGCAGGTGGAGGCGGTGCCATTCGTCGGAATAGCGGCCGCCCACGCGGGCCAAGTCGGGGCCGGTGCGTTTGGAGCCCCATTGGAACGGGCGGTCGTAAACGGATTCGCCGCCTACGGAGTAATGGCCGTAACGTTCGGTTTCCGCACGGAACGGGCGGATCATTTGGGAGTGGCAGTTGTAGCAGCCTTCGCGAACATAGATATCGCGTCCGGCAACTTGCAGGGCGGAGTAGGGCTTAACGCCTTTAATCGGCTCTGTTACCGACTTGGTAAAGAACAGCGGTACCGCTTCAATCAGAAGGCCGACGCTGATCACCAAGAAAGTAAATACAATCAATACTCCGACTTTTTCTTCGACTAATTGTTGTAATTTCATTTTGGTAGCCTGTCTTTCTTTTAGTGGTGTTGCGCTTGAGAAACGGCAGGGATTTCGGCATTAACGGGCTTGCCGCCGATAACGGTGCGGTAAACGTTGTAGGCCATGATTATCATACCGCTCAGATACAGCAGGCCGCCTGAAAAGCGAATCATATAGAAAGGCATGCTGCGTTTGACCGATTCGACGAAAGAGTAGGTGAGCGTGCCGTCATCGTTCAATGCGCCCCACATCAGGCCCTGCATCACGCCCGAAATCCACATGGAGGCGATGTATAGCACAACACCGATGGTGGCAATCCAGAAGTGTGCTTCTATCAGTTTGGTGCTGTACATTTCTTTTTGGCCGAACAGGCGAGGAATCAGATAGTAAATCGCGCCGATGGTAACAAAGCCAACCCAGCCCAAGGCGCCGGAGTGAACGTGGCCTACAGTCCAATCGGTGTAGTGGCTCAATGCGTTGACGGTTTTAATCGACATCATCGGGCCTTCAAAGGTAGACATGCCGTAGAAAGAGAGGGACACCACCAGGAACTTCAAAATCGGGTCGGTGCGCAGTTTGTGCCATGCGCCGGATAAGGTCATGATACCGTTGATCATACCGCCCCATGAGGGTGCGAACAGAATCAATGACAGCACCATGCCCAAAGATTGAGTCCAGTCGGGCAGTGCGGTGTAGTGCAGGTGGTGTGGGCCGGCCCACATATAGGTGAAAATCAGCGCCCAGAAGTGCACGACAGACAAACGGTAAGAATAAACCGGGCGGCCGGCTTGTTTGGGTACGAAGTAGTACATCATGCCCAGGAAAGCGGCGGTCAGGAAGAAGCCCACGGCATTGTGGCCGTACCACCATTGAACCATGGCATCGATGGCGCCCGAGTAAAGCGAATAAGACTTCATGGCGCCGGCGGGAATGGCCAGGCTGTTAACGATGTGCAGCAACGCCACGGCCAAAATAAATGCACCGTAAAACCAGTTGGCCACATAGATGTGTTTGATTTTGCGGGTGGCGATGGTACCGAAGAACACGACGGCGTAGGCAACCCACACCAACGCAATCAGGATGTCGATCGGCCATTCCAGCTCGGCATATTCCTTACCTTGGGTGTAGCCCAAGGGCAGGGTGATGGCAGCCAAAACGATAACCAGCTGCCAGCCCCAGAAGGTGAAGGCAGGCAGCCATTTGCCGCCGAACAGGCGCACGTTGCAGGTGCGCTGTACCACATAATATGACGTGGCGAACAGGCCGCAGCCGCCGAAGGCGAAAATCACGGCGTTGGTGTGCAGCGGGCGCAGGCGGCCGAAGTGGAACCAAGGGCCGATGTCTGAAAGGTTGAGGGAGGGCAGAAACAGCTGGGCGGCGATAATCACTCCTACCAGCATACCCACGATACCCCAAACTACAGTCATGATGGCAAATTGGCGCACCACCTTGTAGTTATATGTTTGCGTTTCCATAAGGGTCTCCATTAAACATGGCAATTTACACTTATCGGTTTGCTCCGGCTTGCTGAAATACACCAAAGATACACCCGATTTTTCTTAATTTAACACCGATCGTTGCGTGGATAGGCAATTAACGGCAGCTTAACTAGCGCATTCTAAATCAAAACCTTCCCCGTACCAAGCCGAATCGGTATAAAAACGGCAATTTCTACTAGGAAAGACAGGTTGATTCCAGCTGTATTTTGTTAGATTATAGATTCACTACATAAAGTTTCTTGATGCAAATCAAATTTGTTTAACCGTCTATACAAACTTTAACTATAACCGGTAACGCTATGATCCAATACACCCTTACCCCCGAACCGGCCGCCCATTTGTGGCGGGTTTGTTTGAGTTTTTGTTCAAAAGATAACCGTCCTTTACAAATCAAGCTTCCCAATTGGGTGCCGGGCAGTTATCTGATTCGGGATTTTTCGCGCCATATCGTCGATATCGAAGCTTGCTGCAACGGCCGGCCGGCTGTGTTGGATCAGGTTTCGAAAAATGAATGGGCGGCTGAAAACCAAGGCGGCGAGTGGCAGATCCGCTATACTGTTTATGCGTTTGACCTGTCTGTGCGCGGCTCGTTTTTGAGCATGGAGCGCGGATTTTTTGACGGTGCCTGCCTGTTGCTCCGGGTGGAAGGATACGAAAACCGGCCACATCAGATTACTTTTCGGCAATTGCCGGAAAACTGGCAGATTGCCACAACGATGCCGGTGGCGGGCGATCGTACTTTTCAGACGGCCTCTTATGCCGAGCTGATTGACTACCCGTTTGAACTGGGGCGGTTTGAAACTTTGCACTTTGAGGCAGGCGGTATTCCGCACCGTATCGTTTTGAGTGGGCATTACCGTGATTTCGACCGCAGCCGTTTGCTCGGCGACGTGCAGAAAATCTGTGCGGCCGAGTTGGAAATGTTTGCCGGCGCGGCACCGTTTCAAGAATATCTGTTTCTGCTGCATGTGGGTGATGATATTTACGGCGGTTTGGAACACATCAGCAGTACGGCGCTCTTGGCTGACCGCAACAGCCTGCCTGCGCGCGGCATGGGCGGGCCGGACGATGCCTATATCCAGCTGCTGGGGCTGTTCGGCCACGAGTATTTCCATGCGTGGAATGTAAAATCCATCAAGCCCGCCGCGTTTGTGCCTTACCGTTTGGACAGCGAAAGCTATACCGAGCAGTTATGGGCGTTTGAGGGCATTACGTCTTATTACGACGATCTGTTTTTAGCCCGCAGCGGCGTGATTGCGCCGGAAGCCTATTTGAAACTGCTGGCACAAGGCGTCACCCGCGTGCAGCAGGGCAAAGGCCGTCTGAAACAGACTTTGGCGCAATCAAGCTTTACCGCGTGGAACAAGTTTTACAAGCAGGATGAAAACAGCCCCAATGCCATCGTGAGCTATTATCAGAAAGGTGCGCTGGCGGCTTTGTGCCTGGATTTGCAGATTCGCAGCAGGAGTGCGGGCAAACATAGTTTGGATACGGTGATGCAAGCGCTCTACCGCAACTGGCGAGAAAACGGCAAAGGCATCCAAGAGCGGCAATGGCAGGCATATTGCCAAGAAATCACCGGTCTGGATTTGAGCGGTTTTTTTCAGACGGCCTTATATTCCACCGACGACCTTCCCCTGCAAAGCAGCTTGGAGTTTGCGGGCGTGAGCTTGGAATGGCTGGCCGCGCCGCGCAGCCACGGCGGCGGCTTGGGCAGCGGAGAAGTGATGCAGCCGGCAAGTGATTTGGGCGCACGTTTCAAGCAGGATAACGACGGTATTACCTTAACCCATGTGTTCAACGGCGGCAGCGCCGAGCAGGCCGCGCTGTGTCCGAAAGACAAAATCATCGCCCTAAACGGCTTTGCCTGCACGGCCTTCGAGAAGCAGTGGGCGCAGTTCGATATAGGTGAAACCGTGCATATTCACTATTTCCGCCACGGCGTATTGCACGAAACCGATTTAACCGTGCAGGCGGCGGAGGCCGATACGGCCATCCTGCATATCGCCGACCGCAGTTTGCTGGCGCAGTGGTTGGGTTGTAGCGGCAGAATGACGGCCTGAACAGCTTGCGAAAGCATTTGGCCGTCTGAAAATAGAAGATAATAGTGGCTTAAATTTAAGCCGTTAAAAAAACAGATTGAGAAGATTTGAAAAGGAGCAAGCGATGAATATCCGAAAACTGGCCGAAGGGCTGTATATCGCCCCCCAACTCACCCAAGCCGGTGCGGCCGATGCGGCGGCGTTGGGCATACGCAGCGTTATCTGCAACCGCCCCGACGGCGAGGCCGACGACCAACCCGCTTTTAACCAAGTGCAGCAATGGCTGGCCGAGGCCGGCATTGCGAATACGGTGCACCAGCCTGTGGTTGCGCCCGCCATCGGCGGGCAGGACACTGCCCGTTTTCAAGCTTTGCTGAACCAAGCCGAAAAACCGGTTTTGGCATATTGCCGCACAGGCACGCGCAGCGCTTTGCTGTGGGCTTACCATCAAGTGCAAAACGGTTTGCCGGTGGCGGAAGCCGTTGCCGCAGCCAAGCAGGCGGGCGTAGATTTGGCCAATTTCGAGCAACGTTTGCAGGAAGCCGCCGCAAACGGCCTGAAGCCTCTGTAAGGTCTGAATCAGGCCGTCTGAAAACACTTTGCGCCGTCATTTCCGCTATAGCGGTATTCGGGTGTTTCAGACGGCCTCGGTTTTGTCTTTCCAAAACCGGTAAAAACCGCGCAGCCCCAATGTTTGGCGTTGCGCGGTTTTTTGTCGCAGCGGCAGGTTAGAACAAGGCGCGCAGGGTCAGGAAACACATCACCGACAATACGGCGGAGGCGGGCAGGGTAACCACCCATGCAAGTCCGATAGGCTTCATCATTGCCCAGTTGGCGTTTCGGTTGACCAGGCCGATGCCCAATACGGCACCGACCAAGATGTGCGTGCTGGATACGGGCAGGCCTATCAGTGAAGCTATCATCACCACGAATGCAGCGGAGAGTTCTGCCGAAAAACCCGATGCAGGATGGATGGAGGCCAAGCCCGAACCGACGGTTTGAATCACTTCTTTGCCGATAAACCACAGGCCGACAATCAGGGCGATGCCGAAAGCCAGCATGGCGATGGGGGGGATGGGGGACTGGGTATCGATGTCGCCTGTGCGCAGCACGTCGAGAATGGCGGCGAAGGGGCCGATGGCATTGGCTATATCGTTGGAACCGTGGCTGAATGCGAAACCCGATGCGCTGAACACCTGCATCCAACTGAAAATCAGAAAAGTGGATTTGCTCAAATCTTTACGCTTCAGGGTTTTGGCATAGATGAAGGTGGCCATCCAGATGGCGGCTCCGATCATAAAGATGGTCAGGAAGCTGCCGGCGTTGCCGATGCCGATTTCGAGGTTTTTCAACCCTTTGAAAATCAGCATGGAGGCGATAATCATGCCGCCGACGGCAGCAACGACGGGCACCCACGAATGCAGGGCTTTATATGCGTCGATGCTGCTTTTACGCTGGTCGATGTCGTATAAGCCTTTATAGTAGGAAGATTCCAGCTCTGAAGGATCCAAATCGGCTTCGCCGTAAATCTGCGCATCGCGGGCCATGGCGGTTGCGCATTCGATTTTGGCGGATTCGTCGAGGCTTTCAAAGTGCAGGCGGTGCTGTTCTTTATAGGCCTTTTTTTCCTGCTTGATGCGTTTCAGGTTTTCTTCGGCCGCGCTGTTGTAGTCTAAAACGTATTTTTTAATTTGGGTAAAGAGGATATAGGAAACCAAACCGCCCAGTACGGGGGAGAGCACCCAGGAAACCGCGATTTCCCCTATATTGCCCCACTGGATTAAGGAAAGGGTGTCGCCGCTTCCGCCAAGTGCCCCCAAACACAGCGCGCTGCCGACGATGCCGCCGATGATGGCGTGGGTGGTGGATACGGGCAGGCCTTTTTTGGTTGCAAACAGCAGCCAGAGGGCGGCGGAGAGCAGTGCCGACATCATGATATACACAAACTGTATCGGCTCAAGGTGCATGGCGTTGAGGTCGACGATGCCTTTGCGGATGGTATCGGTTACCTCCCCGCCCGCGATTACCGCGCCGCTCACCTCAAAAATGGCGGCAATCAGCAGGGCTTGGGGAATGGTGAGCGTGCCCGCGCCGACGCTGGTGCCGAAAGAGTTGGCCACGTCGTTACCGCCGATATTGAATGCCATGAACATGCCGAACAGTGTGGCCAGCAGGAACAGTAAGGTATGGTTGCTGTGGGTGTAGCCCAGCCCCCAGAAAATAAAGTAGCCTACGGTGCCGATGAGCAAGGCGGCAAAAGCATAGTTGATTTTTTGTATCAGAGCGGAATTCATATTAGTGAGGGCTTTCGTCAAGTCCTGAAAAATGCCGGTTTACCTGCCGCCGTTTCGGGAACGGTGCGGGAAACCCGGCCAGTGTGATTGTGTGTTGGAAAGAAAATATTATAAAGGTATTGCCGCATTGCGTCATGAAATACTCAATGAATGTTTTATATCGGTGGGTCTGCCTGTTGCAATCATATGGGTTACAATTGCGCTTTATTTCTTTCAGACGGCCTGTTTTATGGAGCAACTTTATATCGGACTGATGTCGGGCACCAGTATGGACGGTGCGGATGCCGTGCTGGTACGCATGGCGGGTATGCGCTGGATTGCTGCCGAAGCCCATGCTTTCCTGCCTTATCCCGAGCGCCTGAAAAAAGACCTGCTTGCCTTGCAGAATCCGGGCGGCAACGAGCTGCACCGCAGTATGCTGCTGGCACAGGAACTCGGGAGGCTGTATGCAGATGTGGCCGGATCACTGCTTCAGGCCTGCGGGCTCGGGCCGGAACATATTGCCGCCATCGGCTGCCACGGCCAAACCGTGCGCCATGCCCCCGAAAGCGGTTACAGCATACAGCTTGCCGATTTGGCGCTGGTGGCCGAAAAAAGCGGCATTTTAACCGTGGGCGACTTCCGCAGCCGCGATTTGGCGGCAGGCGGGCAGGGCGCGCCGCTGGTGCCTGCGTTTCACGAAGCCCTGTTCGGCAGCCCGCACGAAACGCGCGTGGTGCTCAACATCGGCGGCATTGCCAACATCAGCGTATTGCCGCCCGGTGAAGCGGCCTACGGTTTCGACACCGGCCCCGGCAATATGCTGATGGATGCGTGGGTGCGCCATGTCTGGCAGCAGCCTTATGATGAAAACGGTGCCAAAGCCGCCGAGGGCAGGGTGCTGCCCGACTTGCTCGCGCAATGGCTGGTGCACCCCTATCTCGCCCGCCCGTATCCCAAAAGCACCGGCCGCGAGCTGTTTTCATTGGAATGGCTGCTGCCGCAGCTTTCAGACGGCCTCAACCCGCACGATGTGCTGAAAACCCTGCTCGAATTTACCGCGCAAAGCATTTACGGTGCCGTAACCGCCGCCGCGCCCGCCGCCCGCAATATTTACGTATGTGGCGGCGGAATCCGCAATACGGCGCTGATGGAAAGCCTGAACAAACGCTTTTCTGCCCGCAATACCCACCTGCACAGCACCGCCGTGCTCAGCCTCGACCCGCAATGGGTGGAAGCCGCTGCTTTCGGCTGGCTCGCCGCCGCTTGGGCAAACCGCCGGCCCGGCAATCTTTACCGGGCAACCGGCGCGCGGGGGGCGCGTGTTTTGGGTGCGGGCTACCCTGCCTGAAAAGCTTTGGTAAAACCCAAAACCACCGTCAACAGTATCAGGCCGTCTGAATGTTCAGACGGCCTGAAATACGGCAAGCCTCAAACTTTAAACTTTTCTGCGCGCGGCCATGTTTTTTCCGGCTTCGGCCAGTGCTTGCGCGGGCAGGTTTCTGCTGATTTCAAACAAAGGCTCCTCCAAGGCCAGATGGGCATCATAGCCGGCGCAGAAGCGTTGGAGCACATCGTTTTGCAGGCGGTAGGCGGGGTCGGCCGAGAGTTCGGCGAATTCGCGTTCTACCGCCGCCCAGTCGGCGTGCAGGCTTTCATGCTGGCGTTGCAGCGCTTCGATGCTGCTGCGGGTGTGCGGAAAGTGGTGCAGCAGCAGCGGGAACAAATCCTCTTCTTCGTCTTGGTGGTGCAGCGGCGCGGCGGTGTTGAAATATTGGCTGATCTGTTTCACAGCCTGCAACACCGCATCGTTGCGCCCGTTGGCGGCGATATAGCCGGGCAGCATCTGCACCTGATTGCAGAAGTTGCGCACTTTGCCGTGGCAGGCATAGAGCATTTCTATGGGGTCGTCGAAAGTAACGCTGCGGGTGTTGAATAAATCCATTGCGGTTTCCTAGCGGGAGTGGGGCGCATCATAAAAAGTACGCGTCGGTTTAATCGGGCGGTGCTTCGGCCGCATCATAAACCTTTCGGCGGCAGATGTTGAGGGGCGGCGCATCAGGCCGTCTGAAAAAGATTCCGCCCGCCGCACAGTATACCGTTTTGCGCTACAATACGTTTAAAACCGAGTTGAAGAAACCGTATGAAAGAACACAAGGCCCGCAAACGTTTCGGGCAGAATTTTTTGCAGGATACGCGCATTATCAACGACATCGTCAATGCTGTGCGCCCGCAGCCCGGCGATGTGGTGGTTGAAATCGGCCCCGGGCTGGCGGCGATTACCGAACCGTTGGCGAAAAAGCTCGACAAACTGCATGTGATTGAAATCGACCGCGACATCGTAGACCGTCTGAAAACACTGCCGTTTGCCGACAAACTGGTGATACACGAAGGCGACGTGCTGCAATTCGACTTCAACAGCGTGGCGGGCAAAAAGAAAATCGTCGGCAACCTGCCCTACAATATTTCCACGCCGCTGCTGTTCCGCCTGAGCGAAGTGGCCGACGATGTGATCGATATGCACTTTATGCTGCAAAAAGAAGTTGTCGAGCGCATGACGGCGCGGCCGAAAACCAACGACTACGGCCGCTTGAGCGTGATGCTGCAATACTTTTTCGAGATGGAAACCTTAATCGGCGTGCCGCCAGAATCGTTCGACCCCGCGCCGAAAGTGGATTCGGCGGTGGTGCGTATGATTCCCGTCAAACACCGGATCGGCGAGGCGCAAGATTTCGGGCATTTTGCCAAACTGGTCAAACAGGCGTTTGCCCAGCGCCGCAAAACCATACGCAACAATCTGAAAGGCATGGCCGCCGATGAAGATTTGCAGGCCGTGGGCATCAACCCGCAAGACAGGGCCGAACATATCGCGCCGGAACTGTATGTGAAACTGAGCAATTATCTGGTGAAACAGGCCGTCTGAAAACAGGATAATAACAAATGATCAAATTCAAAAACGTACACAAACACTTTAAAGACCTGCACGTGATTAACGGCGTGAATCTGGAAGTGAAGCAGGGCGAAGTAGTGGTGGTGTGCGGCCCTTCGGGCAGCGGAAAATCCACCTTAATCCGCACCGTCAACCAGCTCGAAACCATTGGGAGCGGCGAAATCTGGGTGGACGGCATGAACGTGGCCGATCCGAAAACCGATTTGAACAAAGTGCGCGAAGAGGTGGGCTTTGTGTTTCAGAGTTTCAATCTCTATCCGCATCTGAGCGTGCTTGAGAACATCATTCTTTCGCCGATGAAAGTGAAAAAGCAAAGCCGAGGGCAGGCTGAGAAAAAGGCGATGGAGCTGCTCGAGCGCGTGGATTTGGCGCATAAAAAAGACGCCATGCCCGGCCAGCTTTCAGGCGGCCAGCAGCAGCGGGTGGCGATTGCCCGCGGTTTGGCGATGGAGCCGCGTGTGATGCTGTTCGACGAACCGACTTCGGCGCTTGACCCCGAAATGGTGGGCGAAGTGCTGCGCGTGATGAAAGACTTGGCCAACAGCGGCATGACCATGATGTGCGTTACCCACGAAATGGGCTTCGCCCGCGAAGTGGCCGACCGCGTGATTTTTATCGACCACGGGCAGATTCTCGAAGAGGGCGCACCCGAAGAATTTTTCACCAACCCGAAGCATGAGCGTGCGAAGCAGTTTTTGCAGCAGGTGATGAAACATTGAGCCGCGGGCGTGTAAGGAAAAGGGGAATGAGGCCGTCTGAAAGGCTATGTGTTTTTCAGACCGTCTGAAAGGAGAAAAGATGAAAAAACTGCTTTATTTTCTGGTTGCATTATTCTCTTTATGCGGTGCGGCGCACGCGGAAATCGACGCTTCCAAGCTGCTGCCGCCCGAAGAGGCGTTTGTGCCGCAGGTGAATGCCACTGCAGAAGGCATCAACGTGCAGTTTGCCGTAGCCGACGGTTATTACCTGTATCAATCGAAAATGATGGCCGACACCGACCCGGCCGGTTTGCTGTCGGCGCCGAAATTCAGCAAGGGCGAGGAAAAAGAAGACGAGTTTTTCGGCCGGCAAACGGTTTACCACCGTGCGGCGCAAGTCAACTGGCCGTATGCCAAGAGCGTGCAAAACTATAAATTAACATTGCGTTATCAAGGATGTGCGGAGGTGGGTGTGTGTTATCCGCCCACCGAAACCACGTTTGAGATTAAAGGCGAAGGGCTGTATCAACCCGCTGCGGCAACCGGCAGCAACCCTTTCCTACAGTCTGCGCCGTCTCCAAACGGTTCTGCATCAAAACCCGCCGCACGTTCGGACGACGGTGGCTTCAAACTTTCTTGGGATAATTTGAACGCCAATCTGTTGGCGTTTTTTCTCGCGGGTCTGGGGTTGAGTTTTACCGCCTGTATGTATCCGCTGCTGCCGATTGTGTCGGGCATTGTGGTGGGCGATAAAAACACCGGCAAGGGCCGTGCGTTTGTGCTGTCGATGGTGTATGTGCAGGGCTTGGCGCTCACTTATACCGCCGTGGGCGTGGTTGCGGGTCTGACGGGCGCGCTCTTGACCGTGTGGCTGCAGCAGCCGTGGGTGGTGCTGGCGGCGGCGGCGGTGATGGTGGCGCTGGCCTTGTCGATGTTCGGCGTGTTTACCGTGCAGCTGCCCGCTTCGGTGCAGGGCTATTTCCAAAACCGAAGCAGCAGGCTTTCGGGCGGCAAAATCGCTTCGGTGTTTGTGATGGGTATGCTTTCCGCGCTGATTGTCGGCCCCTGCGTGGCACCGCCACTGGCGTTCGCTCTGGGCTATATCGGCCAAACCGGCGATGCCGCCCTCGGCGGTTTGGCATTGTATGCGCTGGCCGTCGGTACGGGTGTGCCGCTGGTTGCCGTGGGCACGTTCGGCGGCCACATCCTGCCGAGAGCGGGTGAGTGGATGAACGGCATCAAATATGCGTTCGGCTTTATCCTGCTGGCAGTGGCGGTGTATCTGGCCACGCCTTTCCTGCCTTATCCGCTGGTTGCCGCGCTTTACACTTTATTGATGGTGATTCCCGCCGGCCTGCTGCTGGCCAACGTGCCGAAAACGGCAGGCCGTCTGAAAAGCGTGTGCGTGCTGCTGGGGGCGTTGTTGTTGGCGGGCGGTTCGTGGTTCGCCTATCAGAGTGCCAACCGGCAAACCACCGCGTTGCACCATTTTCTCATCCTGATTCCGCCCGCGGCCGGATCGGAGGGCGCACACGGGCAGGTTTACACCGATACGGCGCAATTGAAAGCCGCCATGCAGCAGGCTTTGCAGCAAAACCCCGCCAAGCCGGTGCTGCTTGATTTTTATGCCGACTGGTGTATCTCGTGCAAAGAAATGGCGGCCTATACGCTCAACCAGCCGCAGGTGCACGAAGCGGTGGATATGGAACGCTTTTTCCAAATCGACGTTACCGCCAACACGCCCGAGCATCAGGCGCTGCTGAAAGAATACGGCCTGTTCGGGCCGCCCGGTGTGTTTGTTGTGCGCGCCGACGGCAGCCGCAGCGAAGCCCTGCTGGGATTTGTGAAGCCCGATGCGTTTATCGAGTGGTACCGGCAGAATGAGCGCTAGGGTCTGTCGACATTCAACGCAACGGCGGTGTTTTTGGTCAAAAATCCCCGTCTGCGGCGTTAAAAATGCCCGCAAGGTGTCCAACCTTGCTGCGCTTTTTGCCTTGCATATGCGGTTTTTGCCTCAAAAAACCGCTTCGCCGGTCAATTGTCAACAGACCCTGGCCTTATGCTTGGCCGGAAATAACAAATAGGCCGTCTGAAAACCTTTTCAGACGGCTTTTCAAGCATTCGGCACGATGGGTTTGATTTGCATCAGCTGCGGTAGTCGGCATTAATCGACACATATTCGTGCGACAAATCGCAGGTGTAAACGGCGGCGTGTCCGCGGCCGCGCTGCAAGTCGATGCGCACGGTGATTTCGGCGCGGTCCATCACGGCCTGACCCTGTTCTTCAGTGTAGCCGGCGGCGCGGCCGCCGTTTTCGGCAACCAAAACATCGTCGAGCCACAGGCGCACTTTGTCGGTGTCGAAATTTTCCAGCCCCGAATAGCCGATGGCGGCGAGCAGGCGGCCGAGGTTGGGATCGGAGGCGAAAAAGGCGGTTTTCACCAGAGGCGAGTGGGCGACGGCGTAGGCAACTTGGCGGGCTTCGGTGCGGCCGGCAGCGTTTTCCACCCGAATAGTGATGAACTTGGTGGCGCCTTCGCCGTCGCGCACGATAGCCTGCGCCAGCTCGAGCGCGAGGCCGGCAAGCAGGGCTTTCAGTTGGTCGTAGCGCGGGTCGGCGATATTGTCGATTTCGTTTTGGCCGTTTTTGCCGGTGGCTACCACTACGAAGCTGTCGTTGGTGCTGGTGTCGCCGTCAACGGTGATGGCGTTGAACGATGAGTCGGCTATTTCTTGCGTGAGCATCTGTAAAACGGGTTGGGAAACTTTGGCGTCGCACACGATGAAGCCGAGCATGGTGGCCATGTTGGGGCAGATCATGCCGGAGCCTTTGGCGATGCCGGTGGCGCGCACGGTGTGGCTGTTGCCCACTTTTCCTTCGCGGCTGGCGGCTTTGGGCACGGTGTCGGTAGTCATGATGGCGCGGGCGGCGCGATCCCAGTGCACGGGTTTCACATCGGGCAGGGCGGCGGTGATTTTCTGTACGGGCAGCGGTTCGAGAATCACGCCGGTGGAAAACGGCAGCACTTGTCCGGGTGCGCAGCCGACTTGTTCTGCGGCGGCACGACACACGGCCAGCGCGTCTTCGCGGCCTTGCGCGCCGGTGCCGGCGTTGGCGTTGCCGGTGTTGATAACCAGCGCGCGGATGCCGTTCTCGTTGGCCAGGTGTTCTTTGGCAACATAAACGGGTGCGGCGCAGAAACGGTTTTGGGTGAACACGGCGCCGACGGTATTGCTGCGGTTGAGCACAATCAGGGTTAAGTCGTCGTGGTCGGGTTTTTTCACGCCCGCCCGGCCGACGAACACTTGTACGCCGTCGACGCTGAGCAATTCTTCTGCACTTTTTTCTTTTAAATTCACTGCCATTTAATAAGGTCTCCTTTGAAACAGCCTGCGGGCGGCGTTTTTCTTCCAAACGCGCTGCCGGTAACGCGCCTGCCGTACGGTAAAACGGCTGCGGAAAAACCGGCGCAACACCAAGAAGTGCGAAAATAGCACCAATCGGCGGCAGAAACAACAGGTTCTGTGCCGGTTGTTGCCGCCACAGATGCCGGCCTTACGGTTAAATTAATCGGTTACTTAATTTATGCCCTCTGCTATACTTTGCGCCTTATTTTTGCCATACGGGTTTTTTTATGCCGCAAACCAGCCGTTTTAACACCACCGGCCCCAAAATCGGCCTGAGCGTGCGCCTAGCCGAAAACCGGCAGGAAATCGAAGCTGCGCAACGCTTGCGCTACCAAGTGTTCGCCGGCGAGTTGGGTGCAGATATCCAAAGCAGCAACGGTTTGGATACCGACGAATACGACCGGCACTGCCACCACCTGCTCGCTTTCGACGAAGCCACCGGCGAAGTAGTGGGCTGCTACCGCCTGATTACCGAAGAAACCGCCCGTGCCGTCGGCTCGTGGTACAGCGAACACGAATTCGACCTCTCCCCGCTGCAAAACATTCTGCCGCAAACCGTGGAGCTGGGCCGCGCCTGCATCCACCCCGCCTACCGCAACGGCGGCCTGATTATGCTGCTGTGGACGGGCCTTGTGAAATTTATGCGCGACGAAAACCTGCGCTTTATGATAGGCTGCGGCAGCATCAGCACCGCCGACGGCGGCCATGAAGCGGCCGGGCTGTATCATGCGCTGAAAGAAAAACACCTGGCGCCCGAACAATGGCGCGTGCGCCCGCTCAATCCGCTGAAATGGAATGTGCTTACCCCTGTAGCGGATCCTGAATGTCCGTCGCTGATCAAAGGTTATCTCAAAGCCGGCGCCTGGTTTTGCGGCGAGCCGTGCGTGGATGAAGGCTTCAACTGCGCAGACGTGCTGATCCTGATGGACATCACCCGGCTCAACGACCGATACTTGCAGCGTTTCGCACCTAAAAACCTTATTGATGGTTCTGAATAAAGGCCGTCTGAAAACGAGCGGAGCCGAAGCCTTTCAGACGGCCTCGGTAAAAATACCGCAACATAAATCTGTTTTACTCACCATGACCACCCTGCGCACCGTTTTCCGCCTGTTCTGCATCGGCATCTGCCTGCTCTACGGCATGGCCGAAATGTTTTTCCTTTTCCCCTTTTACAGCAAACAGCGCAAGCTGCGCGCCATCCAGTTGTGGTCGCTGCGCGTGCTCGCCTCCTGCGGCCTGAAACTCGAAACCTACGGCAAACTGCCCGAAGCGGGGCAGGGGCAGATGATGATCAGCAACCACATTTCCTGGCTCGACATCATGGCCGTTAACGGCGCCTTTCCCGGACGCTTCGTTGCCAAAGACGACGTGGCCGGATGGCCGGTGGTAGGTTATCTGGCCACGCAGGCGCAAACCGTTTACGTTACCCGCAACAAAGGCACCGAAGGCAACAGCGAAAAAATCCGCCACGTTACCGAAGCCCTTAAAAACGGCGATACCGTTACCCTGTTCCCCGAAGGTACCAGCACAGAAGGCCGCGAAATCCTGCCGTTTAAAACCAGCTTTTTTCAGGCGGCCTACGAAGCGGACGTGCCGCTGATACCGGTATTGTGCCGCTACCCCAACCCCGACGGCAGCAGCCCCAACCCCGCCATGGCCTACTATGGCGACATCAGCCTGATACAGTCTATCCGCATGATTGTCAGCCAGCCCGGCGGCGTGGCCGAACTGCATTTTCTCGACCCCGTGCCCTCCGGCCCCGACCGTCAGGCCATCGCCCGCGACATCCACTGCAGGTTAAGCGAAAAGCAGCGTGATTTGGGGTAGGGGCAGGAAAATCTTTCAGGCGGCCTGCCGGCGTATCCTTTATAATATTCATCCTTTTGATATTTTTTTCAGACGGCCTCGAAAAAAACATCAGGCCGTCTGAAAACCTTTTTGCAGAAAACAGCATCATGAAATTTATCGACGAAGCCAAAATCGAAGTGGCGGCAGGCAAAGGCGGCAACGGTGCGGCCAGTTTCCGCCGCGAAAAATTCGTACCGCGCGGCGGCCCCGACGGCGGCGACGGCGGCAAAGGCGGCAGCGTGTTCGCTGTGGCCGACGAAAACGTCAACACACTGGTGGAATACCGTTTCGTCAAACGTTATCAGGCCAAAAACGGCGAAAAAGGCCACGGTTCCGACCGTTACGGCAAAGGCGCCGACGACATCGAACTGCATATGCCCGTGGGTACCCTAATCCGCGACACCGACACCGGCGAGCTGCTGGCCGACCTTACCCGCCACGGCCAGAAAGT
Source organism: Neisseria sp. (assembly GCF_030530745.1). GTDB lineage: Bacteria > Pseudomonadota > Gammaproteobacteria > Burkholderiales > Neisseriaceae > Neisseria. The sequence goes on along the minus strand of NZ_JAUMUI010000002.1, from coordinate 61,907 downwards.
GTGCGTGGCGCGCGGCGGCAAAGGCGGTTTGGGCAACATCCATTTCAAATCATCGGTCAACCGCGCCCCGCGCCAGTTCACCCCGGGCGAAGAAGGCGAAGTGCGCAGCCTGCATTTGGAATTGAAGGTTCTGGCCGATGTCGGCCTCTTGGGTATGCCCAATGCGGGCAAGTCCACCTTAATCCGCGCCGTGTCCGCCGCGCGCCCGAAAGTGGCCGACTACCCCTTCACCACCCTGCATCCCAACCTCGGCGTGGTGCGTATGGATGAAAACCACAGCTTTGTGATGGCCGACATCCCCGGCCTGATTGAAGGCGCGGCCGAAGGCGCGGGTTTGGGGCACCGCTTTCTCAAACACCTTTCACGCACCGGCCTGTTGCTGCACGTTGTGGACTTGGCGCCGTTCGACGAGAGCGTCAGCCCCGCCGAAGAAGTACTGGCCATCGTAAACGAACTGCGCAAATACGACGAAGAGCTATACGATAAGCCCCGCTGGCTGGTGTTGAACAAACTCGACATGCTCCCTCCCGAAGAAGCCGAAGCGCGCGTTGCGAGGTTTCTGGCGCAAATCGGCTGGAACCATCCGCAGCCCGACGACAGCTTCGGCTTCGACATGCAAACCCCGCGCCTGTTTAAAATCAGCGCGCTCACCCGTGAAGGTACGCAGGATTTGGTGTATCAGATCAGTACCTACCTCACCGAGAAAAAACGCTTGGCAGCCGAAGCGGAGGAGGCCGTGCAGGAACTGCCCGGACAGCCTTTCCAAACCGACATTTCGGTGCTCAAAGCGGAATAAGGCCGTCTGAAACCCATTTTAATCTTTACAACCGATCATGCTGACCATCTACAACACCCTTACCCGCCAAAAAGAAACCTTTACTTCGATCAACCCCGAAAACGTGCGTATGTACGTTTGCGGCATGACTGTTTACGATTACTGCCACCTCGGCCATGCGCGTGTGATGGTGGTGTTCGACATGATTGCGCGCTGGCTGCGCGAGTGCGGCTATCCGCTCACTTACGTGCGCAACATCACCGACATCGACGACAAAATCATTGCCCGCGCCGCCGAAAACGGCGAAACCATCGGCGAGCTGACCGCACGCTTTATTCAGGCCATGAACGAAGACGCCGACGCGCTGGGCGTGTTGCGTCCCGATGCCGAGCCTAAGGCCACTGAAAACATTCCGCAAATGCTGGCGATGATTGAGCGCCTGATTGCCAACGGCAAAGCCTATGCCGCAGCCAACGGCGATGTGTATTACGCCGTGCGCGAGTTTCCCGAATACGGCCAGCTTTCGGGCAAATCGCTCGACGATTTGCGCGCGGGCGAGCGCGTGGAAGTTGACGGCTTCAAGCGCGATCCGCTGGATTTTGTGCTGTGGAAAGCCGCCAAAGCGGGCGAGCCTGCGTGGGAAAGCCCGTGGGGGCAAGGCCGCCCGGGCTGGCACATCGAATGCTCGGCCATGAGCGAAAACCTGTTCGGCGACACCTTCGACATTCACGGAGGCGGCGCCGATTTGCAGTTTCCGCACCACGAAAACGAAATCGCCCAAAGCGTGGGTGCGCACGGTACCTGCCTGCACCACGAGGCGCACGGCAAAACCATAGCCAGCCATGTGAAATACTGGCTGCACAACGGCTTTATCCGCGTGGACGGCGAAAAAATGTCGAAATCGCTGGGCAATTTTTTCACCATCCGCGACGTGCTCAAGCAATACGATCCCGAAGTGGTGCGCTTTTTTATTCTGCGCGCCCACTACCGCAGCCCGCTGAATTATTCCGATGCGCATCTCGATGATGCCAAAGGTGCGCTCACCCGCCTCTATACCGCCCTGAAGAACACCCCGCCCGCCGAAGTGGCCGTGCGTGAAGACAGCAACGACTACACCCGCCGTTTTTATGCCGCCATGAACGATGATTTCGGCACGGTGGAAGCGATGGCGGTGTTGTTCGAGCTGGCAGGCGAAGTCAACAAAACCAACAGCGCCGAATTGGCCGGTTGTTTGAAAGCGCTCGCCGGTATCATCGGCCTGCTGCAGCGCGACCCGCAGGCGTTTTTGCAAGGTGGCGGCGTTTCAGACGGCCTTTCCAATGCAGACATTGACGCCTTAATCGAACAGCGCAAACAGGCGCGTGAGGCAAAAAACTGGGCCGAATCAGACCGCATCCGCGACCTGCTCAACGCCGAAAACATTATTCTGGAAGATGGTGCCGGCGGCACCACTTGGCGGCGCGGATAGTTTCTCCGGCCTGATGTTGTTTGATGCCGGGGTAAATTCCACTCACTATAAAGCCGCAGGCCGTCTGAAAACTTGATTTTCAGACGGCCTGCGGCTTACGGGCTTGAAACCTTCTTGTTACACAATATGGGCGGAAACTTCACTTTGCCACTGTTCTTCACTGATGTTCAGAGATTGTGCGTATTTTGTGTCTGCAGTGCCGACGGCTAATCCCGCTCCACTCTCTTTGCCTAAAAGGGAGGATAAATCCAACTCGGTAGCGGCAAGCAAATCGTTCAGGGCCGACAGGCTGCCTGAAGCCGGGCCGGAAAGTTCTGCTGCATTTTCCGAGGCTGTTGCCGTTTGTTTGGATGCCGTTTGGTAGGAGTCGGTACCCGATATGGTGTTGCTGCCGATGCCCAAATCTAAAACGTGGGCGGTTTCGGCGGTTTCAACCGTTTCGGCAGTTTCGGGTGCATAGCCTGCAGCAGGAGTAGAAACGATATGTTTCACTTCTGCCAGCTCTTTACCGTTGTGGGTATTGTTGTCGGCATAAACATCGACAACAGCATTGCGTTCGATCCAGCTGCGGTAGAGGTTGCCGGTCAAGTCTGTAGTGATGTCGTTGCCGCTGACAATCAGTTCGGGAATCTCTCCGCCTGCGCGGCCGAGCAAGCTGACAACGGGTTTGTCCATGGTGCCGTGGATTTCAAAGGTGTTGTCGGTAACGCGGTAGGTTTCGGCATTGCCCACCATTTGAACGCCTTCAATGGTGCCGTCGGATGCTTCGCGAATGGTCAGACTGTTGCCCGATACGGTAACTTCGCCGCGCAGTTGGCCGCTGTTGCTCTCTTCGATAATAAAGATGGGCATGGCGCCTTTGAGGATGCTGCCGATGTCGATGTTGTTGTTCAGAATGTTGATGGTGCCCGATCCTTCGCCGTTTGTGCCTAAGGTATTGTTTTTTGTGTTGTTGATAATAGCAATGGCATATTTCGAGGATTCGCCTTCGATAGTGTTGCCGGTAATGTCGAGCGTGTAGTGCATGTGCGGTTCATGGTTGCGGAACTCGATGCCGTATGTCTGTATGGCATTTTGGTAAACATCCAGATTTGAAACAGTGTTGTTGCTGATTTCAAAATGGCCGGTATCGCTGCTGCGCAAATCGCGGTTCATGGTGTTGGTTTGGATTTGAATGCCCGCATAACCGTGGTAGCGGCTTCCCAAATCGTCGTCTTGTTCCAAGCGGAAGTTCGGATCGGCAATGATGGTGTTATTGCTGATTTTCACCGTATCCATCGTGAATTGGCGGTTATACACGGCAATGCCGTTGAGGCGGTCGCCGTTTGAGGTGTTGTTTTCAATCACGATGTTGTCGCCGTCGTGCACATCCAAACCTTTGCGGTAGTTGTGATCGGTTTTGTTGTTGGTAAAGGTGATGCCGAAGTTGTAGCTGCCTGCCATGCTGGCGATGCCGTAACCGGTGCCGCCGTCGGCTTCGTGGCCGTTCCACGACATGGTGTTGTTGTCGGCCACAAAGTTTTTCTGGTAAGAAACCAATACACCGGCCACACGGTTGTGGTGCAGATTGCTGTCGACGATGCGGTTGTTTTCACCCAAGGGCAGGCTTTCGTAGGTTTCATCTACTTCGCCGCGGATCAGGCGGGCTTTATAGGTACGGCCTTGGGGGCTTTCGGGATCGGATGTCAGGGTTTTGGTAGAGGTGAAATACACACCGGCACGGTTGGCTCCGGATACTTCTACTTTGCTGATGAGGGTATTGTCGGCATCGTTTACCAGAATACCGCTAACCTTGCCGAAATAGCTCAGACCCTTACGGTAAAAATCGGGATTGGTATATTTCACCGACAGCTCGGCAATGGTTTTGTTGCTTTGGCCGTCGATAAGGATGCCGGCGAAAGCACGGATGTCGTCTTCGTTGCTGTTGGGGTTGAACACGCCGGTTTGCTCTTTGTCGAACGAAATAGTGGTTTTACCCATGCCGTCGCCAAACAGGCCGGTTACGCCGGAATTGGTTTCGTTCAATATAATTTGATCTGAAATATACAGGCTGCCGCTCAAATATACGGCGGCGTTTTCCAGATGGGCCGCAGCCAAAGCGGCGTTGATAGCGGCAAGGCTGTCGGTTTGGCCGCTCGGATCGGTGCCGAATTCGGTGGCATCGATATATTTTCCGTATTGCGGGTGTTCATATACACGGTAGCCGTTTTGCGTTGCGGTTGGGCCGTCTGAAACTGTGGCGGCAGAGTTTGTTGAAACAGCCCCGGTCGGGGAGGTTGCTGCTGTTGAATCATTTGCCGGATTATTGTTGTTTGCAACGGTATCTGCCGTTACGGCAGTGTTGCCGGATGAGGTTGCCGTATCAGCCGTTTTTTGTCCGCTTTCTTTGCCGGAAGCGGAAACGGTTTCAGACGGCATGCCTGCGGGTTCGGGCACAGTTGTGCTGCCGGGTGCGGTGCTTTGCGCATCGGATACGGTAGTGCCGCCGGATGAGATTGCAGTTGCAGTATCAGCCGTTTTTTGTCCGCTGTCTTTGGCGGCAGCGGAAACGGTTTCAGACGGCGTGCCTGCGGATTCGGGATCAGTTGTGCTGACGGGTGCGGCATCTGCTGTTTCCTCGGCTTCTTCTGCAATAGAAACGGAAGCAGTTTCTGTTGCAGTATTTGTTTGTACGGCAGAGTTTGAAGATGCGGTTTGAGCGGCTGTTGCCGTGGTTTTGGGAGTGGTGGCTGTATTGGCAGACGAAGCGGCAGTTTGTGCGGCTGTCGAAGATGCATTGCTTTGGGTTGCCACAGCGGTCGGAGACGGGTTGGTGCTGCTTCCGCCCCCGCCTCCGCCGCCTGCCAATGCGCCGAGCAGGCCCACTCCCGCCAAGCCGCCCAAAGTTACGGCCAGTTTGTTTACGCCGTTGCCGGCGCCGCTTTGGTGTACGGTTACTTGTTCGGCTGCCAAGGGCTTGGCAGGGATTTTTCCGTCATAGGCGGCCGACGATCCGTCTGCCTGCAAACCTTTGATATTGCCGTTATGGGCATAGTAGTTTTCGATTACGATATCGGGACGGCCGGAAGCAGAAGCTTTGCTGCGGATATGCAGATTGTCGCCCATACGGGTAAATTCCAGATTTTCAGGGGCAAGGCCGGTGGCGGCGTCGGCAAGCTGGTAATCAGAGAGTGCGGCTGCCTGTATGTGCAAGGCTTGGCCGGAACCGGCATTTACATTGAAACGGGCGGTCCGTCCGGCAGTTGATGCACCTTTCGTCGGGATAACGGTGAGGATGATTTGGTTTGACATTTTTAAGCTCCGTAATGTTGTTAAATTTGTTTTAAAACAATTAGTTGAAATTTCCTGTTAAAAAATGGCAGGTTATTCCCGAATTGTTTTGTTTTGTTAAAAAGTGCAAATTTATTTAGAATTTTATTGATTTTAAATAATTAAAAAATCAATTTTATTTTTATGATATTTTCAGATAGTTATTTATCTATCTGATAAACAAATATAAAAAAATGAAAATAGATTTATCTAAAATGACATTTGGTTTGATAAATCCAAATTCCATAATTTACAAATGTAAACGCAATTTATCACACCTGATAAAGTAATCAAAGTAATTATTTGCTATTTGCAATAAATTTGGTGGATTATGCAACAGTGATGATGACGGCAGACTGGTTTGGGCAGCTGTTGTATGCCTGATTGGAGGTGGCTTGAAAACTGTCTGAAAAAAAATGTTTTCAGGCAGTGCGGATGGAGAGGGTTGGATGGGAAATATTAAAGTGCCTGATTTAGCCTGCTGTTTTTTCGGCGCAATTTGCGTTAAAATAATCAAATTTTAGGATGGGGCAGTAAACCGGGCAGGGGGGGGGCTGGAACCGTCTTGCGGAGGCGGCAGCAATTCTGCTTGCTGAAGCGTTGCTGCCTTGTTAAAAATCAATTGAGTCTGCCGTATTTGCCGCCTTCTGCAGCATCGTGCGGGATGAACTGCAAAATTCAAACGAATCGATATTATTATGGAAAATGTAAACCGTATCGCCGCGGAAGGTGTTGCCGCAGTGGAGGCTGCTGCTGATTTTCAAACTTTAGAGCTGGTTAAAGCCCGCTATATGGGCAAAACCGGAGAGTTGAACGCCCTGCTGAAACAGCTCGGCAGCCTGCCGCCCGAAGATCGCAAAACCGTCGGTGCCCACATCAACGAATGCAAAAAACGCTTTCAGGCTGCCTATGAAGCCAAGCGTGATGCGCTCAACGAAGCCAAACTGCAGGCGCAGCTGGCCGCCGAAGCGCTCGACGTTACCCTGCCCGGGCGCGGGCAGGGAAGCGGCGGCCTGCATCCCGTTACCCTGACCCTGCAACGCGTGGTCGAACTCTTTCACGGCATGGGCTTCGAGGTGGCCGACGGCCCCGAAATCGAAGACGATTTCCACAACTTCCAAGCGCTCAATATCCCGCAAAACCACCCCGCCCGTGCCATGCAGGACACTTTTTACGTGGAAAACGGCGACGTGCTGCGCACCCACACCTCGCCGATTCAGATCCGCTACATGCTGGATAAAAAGAACCCGCCCATCCGCATTATCGCCCCCGGCCGCGTCTACCGCGTCGATTCCGACGCCACCCACTCGCCGATGTTCCACCAAGCCGAAGGCCTGTGGGTGGAAGAGGGAGTAACGATGGCCGACTTGAAAGCAGTGTTCACCGATTTTATCCGCCGCTTTTTCGAGCGCGACGACTTGCAGGTGCGTTTCCGCCCCTCGTTCTTCCCGTTCACCGAACCTTCCGCCGAAATCGACATCATGGGCGACAACGGGCGGTGGCTGGAAGTGGGCGGCTGCGGCATGGTGCACCCCAATGTGCTGAACAATGTGAATATCGACCCCGAACGCTACACAGGCTTTGCCTTCGGCATCGGCCTCGACCGCTTTGCCATGCTGCGCTACGGCGTGAATGACCTGCGGCTGTTTTTCGATAACGATTTGAATTTTCTGAAGCAGTTTAAATAAGTTTGCAGACGGCCTTCGGACGTCCCGCCAAAATGATTTACACCCACTGTTTTCACAGCCCTTTGGGCGGTATGGTTGCCTGTGCCACCGAGCAGGGCTTGTGTCTGCTGGAATTTGTCGGCAGCAGGCGGGTTGAGCGGGAACAGCGGGATTTGCAGCGTTTGCTCAAGCGGCGGTTGGCTGCCGGAACAAACCGGCATCTGGAACAGGCAGAAGCCGAGCTGCGCGAATATTTTGCCGGAATACGGCGGCAGTTTGAGGTGGCGCTGCATACGCCGTCCACGCCGTTTCAGGCAGCCGTTTGGGCGGCACTGCAACAGATTCCGTACGGCACAACCGTCAGCTATCAAGAGCAGGCCGAACGGATCGGCAAACCTTCCGCCGTGCGGGCGGTCGCCAATGCCAACGGGCAGAACCGCGTATCGGTCATTATCCCGTGCCACCGCGTAATCGGTGCGGACGGCAGCCTCATGGGTTACGGCGGCGGTTTGCAGCGCAAACAATGGCTGCTGGAACATGAGCGCGGCATGAATCCGCACTCCGGCGGCCTGTTTGGTGAAGCAGGCTGCTGACGGCTGAAAATGGAACCGCATCAATATTTTTGACGGCTGTTTTAATCATGATGCGGGTTTTGAAGCAATATGAATCAGTTTTCAGACGGCCTGAACGGTGAACAGAACACATTTCATGCTGATCGGTTACGGTACCGCCTTAGCCTGCCTGATATTGCAGGCTTGTTTTGAAACCCGTGCCGCGCAGTATTTTGATTTTAAATCGGGCAATGGCGGATACTTGGTTTTGGCAGAAAGATGGCTGGAGCGCGCGCAATACGCTTTTTGGGCGGGTTGGCCTGCACGGTAACCGGCAGCGGCTGCGCGCCATTCCGCAACAAATGGGAAAATGTTGTTTTGCTAGTCTGCACGCTGTGTGCTTATGGTTTGATTTCAATCTTCTTTTAATGTTCAGGCTGCCTGAAAACCGGAATTCCCATGCAGACATTATCCATCCAGCCCCTGACCAATGCCGTTGCCCGTTTGCAGGAGGGTTGGGAACGCTACCTGAAAGACGTTTCCGACACCCAAATCCGCGACGGCCTGATTCAGCGTTTTGAATTTACCTACGAAATCGCCCATAAAATATTGAAGCGGTATTTGGAACACGCTTCCGCCAATCCTGCCGAGATTGATGCGATGACCTTCCAAGACCTGATCCGCACTGCCAACGAGCAGGGCTTGCTGCGCGGCGACTGGTCGGATTGGCGGCAGTATTGCGATATGCGCAGCCGCACCAGCCATACTTATGACGAAAAAACCGTTCTGGCCGTGGTGGGCGGCATTGAACAATTTCTCGCCGAAGCCGTGTTTTTACGGGATATGCTTAACCGCAGACTGGGAAACTGAATGGATATTGCAGCCGGACATTTGCAGACCGTCAAACAGATTCTGCGCCGACACATCCCCGATTACACCGTATGGGCATTCGGCTCGCGGGTAACGGGCACGGCCAAACCCTATTCCGATTTGGATCTGGCCGTTATCGCACCGCAAGCCCTGACCCTGGCCGAACACGCCGCTTTGACGGAAGCCTTTTCCGAATCCGACCTGCCTTGGAAAGTGGATATTGCCGACTGGCAGTTGATCAGTGAAGAGTTTAGGAAAATCATCCAACAACAGCATTACGTGATACAGACGGCCAGAAACCTTTCAGGCTGCCTGAAAATAAAGTACCCACCATGTCAAATAAACCTTTTCTGAAATGGGCAGGCGGCAAAGCCAAACTGGCGCCGTTTATTGCCGCCCATATGCCCCAAAATCCCTGCAAGCGCTTGATTGAGCCGTTTGCGGGATCAGCTGCCTTATCGCTGGCTTTGGACTTTGATGCCTATCTGTTAAACGACACCAATCCTGATTTGATTGGCCTTTTCCGGACATTAAAACAGGAAAAGCAATCGTTCATAGAATATGCCCGTTCGTTTTTTATTTCTGAAAATAATCAGGAAGCCCGCTTTTACGAGCTGCGCGAACAATTCAACCACAGCCGCAATATTGCCGAGCGTTCTGCCTTGTTTGTTTATTTGAACCGACATGCCTTTAACGGCTTGTGCCGCTACAACAGCAAAGGCATGTTTAACGTTCCCTTTGGCCGTTACAGCGCCCCTTATTTTCCCGCAACGGAAATGCAAGCCTTTGCTGACAAGTCCGAGCGCATCGAATTGATGTGCGGTGATTTTCAGGCAGCCTTAAATCAGGCAGGTGATGACGATGTGGTCTATTGCGATCCGCCTTATGTGCCGCTGAGCGAAACCGCATCGTTTACGTCGTATGCGAAAGGTTTCGTGCAGTGAACTTGTATTTCGATACATGCTTGGCAGAGGGTTATAAAAATGCTGCTCAAATTGTCCGTGTTTTGACTGAAAACTGGATGGGGGCAAATGTGTATTGTCCGAATTGCGGCTGCAAACCGATAAGTAAAGCACCGAACAACCGCCCCGTACAAGATTTTCTGTGTTCCCACTGCAACGAACAATTCGAACTGAAAAGCAAACAGGGGAAATCAACAGGGAAAACCGTTAATGATGGCGCATACCAAACCATGATGGAGCGGATTCAGGCCGACGACAACCCCAATTTCTTTTTCCTGTCGTACAGCAAAGCCGATTATTCCGTGCAGCAGCTCATGCTGGTACCCAAGCATTTTATGACCGCCGATATGATTGCCCGCCGCAAACCTTTGCCTGAAACCGCAAAACGGGCAGGCTGGGTTGGTTGCACGATAAACATCGGCACACTGCCTGAAAGCGGTAAAATCTTATTGGTTGAGCAAGCCCGGATGATTGAACCCGAACGGGTACACGAACAATGGAAAACGAGCCTGTTTTTAAGAAAGCAAAAAGCAGCCAATAAAGGATGGCTGCTAGCCATTATGAAATGCATCGAAAGGCTACCTGAGCAATTTAATTTGCAACAGGTATATGGATTTGAAAAACAATTGTCGATTCAATTTCCTGAAAATAATCATGTTAAGGATAAAATCCGCCAGCAGTTGCAGATTTTGCGTGATCAAAATGTAATCGAGTTTTCCGCCCGTGGGCAGTATCGGAAACTGGCCATTTGATAAAAGAGAAAGTGAAAATGGAATTGTTTGAAGTTGAAGTTAAAGAGATCCTGAGTCGTAACATAATCATCGAAGCGGAAACTGTATCTAGTGCAATTGATAAAGCAAAAGAAATGTGTAAGCATGGGGAAATAGTGCTTGACTCCGATGATTTGATTTTCCAAGGTTTCTTTCCTTACAATGGTTTAATGTCCAAGATTTCATTACCTGATGAATATGTAGAACATTTAAAATTAGTTATAGATTATCTTGAAAAAGATGAATTAAAGGATTACGAAAGTAATAGCTTTCCGAGAAACCATATTTTCCATTCCATTATGGCGTTGAAAAATATATTAAAAATATATAAATAGACTGCCATTATCCTCTTAACTCAAATTTCCTAGAAACTGGTTGATTACCTGTGAATAACCTTTAATTTTGATAGATCAATAACCATGCAATTCCCCTATTCCTGGCTGAACACCCAAGCCCATCCCAATCTTTCCGCCGACGAACTGGCGCACCTGTTAACCATGGCCGGTTTGGAGGTGGAAGAAACCGAACCCGCCGCGCCTGCTTTCTCTAATGTAGTGGTGGCGGAAGTGAAATCGGTGGAAAAACACCCCGATGCAGACCGCCTGAACGTTACCCAAGTCGATGCCGGCACCGGCGGGCTGATTCAAATCGTTTGCGGTGCACCGAATGTGCGTGCCGGCATCAAAGTGCCGTGTGCCTTGCCGGGTGCGGTGTTGCCGGGCGGTTTCAAAATCAAGCCCACCAAAATGCGCGGCGTGGAATCGGGCGGTATGCTGTGTTCCACCGACGAGTTGGGCCTGCCCGACGACGGCGTGGACGGCCTGCACATCCTGAGCGCCGATGCGCCCGTGGGGCAAAACCTGCGCGACTATCTGGATTTGGACGACACCGTTTTTACCCTGAAAATCACGCCCAACCGTGCCGACTGTTTGAGCATCAAGGGTTTGGCGCGCGAAGTAGCGGCACTCACGGGCTGCGCGTTCAGGCAGCCTGACATTCAGACGGCCTCGGTGGGCAGCGCGAAAATACAGCCCGTACGCATTGACGCGCCTGCCGACTGCGGCCGCTTTATCAGCCGCGTGATTGAAAACGTGGACGCGCAGGCGGCCACGCCCGCGTGGATGAAGCAGCGGCTGGAACGCAGCGGCGTGCGCAGCATTTCCGCGCTGGTGGACATCGGCAATTATGTGATGCTGGAACTCGGCCAGCCGATGCACGTTTTTGATGCCGACAAACTTTCAGGCAGCCTGATTGTGCGCCGCGCCGAAAACGGCGAAACGCTGGAATGCCTGAACGAAAAAACCGTTACCCTGGCCGACAACACCTTGGTGGTGGCCGACGAACAAGGCACATTGAGCATGGCCGGGCTGATGGGCGGCGCGGCCAGCGCGGTTTCAGACGGCACCAAAAACATCGTGCTGGAAGCGGCTTGGTTCGCGCCGGAAATCATCGCCGGCAAATCGCGCCAATACGGCTTCGGTTCGGACTCTTCCTTCCGCTTCGAGCGCGGCGTGGACTTTGAATTGCAGCGCGACGCCGTCGAGCGCGCCAGCGAACTGGTATTGCAGATTTGCGGCGGCGCGGCAGGCGAAATCGTTGAAGCGGCAGGCAGGCTGCCCGAACGCAAAACCGTAGCCGTGCGCACGGCGCGGGTGGAAAAGCTGCTGGGCGTGAAAATTGATGAAGAACGGATAAAAACTATTCTGGCCGCCTTGGGTCTGCAACCGAAAAAAGTTTCAGACGGCCTGCAAACCACGTCGCCGAGCTTCCGTTACGACATCGAAATCGAAGCCGATTTAATCGAAGAAATCGCCCGCGTCTACGGCTATGACAACATTCCCGATGACCACACCTCAGGCCGTCTGAAAATGTTGGCGCTGCCCGAAACCCGCCGCAGCCGCTTCGCTGTTTACAATCAAATGGCGGCGCGCGGCTATCAGGAGGTGGTGAGCTATGCCTTCGTTGACGAGCAATGGGAGCGCGATTTCGCCGCCAACGAAGACCCCGTCCGCCTGAAAAACCCGCTGGCGGCGCAATACAGTGTGATGCGTTCCACCCTGATCGGCGGTTTGGTGGAAATCCTGCAAAACAACCTCAACCGCAAACAAAACCGCGTGCGCGTGTTTGAAATCGCCCGCGTGTTCAACAAAGGTTCGGACGGCCGTTTCGTGCAAAACGAACACATCGGCGGCCTGGTTTACGGCTCCGCCGATCCCGAGCAATGGGGCGGGAAAATCCGTGCGGCCGATTTTTACGATGTGAAAGGCGATGTCGAAGCCCTGCTGGGCGGTAAAAACGTGTCGTTCGTAAAGGCCGAACATCCCGCGCTGCACCCCGGCCGTACCGCCGAAATCGTGATGGACGGCCATGCCGTCGGCTTTATCGGCGAGCTGCACCCGCAATGGCTGCAAAAATACGGCCTGCCGCAAGCCGCGCTGGTGTTTGAAATCGACATGGCCGCCGTGCTGGGCAGGAAAAAAACCGTTTACCGCCCCGTATCCAAATTCCAGCCCGTACGCCGCGATCTGGCGTTTGTGCTGCCCGAAGAGGTAACGCATGATACGCTGCTGGCCGCTTTGTGGGGGATGAAGAGCAAATTGGTTCAAGAAATCAGCGTGTTCGACGTTTACCGCGGGGCAGGGCTGCCGGAAGGGACGAAAAGCATGGCGGTGAAGGTGGTGCTGCAAGATCATGAGGCCACGCTGACCGATGATGCGGTGGAGCCTTTAATCGAAAAACTGGTGGAATACGCCGCTGAAAGTGCAGGTGCGCAACTGAGGCGTTAAAATTTTCGATATTCTCTTGAATTCTAAAAAAAAATTAGTGATAATCCGCATCTGTATGAAAAAACGAAGGTAATAAAATGACACTAACTAAAGCCGATTTGGCCGATATTTTGGTAGAAAAGGTGAGCAGCGTAACCAAAAACGATGCCAAAGAAATTGTCGAACTCTTTTTTGAAGAAATCCGTTCTACTTTGGAGCGCGGCGAAGAAATTAAAATTTCCGGTTTCGGCAACTTCCAATTGCGCGACAAGCCCCAGCGCCCCGGCCGCAATCCGAAAACCGGCGAAGAAGTGCCGATTTCCGCCCGCCGCGTGGTAACCTTCCACGCCAGCCAAAAACTCAAAGGTATGGTGGAGCATTATTATGACAAGCAGCGCTAACCTTCCCGGCATCCCCGCCAAACGTTATTTCAGCCTCAACGAAATGTGCGAACTGGCGCAGATCAGCACCGCCCAATTTGCCCAATGGCAGCACGAAAACGGTGTGGTGGTCGGCTACGGCGGCAATAACTATACCCGTGCGGATGTGCTTAAGGTTTTGAAATTGAAAGATACGTTTGCACCGTTTATTGATACGTTCAACCACAATGCTTTAGATGCTTCGGGCAATCCGGCGATTCAGGCCGAAGAAATGCGCGAAGAGCTGAAAAAAATGTTGGGCGAAGTTGAGAAAACGCTTGCCAGCCAAGCTGCATGATTCTATAATCCCGTTCTCTTCAGAGTCGGAGTGTGGCGCAGTCTGGTAGCGCACTTGCATGGGGTGCAAGGGGTCGAAGGTTCGAATCCTTTCACTCCGACCAAAAAAACAATTGAAAAGTCAGCTACGCATTAGCTGGCTTTTTTCTTTGCTGTTTGACTTGAGGCCGTCTGAAATGTTTCAGACGGCCTTAACGGAAAAAAATCATGAAACCGTCTATTCTAGAAAAACTGCAACAATTGGCCGAACGTTTGGAAGAGGTAACCCACCTGCTGGGCCAGCCCGAAGCCGCCGACGATATGGATAATTACCGCAAGCTCACGCGCGAACACGCGGAGATTACGCCGGTGGTGGAAGTGTTCCGGCAATACCGCTTGGCGCAAAGCGATCTGGCCGATGCGCAGGAAATGCTGGCCGACCCCGAAATGAAAGCCTTTGCCGCCGAAGAAATCGAAACGGCCAAAGCGCAAATCGAAACGCTGGAAAACGAGCTGCAAAAACTGCTGCTGCCCAAAGACGCCGACGACGATAAAAATATTTTTATCGAAGTGCGCGCCGGCACCGGCGGCGACGAAGCGGCGCTGTTCGCCGGCGACTTGCTGCGTATGTACAGCCGTTACGCCGAGCGCAACCGCTGGCAGGTGGAAATCGTATCGGCTAACGAGAGCGACTTGGGCGGTTATAAAGAAGTAATCGCCCGCATCGTCGGTTTGGGCGCATATAGTAAGTTGAAATTCGAGTCGGGCGGCCACCGCGTGCAGCGTGTGCCCGCTACCGAAAGCCAGGGGCGTATTCACACCTCGGCCTGCACCGTGGCTGTGATGCCCGAGGCCGACGAGTTGGAAGAAATCCAACTCAACCCCGCCGATTTGCGCATCGACACCTTCCGCGCATCCGGCGCGGGCGGCCAGCATATCAATAAAACAGATTCCGCCGTGCGCATCACCCACCTGCCCACCGGCATGGTGGTCGAATGCCAAGACGGCCGCTCGCAACACAGCAACAAAGCGCAGGCGATGAAAGTTTTGGCGGCACGGCTGAACGACGCACAAAAGCGCGAAGCGCAGGCTAAAGAAGCGGAGGAGCGCAAAAGCCTGATCGGCAGCGGCGACCGTAGTGAGCGCATCCGCACCTACAATTACCCGCAAGGCCGCGTTACCGACCACCGCATCAACTTGACCCTGCACAAGCTGGATTTTATTATGGATGGCGATTTGGAAGAATTAACGGCTGCGCTGACAGCCGAACATCAGGCTGAGCTGTTGGCTGAAATGGGAGGGTGATATGACATCGGTAAATAAAAATTTACACAAACTTGCAAACAGGGAAATTATTTTCATATTGTTTTTAACAAGTTAATTCTTTTTTGTAAAAAACACTTGCGCAATATACGCAAATATTGTTAATATTCGTTATGTAAACAAGGCAACAGTTTCAGCTGGTTTACATTCCTTTTCATCGATTTTATTTTTTTAAGGCCGTCTGAACCCTTTTCAGACGGCCTCCTTTCTATTTCCCGCCTCTTCCGAAACAGCGGTAGTTTCGTCGGTTAAATGTCGACAGACCCTACGGTTTTTTTCATATTTGCGTGCGGCCGTGTTTCATCAAGTTTCCTTTTCGGTTGAGACCCCGCCGTTTATGGCGGTAGAATTTGGGTTTATCGGGTAGGGGTGTAACCCCTTCCCAATCAGGGCAACACGTAGGGCGGCGCTTTATGTGTCGTCCTGTGTGTTGAAACATAAGAAAATACGGCGTATCCGTCACATTATTCAGTAAGGAAATTTTATGACTGCTTTCCCCATCGCCCGTGCGGGCGGCAAAATGCTTGAAATTCCAGGAAAAATGGCCAACCGCCACGGTTTGGTTGCCGGCGCCACGGGCACGGGTAAAACCGTTACCTTGCGGCGTATGGCCGAGGCTTTCAGCAGTGCGGGCATTCCCGTATTTCTGTCTGATGTGAAAGGCGATTTGTCGGGCATTGCCCAAGCCGGTGCCGACAGCGGCAAAGTAGGCGAACGCATTGCCGAATTCGGTTTGGGTGAGGGCTGGCTGCAAAGTTTTCCGGTGCGTTTTTGGGATGTTTACGGCGAAACCGGTATCCCTGTGCGCGTTACTATTTCCGAAATGGGGCCGATGCTGCTGGCACGCCTGATGAATCTGAACGACACGCAGGAAGGACTGCTTAATCTGGTATTCAAGGTGGCCGACGATAACGGCTGGCACTTAATCGACCTGAAAGATCTGCGCGGCATGCTCAAACACGTTGCCGACAATGCTGCCGAATACCGCGCCAAATACGGCAATATATCGCCTGCCAGTGTGGGTGCGGTGCAGCGGCAGCTGCTCACACTCGAAAACGAAGGTGCCGAAAACCTGTTCGGAGAACCTGATCTTAATCTTGAAGACTGGATGCAGGCCGAAGGCGGCAAAGGTGTGGTCAATATCCTCAATTCGGAAAAACTGATGCGTTCGCCGCGGATGTACAGTGCATTTCTGTTGTGGATGCTGGCCAAGCTGTTTGAAACCCTGCCTGAGGTGGGGGATTTGGAGCAGCCCAAATTCGTGATGTTTTTCGATGAGGCGCATCTGTTGTTCGACAATGCCCCCGCCGCGCTGGTAGCACAAATTGAGCAGGTGGTGCGGCTTATCCGCTCCAAAGGTGTGGGCGTGTATTTCGTTACCCAGAATCCGCTCGATCTGCCCGACACAATTCTCGGCCAGTTGGGCAACCGTGTTCAGCACGCACTGCGTGCATTTACGCCCCGCGACCAAAAGGCCGTGAAGGCCGCTGCCGAAACCTTCCGCACCAATCCCGGTATCAACGTGGTGGAGGCTATTGCCGAATTGGGTGTGGGTGAAGCATTGGTATCGTTTCTCGACGAAAAAGGTATGCCTGCACCGGTGGAACGCGCCATTGTGCTGCCGCCGCAATCCGGCCTCACCCCGCTGACCGGAGCAGAACGTAATGCCAAATACCAAAGCGATATTTTGTACCGCCACTATAAAGATATGGTAGACAATTATTCTGCCTATGAGGCGCTGGCCGAATTGGAGGCACAACAATCCGAAGCCAAAGCAGCGGAAGCCGCTGCCAAAGAACAGGCCAAGGCAGGAAAGGCCACAGCGGCGGCACAACCGCAGAAAGACGGTGTGGTCGGCGGATTTTTAGGCGGCCTGTTCGGCGGCCGCAAAAAAGCCAATCAAGGCATTGCTTATGATTTGGCCGATTCGGTGGGCAGTCAGATTAACCGTCAGGTAACCCGCGCAATTTCCCGCAGTGTGATGGGTGTGATTAAGAATATGCTGAAATAGCCTGTGCCCGATATGGTGAAGGCCGTCTGAAACCATTGTTTCAGACGGCCTGATGTTTTACCCTTTATGTCATCCCCCGATCAGGCGATAACTCCCGTTTGGTTGAGCAAAAACAGAACCGCAAACCCGCTCAGGTAAAGCAGCCCCGCCCAAGCCAGCCACATCAGCCACGGCTGCAGCTTGTGCCCGCCCCGACGGACCAGTGCCAGGTTCAGATAGGCGAAAACTGGTGTGCCCACAAACGAGGCAATCATGGCAAATTTCAGCATCGGCATCACCGCACCTTTGAAAAATACGATTACGCACAGGCCTGCAACCGCAGCCAAGGTAATCCATACTGCCAATATGCGGTTGCTCCTCTCGCTTTCTGGGCGGCGCAGAATCAGGCGGAACGACTCCATATTGGTGCGCGAATAGCCGTCGATTACCGTGATGGTCGTGCCGTACATACAGGCAAAAGCAATAAACGTTACCAGCCAGCGCGACCACTCGCCGATGGTTTTGGCATACATATCGATAAGCTGGCCGATATAGGCGCCGCCCGTCATCTGCACTTCGGCGCCCGAACCGTACTGCACCAGCGCACCCAGCGCCAAAAACACAACCGCCAAAGCCGCTGTGCCGATGTAGCCGACATTAAAGTCGAACAGGCCGTCTTCATAGCTCACTTTTTCAAGTTTGCGCTTAGCCGCCACCCACAGTGAATTGATAACCGAAATCTCGATTGGTGCCGGCATCCAGCCCATCAGCGCCACAATAAATGCCAATGCACCAAGATTCCACGGACTGGGTTCGATAAAGTCCGGCTGCATTTGGGCACCTTTGACGGCTGCCGCAGCCACCGCCGCCACCGTGGTAACGGTAAGGCTGGCCATGATGATTTTCGACATACCGTCCACCGTGCGGTAAGGGCCGATTAACAGCATCAGCACGGCAGAAGCCAATACTGCAGCCGAAAGCATATTAACCGGCAAGTCTCCCGGCAGGGCAAAGCCCAGAATCGCCGCGCACAGCATACTCACCGCTGCAGTGTTAATCACCGTTGCAAACAGGTTGAGCACAAAAAAAACCCACAAATACACGCGGCTTTTTTCAGCATAGCCCTCCAGCAGGCTTTTGCCTGTTTCCAGCGTATATTGCGGGCCGAAACGGAAAAACGGGTATTTGAACAGATTGGCCAGCACGATGATCAGCGCCAGCTGCCAACCATATAAAGCCCCCGCCTGGGTGGAGGCGATAATGTGCGAACCGCCCACCGCCGCCGAGGCCATCATAATACCCGGGCCCAACGCCCGCAGCCGCTCGCGCCGGCGCGAGCGGCCGTTTACCGTTTGCTCGTTCATAATCAAACCTTTCATTTCGTTGTTTTGATGTAAATATCTGTAAGCAGGCGCGATTATACGCAATTGAATGCTCTTTTGTGGGCAATATCGCGTTAAGATAGCAACTTAACAGGCCGTCTGAATCAATCCGGCAAAACTTTCAGACGGCCTGTTTGCCATATAGCAAACAGGCTTGTTCCGGCCCGGGTGTCAAACCGGCAGGAAACAGACCGCCCCGCTATAAATAAAAACAACGGCCGGAGCCGGCCGTTATACAACCATAAACCATTTGAGGACACAACCATGAAAAAAACCATACTCAGCCTGGGCGCCTTAGCCGCCCTCACCCTGCTGGCCGCCTGCGGCGGACAAAGCAACGGCACCGCCCCCGCCGCTTCGGAACCCGCACCGGCTTCTGCCTCTGCTCCTGCCGCTTCCCCAACTTCGGCATTAAGCCCGAAAGAAGCCGTGAAAGAACGTGAAAAACTGATGAAATCGTTTAAAGAAGACTTCGGCATCATGGGCAAAATGGTGAAAGGCGAAACCCCGTATGATGCAGCAGCCTTCCAAGCCGCTGCCGACAATCTCGCCGCCGACGCCGACAAACCGTGGGTACACTACACGCCCGAAAGCGCCAACGAAGAATCGGATGCCAAGCCCGAAGTGTGGAGCAAACCCGACGAATTCAAAAAAGAAATCGAAAAATTCACCGCCGCCACTGCAGCGCTGAAAACCGCCGCCGCCTCCGGCAAGCCCGACGATGTGAAAAAGCCGTTCGGCGGGGTGGGGCAAAGCTGCAAATCCTGCCACGACACCTTCCGGGCAGACTAAACCGTCCGTTAACATGAAAAACCTGTTTGGGTGCATTCAAACAGGTTTTTTTGTTTTCAGGCGGCCCCGTGCCGCCTGTAGTGAAATCAGAGTCCGCCTGATAATCAGGCCGGATTCCTCTCTACCAAAAAATGATACAATAACACTTTCTTCAAACGGCCTGCCGTTTCACATTCTCCACCAAAAACCATCATGACCCAAGACAAAATCCTCATTCTCGATTTCGGCTCGCAAGTAACCCAGCTCATCGCCCGCCGCGTGCGCGAAGCCCATGTTTACTGCGAACTGCATTCTTTCGATATGCCTTTGGCCGACATCAAAGCCTTCAACCCCAAAGCGATTATCCTTTCCGGCGGCCCCAACTCGGTTTACAACTCCGATTATCAGGCCGACACCGGCATCTTCGATTTAGGCGTGCCCGTGCTCGGCATCTGCTACGGCATGCAGTTTATGGCGCACCATCTGGGCGGCGAAGTGTCGCCAGGCGACCAGCGAGAATTCGGCTATGCGCAAGTGAAAACCATTGATTGCGAATTAACGCGCGGCATTTCAGACGGCCAGGCCAACACGCTCGATGTGTGGATGAGCCACGGCGACAAAGTGTCGAAACTGCCCGAAGGTTTCGTGGTCATCGGCGACACGCCGAGCTGCCCTATTGCGATGATGGAACACGCCGAAAAACAATTCTACGGCATCCAGTTCCACCCCGAAGTTACCCACACCAAACAAGGCCGTGCCCTGCTTAACCGCTTCGTTTTGGACATCGCCGGCGCCAAACCGGGCTGGACCATGCCCAACTACATCGACGAAGCCGTCGCCAAAATCCGCGAACAAGTGGGCGGCGACGAAGTAATTTTGGGCTTGTCGGGCGGCGTCGATTCCAGCGTGGCTGCCGCGCTGATTCACCGTGCCATCGGCGACCAGCTCACCTGCGTGTTCGTCGATCACGGCCTGTTGCGCCTCAACGAAGGCAAAATGGTAATGGATATGTTTGCGCGCAATCTGGGCGTAAACGTGATTCATGTGGACGCCACCGAACAGTTTATGGGCAAACTCGCCGGCGTTACCGACCCCGAGCAAAAGCGCAAAATCATCGGCGGCGAGTTTGTGGAAGTGTTTGATGCCGAAGCCAAAAAACGCGTCAACGCCAAATGGCTGGCACAGGGCACGATTTACCCCGACGTTATTGAGAGCGCGGGCGCAAAAACCAAAAAAGCGCACGCCATCAAAAGCCACCACAACGTCGGCGGCCTGCCTGAAAACATGAATCTGAAACTGCTCGAGCCTTTGCGCGACCTGTTTAAAGACGAAGTGCGCGAACTGGGTGTGGCGCTCGGCCTGCCGCGCGAAATGGTGTACCGCCACCCCTTCCCCGGCCCGGGCCTGGGTGTGCGCATTTTGGGCGAAGTGAAGAAAAATTACGCCGACCTCTTGCGCCGGGCCGACGATATTTTCATTCAAGAGCTGCGCAACACCTTCGATGAAAACGGTACTTCGTGGTACGACCTCACCAGCCAGGCTTTTGCCGTGTTCCTGCCCGTGAAATCCGTGGGCGTGATGGGCGACGGCCGCACTTACGAATACGTAGTCGCCCTGCGCGCCGTAATTACCAGCGACTTTATGACCGCGCATTGGGCGGAGCTGCCCTATTCGCTGCTGGGCAAAGTGTCCAACCGCATCATCAACGAAGTGCGCGGCATCAATCGCGTGGTGTACGATGTGAGCGGCAAACCGCCTTCTACGATCGAGTGGGAATAACCTTTTGGTTTAAAATAGAAAACAGGCCGTCTGAAAAATTTTCAGACGGCCTGCTGCCATGCTGTTAACTGTTTAATCAATCGCCAGCGCGGGAAATGATTTCACCGTTTCGTCCACCGCTTTCACGCGCAGCAGGAAATCTTCGAGCTTGGCCAGCGGCAGCGCGCTGGGGCCGTCGCACTTGGCCTCATCGGGGGTGGCGTGCGACTCAAGAAACAGGCCGGCCAGGCGGGTGGCCATGCCGGCCAGCGCCAAATCCAGCACCTGGCTGCGGCGTCCGCCCGATGCGGCGGCACCGGCTTCGCGCTGTTGCAGCGAGTGGGTAACGTCGAAAATCACCGGCGGGTTGCCGCAGGTTTTCTTCATCACGCCGAAGCCGAGCATGTCGACCACCAGATTGTCGTAGCCGAACTGCGCGCCGCGTTCGCACAAAATCACTTGCCCGTTGCCTGCTTCGGCGAATTTTTCAACGATGTTTTTCATTTGCGAAGGGCTTAAAAACTGCGGCTTTTTCACATTGATAACATTGCCCGTTTTCGCCATCGCCACCACCAAATCGGTTTGGCGCGCGAGAAAGGCGGGCAGTTGGATAACGTCGCACACTTCGGCTACGGGCGCGCATTGGTAAGGCTCGTGCACGTCGGTAATCACGGGCACGCCGAATTCTTTTTTCACGGCGGCGAAGATTTTCAGCCCCTCTTCCAACCCCACGCCGCGAAACGAACGGACAGACGAGCGGTTGGCTTTGTCGAACGAGGCTTTGAACACATAAGGAATGCCGAGTTTTCCGGTTACTTTCACATAATGTTCGCAGGCTTTGAGGGTGGAATCGAGGTCTTCCAGCACATTGATGCCGCCGAACAGGGTAAACGGGGCGTCGTTGGCTACGGTGATGTGGTTGATTTTAACGTTCATGACTGATTTTCCGGTGTGGGTTGAAGGCCGTCTGAAAAACTGTTTCAGACGGCCTTTGGCGATTTATAAAACGGTGTGCGGCGGTTCGTAACGGATAACGTCGCAGATTTTGTTTTGCCCGTCCACCAGCACCACTTTCGGCTCGTGGGCGGCAATTTCCGGCTCGGAGAGCATCACGTAAGACATAATAATCACGATGTCGCCTTTCTGCACCAGCCTCGCGGCGGCGCCGTTGAGGCACACCACGCCGCTGCCGCGTTCGCCGGGAATGGTGTAGGTTTCAAAGCGCTCGCCGTTGTTGTTGTTGACGATTTGCACTTTTTCGTTAACGCAGATACCCGCCGCGTCGAGCAGGTCTTGGTCGATGGTGATGCTGCCGACGTAGTTCAAGTCGGCTTCGGTAACGGTGGCACGGTGGATTTTGCCGCCGAGCATGGTGCGGAACATTAAGGCCTCCAATTCCGGTTAAGCGTTTTCAGACGGCCTGCCGCAGCAGACGCAAACGGCAGGCCGTCTGAAAAAGGCGTTATTGTACACCTTTTGCCGCTTTGCCGAACCTTAACTGCCGGCTATACCCTGCCTAACACCCGGGCGAACGCTTCCACCGTGCGGTCGGTATTTTGCAGTTTGTCCAAACCGAACAGGCCGAGGCGGAAGGTTTGGAAATCACTGCGTTCGCCGCATTGCAGTGGCACGCCGGCGGCAATCTGCATTCCTTGCGCGATAAAGGCTTTGCCGTTTTGGATATCGGGGTTAACCGTGTAGGAAACCACCACCCCGGGGGCTTCAAAGCCTGCCGCAGCCACGCTGGGGTAGCCCGCATCGGCCAGCAGCGCGCGGATTTTCGCGCCCAACTCGGTTTGTGCAGCCCGCAAATGCCCGAAACCGACGGCTTCGGCCTCTTTCATCATATCGTGCAGCTTCATCAACGCATCGGTGGGCGGCGTGGCGTGATAGGCATGGCCGCCGTTTTCAAAGGCTTCCATGATTTGCAGCCATTTTTTCAAATCGAGCGCGAAGCTGTCGGATTCGGTTTGCTGCACCTTTTGGTAAGCCGCGTCGTTCAGCATCACCAAACCGCAGCAGGGCGAGCCGCTCCAGCCTTTTTGCGGGGCGGAAACCAACACGTCGATGCCGAGTTTTTCCATATCCAACCAAATGCAGCCCGAAGCGATGCCGTCGATGACCAGCAGGCCGCCGACAGCGTGCACGGCTTCGGCCAGTTGTCGGATATAGCCGTCGGGCAGCATGATACCTGATGCGGTTTCCACGTGCGGCGCAAACACTACGGCGGGGCGGTAGGCGGCGATTTCGGCGCATACTTCTTCAATCGGCGCAGGCGCAAACGGGGCTTGCGCCTCATCGGCCTGGCGGGCGGTAAACACTTTGCTGTCGGCGGCGATGGCGCCTTTTTCGAGAATCTGCGTCCAGCGGTAGCTGAAAAAGCCGTTGCGCACAATCAGGCATTTCTCGCCCCGCGCAAGCTGGCGCGCCACGGCTTCCATGCCCGATGTGCCGCTGCCGGGAATCACGGCGGCGTGTTGTGCGCCGTAAACTTTTTTCAACGTGGCCGAAATATAGCGCAAGGCCGTCTGAAATTTTTGCGACATATGGTTCAGCGCGCGGTCGGTGTAAACCACCGAATATTCCAACAGGCCGTCTGAATCGATTTCGGGGCGGGGCAAGATACTCATCGTGCTTTTCTCCTTTAATTGTTTGGATTGCAGCCTTTGCCAAAGGCTTCGTAAACGGCTTTTGATGTTAGCATTATCGGCATTGCATGTAAAAGGCCGGAGCCGTCTGAACATGTTTTCAGACGGCTCCGGCCTTTCTCAGTCTTTTCCGTGTTTTTCCGCCAGCCGTTGCAGTGCCTGCGCCAGCTCGGGGTGGTGCTGCAGCTGCCCGGCAGCGTGCCTGAAGCCTTCCAGC
This sequence comes from Neisseria sp., assembly GCF_030530745.1. Lineage (GTDB taxonomy): Bacteria > Pseudomonadota > Gammaproteobacteria > Burkholderiales > Neisseriaceae > Neisseria. The sequence goes on along the minus strand of NZ_JAUMUI010000002.1, from coordinate 37,986 downwards.
GCAGCCGCACTCAACTTCAAGCTGTTGGCCCGGGGCGTTTGCGGCTGCTTGGGTAAAACCTTCACGCGCACACCGGCGATGTCGGGGTGCAGCGCCTGCAAACGCGGCAGCAGCCCCGGGGCGATCATGCGCAGGCGCGAAGAAACCATATTGTTGCCGGCCAGCAAAACCAATACGCCGTTTTCCACACAGGCCGTCTGAAAATGCGCGCGCAGGTTGGCGGGCATCATCTGCTTGATTTCGGCATCCAGCCTGAGCCATTGCTGCGAGTGATGCAACAGGACCTGCAAATGCCCGTCGCGCCCGCCCAGCCGGTTCAAATCCATAGTAACTGCCTTGAGTGTTGTTTTAGTAATAGTGTCCGTAATTTCTGCAGCGCATATTTCTTTTAAGCATTTTATGCCACATATAACCGTTTTGCATGCAACCTCTACCTGTCCGGCTAAAAATTCTCGAAAAATTTGGCATAAAAAATCCGCAAAAAACCAAATTTGCCGTATTTTCAAAAATGCCCGCAAAGTAAGGGAAGTTGAAATTTGGTCAAACTGCCGCCATTTCAGACGGCATTGTAACCCTGCCAAACGGCTTGTGTTAAAATTCGGGTTTGATTTTTACGATCCGTCTGTTTCAGCCGGAATGCCGCAAACACATTCCGCCACAGGAAATCTCATGCTTACCAACTTAGCCAAAAAAATATTTGGCAGCCGCAACGACCGCCTGCTCAAACAATACCGTAAAACCGTAGACAAAATCAATGAATTAGAGCCGCAGATGCAGGCTCTGAGCGACGAAGAACTGCAAGCCAAAACCCCGGAATTCAAACAGCGCCTTGCCGAAGGCGCAAGCTTAAACGACATTCTTCCCGAAGCTTTCGCCGTCTGCCGCGAAGCCGGCCGCCGTGTGCTGAACATGCGCCATTTCGACGTGCAGCTGATCGGTGGCATGGTGCTGCACAACGGTAAAATCGCCGAAATGCGCACCGGCGAGGGAAAAACCCTGGTGGCCACACTGGCCGTTTACCTCAATGCACTGGCCGGCAAAGGCGTGCACGTGGTTACCGTCAACGATTATCTGGCCGCACGCGATGCGGGCATTATGGAACCGCTGTATAACTTCCTCGGCCTGACCGTGGGCGTGATCGTGAGCGATATGCAGCCTTTCTTCCGCCAAACCGCCTACAACGCCGACATCACCTACGGCACCAACAACGAATTCGGCTTCGATTACCTGCGCGACAACATGGTAACCGACCAATACGACAAAGTGCAGCGCGGTTTGAATTTCGCCGTGGTCGACGAAGTCGATTCGATTCTGATTGACGAAGCACGCACCCCGCTGATTATTTCCGGCCAGGCCGACGACAACGTGCAGCTCTACCAAGTGATGGACAAAGTGCCCGCACGCCTTATCCGCCAAGAAACCGAAGAAGGAGAAGGCGACTATTGGGTCGACGAAAAAGCGCACCAAGTAATTTTGAGCGAAGCGGGTCATGAACACGCCGAAGAAATTCTGGCCGAAATGGGCCTGTTGCAAGAAGGAGATTCGCTCTATTCTGCCGCCAACATCATGCTGATGCACCACCTGATGGCAGCACTGCGCGCCCATACCCTGTTCCACAAAGACCAGCACTATGTGATTCAGGAGGGCGAAATTGTAATTGTCGACGAATTCACAGGCCGTCTGATGGCGGGCCGCCGCTGGTCAGAAGGCCTGCACCAGGCAGTGGAAGCCAAAGAAGGCGTTGAAATCAAACGCGAAAACCAGACACTGGCGTCGATTACCTTCCAAAACTACTTCCGCCTGTATAAAAAACTCTCCGGCATGACCGGCACGGCTGACACCGAAGCCTTCGAATTCCAAAGCATTTACGGGTTGGAAACAGTAATTATCCCCACCAACCGCCCGATGCAGCGCAAAGACTTCAACGACCAAATCTTCCGCACCGCCGAAGAAAAATACGAAGCTGTCATTAACGATATCCAAGCCTGTTTCGACAAAGGCCAGCCTGTTTTGGTAGGCACCACCAGCATTGAAAACTCAGAGCTGGTATCGCGCCTGCTCACCCAGGCCGGTCTGCCCCATAACGTGCTCAATGCTAAAGAACACGAGCGCGAAGCCCTGATTGTGGCACAGGCGGGCAAACCCAGCATGATTACCGTGGCCACCAACATGGCCGGCCGCGGCACCGACATCGTTTTGGGCGGCAACGTCAAACACCAGAGCGACGCCGTCCGTGCCGACGAAACCTTGAGCGACGATGAAAAGCAAGACCGCATTTCCAAACTCGAAAACAGCTGGGAAGCCGATCACCGGCGCGTACTGAATGCAGGCGGCCTGCACATTATCGGCACCGAACGCCACGAAAGCCGCCGTATCGACAACCAGCTGCGCGGCCGCGCCGGGCGTCAGGGCGACCCCGGTTCCAGCCGTTTCTACCTCTCGTTTGAAGACCCGCTCCTGCGCCTGTTCGCCCTCGACCGCGCCGCGGCCATCCTCAACCGCCTTGCGCCGGAGCGCGGCGTTGCCATCGAACACGGCATGCTCACCCGTCAAATCGAAGGTGCGCAACGCAAAGTGGAAGGCCGTAACTTCGATATGCGCAAACAGGTTTTGGAATACGACGATGTGGCCAACGACCAGCGCAAAGTGATTTACCACTACCGCAACGAAATCCTCACCAACCAAGACGTGAGCGGTTTGGCCAAGAGCATCCGCGAAGAAGTTATCGGCGATTTGGTAGATAACCACATGCCGCCCGACAGCATGGAAGAACAATGGGACCTGCCCGCACTCGAATCACAATTGGCGGGCGAATTCCGCGTTCATGCCGATGTGCGCGGCTGGTTGAAGGAAAACAACACACTCGACAACCAAGACGTAAAAGAACGTTTGATTGCCCAAGTGGAACAAGAATATGCCGACAAAACCGAACTGGTCGGCAAGCAAAACATGACCAACTTCGAACGCAACGTATTGCTGCAGGTAATCGACAACAACTGGCGCGAACACCTCGCCGCCATGGACTATCTGCGCCAAGGCATCCACTTGCGCAGCTACGCCCAGAAAAACCCCAAACAGGAATACAAACGCGAAGCCTTTATCATGTTCCAGCATTTATGGAACGGCATCAAACAAAACGTTGCCTCCCTGCTGACTTCGGTGCAGATTGAACAGGCCGACGATATGATTGCCGACAGCGAACCGCAGGAACCTTCTGCCATGCATGCCATCCACTCCGGTGCTCCTTCCATGGAAGACGTATTGGGCGAGTCGCGCGATGATCTTGCCACCGAAGCATTCGACCCTGCCGGTAACGATTTTGCTCCCGAAGCGCTCGCCAAACAAGGCCGAATCGTCCACCGCAACGACCTCTGCCCGTGCGGCAGCGGCCGAAAATACAAACACTGCCACGGCAAACTGGATTAAGCGCAAAAGCCTGCTTTTTAATGAAGCGGGCTTTTTTACACAGCGGCTACAGTCAATATAACGCAGCGCGATATAGTGGAAAAACTTATTTTTACCACAAGGCAGCAAGCCGCAGGTAGTACAGTCGTACGGCAAGGCATGGCAACGCCGTGGCAGAAATGAAGTTTTTTCGCTATAGAAAAATCACATATAAAAGGGCTTAAACAGATTAGCTCCAAGTTTTTTAAAGGGGGCCGTCCTTAGGACGGCCCCCTTTAAAAAACTTCTTTTCGCCGGTAGAAAAAGCAGATTTACCGGCTATAGCGGCAGATAGACATCAAACCGCGTGCTTTTGCCTGTATATTGATAGGCGGGCGGTTCACGGTTGAGGAACTCCCCCAAGCGCGGACGTTTGACGACGACGCGCTTTTTTGCGGCCGCACGGGCGGCGGCAAGCAGTCCTCCTTCGTTTTGCGCCGTGCCCACCAAACTGTGGAAATAAGCCATTTCCTTTTTCACAGCGGCGGTTTTGCGGCTTTCGGGATACATCGGGTCGAGATACACCACATCGGGGCGGCCGGTGGCGGCAGCCAGCTGGGGCAGCAGTGCGCAAGTGTCGCCGAAATGCAGGGTGATGCGGTTGGCGATGGCGGCGGTTTCGGGGCATTCGAGCGCGCGTTTCAGGCCGTCTGAAAGCAGGGCGGCTACGGCGGGGTTTTGCTCGAACGTGTGCACTTGCAGCCCCAGCGAGGCCAGCACGAATGTGTCGCGCCCCAAGCCGCCGGTGCCGTCCCAAACGGTAGCGGAGGCGGTATGGTTGACGGCTTTGGCAATCAGTTCGCCACCGCCTTTGGTGCGGCGGTATTGCGCTGTGCCGCCGGTGAAGTCTGCCCGCACGCGCCCTTTTTCGCCGGCGCAGCACAACGAAAGGCCGTCTGAATCGGCCAGCAGATATTCGCCCTGCTGCGGCAGGCTGCCGCATACGGTTAAACTGAAGCGGCTGATCAGGCTGCGCGCGGATTCGGTTGCGGATTCGGTGAGATAAACGGGGATCATGGTTGTTCAGACGGCCTGAAGGCGGTTTTGCAAAGGCCTTTATATAATAAAACATCTGCGTCATACTCGGGTTAGACCCGAGTATCTTTTTGTTTAGAAGGAATAACAGATACTCGGGTCAAGCCCGAGTATGACGGATCGGTTATTAAATAAGCGGTTTAACTGTATTTGTTTCAGAAGCCCTAAACAATTTCGCAAAAGTCTCAGGCCGTCTGAAAAGCGCGGGGCGGTTGCATCGGCATTTTCAGACGGCCTGATCGGGTTTTGCAAAGGTTTCGGCGCAAGTTTTCAGGCGTCGATATTCTGCGCAATCAGGGCGTTGTTTTCGATAAACGCGCGGCGCGGCTCGACTTCGTCGCCCATCAGGGTAACGAACACTTCGTCTGCGGCGATGGCGTCTTCGATGCGCACTTTCAGCAGGCGGCGCACGGCGGGGTCCATGGTGGTTTCCCACAGCTGCTCGGGGTTCATCTCGCCCAAGCCTTTGTAGCGCTGGATGCTCATGCCTTTTTGCGCGCTTTGCAGCAGAATGTCGAGCGCGTCTTCAAAGCTGTCAACGTCGTATTCGTTGTCGCCTTTATAGAGTTTGGCGTTTTCGCCCACCAGGCCGTTGAGCAGAGCGGCGGTTTGGGTGAGGGTTTGATACGACTTGCTGTTCAAAAACTTCGGCTCGATATAGCTGACCGCCACGTTGCCGTGCAGTTTGCGGGTGATTTTGATGAAGTGGCTGCCTTCATTTCCTTCGATGCGCTCCAATGCCACTTCTTTTTCGTTGAGCAGCGGCATCAGCGCGGCGATGGCGGCATCGGTGCTCTCTGCGCTGGAAAGGTCGGCCGGGGCGGCGTATAGCATGGCGTGCAGCACCGAGTCGTCGATTACGCGGCTTTCTTGGACGATGGCGTTTTTGGCCAGCATAAACTGTTTGGCGGCTTTTTCGAGTTCGGCGCCTTCGATGGTGCGGCCGTCTGAAACGATTTTGGCTTTGTCTAAGGCCAGGCCCAAGAGCCATTGGTCTTTTTCAAATTCGTCTTTCAGGTAACGCTCCTGCTTGCCGTGTTTGGCTTTGTAGAGCGGCGGTTGGGCGATGTAGATGTAGCCGCGCTCCACCAGTTCGGGCATCTGGCGGTAGAAGAAGGTGAGCAGCAGGGTGCGGATGTGGGCGCCGTCCACGTCGGCGTCGGTCATGATGATGATGCGGTGGTAGCGCAGTTTTTCGGGATTGAATTCTTCTTTGCCGATGCCTGCGCCCAGCGCGGTAATCAGGGTGGCGACTTCCTGGCTGGCGAGCATTTTTTCAAAGCGGGCTTTTTCCACGTTGAGGATTTTGCCTTTCAGGGGCAGAATCGCTTGAAATTTGCGGTCGCGGCCCTGTTTGGCCGAACCGCCCGCCGAATCGCCCTCGACGAGGTAAAGCTCGGATAAGGCAGGGTCTTTCTCTTGGCAGTCGGCCAGCTTGCCGGGCAGGCCCAAGCCGTCCATCACGCCTTTGCGGCGGGTGATTTCTCGGGCTTTGCGGGCGGCTTCGCGGGCGCGGGCGGCATCTACGATTTTGCCACAGATGGTTTTGGCTTCGTTGGGGTTTTCTTCGAGAAAGTCGGTCAGCGCCTGGCTGATCACTTCGTTCACCACGGGGCCGATTTCGCTGGAAACCAGTTTGTCTTTGGTTTGCGACGAGAATTTTGGGTCGGGCAGTTTGACGGAAAGCACGCAGGTCAGGCCTTCGCGCATATCGTCGCCGCTGGTGTCGACTTTAGCTTTTTTGGCGATTTCGTTGGATTCGATGTAGTTGTTGATGGTGCGCGTCATCACTTGGCGCAGGGCGGTAAGGTGGGTGCCGCCGTCGCGCTGGGGAATGTTGTTGGTGAAGCACTGCACCGATTCTTGGTAGCTATCGTTCCACTGCATGGCCACTTCCACGCCCATGCCGTCTTTTTCGCCACTGGCGTAAAACACTTTTTCGTGCAGCGGGGTTTTTTTGCGGTTCATGTATTGCACGAAGCCGGCTACGCCGCCCGAAAAGGCGAAGTCTTCTTCTTTGCCGTCGCGCATGTCGGTGAGTTTGATGCCTACGCCGTTGTTGAGGAACGAGAGTTCGCGGATGCGTTTGGCGAGAATGTCGAAATGGTATTCTACCGGCCCGAAGGTTTCTTCACTGGCTAAAAACTGCACTTTGGTGCCGGTGCGCCCGGCAGAGGCGTCGCCCACCACTTTCAGCGGTTCGGTTGCCACGCCGCGTTTGAATTCGACGAAGTGTTCTTTGCCGTCGCGGTAAATGGTGAGGCGCAGCCAGTCGGAAAGGGCGTTCACCACCGATACGCCCACGCCGTGCAGGCCGCCGGAGATTTTGTAGCTGTTGTTGTCGAACTTACCGCCCGCGTGCAGCACGGTCATAATCACTTCGGCGGCGGAGCGGCCTTCTTTGGGGTGGATGCCGGTGGGGATGCCGCGGCCGTTGTCTTCGATGGTGATAGAGTTGTCGGCGTTAACGGCAACGGTGATTTGGTCGCAATGGCCGGCCAGTGCTTCGTCGATGGCGTTGTCGAGCACTTCGAACACCATGTGATGCAGGCCGGAACCGTCCTGTGTGTCGCCGATATACATGCCCGGGCGTTTGCGCACTGCGTCCAAGCCTTCGAGCACCTGTATGCTCTCGGCGCCGTATTCTTCTTGCTTACTCATAAGTGATTTTTTCCTGCTGATTGAAATGATGCAGGCCGTCTGAAAACAGGTTTTCGCAAGTATGCAAAAGCTATTGTTTGAACGGCAAAATAATTTGTGGATTATACCTGATTCGGCAAGTGTTTTCAGCGCTTTTATCTGATTTAACAGCAATGGAAAAGGCCGTCTGAAACGCTTTCAGACGGCCTTTTTGCCTGCCGGTTACGATACCACTTCGCCGGCGGCTCGCTGTTTTTCAATACTCTTGTTGATATACCACTGCTGAGCGATGGTGAGGATGTTGTTGACCACCCAGTAAAGCACCAAACCTGCGGGGAAGAAGAAGAACATCACCGAGAAAATCACCGGCATGATTTTCATCATTTTGGCCTGCATCGGATCGGTGGGCGGCGGGTTCAGATAGGTTTGGATGAACATGGTGGCCGCCATAATCACGGGCAGGATAAACCACGGGTCGGGGCGGCTCAAGTCGGTAATCCAGCCCAACCACGGCGCCTGGCGCAGTTCTACCGAAGAGAAAATCGCCCAATACAATCCGATGAACACGGGGATTTGCAGCAGCATCGGCAGGCAGCCGCCGAGCGGGTTGATTTTTTCGTCTTTATACATTTGCATCATGGCCTGCTGCATGGCCATGCGGTCGTCGCCGTATTTCTCTTTCAATGCCTGCAGGCGCGGGGCGACGGCGCGCATTTTCGCCATCGAACGGTAGGAGGCGTTGGTGAGCGGATAGAAGACGGCTTTGACGATAATGGTCAGCAAAACAATCGCCCAGCCCCAGTTGCCGGTGAAGTCGTGCAGTTTGTTCAGGAGCCAGAAGAGCGGCGAGGCGAAGATGTGCACTTTGCCGTAATCTTTGGCAAGCTGCAGGTTGTCGGCCACTTTGCTGATAACGTCGGTGGTTTGCGGTCCGGCATACAGTCCGATGCCTGTATCGAGTTTGCCGCCTGCGGGTACGGCGGCCAAGGGCACGCGCACGGCTGCAGAATAGAGGTTGTCGCTGCGGCGTTTTAAGTCAATCCGGCAGGCGCCGGCGGCGCAGACGGTTTGGCCGTCTTTGGGTTGCAGAATCCACGTGGCCATGAAGTAGTGTTGGATCATGCCCAGCCAGCCGCTGTCGGTTTTGCGCACGTATTCGGCACGGTCTTTGCCGGAATTGTAATCGTCGTCCAAATCGCCGAACGGTACTTTTTCAAACTCGCCGGCGGGGGTGTAAACCACGGGGCCTGCGTAGGTTTGGTTGAAATAGCCTTCCCCTTCGGGCTTGCTGCTGTCGCGCAGCAGGCGGTAAACGGCATCAAGTTTAACCGGCGCACCGCTGGCGTTGGTTACGTCGTAACGCATGTTGATAACGTAGCTGCCTTTGGTGAAGGTGTAAACTTTGTCGATTTTCAAACCGGCGGTTTCAGGCGCGCTCAAGCGCACTTCGGTTTTATCGCCGCTGAGGGTGTATTGTTTCTGCGGGGCGGTAAACGCGAGGCCTTTCAGCACGTTTTGGCCGTCTGAATCCAATAATTCGGATTGGGCGATATAGGTGTGGGCCTTGCTGTCGTTAAACAGCACGAAGTCTTTGCTTTCGTCGCTGTTCGAGTTGTATTTCAGCAGGGTCAGGCCGCGCAGGTCGCCGGTTTTTTCGTCGATAACGGCTTTAACCATGTCGGTGGTAACGGTAACCGGAACAGTAGGGGTAAGCTCGGCGGCATGACCTGCCTGCAGCGCGGCGCTTTGCTGCGCGGTTTGCGCCGCCTGCTGTTGCGCGGGGCTGGGTTTGGGCGAGGGGAACATTTGTTCCCAGCCGAACAGGATTGCCGCAGCCACAGCAAAAAAAATCATTAATCGTTTGAAGTCCATAGAATCTTCCTGGTGATACTTACTAGGGTCTGTTGACAATTAGCGCAACGGCGGTATTTTTGGTCAAAAATCCCCGTCTGCGGCGTTAAAAATGCTCGCAAGGTGTTCAACCTTGCTGCGCTTTTTGCCTTGCATACGCGGTTTTTGCCTCAAAAAACCGCTTCGCCGGCCAATTGTCAACAGCCCCTAAGGTTCGGGTGTAGAAAAGTTGGTTGCCGGGGCCGGGGTGCCGGTTTTCATGCGGATTTTGCCGGAAATATCCGTCCGGCGGTTTCAGGCGGCATTATATAGAAAGTGCCTGCTTACGGTGGAAAAATATGCCGCTGGCGGCAGGTCGTCTGAAATGCATCGCGCTCATTGCCGGCGTTCGGGGCTAAGGCACGGGATCGTGGCCGCAGCCGCCCCAAGGATGGCAGCGGGCGATGCGCTTGGCGGCCAGCCAGCCGCCTTTGAGTGCGCCGTATTTTTTCACCGCCTCTACGGCATATTGCGAGCAGGTGGGGGTGTAGCGGCAGCGGGGGGGGATCAGCGGGCTGACGGCATATCGGTAAAACCGTATCAGCCACAGCAGCAGTTTGGCGGCCATCAGGATGCTTTGCGTATCAGCCGTGCCAGCTGCGAGCGGGCTTCGGCGGCGGTTTTTCGGTTGAAAGGGCGGCGCACGCGTACGATGAAATCGTTGGGCGGCAGCGTTTCTTTATGGCAGCGGAACCATTCGCGCACCACCCGTTTCATATAGTTGCGCTCGTGCGCGCGTTTGGCGGTTTTTTTACTCACCACCAAGCCCAAGCGGGCATGGCCCAAGCCGTTGCCGGACAGGTAGAAAACCTGCATGAGCGCCGAGCCGTGCTGTTTTTTAAATGCAAAAACGGATGAAAAGTCATCCGTTTTCAGCAAGCGGTAGCGCTTGGCGAAGCCTTGTTTCAAGTTACACGGCCAGGCGTTTGCGGCCTTTGGCACGGCGTGCGGCCAAAACGGCACGGCCGCCGCGGGTTTTGGAGCGTACCAGAAAGCCGTGGGTGCGTTTGCGTTTGGTTACTGAGGGTTGGTAAGTGCGTTTCATGTCTGTTTCCTAAATGGCAGAAAATTAAACTTTGGATTACACCCTAAATTTAGGGTTTTGTCAATTAATAAACAGTTTGATCCGACTGAGCCCTGTTTTACCTTCGTTTGTCGGCGGGTTTGTTTTCAGACGGCCTTTGCGGGAGGGTATACGGTTTCCGGACGGTATGGGTCGGAGCGTGCTTTAACTGTTGCGGCTGATGGCGGTTGTGGATAATTTTCGGTATAATCTACCGAATCTTTGCAACAATGCAACAGGCCGTCTGAAAAACAACGGCCTGCTGTTTTTAATTTCGTTGGTTCGGAAGTGTTCCGTTTGCAGAGCCGTGTCGGGAAATGCGGTATTTTTTGGGAACGCTTTCATTATTTGTTTTGTATAAAACCGCTATAATCGGGCACCTGACATGACGCTTGCAGAATTTTGGCCGCAATGTTTGCGCCGCCTACACGACACTTTACCGGTGCAGCAGTTTCAAACCTGGGTTGTGCCGTTAACCGTGGGCGAGGAAAACGGCGTATGGGTGGTGTATGGCAAAAACCAGTTTGCCGTCAATATGTTGAAAAACAGTTTTGCCGCCGCCATTGAAACTGTCCGCGCCGATCTGGCGCCCGAAATGCCCGCGCTGCTGTTTAAAACCGGCAAAGGGCAGGCTTATGCGATGGCGCAAAGCGTTTCAGACGGCCAAAGCGAAGAAGAAAGGCCGTCTGAAAAAGAAGCGGCGGCCGCCAAAGCCACACCGAAAAAAAGCGCGCGCGACATTGTGGCAGAACGCATGAAGCAGCTGCCGCCCGACGGCGGGCAATCCAAGCCTGCCGCCGAAGCGGAAGCCAAACCGGCGGCCAAACCCAAGAGAGAAACGGCACAAAGCCAGCCCGTTCGGACGCAGGGCGAAACGCAGCACAGCCAAACCAATCTGTCGCCCGACTATACTTTCGATACGCTGGTGGAAGGCAAAGGTAACCGCATTGCCGCTGCCGCCGCCCAGTCGATAGCCGAAAACCCGGGCCAAGGCTACAACCCGTTTTTCCTTTACGGCAGCACGGGGTTGGGCAAAACCCACCTGGTGCAGGCCATCGGTAACGAACTGCTGAAAAACAAACCTGATGCCAAAGTGCGCTACATGCATTCCGACGATTATGTGCGCAGCTTTATGAACGCCGTGCGTACCAACAGCTATGATGTATTCAAACAGCAATACAGGCAATATGACCTGCTGATTATCGACGATATTCAGTTTATCAAGGGCAAAGACCGTACGATGGAAGAATTCTTCTATCTTTACAACCACTTCCATAATAAGAAAAAGCAGCTGATTTTAACCTGCGACGTGCTGCCCACCCAAATCGAAGATATGGACGCGCGCCTGAAATCGCGTTTTTCATGGGGGCTTACCTTGGAATTGGAACCGCCCGAACTGGAAATGCGCGTGGCGATTTTGCAGAAAAAAGCCGAAGCCGCAGGCGTGGGTCTCAATGAAGATGCCGCTTTTTTTATCGCCAACCTGATCAGGTCGAATGTGCGCGAACTCGAAGGCGCGTTCAACCGTGTGAGCGCCAGCAGCCGCTTCCTGAAAAAACCGGTTGACATCGATCTGGCGCGCCACGCCCTGCAAGACATCGTGGCCAGCTCGTATAAAGTGATTACCGCCGATTTGATTATTGATGCCACAGCGAAATATTACCGTATAAAAATCAGTGATATACTCGGCAAGAAGCGCACACGCAACATCGCCCGGCCGCGCCAGGTGGCGATGAGCCTGACCAAAGAGCTTACCAACCTGAGCCTGCCCAATATCGGCGATGCGTTCGGCGGGCGCGACCACACCACCGTGATGCACGGCGTGAAGGCGGTGGCCAAGCTGCGCGAAGAAGACCCTGAATTAGCCCAAGATTACGAAAAACTGTTGATCATTATCCAAAACTAAATAGCCTGAAGGGATAACCATGTTGATTTTACAAGCCGAACGCGATGCCTTGCTCAAACCGCTGCAAGCGGTAACCGGCATCGTCGAACGCCGCCACACACTGCCGATTCTGTCGAACGTATTGCTCGAAAACGTGCACGGGCAAACCAATATTTTGGCAACCGATTTGGAAATCCAGATTAACACCTCCGGCCCCCACAGCGAGGCCGAAGATTTCCGCGTTACCACCAATGCCAAAAAATTGCAGGATATTTTGCGCGCGCTGCCCGAAGGCTCGCTGGTGGCGCTGGATTGGGCGCAGAACCGCCTCACCCTCAAAGCCGGCAAATCCCGCTTCGCCCTGCAAACCCTGCCTGCCGAAGATTTTCCGCTGATGAGCGTGGGCGAAGACGTGAGCGCCGCTTTCTCACTGCCGCAGGAAGCCTTTAAAAACATGCTCTCGCAAGTGCAATACAGCATGGCCGTGCAGGATATCCGCTATTATCTCAACGGCCTCCTGATGCAGGTGGAAGGCGACCAGCTGCGCCTCGTTGCCACCGACGGCCACCGCTTGGCCTATTCCTGCACCACCATCGACGCCGATCTGTCCAAGGCCGAAGTGATCCTGCCGCGCAAAACCGTGCTGGAACTGTTCAAGCTGCTGAACCACCCGGCCGAACCGATTACCGTAGAGCTGCTTAATAACCAGGTGCGCTTCCGCTGCAACGACACCGTTATCGTAAGCAAAGTGGTGGACGGCAAGTTCCCCGATTTCAACCGTGTGATTCCGCTGGACAACGACAAAATCTTTTTGGTGGGCCGCACCCAGCTGCTCGGTGCGCTGGAGCGTGCCGCCATTTTGGCCAACGAAAAATTCCGCGGCGCCCGCCTGCTGCTGCGCCCCGGCCTGCTGAGCGTGGTGTGCAGCAACAACGAGCAGGAAGAGGCGCGCGAAGAATTGGAAATCGCCTATCAGGGCGAAGAGTTGGAAGTGGGATTCAATATCGGTTATCTTATGGACGTGCTGCGCAACGTTCATGCCGACGATATGCAGCTGGCGTTCGGCGATGCCAACCGTTCGACGCTGTTTACCGTTCCGAACAACCCGAATTTCAAATATATTGTGATGCCGATGCGTATTTAAGCGCGTTTCAATCTCAAGTTGCAAACAGGCCGTCTGAAAAATTCAGACGGCCTGAGATTTTTGTAAGAACCGCAATATCGAAATGCCGTTATTGGCTTTGTAGGCCCGTTGTGATTCTCTCTCCGGAGCGGAGCCCGTATTTTATTAAAACGGCCGTACGGCGGTTTTTTGGCTAAGGGTGTTGAAAACCGCGCCCTGCAATCGGGCAGGGCGGCGGTTGCAGGCGGTTTTCAGACGGCCTGAACGGTATTGCCTGCTGTTGCCTCTTTGCGTTTCAATGCCGCATACAGTATGCCCGTGAGCAGGCTGCCGGCAGCGATGGCCAAAAGATACATCAGCGGCTTGCTGATGGCGTTGGGAATCAGCATCACGAAAATGCCGCCGTGCGGTGCGCGCAACTCGTTTTGGAACAGGGCGACCAGCGCGCCGGTGAGTGCGCCGCCCGCAATGCAGCAGGGAATCACGCGCATCGGGTCGCGCGCGGCGAAAGGAATCGCGCCTTCGGAAATAAAGCACAGCCCCAATACAAACGAGGCTTTGCCCGCGCTGATTTCGTTTTCGTTGAACTTGCGTTTGGCAAACATGGTCGCCAGCGCAATGCCGACGGCGGGAACCATGCCCGCAGCCATGGCGGCGGCCATCGGAAAATAATTCTGCGTGGTTAAGAGGCCGACCGAAAAGGTATAGGCCGCTTTGTTGACGGGGCCGCCCAGGTCCACACACATCATCGCGCCGATAATCACGCCGAGCAAAACCGCATTGGCCGTGCCCATGCCGGTGAGGAAGCTGTTCATGGCGGCAAAGAGCTGCGCCACGGGTCCGCCGACGATGTAGAACATAATCAGCCCCACGGCCAGTGTGCTTAAGAGCGGCACAATCAGAATCGGTTTGAGGGCTTCCATCGTAACGGGCAGTTTGATACTTTTAACGAGGAACAAAGCCAGATAGCCCGCCAGAAAACCCGCCACAATGCCGCCGAGGAAACCCGATTGCAGTTCCACGGCCAATGCGCCTCCGATCAGGCCGGGAGCGAGGCCGGGGCGGTCGGCGATGGAATAGGCGATGTAACCCGCCAGCACGGGTACCATCAGGCCGAAGGCGGCCTTGCCCGTGCCCATCAGCGCGGCGGCCAGTGAGCCTTTCTGTTCGAAGGCATTGATACCGAACACGAAAGATAAGGCAATCAGGAGGCCGCCCGCCACTACCAGCGGCAGCATAAACGACACGCCCGTGAGCAGGTGTTTGTAAACTCCTGCTTTTTCTTTGCCTTTCACGGCGGTGTCGGACGTGGCGGCGGCCGCCCCCTGCGTGCGCGCTTGGGCAACGGCTTGGGCAAAGGCTTTGTCGGTTTGCTTTAAGGCAAAGCCCGTGGGGCAGCGGTAGACTTTTTTGCCGGCAAAACGGGAAGCGTCCACTTCAATATCGGTGGCGAGGATCACATAATCGGCACGTTCGATGGATTCGGGCGTAAGTATGCTTTTCGCGCCCACTGATCCTTGCGTTTCCACGTCGATCGTGTAGCCTAGTTTGGTCGCCCCCAGTTTTAGCGCGTCGGCGGCCATAAAGGTGTGCGCCACGCCGGTGGGGCAGGCGGTGATGGCGACGAAGTGCAGCGGGCGGCTGCCTTGTGCGGGTGCGGCGGGTGCTTCTGCGGCCTTTTCCGCCAAAGCGTCTGCCAGCGCGGCATCGGCATCATTTGCCGCGTCGGCGAGGCTGACGGTGCGGCTGCCGTGGACGGCATCAAGCTGAACATCGGCGGCGTTGCCGACAAAAATCACGCGGTCGAAAGTGCCGGCGGGCAGGGCGGCGGCAGATTGCGCCACTTGCGCCTTCAGGCCGCGCGCCTGCGCAGAGGCGGCCAGTTTGTGCGCCAAAACCAAAGCCCGTGCGGCTTCGCCCGAAGCGTTGGGAATCAGTAAAACAGATGAAATATTCATGGAACGAGCCTCTCGGTTTGAATGGTAATAGACTGTTTCAATTCGTTTAAACGTTGCGGATTCGGAATGCGGAAACCGATTTGCGCCACCGCATTGGCGGCCAGCGCGGCGGCGGTACGAAGGGTTTCTTCAGGCGTGAAGCCCGAAGCCAGCCCGTGCAGCATACCGGCGGTGAGCGTGTCGCCCGCGCCCACGGTGCTCTTCACCTCGACTTCGGCAGCCGAAGCATGCAGGCAGATGCCGCCGTGCAGCCAGTTGAGGCCGTCTGAACCCATAGACACGACCGCGTGTTCGATGCCGCCGCCCCATTGTGCGAGCAGGGCGGCCTGTTGTGCCGCCGTGTCGGCAGGCAGGTCGGAAATTTCGTGCAGCTCGTCGGTGTTGGGCTTAATCAGAAACGGTTTGCAGGCCAGTGCCGCTTTCAATGCTTCGCCGCTGGTGTCGACCGCCAAACGCGGGTTGGCGGTTTTCAGACGGCCTAACAGCGTTTGGAAATCTCCTGCGTTAAACTGCTGCGGCAAACTGCCCGACACAACCGTAAAGTCCGCTTCGGCAGCCAAAACCACCGCCTTTTCCGTGAGGGCGGCTTTATCGGCTTCGCACACGCTGAAACCTTTGCCGTTGATGTCGGTCATGCGGCCGCAGGCTTCGGCGATTTTCACGTTTTGGCGGGTTTCGCCGTCAACGTAGACAAAATGGTCGGCAAAGCCCTGTTCGGCAAAATGCGCTTGAAACACAGCCGCATTGGTGCGCCCCAAAAAGCCCGACACCATCACTTCATGCCCCAAATCACGCAACACTTGCGCCACATTAAGGCCTTTGCCGGCCGCATGGGTTTGGGCAAATTGCTGGCGGTTGACATTACCGATGTTCAAAGTATCCAGGCCGACGGTGAAATCAATGGCCGGATTGAGCGTGATACATAAAAATTTTGCCATAACGTCATCCTTTTCCGCCGCTGAGGGCGCGCACTTCGGCGGCGGTAGTGCAGGCAAGGGCCTGTTCGGCCATATGGTGGCAGTCTGCCTGATTCAGCGTGCGCACCTGTGCCTTCACCAAAGGAATGCTGCCTGCCGAGAGGCTCAATTCGTCCACCCCCAAACCGATCAGGATAGGAACCGCTTTGCTGTCGGCCGCCAATTCGCCGCATACACCTACCCATTTGCCGTGTGCGTGTGCGGCTTTTACGGTTTGGCCGATTAAAGCCAGCACGGCAGGGTGCAGGCCGTCGGCTTCGGCAGAAAGGGTGGAATGGCCGCGGTCGATGGCCAGTGTGTATTGGGTCAGGTCGTTGGTGCCGATGCTGAAGAAATCCACTTCTTTGGCCAGATGGGGCGCAATCAGTGCGGCGGAGGGTACTTCTATCATAATGCCGGTTTCGAGATTGGGGCATGGATGCTGTTTCAGCACATCATCAAGTATGGCTTTGGCGGCCTGCCACTCCTCCAAACGTCCGATCATGGGGAACATCACCCGCAACGGGCGGCCGTCCGCCGCTTTAAACAGTGCGGCCAGCTGCATACGCAGCAGTTGCGGACGGCGCAGGGTTAAGCGGATACCGCGCTCGCCCAAAAACGGGTTGTCTTCTTTCGGCATCGGCAGGTAGGGCAGCGGCTTGTCGCCGCCCACATCAAGCGTACGCACCACAACGGGGCGGTTGCCGAAAGCGTCGAACACCGTGCGGTAGTCTTGTTCCTGAACGCTTTCGTCGGGAACGGAAGGATGCGCCATGAAAACCAGTTCCGTGCGCAGCAGCCCCACCGCCTCCGCACCGCGCGCCACGGCGGCGGCTGCATCTTGAACTTTGCCCAGATTTGCGGCCACTTCGATACGGCGGCCGTCTGAAGTAACGGCGGGTTCCAAACAATGCGCTTCGGCGGCTTCGCGCTGCTGCCGCATGATTTCGCGTTGGCGCACGGCTTCGGCCACGCGCTCTTCGGCGGGGTTGAGGTAGAACGCGCCGTCTTCGCCGTTAATCAGCAGCGTGCTGTTTTCCAGCAGATCCAACACGGCCTCTCCCGCGCCCACCACGGCCGGAATGCCCAAGGCGCGTGCAACAATCGCGCTGTGCGAAGATGCGCCGCCGAAGGCTGTGAGGATGCCGCCGACGCGGTTTTTGTCCAAACGCGCCACCACGCCGGGAACAACGTCTTCCATTACCAGAATATACGGCCCGCCGGGTTCTTCGGGCGCTTTCACGCCGCAGAGTACGGCCATTACTTTGTTGCCCACGTCGCGTAAGTCTGCCGCGCGTTCGGCCAGCAGTGTGTTGCCGAGCGATTCCTGCTCTTTGGCCAAGGCTTCGATACGGCTGTGCCAGGCGGCGGCTGCGCTCAGCCCTTCTTTCAAACCTTCTTCGGTTTGCCGTAAGAGTTCCGGGTCGTCTAAGAGGGCGGCATGGGCGGTAAAAATCTGGCGTATGTCTTTAGATTCGGCCTGTGCCACCACTTTGGCCAAATCGTCTTTCACTTGGGCAACGGCCTCGTGCAGTCTGGCGCGCTCAAGCGTTTCATCGTTTGCCGTGCGCACATAGTCAAACTGTTGGGGCTTGACTATGTGTGCTTTACCTGCAGCCAGGCCGGCAGAGGCCGCTACACCCTGATTGCGCAAATCGTTTTGCAGAGTTACGCGTTCGGCCGACAGTACGGTTTGGGCGGCTTTGGCGTTATGGTTTGTGATAGCGGCCACTTCTTCACCCAAGCCGTTTTTCACCGCCAGGATAATCTGCGGAAGCCCTTGCTCTGCATCGGTGCCGGGTTCGGCGGCAAAGGTGAGGGTTTGACCTCGTTCCGCGCCCAGCGACAATAATTTGGTCAGGCTCTTGGCCGATACATAAACCCCGCCGTCGGCCGATACTTTCACCTCGCCCTGAAACTCTTTGCACACGTTCGACAAGGCAGTGGCAGGACGGGCATGAAGGCCGTGGGCGTTTGCCAGCACCACGCTTTCAGACGGCCAGTCGGGCAGGGTTTCCGCACCCACCGCTTCCGCAATTTCGCGGCGCGTGTGTTTGGTGCCGAGCGAGGGCGGGGCGAACAAAATTTCCATCAGTTGGGAAAGCCGCGCCGTGTCGGTGCTGCCGTTGTCGGCCACGCATACCAAAACCGACAGCCGGCCGTTTTGAAAGGCAAACGGTTTTTTGGGTTTCACAATCGCCACGGCAGGCTGCAATACGTTTTGAGTGCCGGTTACGCACCATACGCCTTCTTGCAGGCAGACGGTTTCAGACGGCCTCAAACCGCTCAGAAAACCCGCACCGGCCATTTTCTGCTTTTTCAAAAGTGCGGCGGCCTGATAAAACGCATCGTCGATGTCGGCCGCATCGGTGTCGGCGGCAATCAGGTTTTCATGCAGCGCCAATGTTTCGGCCGAAGCATTGAGCAGGGCGAGGATTTCTTCGGGGGTTTGTGCCAGGCGCAGTTTGTCGCCGATGTCTTCCGACAGCGCGCGGGTGAGCAGTTGCAAAATCTGCAAATGCTCGTCTGACTTGGCGGCAATCGCAACGGCAAGATAGGCTTTGTTTGTGCCGTCCCACACCACGCCGTCGGGAAAATGCACCAGCCGCACGCCGGTGTTGAGTATGGTGTTGCGCGATTCGGGCGTGCCGTGGGGAATGGCGATGCCCTGCCCGAGATAGGTGCCGGATTGCGCTTCGCGCGCTTTGAGGCCGTTGAGGTATTCGGGCATGGCCAGGCCGTCTGAAGACAGAATATCGGCCAGAATCTGCAAGGCTTCGTCTTTGCCGGCGGCTTGCCGGTGCATACGGATGTGTTCGGGAGAGAGGGTCAGCATAATGCTCCTTTCGGGATGGCGGGCAGAAAACAGTGGGCCCGGAGTGTTTGCGCTGCATTGGCACCGCTGCGAAACAGCGGCCTGTCTGTCGGTTTATATCATGATTTTCTTCGGTAGCGTAACTCTCAAACATTCCGTCCGGCAGGCTGTTTCAGACGGCATAACCGTACGGTATGTGGTTTGCGCAAATAAAATAAGGAAAAAACGGTGCTTTATTGTTTATTTTGTCTGTAAAAAAACGCCTTTCCAAAACAGGAAAGGCGTTCGGTATTTCAAATTTCGGGCTATTTGGCTGCCGATGCGGCAGAAGCTGCTTCGGCTTTGGCGCCGGCGGCGGCCTGTTCTCCCCATGATGCGGGGTATTTGTAGCCCTCGAAACGCTGTTTGGCGTAGGTTTTGAATCCGTCTGAGTTATACGCGTCGGTTACGTCTTTTACCCATTGGCTGTCTTTATCGGCAGTTTTCACGGCAGACCAGTTCACATAAGCGAAGCTCGGCTCTTGGAACAGGGTCTCGGTCAGCTTCATGCCGCTGCTCATGGCGTAGTTGCCGTTGACAACGGCAAAGTCGACATCGGCGCGGCTGCGCGGCAGTTGGGCAGCCTCTAACTCGACGATTTTAATGTTTTTCAGGTTTTCGGCGATGTCGTTTTTAGATGCGGTGAGCGGGTTGATGCCGTCTTTCAGTTTAATCCAGCCCAATTCGTCGAGCATTACCAAGGCGCGGGCGAAGTTGGAAGGGTCGTTGGGGGCCGAAACGCTGCTGCCGTCTTTTACTTCATCCAGCGATTTCAGCTTGCCGGGGTAGAGGCCCAACGGTGCGGTCGGCACTTGGAACACTTCGGTAATGTCGAGTTTGTGTTCTTTTTTGAAGTCGTCCAGATAAGGTTTGTGCTGGAAGATATTGATGTCCAGTTCTCCTTCGGCCAGCGCCAGATTGGGACGCACATAATCGGTGAATTCGATCAGTTTGACTTTATAGCCTTTTTTTTCCAATTCGGGTTTGATTTGGTCTTTGACCATATCGCCGAAATCACCGACGGTGGTGCCGAATACGATTTCTTGTTTTTCAGCGCCGGCGGCGGCAGGTTGCGATGCGGCGGAAGCGGCTGCGGGGGCAGTTTCTTTCTGGCCGCCGCAGGCTGCCAGCGCCAGCGCCAGCGCGCCTGCCGAGAAGGTTCTAAATAAAGCGGATGTTTGCATGTTGGTAACTCCGAAAATTAAGTGGGTTTAAAAATTTCAGACGGCCTTACCGGGTATAAAACACCTGTTAAAACCAGCCTGATGTAACGGTTTGTTGAAGCAGTTTGATTAATCTTTTGGTTATTTCGATAGATAGCTGCAAGCAAGATAACCCGAAACAGCTTCGTCATATTCGGGCTTGACCCGAGTATCTTGAATTTCAGTAACATGGGATACTCGGGTTAAGCCCGAGTATGACGTATGTACTTCTGCATACTTTAGGTAATGTTTCTGGGCTTTCAGACGGCCTTTCATCACAAAAGGCCGTCTGAAAGTTTATCAGCGTTTATCCAATTTGCGTGAAATAAAATTGCCCAAACTCTGAATCGCCACCACCAGCAAAACCAAAATGGCCACGATAAAAATGATTACTTCGGTTTGGTAGCGGTAATAGCCGTAGCGGACGGCCAAATCGCCCAAGCCGCCGCCGCCGATCATGCCGGCCGCCGCGCTGTATGAAAGCAGGCCGATGGCCAGCACGGTAATGCTCGACACCATGCCCGCGCGGGCTTCGTTTAATAATATTTTGCGGATAACTGTCATAGGGGAAGCCCCCATGCTGATGGCGGCTTCGATCACGCCGCGCGGCACCTCGCGCAGGTTTTGTTCGACCAGGCGGGCAAAGTAAAACAGGCCGGAAACGCTCAGCACCAGTGAGGCGGCAACCGGGCCGATGGTGCTGCCGACAATGGCGCGGGTGGCGGGAATCATCGCAATCATCAGAATCACAAACGGAAATGCGCGCATCAGGTTAACCAGGTTGTCCAACACCAGATTGACGGGGCGGTTGTAGTGCAGTTGGCGGGTGGCGGTAACGAACAGCAGTACGCCCAGCAGGGTGCCGAACACGGTGGCGGATGCGGTCGACAAACCCACCATCACGAAAGTTTCCCATAAAGCCTGCACGATTTCGCCGCGCATACGGCCGATGGTTTCCAAGGCTTGCGAAAGGGTTAAGCCTGCCATATCAATCCTCCCGAACCAGCTCGCGCCCGATTTCGGATTGGGCGCGGATTTGGTTGTTTTCTACGCAAACGGTTTCCACCAACCTGCCGTGATGCAGCAGGGCGGCGCGGTTGCACAGGCGGCGCAGTACGCTCATCTCGTGGGTAACGATAACGATGGTTACGTTGAAGCGTTTGTTGATGTCTTCCAAACATTCCAACACGCTGCGGGTGGTGGCCGGATCGAGTGCGGAGGTCGGCTCGTCGGCCAGTATCACTTGCGGGTTGGGGGCGAGGGCGCGGGCGATGCCCACACGCTGTTTTTGGCCGCCCGAAAGCTGGGCCGGGTAGTGGGCGGCACGGTTTTCCAGCTCCACGATTTCCAGACATTCCGCCACCCGCGCTTGGATTTTTTCAGACGGCCAGCCGGCGATTTCCAGCGGAAATGCCACATTGCCGGCCACGGTGCGGTTGGAAAGCAGGTTAAACTGCTGGAATACCATGCCGATGTTTTGCCGCGCACGGCGCAGTTGGGCGGCGTTTAACGAAGTCAGCTCCTGCCCGGCTACCGTTACCGTGCCGGTGTCGGGTCGCTCGAGCAGGTTGATCAGGCGCAGCAGCGTGGATTTGCCTGCGCCCGAATAGCCCATCAGGCCGAAAATCTCGCCCGCTTCGATTTGCAGCGAGGTCGGCTCCACGGCGGTAAACCACGTTTTATCGCGGTTTTGATAGCGCTTGGAAACATTGTCCAAAGTAATCATAGTTTATCCAAAACAACAAAGCCCGATGTGTAACACAGCGGGCCGGAATGCAAACGGATGGGGCTGCAAACAAAGTGCAACCTACGCTTTAGCTGTTTAACGCCCGCAAGCTGTGTCAAATCGGCGGTAAATTTAGCGCGTAAATATACTGCAAACCGTTTTCAGGGTCAAGTTTTGTAAATGCCGATAGAGGCAAAGGTGAAAACTAAAGTTTTTCGATTCAGTAGGATAGGTCGGTTTTTCGGCAAATTCGGGCTGCGCCGGCGCCTTGTTTGGTTTGGCGGTATCCTAAATGGTTTGAGCATAAGCAAATAAAGGGCGGGTTGGCTGCTTTGGTTTGAACCGGTGGTTTTATAATCCGACTATTGCCAATCTTTAAAATAAAGGAGTTTGCGATGCCTGCCAAAATTTTAATTTCCGCTTCATTGGTTTGTCTGCTGGCAGCCTGCGGCAGCCCAAGCCGTGGAACGCAAACGTTGCAGGATAAATTGGCCGAGGCGGAAACGGCGGTGAGGCTTTCTGCCGAAAACAGCAGGCGTTTGGAAAACACGTATTCCGATATTTATTTTGAACTCAACAGTTTAACCGTTGAAAATTTTAAAGCCAAAGTGGCGGGCGGCGATACGTTTTACGCCTATATCGGCCGGCCGAGCTGCGGCGACTGCAATGTGTTCGAACCGATGTTCAAACGGTATATCGCTTCGCACAAGCTGGGCGGCAAAATTTATTTTGTAAACGTGCACCGTTTGCACCAAGATAAATCCGCCTGGGCGGCATTCAAACAGCAATACGGTTTGAGCGGCACGCCGGTGTTGGCTAAATATGCAAAAGGCCGTCAGGTCAACAAGCTGGATTTTGAGGATAACAAAGGCATCAGCGCCGAAGATTTGGAAAAATGGCTGGCATTGAATAAATTATAATCCGCCACAGCAGTTTTGGCTGCATCCCTGATTTTTGCTTTTGCGGATATTTCCGACAACCGCCAGGTATCGTTCCAGTCCGGCGGTCTTATCTGTTATTCATACACCACACCTGCAATCAGGTTTTCGGAATTCAATGTGCCGTAAGACTGCTCCCACGCTTGGGCAGCCTCTGCGGCGGCGCATTCGCGTGCAAAGGCCTGTTGTTTGCCGCTCATTTGCGTAATCCGCAGCGTATTCAGTTTGTCGCAGCCCAATTCTGACAGCGGCATTTCAGCCGATTGGGCTTCGGTGTAGCCGGAAGAAAACACCACTGCCATTACAGTTAATGTGCTGAATAACACCAACCCTTTGCGTTGCTTGCTTTGCATGATTCTTTCCTTTTTTCTCAGTTAGCCGGTTTTGCTAAGATTTTATTTAGCCGCTTTATGCTTCCATATCAAGGCGGCTGAGTAAAACCGAATGGCTGTTTTAAATCATAAGACAATGTTTTGTTGAAATAAAAAAATATAATGTAAATCTAAGCTTGAGCGAATATTACTTATCTAAATCTGAAATTGCAATACTTTTTCTTATTTATTTTTAAAATTTATCTTACTTTTTGAATAAAACTAAAGTAAAATAAAGACAAATGGCAGGATGGTATGCAAAACCACACCTGAAAAAGGAAGATACATGAACACGTTTAAAGACAGGTTGGCTTTTCTTTGGAAAAATGAAGCCAGGCAGGCAAAAATCGCGGCGGATATCGACATGACGATTGCGGGTTTCAGCCGCATTTGGAACGAAGGCGGTTTGCCGAAGGCAGAAACACTGAAGAAAATCAAACAATTGAAAGGTTGCAGCATCGATTGGCTGCTAACGGGCGAAGGCGAACCGTTTCCAAACACTGCCGCACCTCCGGCAGTAACGGCGGAAGATACACTGGGCAATCCTGTGGACATCGACGAATTTGTGTTCGTGCCCCGTTACGATATTCAGGCGGCGGCGGGGCACGGCCGTTTGGTGGGTGACGAAACGCCTGTGTTTACCATGGCTTTCCGCCGGTATTGGATAGAAAATTATGTAACCCGCGACACCAAAAACCTTTCGGTGATTTCGGTAAAAGGCGATTCGATGGAGGGCGTGTTGAACGACGGCGATTCGATTCTGATCAACCACGGTGAAACCACCCCGCGCGACGGTCTTTATGTGTTGCGCCTGAATGAAAACTTATTAGTTAAGCGTTTGCAGTTGATGCCGGGCGGAATCGTGAACGTGATTTCCGCCAATGAGGCCTACCCCACGTTTGAAATCAATCTCAACAATATGACCGACGATGTGGCTGTTATCGGCAGGGTGGAGTGGTTCGGGCGGAGTATTTGAACGGAACCTGTATTTGTGCCGTATCAACCCTGTGTACAGCTGTCTTTATGCCGGTGATTCGGTTGAATTGGGATTCGGATACTGCCATCTGCGAAGAGGTTTGCGGCTGTGGCGCATCGGTCTGTTGCCGCTTACAGCCGCTTTAAAAACCGTCGGCAGGCCTGCTTGCAGGTACAATAAAAATATAAGGCTCGCAAGAGCTGCGTATGAGGGAAGACGCAGGGAGCCGGGGTGTTTTGAGGGTGTTGTTGGATTCGGCAGGCGCGGATTTCCAATTAAAATACCTCTGTTGTACTGAATGTCGGAAACCCTGATACGGGTCATACTATTTACTGTTTTCAAAGGATATTATGATGAGTACTGTGGAATATTTTCCCGATCAGCAGAAATTCTCCCTGTTGCAAGATTTCGATGAAGCGGGTTATTTGACCTACCGTATCAAAAACGGCGCATGGGATATCGACCACACCGTTATTAACCCGGCCCATCGCGGCAAGGGGCTGGCGCGGGTGTTGGTGGAAGCCGCCGCAACCGAAGCGGCCAAGCAAAACGTTGCCTTAACCGCCAGCTGCGATTATGCGGCGGCGGTGTTGGCCAAACGACAGCCCTAGGGTCTGTTGACAATTGGCCGGCGAAGCGGTCTTTTGACCAAAAACACTGCCATTGCGTTAATTGTCAACAGACCCCGGCATTTTCAGACGGCCTTTCCGTTCAAACCGTAGGCCGTCTGAAAAAACAACCCGATTCCGATGGAACAACCCGTTAAAGGAAACCCGCCATGCAAACACCGAAAATCGCCGTAGTCGGCAGCATCAATATGGATTTGGTTACATCGTCGCCCCGGTTTCCGCAGCCGGGCGAAACCCTGCTGGGCACATCGTTCCGGCGTTTTATGGGCGGCAAAGGTGCCAATCAGGCGGTGGCGGCGGCACGTTTGGGGGCCGATGTAAGCATGGTGGGCGCAGTGGGCAACGACGGTTTCGGCAGCGAAGCTCTGGAAAACCTGAAGCGTGAAGGCATCGATATTGCGGGTGTGCGCGTGTTGGAAGATGAGCCGACCGGTATGGCCAATATCACCGTAGCCGAAGGCGACAACCACATCATCGTGGTTTCCGGTGCCAATTTCGGCATCACGCCCGAGTATATCGAAGCCTGCGAAAAGCAAATCGCCGGTGCCGACGTGGTGCTGGCACAATTGGAAATCCCCATGGAGTGCGTGATTGCCGCCGCCAAGCTGGCGCGCAAACACGGCAAACCTTTCGTACTTAACCCCGCGCCCGCGCAGAAGCTGCCGGCCGAGCTGCTCGATTTGGTTACGCTGCTCACGCCCAACGCCCACGAGCTGGCCATCAGCTTGGGTTTGCCCGAAAACACGCCGGCGGAAGAATTAATCGCCCGCTCCCCTTGCCAAGTGCTGATGACGCGCGGCAGCGAAGGCGCGCTGTATAACGACGGGCAGGGCGTGCTGCACCGGCAGGGCGGCTTCAAAGTTACCCCCGTGGACACAACCGGTGCGGGCGACACGTTTAACGGAGCCTTCGCCGTGTTCTGTGCCGAAGGTATGGAAACAGCCGTGCGCAAGGCCAACGCCGCCGCCGCATTGTCGGTAACCAAAGCGGGCGCGCAGGGCGGTATGCCCGTGTCGGCCGAGTTGGAAGCGTTTCTGGCTGCGCAAAAACTCTAGGGTCTGTTGACAATTGGCCGGCGAAGCGGTTTTTTGAGGCAAAAATCCGCGTATGCAAGGCAAAAAGCGCAGCAAGGTTGGACACCTTGCGAGCATTTTAACGCCGCAGACGGGGTGTTTTGGCCAAAAACACCGCCGTTGCGTTAATTGTCAACAGACCCTGGTGAATCCACTTACTCCGGTACAAGGCAGCAAGCCGCAGACAGTACAGATAGAGACCTTTGCAAAACCCCATCTGTGGCGTATTTCTGCGTTGTGCGCTGCCCGCTCGCCTGCCTATCTACTCTACTTGATATGTCTGCGCCCGCTGCGCTGCTACGCCTTGAACTGCATCCACATCTGAGGGTTTTGCAAAGGTTTCAGATAGTACGGCAAGGCGCAGCTAAGTGGATTCACTATAACGGGTTTCAGACGGCCAAACCGCCCGTTCCCCTTATAAAAGCAACGTAATTAGGCTACAATAGCATTTCTAAAGAATCTCTATTTTTATTCAGACGGCCTCAGAATCCACAACGCTTCTGAGGCCGTCTGAAAAAATCCGCAACCACGAGAAAACCCATGACCGATTACAGCAAAACCGTCAATCTCTACGAATCGCCCTTTCCCATGCGCGGCAACCTGGCCAAGCGCGAACCGGCCTGGGTGAAAAGCTGGCAGGAGCAGCAACGCTACCAAAAACTGCGCGCCCAAGCCAAAGGCCGCCCCAAATTCGTGCTGCACGACGGCCCGCCCTATGCCAACGGCGACATCCATATCGGCCATGCGGTCAACAAAATTCTCAAAGACATCATTATCCGCAGCAAAACGCTGGCCGGTTTCGACGCCCCTTATGTGCCGGGCTGGGACTGCCACGGCCTGCCGATTGAAGTGATGGTGGAAAAACTGCACGGCAAAAACATGCCCGATGCCAAGTTCCGCGAACTCTGCCGCGAATACGCTGCCGAGCAGATCGCGCGCCAGAAAAAAGACTTCATCCGCCTGGGTGTGCTGGGCGACTGGGGTAACCCCTACCTCACCATGGACTTCAAAACCGAAGCCGACACCGTGCGCACGCTGGGCGAAATCTACAAAGCAGGCTATCTCTACCGCGGCGAAAAACCCGTGCAGTTCTGTCTGGACTGCGGTTCGTCGCTGGCCGAAGCCGAAGTGGAATACAAAGACAAAATTTCCGATGCCATCGACGCAGCCTATTTGTTTAAAGACAATGCCGCACTGGCCGCTGCCTTCGGCCTGCCGCAAATCGAAGGCCCGGCCTTTGCCGTGATTTGGACGACTACTCCGTGGACGCTGCCCGCCAGCCAGGCCATCGCCGCCGGAGCAGACGTGGCCTATCAACTCATCGGCACGCCAA
Source organism: Neisseria sp. (assembly GCF_030530745.1). GTDB lineage: Bacteria > Pseudomonadota > Gammaproteobacteria > Burkholderiales > Neisseriaceae > Neisseria. The sequence continues at coordinate 10,890 of NZ_JAUMUI010000002.1, read as the reverse complement.
AAGGCAAGCTGGTGCTGGCCAAAGAGCTGGCCGCAGACGCCTTGAAACGCTACGGCTTTTCAGACGGCCAAACAACCGTGCTGGCCGAAGCCGCCGGCAGCAGGCTCGAAAACCTGCATCTCGCCCACCCCTTTATCGAGCGCGACATTCTGATGCTCAACGGCGATCACGTTACCACCGATGCCGGTACAGGCCTCGTGCACAGCGCGCCTGCACACGGTTTGGAAGACTATTTCGTCTGCCTCAAATACGGCATCAAACTCTACAACCCCGTTAACGGCGAAGGCCGCTACACCGCAGAAGTGCCGCGCGTGGCCGGGTTGACCGTGTGGGAAGCCAACCCCGTTATCATCGAATGGCTGCAAGAAGAAGGCAAACTCTTGGCGCACAACAAAATCGAACACAGCTACGCCCACTGCTGGCGCCACAAAACCCCGCTGATTTACCGCGCCACCGGCCAATGGTTTATCGGCATGGACAAAGCCGGCACCAACGGCAAAACCCTGCGCAACAACGCCCTCAAAGCGGTGGACGACACCGAATTCTTCCCCTCGTGGGGCCGCGCCCGCCTGCAGGCCATGATAGAAGGCCGCCCCGACTGGGTAGTGTCGCGCCAGCGTTATTGGGGCACCCCGATGACCTTCTTCGTGCACAAAGAAACCGGCGAGCTGCACCCGCGCACCGCCGAATTGCTGGAAGAAGTGGCGCAGCGCATCGAGCAAAAAGGCATCGAAGCCTGGTTCGCGCTCGATGCCGCCGAACTGCTGGGCGCAGAAGCCGCACAATACGAAAAACTGAAAGACACCATGGACGTATGGTTCGATTCGGGCAGCACCCACTTTTCCGTGCTCAAACAGCGCGAAGAATTGGCCTGGCCCGCCGACCTCTATCTCGAAGGCAGCGACCAGCACCGCGGCTGGTTCCAATCGTCCATGCTTACCGGCTGCGCCTCGATGGAGCGCGCACCCTACAAACAACTGCTCACCCACGGCTTCGTGGTCGACCAAAACGGCAGAAAAATGTCGAAATCGCTGGGCAACGTTGTCGCCCCGCAAGAAGTGTATAACGAATTCGGCGCCGACATCCTGCGCCTGTGGACGGCTTCCACCGATTACAGCGGCGAGCTGGCGATATCCAAAGAAATCCTCAAGCGCGTTACCGAAAGCTACCGCCGCATCCGCAACACCCTGAGCTTCTTATTCGCCAACCTGAGCGACTTCCGCCCCATCGAACACGCCGTGCCGCAAGACCAGATGGTGGAAATCGACCGCTACGCCCTCGTGCTGGCGCGCCGCCTGCAAGAACGTTTGGCGGGCGACTACTACCCGCGCTACGCCTTCCACTTCGCCGTGAAAGACATCGTCGCCTTCTGCTCGGAAGATTTGGGCGCGTTTTATCTCGATATTCTGAAAGACCGCCTCTACACCACCCAAACCGACAGCCACGCCCGCCGCAGCGCCCAAACCGCGCTCTACCACATCACCCGCAGCCTGGTGCTGCTGATTTCGCCGATACTGTGTTTCACCGCCGAAGAAGCGTGGGACATCATCGGCGGCGGCGAAGAAGACAGCGTGCTGTTCCACACTTGGCACGAATTCCCGCCCATCAACGAAAAGAGCGAAGCCGCCCTGATGGAAAAATGGCAGGCCGTGCGCCAAGTGCGCGAAGCCGTTACCGCCGCCATAGAGCCTTTGCGCGCCGATAAAACCGTAGGCTCTTCCTTGCAGGCCGAAGCGGAAATCACCGCCCCCGAAGAATTGGCAGGCTACCTGAAAATGCTCGGCGACGAATTACGTTTCGCCCTCTTGGTGTCTAAAGCCACGGTTGCCAAAGGCAGCGGGCTGGCCGTAACCGCCAAAGTGAGCGGCGGCGAAAAATGCGAACGCTGCTGGCATTACACCGACGACATCGGTGCCGTTTCCGCCCACCCCGGTATCTGCAAACGCTGCGCGGAAAACATCGGAGGAAAAGGCGAAGAACGCCATTACGCCTGACAACGGGTTATGTTGTAAGGTAACGGGCCGTCTGAAACGGTTTGTATTTAAACAAACTTTTCAGACGGCCCGTTTTATATGCGGTGTATTCAAATGTTTTGTAACCTGCAGGATCTAGCCGAAAAAGCCCATTTTCACGGCAATCAGCTTTTCCAGTTCGCGCAATACGCGGCGGCGGGATACGAAGAAAATGATATGGTCGCCGTCGGCCATTTCCACGTCTTCTTTGTGGCCCATCACCACTTCGTCGCCGCGAACGAGGGCGGCGAAGTGGCAGCCCTGCGGCCATCTGATTTCGGATACGCGGCGGCCGACCAGTGCGGAGGTTTGCCTGTCGCCGTGCACCACCACTTCGATGGCTTCGGCCGTGCCGCGCCGCAGCGGGTGCACGGCCACCACGTCGCCGCGGCGGATGTGGGCGAGAATCGATCCTATGGTAATCAGATGCGGCGATACCACGATGTCGATTTTGTTGCCTTCGAGCAGATCGACATAGCGCGAGCGGTTGACGATGGTGATAACGCGTTTGGCACCGAGGTTTTTGGCCAGAAGGCTGGCCATAATGTTGTTTTCATCGTCGTTGGTGAGGGCGCAGAAAACGTCGATTTCGTCGATATATTCCTGCTCGAGCAGGGTTTCGTCTGTGCCTGAGCCAAACAGCACCAAGGTGTTGTCGAGGTGTTCGGCCAGCCAGTCGGCGCGGTTTTTGCTGTATTCGATGATTTTGATGTCCATCTCGTTTTCAAGCTGTTTGGCCAGCCGGTAGCCGATGTTGCCGCCGCCGGCAATCATAATGCGCCTGTTGCGCTGTTCGCTGGGGCGCAGCTCGCGCATCATGATTTTCACGTTTTCGGTGCCGGCCACGAAAAACACTTCGTCGCCTTCGATAATCACGGTTCGGGCGGAGGGCACAATCAGGCGGTTGTTGCGGTAGATGGCGCAGATTTGGCAGTCGACCCCTTCGGGCAGGTGTTGGTTGATTTGGGAGATTTCTTTATCGACCAACAGACCGCCTTTGCGTGCCTGCACCACCACCATGCGGGCTTTGTCGCCGGCAAAGCGCAAAACCTGCAGGGCGCTGGTGTAGCTGAGCAGGCCGGCCAACCGCTCGGTTACCAGCTCTTCGGGGCTGATCGATTCGGTGATGTCGAACACATCGAGGCTGTTTTTGTCTTCTCCGGTGCGGTAGTCTGGATAATCGGTGGAGCGCACGCGGGCGATGCGGCCGGGAATGTTGAACACGTCGGCGGCGATTTTGCAGGCCACGATGTTGGTTTCGTCGCTGCGGGTGAGCGCCAGCAGCAAATCGGCGTCTTCCGCGCCTGCGCGTTTGAGCATAAACGGCGAGGCGCCGTTGCCCAAAAGGGTGCGCACATCAAGTTTGCTGCCGATGTTTTGCAGCGCGGTTTCGTTAATGTCGATGATGGTTACGTCGTTGCCGGGCAGCGAGGCCAGCTCTTGGGCAACGGTGGAACCTACCTGGCCGCTGCCGAGTATCAGTATTTTCACGTTGTTCTGCCGTGGTTTGCTGTGGGAAGCGCTATTTTAGCCCAAAGGCCGTCTGAAAGCATTTTTCGGCTTGGCAAAAGGTTTCAGACGGCCTCAAACCGGGCCAGCCGGCTTGTGCGGATATGTAAACTGCTTATTTTGATATAAGTCATACGCGCGGCGGTATGATGTATTAGAATGGCGGCAAACCTCAACACATTATTTCTGCTACTAAAAAGGGCTTCACATGGAAAACTGGACGCAAACTTTAAGCACGGGCACGCTGCTCGCTATTGCGGCGGGCGCCATCCTGCTGATTTTGATATTAATCATCAAATTCCGCGTGCACGCGCTGCTGACGCTGATGATTGCCAGCCTGCTTACCGCCATTGCCACCGGGCTGCCGATGGGCAGCATCGTGAACGATGTGCTGGTAAAAAACTTCGGCGGCACGCTCGGCAGCGTGGCGCTATTGGTGGGCTTGGGCGCGATGCTCGGGCGCCTGGTGGAAACTTCCGGCGGCGCGCAATCGCTGGCCGATGCACTGATACGCGCTTTCGGCGAAAAACGCGCACCGTTCGCGCTGGGCGTGGCTTCGCTGATTTTCGGCTTTCCGATTTTCTTCGATGCCGGTTTGGTGGTGATGCTGCCGATTGTGTTCGCCACCGCCCGCCGCATGAAAGCCAACGTTTTGGCTTACGGCATGGCCTCTATCGGCGCGTTTTCGGTGATGCACGTTTTTCTGCCGCCGCACCCCGGCCCGATTGCCGCTTCCGAGTTTTACGGCGCCAACATCGGCCATGTGCTGCTGCTCGGCCTGCCGCTGGCGGTGATTACCTGGTATTTCAGCGGCTACCTGCTGGGCCAAGTGCTCGACCGCAAATTCGCCGTGCCCGTGCCTGATATTTTGAGCGGCGGCAAACAAGACGACGACCCGCCGCAAGAGCCGGCCAAAGCCGGCACGGTTATCGGCATCATGCTGATTCCCATGCTGCTGATTTTCTTAAACACTGGTTTGGCCACGCTGATTGCCGAAAAAGTGGTGAGCGCCGATGAAGGTTGGGTGCAGACCCTGCGCATGATCGGTTCCACGCCCATCGCATTGCTGATTTCGGTGTTGGTGGCCATGTTTGTGCTCGGCCGCAAACGCGGTGCAAAAGCCAGCGCGCTTGAAAAAACCGTTGACGGCGCGCTCGGCCCCGTTTGCTCGGTGATTCTGATTACCGGTGCCGGCGGTATGTTCGGCGGCGTATTGCGTGCTTCGGGCATCGGTCAGGCATTGGCCGACAGTATGGGCCATTTGGGTATTCCCGTGCTGTTGGGCTGCTTTTTAGTGGCGCTGGCGCTGCGTATCGCGCAAGGCTCGGCCACGGTTGCCTTAACCACCGCCGCCGCGCTGATGGCGCCCGCCGTTGCCGCCGCCGGATACAGCGACTGGCAGCTTGCCTGCATTGTTTTGGCCACTGCCGCCGGCTCTGTGGGCGTGAGCCATTTCAACGATTCCGGTTTCTGGCTGGTCGGCCGTCTGCTCGATATGGACGTGCCCACCACGCTGAAAACCTGGACGGTTAACCAAACCCTGATTGCCGCCATCGGCTTCGCACTTTCCGCCCTTGCGTTCAGCATCTTATAAGTAAAGGAGCAATATCATGGATACCGTACATTTCGTGCTGATGGGCGTGTGCGGCTGTGGCAAAACCACCGCCGCCCTGACCCTGCAACAGTATTTCCAATGCCCTTATGCCGAGGGCGACGAGTTCCACACGCAGGAAAACCGCGACAAAATGGGCGCAGGCATTCCGCTCACCGACGAAGACCGCTACCCGTGGCTGCGCAACCTGCGCGATTGGATGACCGCGCAGGCGCGTGCGGGCAAGCCCTACAGCATCGTTACCTGCTCGGCGCTCAAACGCCAATACCGCGACATTCTGCGCGAAGCCGAGGGCAGGGTGGTGTTTATCCACCTCGCCCCGCCGTATGAAGTGAACCTCGCGCGCATGATGGCGCGCAAAGGGCACTATATGAAAGCGGATATGCTCGATTCGCAAATGGCGATTCTCGAAGAATTGGGCGCAGACGAAGCCGGCGTGCGCATCGGCAGCGCAGGCGAAGCCGACGAAGTGCAGGCCGAAATGATGGCTTGGGTGAAGGCGCAGGGTTTCGAGCCTAAATAACCGTTGAACAAACAATCAGGCCGTCTGAAAAGATATTGCCGCATGAACCTTTTCAGACGGCCTTGAGGCATTTTGCAAAAGCCTCAATCTGTTTTTTATACCGTTGTTGCCGTGTTCGGACCGAACCCGAACACGGTGGCGGTTTTAATGCGCGTGGCCGTGTTCGCCGTGGCTGTGGCCGTGATCCTGCATATTGTGTTCGCGCTCGGGGCCGCGGTCATGGCCGCCGTGGTGGGGTGCGATGCAGGCGGCCAGCAGCAGGGCGGCGGCAGAGGGGAATAATAAGGTTTTGAGTTTCATCATCATCGTCCTTTTCAAACAGGTGTTTCGGCGGCAGCCTTGTTATGGAACAGGCCGTCTGAAACCGAAAAAGTTTTCAGACGGCCTGAAACAGCCGGACAAGGCCGTGTTATTGCTGCATGGTATCTGCCGCATCGGTGCCGGTAGCTGCGGCAGGCACGCTGTCCTGAACTTGGCCGGCAGTGGTGTCGACAACGGGGGTTTCGGTTGAAGACGAACCGCAGGCGGCGGCAGTTAAGGCAACAACGGCTGAGAGCAGCAAAACTTTGATATGTTTCATAATGGTTTATCCTTTGAAATTTGAAAAAAAACAGCACAGTGGTGCTGTGCGGTTTTATCTTAAAAGCCATAAGGAGGTTATGGCAATGAGGCTTAACACGGTTTTTCCTGATTAAAACCATCACTGCAAAGGCCGTCTGAAACTTTGCAGATATTAGGGAACTATTGTATAAACAGTCAAACCATAACTCTCATACCTACCGGAAATAAAGCATGACACCCCGTATCAAAATCTGCGGCCTCACCCGCCCCGAAGATGCCGCCGCCGCCGCCGAGTCGGGCGCAGACGCGGTGGGACTGGTGTTTTACGGAAAAAGCAAACGCGCCGTGAGTATAGAAACGGCGCAGCGCATCGTGAGGGCGCTGCCGCCGTTTGTCGGCGCGGTGGCGCTGTTTGTTAACGAAGAAGCGGCGCGCATCGAAGAAATCCTCGCGCAGGTGCCGATAGACATTATCCAGTTTCACGGCGACGAGCCGCCCGAATTCTGCCGACGTTTTGCGCGCCCCTATATCAAAGCCGTGCGCGTGCGAAGCAGTGCCGACATCATAGCGGCGGTCGAAACCTACCCCGATGCCCGCGCCGTGCTGTTCGACGCCCATATTGAGGGAGAATACGGCGGCACCGGCCGCAGCTTCGACTGGCGGATGCTGCCCCCTAACCTAAACGGCCGCTGGATACTTTCAGGCGGCCTCACGCCCGAAAATGTGGCGCAGGCCGTTGCGGTAACGGGCGCACAGGCCGTTGACGTTTCCAGCGGCGTGGAAGAAGCCCCGGGGCGGAAAGATTCTGAAAAAACCGCCCGCTTTATCGAAAACGCAAAAACCGCCCGGTTCTGAACCGCATCCCGCAAGAAAAGCGGCAGGCCGTCTGCAAAAAAAGTGTTTTTTAACGCCAGGCGCGGGTGTTTGGGGGGGGGGGGAGTGGGA
>NZ_JAUMUI010000002.1:0-3718 GCF_030530745.1 Neisseria sp. | reverse complement strand
CCGCAAACACCGCCCGTTTCTCACCCGCACCCCGCAACAACCCGGGCTGCCCGTCTTAAATCTGTTGTTTTCAGACGGCCTGCCGCTTTTCTTGCGGGGCGGGTAAAGGGAAAACAGAATTTTAGTTTTTGCAAAGATTTCTGTTTCGGGCGCATACCCGCTCCGCCGCTTCCAAAATAAAGGCTGTTTCCGACAAAAATTTAGGATTTTCCTGTGGTTCGGGAAAACCCAGTTTATCTAAAAAGCATTTTTAATGAAATGTTTACATTCATTTGCATAAACAAAAATTTTACAATATTGACAAAAAAAAAAAAAGATTAATATAGTTTTAAAAGCGTTAAGAAATTTTTTCTTGTGCAACTTGAGGAGTGTCTGAATGAAAAATGTATTTTTTTGGGCGGCTGCGGCCGTGGTTTTAAGCGCCTGCTCTTACGGCAGCCAAAGGTTTTCGAGCCGTTCTCCCGAAACCCTGCGTGCTAACGCGCAGGCGGTGCACGAGGCCGAACGTGCCGAAAGGGCGGAACGGCGTGCCGAACGGCGCAAAGAAATGATGGATAAGGCCGATGCGGTCAACCGCGCAACCGGCGGCGGTGCTTCAAGCAGCCGGATATATGTTGATTTCTGATTACCTGCCGGTAATTTTTCAAAAGGAGTGTCTGTAATGAAAAAACTGTTTGTTTCCCTTGCTGCCGCTTTGATTTTGTCGGCATGCGCTTCCACCAACTCCGTAGGCGATATGGCTATGGGCGACGATGCGGCATTGAGCAATGCCGGACGCAACCGTGAAGCTGCGCAGGTGAGCCGTTCCCAATTGGAGCAAAGCCGCCGCCAGCGCGCCAACACATCTGAAGAGCTGGCTTTGGAGCAGCAGAAGCGCCAAAACAAACACGGCGGCATCCGCGATACGATGGATACCGCTTCCAGAGGCATGGGGGTGGTTAACGAAGCCATCGGCACCATCCGCAACCTGCGCTGGGGCTTCAGGTAAAACCGCCGAAAACCATATAAATGCCTGAAACGGCAGCTTGGGCCGTCTGAAACATGTTGGTTTCAGACGGCCTTTCTGTGTCTGCAACGGAATCACTGCGGGAAATTTCCGACAGCGCTTTTTTCTTCTCAGGCAAAGCGGCAAGCTGTTAGAATCGGAACCTGCAGCCTGTTTGGGGTCTGTTTCCGGATAATAATCCGATCTGCGGAATGCTTGTGCACAAAAGGCGGCATTTTGTTTCCAACGGTTTTGAAAGTTCGAGGATTTTTCAGTGAAAAACTACCAAGCTCCCGATTCACAAGGATTTTTCGGCGAACACGGCGGCGTGTTCGTTTCTGAAACCCTGATTCCCGCCCTACAGGAGCTGGCGGCCGCTTATCAGGAAGCCAAGAATGACCCCGCTTTCTGGGCGGCTTTCCGAAACGATTTGAAACACTATGTCGGCCGCCCCAGCCCCGTTTACCATGCCGCGCGCCTGTCTGAAAAACTCGGCGGTGCGCAAATCTGGCTCAAGCGCGAAGACCTCAACCACACCGGCGCGCACAAAATCAACAACACCATCGGCCAGGCGCTGCTGGCCAAGCGCATGGGCAAAAAACGCGTGATTGCCGAAACCGGCGCCGGCCAGCACGGCGTGGCCTCAGCTACCGTGGCCGCCCGCTTCGGCATGGAATGCCATGTTTATATGGGTGCCGACGACATTATCCGCCAAGCCCCCAACGTGTTCCGCATGAAGCTGTTGGGCGCCAATGTGGTGGGCGTGGACAGCGGCAGCCGTACCCTGAAAGACGCCATGAACGAAGCCATGCGCGAATGGGTGGCGCGGGTGGACGACACTTTCTACATCATCGGCACGGCCGCCGGCCCCGCGCCTTATCCCGAAATGGTGCGCGATTTCCAATGCGTAATCGGCAACGAAGCCAAAGAGCAGATGCTCGAGGCCATCGGCCGCCAGCCCGATGTGGCGGTGGCCTGTGTGGGCGGCGGCTCCAACGCCATCGGCCTGTTTTATCCTTATATTGAAGAAAGTGGCGTGCATCTGGTGGGGGTGGAAGCGGGCGGCCACGGCGTACACACGCCCGACCATGCCGCACCGATTACCAGCAAAGCCCCTGCCGGCGTGCTGCACGGCTTCCGCAGCTACCTGATGCAGGACGAAAACGGCCAAGTGCAGGGCACGCATTCCGTTTCGGCCGGTTTGGATTACCCCGGCATCGGCCCCGAACACAGCTATCTGGCCGACATCAAGCGCGTGGAATACACCGCCGCCGATGACGGTGCCGCCTTGCAAGCCTTTGATTTGCTGTGCCGATACGAAGGCATTATCCCCGCCCTCGAATCCAGCCACGCCCTTGCCTGGGCGGTGGAAAACGCGCCGAAAATGGGCAAAGACCAAGTCATTTTGGTTAACCTGTCCGGTCGCGGCGATAAAGACATCAACACCGTTGCCAAACTCAAAGGCATTGAATTGTAAGGTTTTCAGACGGCCTTTGGGTGTTGGAGGACGTCTTTAAACGGAAACAGGGAAAACAGCCATGAAACTCTATATTTATGATCACTGCCCTTTCTGCGTGCGCGCCCGCATGATTATCGGCCTGCGCGGGTTGGCGGCGGAAGAAGTTGTATTGCAGAACGACGATGAATCCACCCCCATCGGCATGATAGGCGCCAAGCAGGTGCCGATACTGCAGAAAGACGACGGCTCATATATGGGCGAGAGCTTGGATATCGTGCGTTATATCGACAATTTGGCGGATAAAGGCCGTCTGAAAGAAGAAATCCGCCCCGAAGTGCAGGCTTGGCTGGAACAAGCCGGCACTTATATCAACAAACTGGTGCAGCCGCGCATGGTGTCGATCGGGCTGCCGGAATTCGCCACGCAGGGCGCAGTTGATTATTTCGTGCATAAAAAAGAAGCCAATATCGGCAGCTTTGCCGAAAATCTGGCGAAAACCGATGAATATCTGCAAACCCTGCATACCGGTTTGGCGGATTTGGAGCGGCAGGTTGCGGGCGGGGATAGTTTGAACGGCGAAGGTTTGAGCATGGAAGATGTCCACGTTTTCCCGCTGCTGCGCAACTTAACGGTGGTGCGCGGGCTGGTGCTGCCGCCGAAACTGAAGGCTTATACGGACAATATGGCCGCCGCTTCGGGCGTGCCGCTTTATACGGATAAGGCGGTGTAAAGCGGGGCGCCGGCTGGTTTCCGCGTGGATATGAATGGCGGGCAGGCTGAAAAAATGTACCGGCATGATTTACAAAAACCTCAGGCCGTCTGAAACCATATTCAGACGGCCTGAGTCAATTTTTGCCGGTTAAACCGAAAGAGCGTTAGCCGTTTTCTTCGTCTCCGTAATATTTCACGCCGATTTTAACCGGCGCGCGGCCTTGCGATTTTCGGTGGTGGTTGGTATCACGCAGCGAATAGGCGCAGCCGCAGTATTCCTGCTGGTAGAAATGCTCGCGCTTGCTGATTTCGATCATGCGCGCGCTGCCGCCGCCTTTGCGCCAGTTGAAATCCCAATACACCACGTCGTCGTACGGCGCAGCGGCGCGGTGGCCGCAGTCGTTGATCTGGTTCATGTTCTTCCAGCGCGAAATGCCCAGCGAGCTGGTGAGTACGGGGAAGCCGTGTTCGTGGGCATAAAGGGCGGCGCGCTCGAAGCGCATATCGAAACACATGGTGCAGCGGCGGCCGCGTTCGGGGTCCATTTCCATGCCTTTGGCGCG
>NZ_JAUMUI010000019.1 GCF_030530745.1 Neisseria sp. | reverse complement strand
GTAACCGTTTGGATGGGGTTTTAGGTATTTTGCAAAGGTCTCAGGCCGTCTGAAACACACATTTTCAGACGGCCTTCGATATTGGATCCAACCTTGTTTATTTACCCTGTTTCGGCAAAATAAAACGTATTCTCAAACCGTTTGGGCTGACGTTTTCGGCTATGATTTTGCCATGGTGCTGGTGAATAACGTGCTGGGTGATAGCCAAACCCAAACCGGTGCCCGGTTTGTGTGCGCTGCTGTCGGCGCGGTAAAACGCCGTAAAAATATGCGGCAGCTGCATCTCGTCTACCCCCGGGCCGTTGTCGGTAATATCTACCAGCCAGTTTTTTGCATTCTGATGCAGGAACACCTTAATCGTGCTGCCCTCGGGGCTGTAAGCCATGGCATTGCGGATAACGTTGTCGAAAGCGCGGTAGAGGAAACTTTCGTTGGCACACAGTTGCGCGTTTTCCGGCACTTTCTCGGTTTCAAACAATATATTCTGGCTGTTTTGTTGTGCAACGGCCCTGCTGTCTTCTACCAATTGTTCGACAAACGGCACCAGTGCGAGATTGTCTTTTTCTAAAGGCATATTCGATGTTTCCAGACGCGAAAGCGTCAACAACTCGCCCACCAGCGCATCCATGCGGGTAAGCTCGCCCTCCAGGCGCTTCAGATACTGCTCCTGTTTTTGCGGCTGCGACTGAATCAGGCCGATAATCGCCTGCATACGCGCCAGAGGAGAACGCATTTCATGGGAAACGTGGTGCAGCAGGTGGCGCTCTTTAGCTACCAGTTTCTGCAATTGGGCCGCCATCTTATCAAACTGGCCGGCAAGCTGCGAAAGCTCATCGGTACGGTCTTCCATCTGCTGGGAAATTCGGGTTTCCAGATCGCCCGCAGCCAGGCGGCTCATGCCGAACCCCAACACACGGATGGGTTTGGTGATGTTGTTGGTCAGAATATAGGCCAGCAGCAAGCCCACTAAGATAATAAACGAAAGAATGATAAATTCATGCCAGATCGGCTTCAGGTGCAGGCCGGGTATGAACAGCGGGCTGGGCAGGCGCTGGATTTGCCGGTTGTCCCAGTTGCGGATGAAAAACAGGTATTCCTCGCCCCAGCGGTCGAACTCGATGCGCGCCAATTCCGAACCGGGGTTCTCAATGGCAAACTTGCGCGCCTCTTGAATTACTTTTGTTTCTACCTGACGGTTCAGGATATCTTCTTCTTCATCACTGGCAATCACAAACACATTGCGCGCGACGGGGCTGTCTTGCCATTCGCTTAAAATTTCGCGCGCACCCTGCTCGCCGCGCACTTTGAATGCGGAAACGATGCTGCCCATCAGGGTGGTTTCGATGGTGCGCCGTTGTTGGAACTGGTTTTCGGCTATGGTGTTCTGAACCAGCCAGAACGAAAAACTCGCCACGAATATGGCGCAGATGATTACTGCGCAAAACGTGGCGAATATGCGTTGAAACAATTTCATTTAGCTGCTTGTCTTTTCATCAGTTTTTCACAAACAGGTAACCCAAGCCGCGCACGGTTTGAATCAGGGAGGCATCACCCAATTTATGACGGATGCTGGAAATGTGCACGTCGATACTGCGGTCGAACTTGGCCAGTTTGCGGTCGAGCGCTTCAACCGACAGGGTTTCTTTGCTCACCACCTGGCCGGCATGGCGCATCAGCACTTCAAGCAGGTTGAATTCGGTGCTGGTCAGCTCCAGCGGAACATCTTTGATTGAAGCCTGCCGCTTGGCCGGATACAGAACAACGTCGCTCACCGAAATGCTGTTGGGGCTGCTGGTTTGTTCGCCGGACTGCTGTGCACGGCGCAAAATGGCATTAATGCGCGCCAGCAGCTCGCGCGGGGTACAGGGTTTGGGCACGTAATCGTCGGCGCCCATTTCCAAACCGATGATACGGTCGATATCGTCGCCCTTGGCGGTCAACATAATCACGGGAACGCTGCTTTGGTTGCGCACGTTTTTCAATACGTCCAAGCCGTTCATTTTCGGCATCATAGAGTCCAACACGACGACATCGTATTGACCCGATAAAATTTCCTGCACGCCGGCTTCGCCGTCGGGCACGCTGTTTACGCTCAAACCTTCGGCCGTTAGGTATTCGGTTAACAGCTCGGTTAACAAAGCATCATCATCTACCAATAATACGCGACTCATGGCCTGTCCTTTATATGGTTGCTGAGGCAGCCGCCTGCTCGGGCGGCCGTTGGATATGCTGTGAATCTTAACATGCAAATCAGCTTTATTGATAGCGTATGCTTCTATGCTTTTGCGCTTTTTTGCAATGCGGCCGACGGCCTTTACATTTCAGACGGCCTGTTTACAGAGCAGCAAGTTTTTAAATATCACATTGTTTTTCTTTAGGATATTTTTTATTAAATTCTTGACAGGCTGCTTCAACCTGCGCTTTTAGCGGCATCAGGAAACCGCTGCTGCGTATCTTTTCCGCATAATGCGGCATCATAAGCGGATAATACAGATAAACTTTGCGCAGCCATTCGCGCCCTTCAGCCTCTTTGCCCATACGGTAGCTGTACAGCCCCACCTGATAGGCATTGGAATACGGGCGGAACACCAACGCTTCCGATGCGGCTTCCTCCGCCCACGGCTGCAATACTTCGTCGGCCGGGTTGGCACGGCGGGTCAGCGACAGTTGGGCGTAATAACGCAGCATGGGTTCGGTTTCGGCAATCCGGTGCAAACCGCTGATTTTTTCTGCGGCCTGCGCCACGGTTTCGCCTTTGGGCTGGCGGTCGAAGGCCGTAAGATCGGTGTAAACAAAGCCCAAGCGGACGATGCCTGCCAACAAAAACACTGCCAGCACCGCACCGCCGGCATTGTGGCTTTTAACCGATTGCAGGCCGTCTGAAACATCACTTTCGCGCGCAGGCGACAAGCTCATCATCAGGGCGAACGGGGTGAGGAAATAAATATACCAAAGCGGGTATTCCAGCATACTGTGGCAAAGCGATACGGTCATCATTGCCAGCAGCAGCAGCGAAGCGGCGTTTGCAGGCCGCCGTATCATACGCCGCACGACCGCTGCAAACCCGAGCACCACGGCCAGTGTTCCGGCCAGCCCCATTTCGGCCAATAACTGCAAAAACAGATTGTGCGAATGGGTAAACAGCACATTCAGATAATTGGGGGCAAACTGCCCTGTTTCGGCATGTGCCAAAAAACCCTGCAGCGCATAACTGCCCCAGCCGTGCCCCCATACCGGAGCCGACAAAAACACCGCCCAAGCCTTGCGCCACTCCACATCTCGGGCGGAACCGCCGAAACTGCCGCCTTCCACGCGTTCCAGCGCCGTGTCGTATTGTACGCCCGAAAACAAATCCAACAATGGGCCTATGCCGAACTGCACCGCCACCGTCATCACCAGCGCGAGCAGCATCACCAACACGATGCGGTTGGCTTCGCGCCCCGCCAATATCCGCCAAAGCGGCAGCAGCAGCCCCACGCCCAGCACATAAGTAAAAATCGTGCGCGAATTCACCAAACCCAAGGCGGAGGTGAGCGCCGATACCGCCAGAAAACCCAGCCAGCCGGGCATTCTTCGCTGTGCCCACAGATACGATGCCGCCAACGTGCCCCACATCAGATAATGCCCCAAATGGTTGCGCTGGCCGAGCTGTCCGCTGATTTCGCGTACCCCCCGGTAGGCTACAATGCCGCGGAACATATCTGCCGACGCCCAGCCGGTAAACTGCATCAGCACTACTGCCGCCTGCACCAATGCGCCGCCGAGCAAAGCCCACGCCAACACCGACACCACCCGTTCCTGGCCGAAGCCGGCCACCCAGCCCCGGCAGGCCCATGCCGCCAGCGCCAGAATCACGAATGATGCCGTTACCATGTCGTTCATGCCCGGATAAAGCAGCCCCATCACCCGCGCCTGAAACCACCAAAATGCAGCCAACGCCAGAAAATAGATACCCGCCGCCGGCACTTTCACGTTTAAACGGCCAAACAGTGCCGTTAGCATCAGCAGCATCACCGCACCGGCCAGCGAACCGGCTTCAAGGTAAAAGCCCGACAGCGGCCCCACGCGGTAAAGCGATACAAACGGCGCCACGCAAATCCAAATAAAGCAAAACCACAACGGCCACAAACGCATGGTCCACACCGTTTCGCGGCCGTCTGAAAACGAAATCTCTCTAAACATGCCCAACCGCCTTACGCTGTTGTTTCACATAAGCCAAACAAGCAACAAAAAACGCCGCCGAACACAGCAGCGCCGCCCCCGCGCAGGCGCGGCTGGCTGCCGAAGCATCAAACAGGCGCACCACCGCTTCGGCAAAATACGGCAAAATCAGCAGGCTGCTGTATTGAAAAGTATAAACCCTGCCCTTGAGGATACCGGCCAGCGGCAGGCACAAAGGCAGCGCTTTCACCGCCAGCCAAGAGCCGCCCGGCCGCAGCGGTGCCAGCCACAATTCCCAGGCAAGACAGATAAAAATCATCACCGGCAGGCAGACGGCTGCCAATTTATACGGCCAGCCTTTACCGGCGGCAGATTGCGGTGTATCCATTATTTTAATTTCCAATATCATCCGGCGTTCTGTTCAGGCCGTCTGAAAAATTCGAGATTTGAGACCTTTGCAAAATTAAAAAATCATCACAAAAGTTTATTTCCCGCCATTAACTTTGCAAAGGTCTCGACTTGTTTGATTTTCAGACGGCCTAATCGGGTTAGTTGGTTTTCAGGCAGAAAAATTCCCATCTGCTCAAAAAAAACCATATTTTTTAGCTTTATGTCATAAAGAGAACACGATAAGCCAAGCCGCCTGAAAACTTTCAGACGGCCTCAAACCTGCACACGGCAAAATTTATCAATCGGCGGCGGTTTCCGCTTCCTGCCGCAGCTGCACAGGTTTCACGAAACGGCAGAACCACAACCCCGCCTCATAAAGCAGAATCAGCGGCACAGCCAGCAGCACCTGTGAAATCACATCGGGCGGCGTTATCACGGCAGCCACTACAAACGCCCCCACAATCACATACGGACGGGCTGCCCTCAAGTGCCCGAGCGGCACCACACCCATACGGTTGAGCAGAACCACCACCACCGGCACTTCAAACGTGGTGCCGAACGCCACAAACATCCCCAACACAAAAGAAAGGTATTTGTCGATGTCAGTGGCCATACTCACACCCAGCGGCGTTACGCCTGCCAAAAACTTAAACACGACGGGAAATACCAAAAAATAGGCAAACGCCATGCCGGTGAAAAACAAAACCACGCTGGAAAACACCAGCGGAACCACCAGCCGTTTTTCGTTTTGATAAAGCGCGGGCGCCACAAACGCCCACACCTGATAGAGCGTGTGCGGCAGCGTCAGCAGAAACGCCGCCATCAGCGTAACCTTCACCGGCACGAAAAACGGCGCAATCACATCAGTGGCAATCATGCTGGTATTGGCCGGAAGCGTTGCCATCAGGGGTTGAGCCACAAAGGTATAGAGCTTTTGCGCAAACGGCATCAGCCCGAAAAAAAACAGTAACAGCACCGCAGCAATCCATACCAGGCGGCGGCGCAGTTCGATTAAGTGTTCAACCAGCGGTTGGGTGGGTTGTTCGGTTTCAGACACATTCACTCACTTTTTACGCACGCGTAACTGCGGTTTGGGGCGGTTGCGCGGGCGCATGTCGCGTTTGCGCCGCATCGCCTGTTTATACAGAGAGGCCGTCTGAAAACCGCCGGCAGTGTACGTGTTTTTTTCAGACGGCGTTAAATAAGATGCCCATGCCTCATCCTGCCCCGCTCCGGTTTGCTGTTCCGCCCCTGCCAGCGGCCTACCGTGTTCGTCCAAACCGAAATCGGCGGGCGTGCGCTGCTCGGGCACGCGTTCCCAAGGTTTGAGGCCGCTCGAAATTTCGCTGAGGCTGCCTTGCACGCTTTCGCCCACGCTGCCGATTTCGGTGCGGAGGTTTTCGGCGGCCGATTCGAATTCCTGTTTGGCTTTGCGCAGCTCTTCCATTTCTATCTGTGCACCCAGCTCCTGCTTCACACTGCCCACCATGCGCTGCACGCGGCCGATCAGGCTGCCCGCCATACGCGCGGCCTTGGGCAGCCGTTCGGGGCCGAGCACCACCAGCGCCGCCGCACCGATCAGCAAAAGCTCGCTGAAGCCGAAATCAAACATGGTTCAGGCCGATTTGTTGTCGTCTTTTTGATGCTCGATCACATCATCTTTTTTTGCCTGGCCGGCTTCGTTACCTTCATTCAAACCTTGTTTGAAATCGTGCACCGCACCGCCCAAGTCTTTGCCGACATTGCGCAGTTTCTTAGTGCCGAACACCAAAACCACAATCACCAGCACAATCACCCAGTGCCAAATAGAAAAGCTGCCCATTGTTAATCCTTTAATTTCAGTTGCTTCAATAATATTTCAGACGGCCCCGCGCGCTTTAGGCAGGCCGCCCCAAAATATGGATATGCAGGTGGAACACTTCCTGCCCGCCGCCTTTGCCGGTGTTGACTTGGGTTTTGAAACCGTTGGTCAGGCCCGCCGCTTCGGCGATTTGCGGCACTTTCATCATCATTCTGCCCAGCAGCGCCTCATGCTGCGGCTGAGCGTGCGCCAGCGAATCGAAATGCACTTTCGGAATCAGCAGCAGATGCACGGGCGCGGCAGGGTTGATGTCTTTGAAGCACAGCATTTCGCCGTCTTCATACACCACCGATGCGGGGATTTCTTTGGCGGCGATTTTGCAGAAAATACAGTCTGTCATCACGAAAATACTCCAATTATTTTTGCAAAAGTTTGCAGGCCGTCTGAACACAGGCTTCTTTCAGACGGCCTGCCTTGCAAGAGTCAAATTGTAATACAGTTTCAATACGCGGGGTTGTTTTAACCGCCCGCAGCGTTAACCTTCCCGCCGCGCGGCTTTTTCCGCCAATCCCGACAAACCCTGCCGGCGCGCCAGCTCGCTTAACACGTCTTCCACACGCAGACCGTGGTGCGCCAGCAGCACCTGCGTGTGGAACCACAAATCGGCCACTTCATACACCAAATGCCCGCCGCCGCCGTCTTTCGAGGCCATCAACACTTCGCCCGCCTCTTCGATCACTTTTTTCAGGATTTTGTCGCCGCCTTTGTGCAGAAGCCGGGCAACATAAGATGTTTCGGGGTTTTGCCCCTTGCGG
The DNA here is from genome assembly GCF_030530745.1 of Neisseria sp. Taxonomy (GTDB): domain Bacteria; phylum Pseudomonadota; class Gammaproteobacteria; order Burkholderiales; family Neisseriaceae; genus Neisseria. Next base: position 31,531 of record NZ_JAUMUI010000019.1, on the reverse strand, counting down.
GAATCAATCACGTTTTGGATTTCAATCAGCACTTGCTCGGTCATTTCTTTCTTCCGTTTCAGGAAAATATTAACTTTTCAGACGGCCTCAACCGTGCGGTTTGCCGTAAATTTCCGTTTCGCTTTTCAGCACGGCATCTGCCGTTTGCCATGCGCCGTCGCGCCACACGCGGTAGAAGCAGCTTTCGCGGCCGGTGTGGCAGGCGATGCCGCCCGCCTGTTCGATTAACATCACCACCGCATCGCCGTCGCAGTCCAACCGAAGTTCGCGAACTTTTTGCGTATGCCCCGATTCTTCGCCTTTCATCCACTGTTTTTTGCGCGAACGGCTGTAATAATGGGCGAAACCCGTTTCAGCGGTTTTTTGCAGGGCTTCGGCGTTCATCCACGCCACCATCAGCACACGAAGGGTTTGCGCGTCTTGCGCGATGGCGCACACCAAGCCGTCGGCGTCGAATTTCACGCTTTCTAATAATGCTTGCGACATGGTTTGAATTCCTTTTTAAATCCGATAAGGGCGGTTATGCAGGCCGGTACGGCTTTAACCTTTCAACCAAATATCCGGCCTCGTCTTCCGAGTATACTGCCACGCCGCGTTGCCGCAATAAAGCCGCCGTTACGCCCTCACCTTTTTTCAGACGGCCTTTGAAAGTGCCGTCATAAACCTGCCTGCAACCGCAAGACGGGCTGCAGGCTTTCAGCAGCGCTTCCGCCGCCCCTTCCCGATAAGCAATATCCAACACCTTCTGTGCCCCCTTGATAAATGCCTCACTCACATCACATCCCGCACTATCCACCACCCTTGCCTTGCCCTGCAGCACCTCCGCACCGCTGCCGCCCACAATTTCTGCCGGATTGCGGGGCGTAGGCAGGCCGCCCATTTGTTCGGGGCACACGGCAATCAAACGATAACCCTCCGAACGCTGCAAAGCAAGCGCGGCATCACATGCTTTGCCGCAACCGTCGTAACGCACAGGTGAGCCGAGCAGGCAGGAACTAACGATAACGGTTTTGGTAACAGCCATATTATTTTTCCAGTATCTAACCATATGCCGGATAACCCGACTTGATCATGCCCTTATCCGCCAAGGCCGTCTGAAATGCACTTCAGAAAAAGTTTCTTAACAGCAGCCCTGCCTTACTTTTTAAGGACGGTAAAACAAGGCCGAACCCGGACCGACAGGCCAGCCGAGCACAAACACCCATACATAAAACAGCAGGCTCCAGCCGATAGCGAACACCACCGTATAAGGCAGCATCAATGATACCAACGTGCCCACACCCGTATCTTTTTTATAGCGTATTGCTACTGCAAGCACCAGGCCGAAAAAAGGCATCATCGGTGTGATAATATTGGTTACCGAGTCTCCGATGCGGTAGGCCGCCTGCACGGTTTCCGGCGCGTATCCCGCCAGCATCAGCATCGGAACGAAAATCGGCGCCGTAACCGCCCACTGTGCCGAAGCAGAGGCAATCGCCAGGTTAATCAGACAGCATATTACAATAAAGCAAATCAGCAACATACCGCCGGTAAGGCCTGCTTCTTTTAAAAAACCGGCCCCCTTCACCGCCAGAATCGGCCCCAGGTTGCTCCAACTGAAATAAGCTACAAACTGCGACACAAAAAACATCAGCACCAGATAAAGTGCCATCGAACGCATAGAACCAACCATACCCTCCACCACATCGGCACTGTCCGACATTGTGCCGGCCACATAGCCGTACACCAAACCGGCAACAGCAAAAAATACAAAAATCAAAGCCACAATGCCTTGCAGGAAAGGGGAATCATCCAGCCCGCCGGTTTGCGGATTACGCAGGGGGGCGTTTTCCGGCACAACGGCGGATGCCGTCAGGACAACCAGAAACAATAAGGCAGCCAACGCCGCCAGCAAGCCCTTTTTCTCTGCCCCTGAAAGCCGCCCGATATCCATACTGCCGTTGTTAATACTGCCTTTTTCCTGTTCAGACGGTTTATACGCGCCCAACCTCGGTTCGACAAATTTGTCGGTTACCCAAAACCCCAGCAGTGAAACCAATACGGCACCGGCAGCCATAAAATACCAGTTTGCATAAGCACCCACCACATAATCCGGAGCAATCAGCTGTGCCGCCTGCTGGGTAATTCCCGACAAAACCGGATCCACAGTACCAATCAGCAGATTCGCACTATAACCGCCCGACACACCTGCAAATGCCGCTGCAACACCGGCAAGCGGGTGCCGCCCGAGCGAATAAAAAACCATACCGGCAAGGGGAATAATCACCACATAGCCCAATTCGCTGGCAATATTCGACATCACGCCGGCAAACACTACCGCCGGCGTAACCAACCGTGGCGGCGCCTTAAGCACAATCAACCGCATGGCTGCGGCAATCAGGCCGGATTTTTCTGCAATCCCCACGCCCAGCAAAGCCACCAGGGCAGTACCCAAAGGGGCAAAACCGGTAAAGTTGGGCACTAAGTTGGAAACAATTTTTGCCAGCCCTTCACCGTTAATCAGACTGACCACCCGGATAACGCCGTCTGCCGAACGGCCCGCTGCCCCTGCAGGGCGCGGATCGGCCACACTCACATCAAAATAGGCACCGATTGCCGAAAAGGCCAGCAAAACCGCGATAAAGCCGACAAACAACACAACCGGATTAGGCAGGATATTTCCCAGCCACTCAATTGTATTTAGAAAACGGTGTAGAAATGTTTGTTTGTTCTTCTGCTCGGACATAACATTACTCCATAACCCCTAAAATAAATAACGGCTATTTTCCGGCAGCTTCAGTCAAGCCGGAAATAACAGGACATTATTTTGAAATAACCGACGGATATATGAATGTTAAATATTAACAACCGTCCTTTCTGTCCTAGCTCCAACAGTGCCTTCAGACGGCCTCAACCCCTTGCCCGCACGTCAAACGCATGGCGCAACCCCTCGCCTATCATCACCAACAGCAGCAGCATCACCGTTAGCGCGCCCACGGCGGATAAGCCTATCCACCAGGCGTCGAGGTTGTCTTTGCCCTGCGCCAGGAGTTCGCCCAAGCTGGCTTGCGAAGCGGGCACGCCCAAGCCTAAAAAGTCCAAACTGGTGAGCGCCAGCACCGCGCCGGAAATGCGGAACGGCAGAAACGCCAACACGGGCGTGAGGCTGTTGGGCAGAATATGCCGCCACATAATGCGGCTGTTGGAAACGCCCATGCTTTTGGCGGCCAAAACATAATCGGCCTGGCGGTTTTTCAGAAACTCGGCGCGCACGTAATCCGAAAGCCCCATCCAGCCGAACAGCGACAGAATCACCAGCAGCACCAGCAGGCCGGGGTTGAAAAACGACGACAGAATAATCAGCAGGTAAAGCTCGGGCAGGCCGCCCCAGATTTCGAGAAAGCGCTGCATCAGCAAATCGACCCGCCCGCCGAAATAGCCCTGCACCGCGCCCGCCGCCACGCCGATCAGGGTGGTTGCGGCGGTGAGCGCCAGCGCAAACAGCAGCGAATCGCGAAAGCCGTACACCAGCCGCGCCAGCACGTCGCGGCCGCGGTCGTCGGTGCCGAGCCAATGCCTTTCAGACGGCCCGGCCGGATCAGGCTGCGTGTCGAATTCGTTTAAGGTGTTGGCAGCATAGGGGTTAGGCAGATACACGGCATAATTGCCGCCGGTGGTGATGTTGCGGCGCACCAGCGGGTCGAAATAATCGGCGGGGGTGTCGAAGTCGCCGCCGAACTCGGTTTCGTTATAGGTGTTGGCCAGCGGGAAATAATAGCGGCCGTCGTATTTCACCCATAAGGGCTTATCGTTGCTCCACACGGGTGCCAGCAGCGCCACGGCAAACAGTACCGCGAGCACGCGCAACGCCAGCCAGCCGCGTTTGTGCTGTTTGAATGCCTGCCAGGCTTGGGAAGAGAATATTTTCTGCATGGTGTGTCGGTATGGTTGCGATAGGCCGTCTGAAAGCATTTCAGACGGCCTGCGGTTTATTTCTGCCCGCCGAAATGAATGCGCGGGTCAACCCAGGAATACGAAATATCCGACAGCAGTTTAGCCAAGAGCCCCATCAAGGTAAACACATACAGCGTGCCCATTACCACCGGATAATCGCGCTTCATCACCGCTTCGTAAGAAAGCAGCCCCAAGCCGTCGAGCGAAAACAGGGTTTCTATCAGCAGGCTGCCGGTAAAAAACGCGCCGATAAAGGCGGCGGGAAAACCGGTAACCAGCGGAATCATGGCGTTGCGGAAAACGTGTTTCCACAAAATCTGCCGTTCGGGCAGGCCTTTGGCGCGGGCGGTGTAAACATATTGGCGGCGGATTTCTTCGAGAAACACGTTTTTGGTGAGCACCGTCATCACCGCCAGATTGCCCGCCACAGAAGCGGTAACCGGCAGCGCCATGTGCCAGAGATAGTCTTTGATTTTGGCTGCCGTGCCGAGCGTTTCCCAATCGTCGCCCACCAAACCGCCCTGCGGAAACCAGGCGAAAAAGCTGCCGCCGCCGAAAAACACCAGCAGCACCAAACCCAGCACGAACGGCGGCACGGTATAACCGACCAACACCACTGCGCCCGACACAACGTCGAACCGCGAACCGTCGCGCACGGCTTTGGCAATGCCCAAGGGGATACAGATGAAATAAGTGAGAAAAAACGTCCACAAACCCAAACTCATCGACACCGGCATTTTTTCTTTCACCAGTTCGAACACGGTTTGATGGTGGAAAAAACTCTCGCCCAAATCGAAGCGTACGAAACGGCCGACCATCTCGACAAAACGCGTGAGCGGCGGTTTATCGAAACCGTATAAGGCGTTGAGCGCGGCCATGTCTTCCGCACTCAGGCGGCTGCCGCTTTTAAACACAGAAGACGCACCGCCCGCCGTCTCGCCGCCCGCGCCGGTTTGGGTGAGCTGCTGCACCATCTGCTCCACCGGCCCGCCGGGCACGAACTGAATAACGGCAAACGTAACCGCCAAAATGCCCAACAGCGTGGGCACCAGCAGCAGCAAGCGTTGGAAAATATAACGCCACATCGCGCGTCTCTTTATAACGTTTTGGAAAATGCGGGCATCTTATCAAGATTAAGGCCGTCTGAAAACGGAAAACCGCAGCGCTTGAACACGCTGCGGCCAAATTCTGAAAACAAACGGTGCGAAAGCCGCAAACCGTTATTTGCAGTTTACGCCTTGGATTTTCGGGGTGTCGCCGTCGCCCACTTTAAATACGCACTTGGTGGCGCTGCTGCCTGAAACGGTGAGGCTGCCGCCGGCCAGATTCAGGCTGACCGGTTCTTTCACCCCCATGCTCACGGCGGTGGCGGCAAGTTTCTGCACGTTGTCTTGAGTGTAAGGTGTGTTGTTAGACGCTACTTTGATTTCTTTGGCCGCATAAGCATTGGCACTGAGGGCAAGCGCGGCAACGGCAGACAGGGCAAAGAATTTGGTTTTGTTCATGGAAGTGTTTCCTTTGGATAATGGCGCGATACATACGCCGATGTATGCAGAATAGGGGCAAACGGCGGCGGCGGCAAGCGGCGGGGTATTTTTTACGCTGCACTGTTGCAATTCGATTCGGGTTTACATAAATTTTCAGGATACTGTTTTCATTAAATAAAAATTTCAGACGGCCTGTTGGCCGTCTGAAAACAATTTTCAGGCAATCAGAAAGTAAACCCGGTTTCCAACTCTTCGTCGCCCACTAAATCCACCAGCAGCGCATACAGCGGCGCCAAATCGTGATAGCGGCGCGAAGCGCGGCGCAGGTAATTTAAAAAGCGCGGGATTTCGGGGCGGTATTTGTCTTTGCCGTCGCGGTAATAAAGGCGCGCGAAAATGCCTGCCACTTTCAGATGGCGCTGCACGCCCATCCATTCGAACCAGCGGTAAAACTCATCGAACTGCTCCGGCACTGGCAAACCGGCGGCACGCGCCTTTTCCCAATAGCGGATCACCAAATCCAACACAAATTCTTCTTCCCACTCGATAAAGGCATCGCGCAGCAGCGACACCAAATCATACGAAATCGGACCATAGAGCGCGTCTTGAAAGTCGAGCACACCCGGGCGGCCTTCGGCCAGCATCAGGTTGCGGACGATATAGTCGCGGTGAACATACACCTGCGGCTGCGCCAACAGGGGCGGCAGCAGCGTTTCAACCGTTTGGTTCCACCATTCACGCTGCTTGAAATTCAGGGTTTTGCCCAACTCTTTGGCCACAAACCATTCGGGGAACAGGTTGATTTCGCGCAGCATCACTTCGCGGTCGTATTCGGGCAGCAGGCCGGGACGACTGTTTTTCTGCAAAACCACCAATTCGTCGATGGCTTCGAGCAGCAGCGCTTTATCGGCCGTTTCGTTGCGCGCCTGCTGCATGGCGGTTAAAAAAGTGGTGTTGCCCAAATCGTTTAACACCATAAAGCCGAGTTTTTCATCGACATGCAGAACCTGCGGCACGTTTATCATGTCGAATAGTTTTTGCACTTTCAGATAAGGCGCCACGCTCATTTTATCGGGCGGCGCATCCATGCAGACAACCGTGCCGCCGTCTGAAAAAGCGGCACGGAAATAACGTCGGAAATCCGCATCGGCGGCGGCAAAATTCAATTCAAAAATCCGGTTCGGGTAAACCGTTTCAAGCCAGTTTTTCAGTTCGGTTTGTCGTTGCATGGTGGTTTTTTTGATTTTTCGGGTTAGAATAGCCGCTATTCTAACTGGCAAAACCGATTTAAGGTGAGACTTTGGTTCGTTTATTTTCATTAAAACCGGTGGTGATCGCTTTGGGCGTAGGCTTCGGCGCGGCGGCTTCGGCACAGGCGGCCGACGGCTTGCCGCTGGGCAGCACCTGCCTGAAATGCACCCCCGAAAAACTGAAAAATACAGCGGCGGCACACGCCGTGCCCGAGATCAAACGCAGCGGCAGCGAACCGCTGCCCGCCGACTACACCCGCGTAACCGCCGATTCGGTGGAAGGCCAATCCAACGTAAAAGTGCGTGCCGAAGGCGATGTGATTATCGAACGCAACGACCAGATATTAAACGCGCAATGGGTGGATTACGACCAAACTGCCGAAACCGTTACCGCCGGCAACACCTTCGTGCTTTACCAAAACGGCACCACCGTTACCGGCGAAAATATGCAATACAACCTGGCCGATCGCACCGGCACTGCATACAACACCCGCATGGAAAGCGAGCAAAACGGCCGCCGCCTGCAAAGCGTAAGCGAATCGGCCGAAATGCAGGGCGAGGGCCGCTACAAATTGGTCAACACCAAATTCAACACCTGCGAACCCGGCGACGCAAGCTGGTATATCAAAGCCAAAAGCATAGAAGCTGATCAAAACACCGGCATCGGCGTAGCCAAAAATGCTTCGCTGGTGTTCGGCGGCGTGCCGGTTCTTTACACGCCGTGGGCTGATTTTCCGCTTAACGGCAACCGCAAAAGCGGCCTTTTGGTGCCTACTGTCGGCATCGGTTCAGACGGCCTTGAGCTGGATATGCCCTATTATATGAACCTCGCGCCCAATTACGACGCCACCATCACCCCCGGCGTTATCGGCAGCCGGGGGGCACGCATCGGCGGCCAGTTCCGCTACCTGCAGCCGAAATACGCAGGTCAGGTTGAAGGCACTTGGATGCCCGACGACCGTAAAAGCGAACACAGCAACCGTTATCAGTTCAAATGGAATCACGGCCAGCAGCTTACCGAAAAACTCAGCGGAGGCATCGACTACAACCGCGTTTCCGACAACAGTTACTACCGCGACTTTTACGGCCAAGACGACATTGCCGCCAACGTCAACCTCAACCGCCAAGTCTGGCTCGACTACAACGACACCCTGTGGGACGGTGCGTTCAGCGGCCACTTCACCGTGCAGAAATACCAAACGCTGGCCAATATTTACGGCTATAAAGACGAACCCTACGCCATCGTGCCGCGCCTTCAAGGCACTTGGAGCAAAAACATCGGCAACGCACAGGTAGATTTATTCGGCCAGTTCACACGCTTCGACCACGACAGCAAACAGTCGGGCAAGCGCGTGGTTGTCAAACCCGGCGTAAGATGGGACTTCCATAACTCATGGGGCTATATCCGCCCGAAAATCGGCGTGCATTCTGTGTATTACGATCTGGAAGAATCCGGCGGTTCCCCCTCGCGTACAGCCAGCCTCACCCTGCCGGTTTTCAACGTCGACAGCGGCATGACCTTAGAGCGTAAAACCTCGTTTTTAGGCAGCGACTACATCCAAACGCTGGAACCGCGCCTGTTTTACAACTATATCCCCACCAAATCGCAAAACGACCTGCCCAACTTCGACACCTCTGAAAACAGTTTCAGCTACGACCAGCTTTTCCGTGAAAACCTCTATTCGGGTAACGACCGCATCAACTCGGCCAACAGTATTTCCACCGCCGTACAAACCCGTTTCCTCAACCCCCGCAACGGCACAGAACTGTTACGTGCCGGTATCGGCCAGAAGTTTTATCTGAAAAACGACAACGTACAGCTCGACGGCAGCATCGGCCGCTATCCGCGTAACCGTTCCGACTGGGTAGCGTTTGCCAACGGCAAAATCACCGACAGCATCCGCATAGATGCCGACATCCACTACAACCAAAACGAAAGCCGCGCCGAAAGCTACTCGACCGCCCTGCTCTACAACCCCGAACCCGGCAAAGTATTGAGCGCGCGCTACAAATACGGCCGCAACGAAAGAATCTACCTGCAAGATAACGGCGTATATTTCTACGATAAAATCCGCCAAATCGACTTGGCCGCACAATGGCCGATTGCCAAAAACCTCTACGCCGTTGCCCGCTATAACTATGAACTGCAGGGCAGAAAACCGATTGAAATGCTGGCCGGCCTCGAATACAAAAGCGGCTGCGGCTGCTGGAGCGCCAGCGTGGTCGGCCAGCGCTACGTAACCGGCCTGAACGACACCAAAAACGCCGTATTCTTCAACCTTCAATTGAAAGACTTGAGCAATATCGGCAACAACCCCTTTGAAAAACTGCGCTTGGCCGTTCCCGGCTACAGCAAATCCAACGAGGTAGTCAAACCATGAATTTCAAACCCCTGATACTGGCCGCCGCCATCGGCTTGGCACTGCAAACCGTACAAGCCGCCGGAGTCAGACATGTAGACGGTATCGCCGCCGTTGCCGGCAGCGAGGTGATTACCCAACGCGACGTGCGCCAAGGCATGGCCGAAGCCCGCAGCCGCTTGGGTAAAAACGTTAACGAAACCGAGCTGCGCACCCAAGTGCTGCAGCAGCTGATCAACCAATCCCTGATTGTGCAGGCCGGCAAACGACGCAACATCACTGCCTCCAATGCCGAAATCGACGCAGCATTAAGCGATATCGCCCAATCCCGCAAAACCACCGTTGACGGCCTCTACGCCCAAGCCGCTAAAAGCGGTGTGAGCAAAGCCGCCATGCGCCGCAGCATTGCCGACAGCATCATTACCCAAAAAGTGCAGCAGCAGGCCGTGATGCAGCAAAGCCGCGTGAGCGATGCCGAAGTGGACAGCATGATCGCCCATGCCAAACAACAAGGCACCCCCCTGCCGCAAGGCGAACCGTTGCGCCAATACCGTGCCCAGCACATCCTGCTGAAAGCCGAAAACACCAATGCCGCCAAAGCTGCTGAAAGCAGCATCCGCAAAATTCACAACCAAGCGCGCAGCGGTGCCGACTTCACCGCACTCGCCCGCCAATATTCGCAAGACGGCAGCGCGGCCAACGGAGGCGATTTAGGCTGGTTTTCAGACGGCCAAATGGTGCCCGAGTTTGAAAACGCCGTGCATAATCTGAAACCCGGCCAAATAAGCCGCCCCGTACGCAGCCAATTCGGCTGGCACATCATCAAACTGAACGACGTGCGCGAAGCAGGCACGCCCGAAGAGCGCCAGCGTGAAGCCGTGCGCCAATATATCGCCCGCCAAAAAGCCGAACAGGCCACCGTCAACCTGCTCAAAGAGCTGCATGAAACCTCTTATGTGGAAATCCGCCGTTAAACAGGTACGATACTGAAACAGCCCCAATATCAAGGCCGTCTGAAACCATTTCAGACGGCCTGACTCTGCCTGATCCGACTGTTAGCCGGCCAATTTCGCCTTCATCAATTCCTGCACCTGCTGCGGGTTGGCCTTGCCTTTGCTGGCTTTCATCACCTGGCCGACCAATGCGTTAAACGCTTTTTCTTTGCCCGCTTTGTATTCTTCCACCGACTTGGCGTTGTCGGCCAGCACTTCATCGATGATTTTCTCGATGGCTCCGGTGTCGGTCATCTGTTTCAGGCCGTCGCGTTCGATAATGGCTTCGGCGTTCAAATCGCTGCCCCACATCGCTTCGAATACCTGTTTGGCCAGTTTGCTGCTCAAGGTGCCGTCGGCGATTTTCGCCACCAAACCGGCCAAGCGGTCGGCTTGAATCGGGCTTTCAGACAGGCTTAAACCTTCTTTGTTCAAGGTGGCCGCCAGCTCGCCGTTCATCCAGTTGGCGGTTAATTTGCCCTGCCCGCTTTGTTGCGCAGCCTGCTCGAAAAACGCGGCTTGGGCACGGGTGGCGGTCAGCAAGCGGGCATCGTAGCCGCTCACGCCGTATTCGGCCACGAAGCGCGCGGCCATTTCTTTCGGCAATTCGGGCATGGCCGCTTTGGCTGCCTGCAATTGGCCGTCTGAAATGATTACGGGCAACAGGTCGGGGTCGGGGAAATAGCGGTAGTCGTGCGCATCTTCTTTCAGGCGCATCACACGGGTTTCGCCCTTGTCGGGATCGAACAGCATGGTCGCCTGCTGCACTTTGCCGCCGTCTTCCAGAATTTCGATTTGTGCCTCCACCTCGTAATTAACCGCCTGTTCCAAAAAACGGAACGAATTCAGGTTTTTGATTTCTCGGCGCGTGCCGAATTCAGCCTGCCCCTTCGGGCGCACCGACACATTGGCATCAATACGGAACGATCCCTCGGCCATATTGCCGTCGCAAATGTCCAGCCAGGTAACCAGGCCGTGCAGCGCTTTGGCATAGGCCACCGCCTCGGCGGCAGAGCGCAACTCGGGTTCGGACACCACTTCCAACAGCGGCGTGCCCGCACGGTTCAAATCGATACCCGTTGCGCCGTTCAAGCCCTCATGCACCGATTTGCCCGCATCCTCTTCCATATGCGCGCGGGTAACGTTGATGGTTTTCACCTCATCACCCACCACAATTTCCAGCTTGCCGTGTTCCACAATCGGCAAATCCAACTGGCTGATTTGATAGCCTTTGGGCAGGTCGGGATAGAAATAGTTTTTGCGGTCGAACACGTTTTTCTGATTGATTTCGGCATCCAAGGCCAAACCCAGTTTAATCGCTTTTTCAACCACTTCGCGGTTCATCACAGGCAATACGCCCGGCAGCGCGCACTCCACCACACTCGCATGCGCGTTCGGCTCCGCACCGAAGGCGGTGGACGCGCCGCTGAAAATTTTCGATTTGGTGTTCAGTTGGACGTGGATTTCCAGTCCGATTACGGTTTCCCAGGTCATAGGGGGTCTTTCTTAAAATGAAACGGTATGATAATCCAATTGCTGCAATTGCGTTTGCAAGCTGCGGCACCATTCAGGCAGCTTATTACTCATCAGGTTTATTTCACGTTGGTTAATCCAAAAAACCAGTTGCACATGTTCGCCCGAATTGTCGTAGACAAAAACGTCATCGCACAGCGGCACGGCTTGCAAAAGGTGTTCGGCACTGCTTTGATAACGCCGCCGTATGCTTGCCTCATCGATAAAATGGCCGCCGATTTTCACACGGGCGGCAACGCGTTCGATGTTGATGCGTACATTGTTTACGCCGACATAGTTCAAACGTACGCAAAAACCATTGTGTTTGGCGGTTTTGATCCGCTGCAAAACCGAGCGGCCGGACAGCGTCGATTCCATCGAAAAAGAAATGCGGTTTTCAATGGCAAAGTCAAACAAAGCCACGGCCTTTCTACCTGCTCGAATATCCGCTAAGCGCGGATTGTGCGGATTTATTTCCTGCGCGATGTGGTCAGAATCAATCACCACTTGCACCGCATCGCTGTTCAGGCTACGCAGGGTGGATTTGCCTGCGCCGTTGGTGCCGCAATAGAAAATGGCCAGATTATTGTTTTCCATAAACAATGATTTCTTCCCTGCCGTCAGGGTGATGGCGGACGATGTCGCCGTTTTCACGCTCAAAAGTCAATATTTCACGCTGCTTTTTATCGTTCATCCATGCCTCAAACACGACATGAAGCCGCCGTTGCTGTTCCAACAATTCTTCGCGTTTGGTCATTGCTTACTCCTTTCACCGATTTAAGGCCGTCTGAAAAACTTTCAGACTGCGCTTTTTTAATTTTCAACTAAACCGGATTTGCAGATTCAGTTTGAGGAAAAATCTGCCTTCTTCTTGAACAATATCACCGAAACCGTGTCTGGAAGAGCTGGGTGTGTCAAACTTTGTATTCCGGAAAAGATAGTCTTCAAACTGATTATGGCTGTATAAGTGATAGCAGACAATTTCACCGTCTTGGCGCACGACCAAATAGCCTCCCGTGGCATCATATTTGCCGTGCCATATTTCGGCAGGACGCATTCCCAAGGCAGCTTCGCAAAGCAGGCGTTTTACCTTGTATTCGTAAAAATGGTGGTTGTTGGAATAATCGTAGCCGTTGGGATTGATGCCACAAAGTTTTGCAGATAAATCAGATGTGTTTTTTGCACGGCCTGCATAATATTGACACAGCATTTCTGCCAGAATTTCAGGCAGCCTGCTGTCAATCAGAATCAGGTTGTTGGAACAAATACTGTGATCTACTTTTTGAAACACAAGGAAACAGCCTGTATTTTCGAGCAAGGCCATCCTGCGGCGGAAATCCTTTTTTCCCCTGTTGTTGAACAGACTGTTAAATTCATCTGCAATCCGGTTATCACATCCTTGAACCTCGTAAAGAAAGTTGGTTGCGCCGCTGGCATTCAGCAAAGTGGCTTTTTTGCCAAGTTCGGATTTGATGCTGAAACCGAGCGTAGGGCATATTCCTGTCCGAATATCATGAACAACAATATGTATATCGCTTTTCGATAAAGATCTTGCACTAAGGCGGGTACATCCTATTTTTCTTAAAAATTCTTCAACATCGGGTACGGTGAAAGATGAAGTACGGTTTTCTTTGATGGCTGACAGTAAAAGCAGGGCATGTTTTTCAAACTCATCAACGGGAACGGCCAATAATTCGTCTGCTGTTCCGAAATCGAACACAATCCTCGATTTATCGTCCGAATAAGAATATCTTCTCGCACCGTCCTGTTCCTCACGCAAAATACTGATAATCGGCAACATTAAGCTTTCAAGTTTGTTAAGGTTGCCATCACCCAAATACAGTTTCCCGTCGGCCAAGAGCTTTAATAAAACGTACGGTTCGCTCCATTCGCCTTTGTTGCCTGAAAAGACTTCTGACATGTTCTACTCCATTAATTTTCTTATAATCTGCTCTGCTGTCGCCTGAACTGCAGGTACTGCCACCGAATTACCAAACTGTTTGTATGCGGAAGCATCGGCAACCACAATCTTGTAATCTTCCGGAAACCCTTGCAGCCGTGCCCACTCTCTCGGTGTCATTTTACGGATACCTTCGCGGTTTACCTCTCCTTTGATGTTGGTGGTCGGAGTAAAGTCGGTAATCCGTTTATCGATAATAAGGTTTCGTTCCCTGCCCATACCGCCTACCACGATTGCATTGGCAATGCCGTTATCGGCAATAATTTCATAGCCGAAACCGTTGCCTTTGTTTTCATGGCGTTCTTTATGCTTGCGTAATGTGTCGATATATTGTGTGGACAGATAATATTTTGTCGGAACGGTTTCTTTTTCCCTAATGTCTATAAAGGCCGTCTGAAAATCAAACGGTTCCGGATATTTGAAACTTTCCACCCCCAAATCTTTCCTAAATCCGACAATAAAAATCCGTTCACGGTTTTGAGGTACACCGAAATCTTTTGCATTCACAATCTCCGGCTCAGGAACGAAATAATCCAAATCTTCACGCAAGGTGTGCAAAATGGTTTGCAGCGTACGCCCTTTGTCGTGATTGGTCAGACCTTTGACGTTTTCTAAAAAGAATGCTTTCGGGCGGTGGCGGCGTATAATCTCGGCCACATCAAAAAACAGTGTACCGCGTGTATCTTCAAAACCGCCGCGTCTACCGGCAATGGAAAATGCCTGACACGGAAAACCCGCACAAAGAATATCAAACTGTTTCGGAATAAATTTTTTGGTTTCTTCTTTGGTAATGTCGCCGTAAGGAACTTCGCCGAAATTGGCTTCGTAAGTCTGCTTGGCTTTTTCGTCCCATTCGCTGGAAAAGACACACTCTCCGCCCAAATTCTGCATGGCAATACGGAAACCGCCGATGCCTGCAAAAAGGTCGATAAAGGTAAATTTCTTCTTGTGTACAGCAGGCTGAAAGACTGAACCGTTCTCAAACAGTTGATATTGTGCTGCCCGTTCTTTCAGCTTGTTTTCATTCTGATTCGTTGCTGTTGTTGGATAACTTTTCATAAACTGCTTCCTGTATTTTTCCGGCAAACATCTGCGGATTTTTCGCCACATCTTCTCCCCAGAAGCGAAAGACCCTCCATCCTTCATTTTTCAGACGGCCTGTAACTTCCTCATCCCGCCGCATATTGCGTTCGATTTTAGCCGTCCAAAATTCGCGGTTAGTTTTAATATCGGCCTTGCGTATTGCCCAATCTTTACCGTGCCAGAATTCGCCGTCTACAAACACGGCGATTTTATGCCTTTTAAAACTGAAATCGGGTTTGCCGAATACGGTTTTGCTGTTTTTCCGGTAACGCAGACCGAGATGCCACATGGCTTTTGCCAGTAAAAGCTCGGGTTTTGTGCCTTTGCTTTTGTTGGCCTGCATACATTTTCGGCGTTGTTCGGGGTTTAATCTATCCATATCGGGTTTTCAGGCTGCCTGAAATTTTTTTCAGACGGCCTTTTTCAGACTGCCATTACAGTTTGGGCGTTTTCGTATGCCAATCACTGTTCAACTGCATCTGGTGCGCCGCGCCCAGAATCCTGGCTTCGGCAAAATAGTTGCCGATAAGCTGCACGCCGACGGGCAGGCCGTCTGAACCGAAACCTACGGGCAGGCTCAATGCGGGCAGGCCGGCGAGGTTGACGGCGATGGTGTAGATATCGCTCAAATACATTTGCACCGGGTCGTGAATGTCGCTGCCGAGCTTGGGGGCGGTGGTCGGCGCGGTGGGGGCGAGTATCACGTCGCATTGCGTGAAGGCCGTCTGAAAATCATCGGCAACCAGGCGGCGCAGTTTTTGCGCTTTCAGGTAATAGGCGTCGTAATAGCCGTGGCTCAGCACATAAGTGCCGATCATGATGCGGCGTTTCACTTCGCTGCCGAAGCCTTCGGCGCGGGTGTTGCCGTACATTTCTTCCAAATCGCCGAATTGGGCGGCGCGGTGGCCGTAGCGCACGCCGTCGTAGCGGGAGAGGTTGGTGCTGGCTTCGGCGGAGGCGAGGACGTAATAGGCGGGAATGGAGAGTTCGGTTTGCGGCAGGGAAACTTCAATCATTTCCGCGCCTTGGGCTGTTAATAAGTCTATGGCATTTTGCAGGACTGCCTGAACGCCGGCGCTGTTGCCGCTGCCGAAGTATTCTTTGGGCAGGCCGATTTTCAAGCCTTTGAGCGGGGTGTTCAATTCGCGGGCGTAGTCTTCTTTTTCCCGTTCCAAACTGGTGGAGTCGCGTTCGTCAAAGCCTGCCATGGCGTTGAGCAGAATGGCGCAGTCTTCGGCGGTTTGCGCCATCGGCCCGGCTTGGTCGAAGCTGGAGGCATAAGCCACCATGCCGAAACGGGACACGGTGCCGTAAGTGGGTTTGATGCCGGTGATGCCGCAGTGTGAGGCGGGTTGGCGGATGGAGCCGCCCGTGTCCGAACCGAGTGCGGCGGGCGCAAGGCGGGCGGCTACTACGGCGGCGGAGCCGCCCGAAGAACCGCCGGGAACGTGTGCAGGATTCCAAGGGTTTTTCGTTGCACCGTAGAAGGAGGTTTCATTGGTTGAACCCATGGCGAATTCGTCCATGTTGACGCGGCCAAGGGTAACCATGCCTTCGTTGAGCAGGTTTTGCACCACGGTGGCGGTGTAGGGCGACACGAAGTTATCGAGCATTTTGGACGAGCAGGCCGAGCGCCAGCCGGTTTGGCAGAAAATGTCTTTATACGCTATCGGCACGCCCGTGAGCAGGCTGCCCCGTCCCGCCGCGATACGCTCGTCTGCGGCGCGGGCTTCGGCCAGGGTTTTTTCTTTATCTAAGGTGATGTAGGCGTTGAGGGCGGGGTTTTTGGCATCGATGGCGGCCAGATATTCCTGCGCCAGCTCAACGGCGGAGGTTCTTTTGGACTGAAGCAGTTCGCTGGCTTGTTTGAGGGTATAGGCGGTCATTTCGCTGTTTCCAAACTTTTTCAGACGGCCTCAACCTTGATACAAAAGGCCGTCTGAAAGATTAATTTTTTTATTCTTCAATTACTTGGGGAACAATATACAAACGGTTGCGCACTTCGGGGGCAACGGCTTGGTAGTCGGCGGCGCGGTCGGTTTCGGTTACGGCGTCTCCGCGCAGGCGCAGGGCGGTTTCGTGGGGGTGCGCCATCGGCTCCACGCCGTCGGTGTCCACCGTTTGCATTTTTTCCACCAATGAAAATATGTCATTCAATTCTTTCAGGTTTTGCGCCTTTTCTTCCTCGGTAAGGCTCAAACGGGAAAGACGGGCGATTTTCTCTACATCGCTCAGGGTGAGTGCCATAAAAAATCCTTAAATTTACTACTGCAAATACTGAAAACTGGGGTATTATTGCCGATTTGCCGATTATCAATATTGTCCGGCACAAGATTATAACCGAATCCCAGTCTTCCGACATGGTGATTTCCGAGCAATTTTAACGGTAAAGGCCGTCTGAAAAACCATGCCGTTGCTCTCTTTATATTGTTAACAAATATATCTGCATCAGGAAATATCTATGTTTCGCCTTCTCACCCGCTATTTCTCCAATGATCTGGCTATTGATTTGGGGACAGCCAACACTCTGATTTATCTGCGCAACAAAGGAATCGTGTTGGACGAGCCTTCCGTGGTGGCCATGCAGAACGACGCCGTGCACGGTAAAAGTGCGATTTTGGCGGTGGGCTCCGAAGCCAAAAAAATGTTGGGGCGCACGCCGGGCAGCATTCAAGCGATACGCCCGATGAAAGACGGTGTGATTGCCGATTTCAACGTTACCGAAAAAATGCTCAAGCAGTTTATCAAAAAAGTCAACAACAGCCGCTTTGCCGCCGCGCCCCGCATTGTGATCTGCGTGCCTTGCGGTTCGACGCAGGTGGAACGCAAAGCTATCCGCGATTCGGCCTTGGCAGCGGGCGCATCAAGTGTAAACCTGATTGAAGAACCGATGGCGGCAGCCATAGGCGCGGGCCTGCCGATTGAAAAACCTACCGGCTGCATGGTGGTGGATATCGGCGGCGGCACCACCGAAGTGGGTGTGATTTCGCTTTCCGGCGTGGTGTATTCGCACTCTATCCGCGTGGGTGGCGATGCGTTTGACGAAAGCATCATCAATTATGTGCGCCGCAACTACGGTATGCTGATCGGCGAGGCCACCGCCGAAGAAATCAAAACCAAAATCGGTTCTGCCTTCCCCGGTATGGAGGCAAACGAAATCGAAGTGAAAGGCCGCAACTTGGCCGAAGGTGTTCCGCGTGCGTTTACCATCAGTTCCAATGAGGTTCTGGAGGCTTTAACCGAACCGCTCAACCAAATCGTGCAGTCGGTGAAAAATGCTTTGGAACAGATTCCCCCCGAACTGGGTGCCGATATTGCCGAACGCGGCCTGGTGCTCACCGGCGGCGGTGCACTGCTTAAAGGCCTGGACCGCCTGCTGGCCGAAGAAACCGGCCTGCCGGTGATGATTGCCGAAGATCCGCTCACCTGTGTGGCGCGCGGTTCGGGCAAGGCTTTGGATATGATAGGCAAACTGAATTCGATTTTTGTAGTCAACCCCTAATATCATAATGGTTTTGAATACAATACTGATTCTGCAAACCGCAGACAGGCCGTCTGAAAACAAAATATGTCCGAACCATCATTAAACTTTGCCAAAAAAGGCATCAAACCTTCAAGCAAGCTGATTGTGCTGGCGATTGCCAGCGTGGCCTTGATGCTGCTCGACAACCGTTACGCCGCCGTACAGCACATCAAAGGGTATGCGGCTACGGCGATATATCCGCTGCAATGGCTGGCCAACCAACCGGTAAGCCTTTACCGCTATGTAAGCGGGTTTATGCAGTCGCAGGCAAACCTCATTGCCGACAATAAGCGCCTGAGCGAAGAAAACGGCCGTTTGAAGCTGCTGGCCGCCCGCTCCGAGCTGCAGGCACGCGAACTGGCCGAAATGAAAAAACTCTACGGCCTGCAGCAAAGCGGTATCCGCATCACCGGCGGTGCAGAAGTGATTTCAAACAGCAAAGATCCGCTGTCCGACAAATTAATCATTAACAAAGGCAGCAGCAGCGGACTGGAAGAAGGCGACGCGGTTATCGACCAAAACGGCTTAATCGGCCAGATTACGCAGGTTCAGCCCCTGAGTGCCGAACTGACCCTGCTGACCAACAGCAAAACCATCATTCCCGTGATGGTGGCGCGCACGGGCGTGCGCAGCCTGCTTTACGGCGGAGGCGGCGAGGTCGGCCTGCGCTATTTTCCCGCCGATGCCGATTTACGGGCCGGCGATATCCTGCTTACTTCCGGACTTGACAGCATTTACCCCAAAGGCATACCCGTAGCCGAAGTAAAACAGGTTTCCCGGACGGCAGGCACGCCTTATTACCATGTCGGCCTGAAACCGCTTGCCGGACACAGAAGCAGCAGATATGTGCTGGTGCTGCCGCAACAGCAGCCTACCGCCTTAATACCCCGACCATGACTGATTTCGAAGAATTTCACAACCGCGTACCCAAGCGCATTATCGTATCCGGCTTCATGCTCGCCATGTTACTGGATTTTATGCCGTTTCCGTTTGAAACGTTTTTCTGGCTGCCTGAATTTACCGCACTGGTACTGCTCTACTGGGCTTTGCACAAACCCCAGTCGGTCGGTGTGGGCACGGCATTTGCCATAGGGCTGCTGGCCGACATCGGTACAGCTGCACCGCTGGGCCAACACGCATTGTCGTATATGGTGATGGTGTTTCTTGTTCAGCAGCGCCGGCGGCAGATTATGCTGTACAGTTACGGGGTTCAGGCAGTGGCGGTATTTGCCGCCCTGCTCTGCAACCAGGCGGTTATAGCTTTGGTACGCCTGATGCACGTTCATGTTTTCACCGATTGGAAAGGTTTCGCCGCCCCCCTTACCGGCGCGCTGCTGTGGCCTTTGTTGGACAAAATAACGCTCGGTTTGCTGAATTCGCGCAGTCTACGCTGATGGATAACAATATCTACCAATACACCGGTTATGATCATGATGTAGCCAGCCGCCAACGCGATTTCGTGCTGCGGCTGGTATTGGTGTTTATACTGATGGCGGTACTGTTTGCCGTGCTGCTGTGCAGGTTTGTGTACCTGCAGGTGTTCAAACACCACGAATATGTAGCCAGGGCCAACACCAACCGTATTTCCCTAGTGCCCACGCCGCCGATGCGCGGCGAAATCGTCGATACAAACGGCGTGGTTCTTGCCAGCAACTATCCGGCCTATTCTCTGGAAATCGTGCCCGGCAAAATAGAAGGAAAAGTAGAAGACACCATCGAAGCATTGCGGGAATACGTCGATATTACGGCAGGGGATTTGAAGCGTTTTAAAAAATTCCGTGCAGAATACCGTTCTTTTGAAAACATTCCCCTGAAGCTCAAGCTGAAGCCCGACGAAGCCGCACGCCTCGCCGCACGCCTCTACCGCTTTAAAGGCGTGGAAATCAATGTCCGAACCTTCCGAAACTACCTCTATCCCGAACTGACGGCTCATTTCCTCGGCTATATCGGACGCATCAGCGACCGCGACCAGAAACAAATCGAAGAAGAAAACTTGGTTTCGCTCTATCGCGGCAGTACCCATATCGGCAAATCGGGTTTGGAAAGTTTTTACGAACGCCAGCTTCACGGCGCGCCCGGCTATCAGGAAGTGGAAAAGGATGCCTACGGCCATGTGGTGCGCATTTTAAAAACCGTTCCCGCCAAAGCGGGGCAGACACTGCGGCTGGCAATGGATATCCGCCTGCAGCAGGAGGCCGACCGTTTGATGAGCGGCCGCCGCGGTGCGGTGATTGCCCTCAACCCGCAAACCGGCGGCGTGCTGGCGTTTGTGTCCAAACCCTCGTTTGACCCCAACCTGTTTATCGACGGCATCGATAACGATACTTGGAAAGCGCTCAACGAAGACTGGCAGCGCCCGCTCATCAACCGTGTTACGCAGGGCCTGTATCCGCCCGGTTCTACTTTCAAGCCGTTTATGGGCATGGCTTTGCTAGAAAGCGGCAAAATCACCCAAACCACCGTGGTGCCCGCCCCCGGGGCGTGGAGCATACCCGGATCGCGCCACCTGTTCCGCGATTCGGTACGCCGCGGCCACGGCTCTGCCAACCTGAGCAAAGCGGTTCAAGTGTCGTCCGACACGTTTTTCTACCGCCTGGGCTACGAACTCGGCATAGACAAAACCGCCCCTTATCTGGCCGAATTCGGTTTGGGTTCGCCCACCGGCATCGATTTGCCCAACGAATACAAAGGTATTCTGCCCTCGCGCGAATGGAAGGCCAAACGTTTCGCCAAATCGAAAGATCCAAAAGCGCGGGAATGGCATGCTTCCGAAATGGTTTCGGTGAGCATAGGCCAAGGCTATAACGCCTACACCCCGCTGCAAATGGCGCACGCCACCGCCTCGCTCGCCAATGACGGCGTGGTATACCGCCCGCATCTGGTTAAAGAGCTGCTCGACCACGAACGGCGCGAAATCACGCTTATCGATCCCAAACCCGAACGCAGTATTCCGTTTAAAAAAGAAAACTTCGAATATATCAAAGATGCCATGGCCAAAGTGTTGAAACCCGGCGGCACCGCATACCGTATCGGCCACGGGCTGGGCTACACCATGGGCGGTAAAACCGGTACCGCACAGGTGGTTCAGATTAAACAGGGGGCGCGGTACAACGCCGCCGCACTGGCCGAACAGCACCGCGACCACGCTTGGTTTATTTCGTTCGCACCGGTGCAGAAACCGCAAATCGCCATTGCCGTGCTGCTGGAAAACGGCGGCTGGGGTGCCAGTGCCGCGCCGTTGGCACGCAGCCTGACCGACTATTACCTGCTTACCCTGAAAGCGGATCAAGCATCGGCAGAATCCGCCCAACCTGCCGGCGCTTCCGCCGTACGGCAGGAAAACACCCCGCAAACCGTAACCGGCGCACCTGCTTCCCCGCCTGCGGAATCGGTGTTCCAACAAGCCTACGGCATTGATGCAGGCATTCAGACGGCCTCAGGAGCAGCACCTTGAATATCCACGAAAACACCTTACTCGGCAGAATCAGGCACACCATATGGCAGCCTATGGATCCGTGGTTGTTTTATGCCATGCTGGCAGTTTACATCATCAGCCTGTTTCTGCTTTATTCTGCCGCCGGCCAGCAAACCGGCCAGCTCGAACACAAAACCCTGCACACTGCGTTGGGTTTCGTCCTGATGTGGTTTATCGCAAGAACGCACCCGCAAACACTGGCCGTGTTTGCCCTGCCCGTGTATACCGCAGGCGTGGTGCTGCTGTTGGGCGTACATTTTTTCGGTATCACCGTCAACGGTGCCCAACGCTGGCTCGATATCGGCGTAGCGCGCATCCAGCCGTCTGAAATCATGAAAATCGGCCTGCCTATGACGGTAGCGTGGTTTTTCCAGCGTTACGAAATGTCGCTGCGCTGGTATCACTATCTGGCGGCCATCGCACTGGTGATGGTACCCGGTGTGCTGATTCTGAAACAGCCCGACCTCGGTACCGCCGTTCTGATTATGGCTTCGGGGCTGTTTGTGGTTTTTTTCGCAGGGCTGCCGTGGAAAGCGATAGTTGCCTCAGTAGCGGCTTTTGCAGCCGCACTGCCTCTGATTTGGAACTACGGCATGCGCGACTATCAAAAAACCCGCGTACTCACCCTGCTCGATCCCACGCAGGATCCTCTCGGCGCCGGCTACCATATCCTGCAGTCCATGATAGCCATCGGCTCGGGGGGCGTTTGGGGCAAGGGCTGGCTCAACGGCACGCAAACCCATCTCGACTATATCCCCGAAGCCACCACCGACTTTATTTTCGCCGTTTACGGCGAAGAATTCGGCTTAATCGGCAATATATTGCTGCTGGTAATTTACCTGCTGATACTCGGGCGCGGCCTCTACATCGCCGCCAAAGCCCCCACGCTATACAGCCGCACGCTGGCAGGCGCACTCACGATGACGTTTTTCTGCTATGCTTTCGTCAACATGGGTATGGTCAGCGGTATTTTGCCCGTAGTAGGCGTGCCGCTGCCGCTGGTGAGCTACGGCGGCACCGCCACGCTGTCGATTATGGTGGTGCTGGCCTTGCTGATGGGCATCAGCAACCAGCGGCGCTGACAGAAAATAAACCCGTTTAAATATTCTTCAGACGGCCTTTGTATTCCCAAAGGCCGTCTGAAAGCGTTTCCACCCGATACAATAAAAGGAAAACCCCATGATAGGCATGGAAATCGGCAAGCTGATTCTGGCATTTATGGTGCTGATCAACCCTTTCGGCGCGCTGTCTATTTATCTCGACCTCACCCGCAACCTAAGCACGCGCGAGCGGCGAAAAGTGGCACAGGTGGCTTCGCTCACCGTGCTGATCGCCATCACCGCCTTCACCCTCACCGGCGGCGTGTTGCTGCGGCTGTTCGGCATCAGCGTCGGCGCGTTTCAGGTAGGCGGCGGCATTCTGGTGCTGCTCATCGCCATTTCCATGATGAACCAAGGAAACAATCCAGCCAAACCCGATGTCGGCACCGACGAAAGCAACGACATCACCATCCGCCCCAAACAGATACAGAATATCGGCGCCATTGCCGTGGTGCCGCTGGCGATTCCCATGATGATAGGCCCGGGCGGCATTTCCACCGTGATTATTTATGCCTCGGCCGCCAAACACTATAAAGACACTTTGTCTATTTTGGCAGCCGGCCTGATTATCAGCCTGATCTGTTATATCGTGCTGACGGCTGCCTCCCGCGTGAGCAAAAAGCTGGGCGATACCGGCCTCTCTATTCTCAACCGCATCATGGGAATGCTGCTGGCTGCGGTATCGGTGGAAATCATCACAGCCGGCCTGAAAGCCCTGTTTCCGCAGCTGAGTGTCTGAAGCGGCAGGCGGAAATGTTGGTTAATCGGTTGTATCAGGCCGTCTGAAAAACGCAGTTTCTTATTTTCAGACGGCCTTGTATTCAATATAATTAAAAACAGGCATAATTCGGTTTCAAAGTAACTACATCTGCCATCAGCAATCCGTGCCGCTCAAAACCTATAAAAATACCGCCCTGCCGTATGCCGCAGGGCTTTAAACCGACACATTACAACATGCTCTTACTTTCGCGTTTTCTGCTGTTTGCCGCAGCTGTTTTCACCGCCGCCGCTGCGTGTGCAGGCCGGGCCGAATATATCGAAGGCAGGCTCGACAACGGCTTGGCATACCATATTTTCAAAGTGCCTTCCGCCGGCAGCCGCTTGGTGCTGCGCCTGCAAATCAACGCAGGCACCGCCGATGAAGGCGACGGCGAAGAAGGTATCGCCCATATCACCGAACACATGGTGTTCCAAAGCTCCCCCGCGTTTCCGCAAGGTTTGGGCAGTTACCTCAATGCCGAAGGTTGGCAGATAGGGCGGCACTACAACGCCCAAACCGGCTACCACCACACCCGCTATATGCTCACGCCGCCCTACGGCAGGCGGCAGCTTAAAGACGCCTTGGCCGTTTACCGGCAAATTCTCACCCCGCAAACCTTTTCCGCCGCCGATTGGGCCAAAGAACAGCAAGTGGTGCTGGGCGAATGGCGCGCTCAACAAACCCTGCAACACCGCTTAAGCCGGCAACACCATGCCCTGCTGCACAGCGGTTCGCGCAGCGCACGCTATGCACCCATCGGCAGCAAAACCGCCATCGAAACCGCACAGGCAGACACCGCCAACCGCTTTCACAACAAATGGTACGGCAGCAATAACGCCGTGCTGGTAATAGTTGGCAACATCAACCCTAAAAAAACCGCCGCCGCCATCGAAGAGCATTTGGGCCGTCTAAAACCCGCCACCTTACCCGAGCGCACCGCAGGCGAATACGAACCCAAACTCGCCGATATGCCGCGCACTGCCCGCGTACACGATAAAGACAACACCGAAACCAAACTGGCCTTGATTTACCGCTTCAATAACGCCCCGTCGCAAAGCAGCGGCAGCCCGGGGTATTACCACCGCCTGCTGGACAACTTCGCCGCCCACACCATCAGCCGCCGCCTGCAAGGCATGGCGCAACCCGTCTCTTTCAAACTCGGCAACATCGGCAAACAAACCGGTTCGCTGGGCTTTTATGCCGATGCCGCCGCAGATGCACAGCAGGAAACACTCAACCTGCTCCACCAAACCGTCGAAGCCGTCCGGCAGCAGCCCGCCGGCGACGAAGAAACCGCTGCCTACCGCAAAGTGCTGCACAACCATATGCGCACCACTCCCTCACTTCCCGACGACTTACCGCAAATCGTGCAACTGGCCGACGACACCGTGTTGGCCGGCAAACCCGTACCCACGCCCGACAACCAGGCCGTCGAGCGCGGCCAGCTTTACCGCATCAGTGCCGCCGCCGTTAACAAACGCATCGCCGAATGGCTGAATGCACCCGACCGCCTCACCATTATCCAAGCCCCCGAACACACATTAACCCTTGCCAACAAAACAGGGGGCTCCGTTACGGCGGCGGCCCAACCCAAACCCGACAAGCCCGGAAAAGACCGGGTTACCGTGCGCACCGCCGCAACGCCTACACAATCGGCCGCAAGCGCAACAACCGTTTTCCCGCAACACAAAGGGCACGGCAGGCTGATGTCGGAAGGTTTCGACAACAATAATAAAGTCAGCTACCTGCAATTCAGCAACGGCGACAAAGCCGTGCTGCTGCAAAAAGCCGTGGCAGGCGGCAAAATCTATTTCAGAGCCGTGGCCGACGGCGGCTACCGGCAAAACGGCCTCGGAGCATGGCAGGCACAGTTGGCGGCCGATGTGGTTTCCCGTTCCGCCCCCGCCGGCTTCAGCGGCCAATCGTTCAAACAATGGCAGCAACAGCAAGGCATCGCTTACCGTTACCGCCTTGAAAGCGACCGCCAAACCACAGATATCCAAGCGCCGCAGCAAACACTCGAAGCCCTGCTGCAGCTTTACCGCAGCCGCCAAACCGATCCCACCGCCGAGCATTGGCAAAGCATGCTCGAAACCGCCGCCCTGCGCCACCCCGCTTACCTGCAATCCGTGCCTGGGCGGCAAGAGCAGGAATTGGAACTGCTGCGCTACGGCCGCCCCGAAAGCCGTGCACAAAACAGCGGGGAAATCCGCGCACTAACCCAAACCGATCTGCTGCAACAATGGCGGCAACTTGCCTCAGCCCCTGCAACGTATTATGTTGTCAGCAATATGCCGTCTGAAAAAATCAAACCGCTGCTGGTGCAATATCTGGCCGATATTCCGCGCCGCGCCGCCGAAAACCGCCCGACCGAACTTTTAACAGGCGCCACTTTGCGCCGCGCCGCCATCAACGACACCGGCGGCACCGACATCAACGCTTGGTCTTGGCAGCCTTTCTACGACTGGACACCCGATACTTCCGAGCAGATTCCGCTGCTGGTCAACCTCGCCAACGCCCGCCTGAAAGACGAACTGCGCAGCCGCAACCAAAGCACCTACGGCGTAAAATTCACCGCCCTGCCGCAGCCGGTTTATAACCGCGTGGAAAGCAACCTGTTTTTCAGCACGCCCCCCGCCCAAGCGGCCGAAGCATGGCAAACCGCCCAGCAAGTGTTGGAGCGCCTGCCCGAAAACATCAGCAAAACCGAAGCCGAGAATCTGCAACAGCTGTTTATCGAGCAGGAAGCCAAACGGCAGCAAAACCCCGAAATATGGCTGGAACGACTGGCGGCCAGCCACCGCCGCTACGGTGATGCCCGCTACCTCAGCCGCCTGCCCGAACTGCACCGGACCATCATCCAAACCCGCCTGCGCCAAACCGCCAAACTACTGTGGCATACCCCGAACGCACGCGTGCTGCTGGTAGACCCTGCGCCATGAGCTTATTTGGCAGTGAACCCGATATTTTCATCAAGTTTCCTTTTCGGTTGAGACCCCGCCATTTATGGCAGTAGAATTTGGATTATCGGGTAGGGGTGTAGCCCCTTCCCAATCAGGGCAACACGTAGGGCGGCGCTTTATGTGTCGTCCTGTGTTGAAACATTGAAAACATGTCGTTATAGAGATTCCCGGTTTTCAAAAGTCTCTCATGACAAAAGCAGGCAAAGTAAAACCTTGCCTGCTTTTGTTGAAAACTCAATTTAGCAACCCGCTCAGAACTTTTCAAAGCTCGCTCAGGCCGTCTGAAAAATAAGGTTTCTTAAGGTAACTCCGTTTTCAGTCCGCCATTCCAGCCATGGCTAATCATTAACAACTTCGGACGGATAAATAAATAAAACGGCGCCGCCGCCTTTTCCAAGCCCTGATTCAACGATTCGACCATGGCTGCATAACCGTCGCCGTTTTGTGGTGTTTCAACATGGAAGGGGCGGCTTTGTCCGTTCGGCCACAAGGCATAGCCGCTTACCAATGTTTTGCCCCGGTAACTGCCCTGAAATGCTTCCACATAAATTTTCAGTATTTGCGTACTGCTGCTTCTTGCTGCCGGCACGAAGATATGGCGGCCGCCGAGGCGGTTGAGTTTATTACTGAAACCGGATGCCAGCGCATTATCCAGCGAGCCTGCCCATAAATGGCTGCGGGCAAAATTCACATGGTAGGCATCGGTTTGATAAACCAGCCCGCCGTTATTGAGCGGCTCGGCCAGATACACACGCACGGCAATTTCGCTGCCGCTTTTGGCGGGGTGGCTGTATTGGCTGTCGGGCAGCGTGAAATATTGGGTCGCAGGGGTGCTGCACGCGCCCAAAGCGGCCAGTGCGCCTATCATTATCCATCTGCGCATCAGTGGCTTCCTTTCGGTATCGGATCTTTGGTGTTGCTGTTGAAAATCAGCGAATTGGGTTTTTCTTTCAAAGTATTGATTACGGGCTGCGCATCTTTCAGGGTTTTATCGATGCTCTGCAAAGTGCTCTGCACGTCGCCGTAAAGCGGCGATTGCGGCGACACGCCTTGCAGGGTTTGGCGCAGCTCGAGCAGGGTTAGGTTCAGCTCGTAGGGAATGTTCTGCGTTAGCGGCTTGCTGATTAAGGCATTGGCGGACTTCAGGGAGGACTTCAGTTCGCGCAGCGAGCCGTTCAATTCGCCCACGGTGTTTTCCAGCGGCAGTTTGTTGAATTTTTCAAGCAGGCTGCCCAGTTGCGCCTGCAAATCGTCGAAGCCGCCGCCGCGGGTGGCGATAACAACATTACCGTTATAGTCGGCAAACGGTTTGAGCTTGGCGCTTTCAGACGGCCTGTCATCCAGCTCTATCATTTTACTGCCGGTTAACAGGTTGTTGCTGGCAATGGTGGCGGTTAAGCCTTTGCTTAAGGCCGTCTGAAACTGGTTTTGCCAATATTCGCGGCTTTGGGCGCCGGCATTAAGCTCCATGCGTTCGGGCTCGATGCGGATACGCACGGGAATCCAGCCGTTTTCAAACAGTTTGAGGCTGTCGTTTTGGGCAAAATAAGGTACGTCGGCCACGGCGCCGATGTTGATGCCTTTATATTCAACGGGCGCACCGCTCACCAAGCCGCGCACGCTTTGCTTGAAAAAGGCGGTGTAATAGAGGGAGCGTTCGGTCGGCAGGTTGTCGACTTCGCTGCGGTTGTTGTAAAGCTCGAAAGTATCGCCATTAACAGCAAAGTTGCCTTTGTCGCCGCCGGTAGGCGAGGCAAATGAGATGGCACCCGAAAGCAGGGCGGGGATAGGGGCGGAATCCACGCGTATACCGTTGCCGGTGGTTTCGATATTGATGCCGCTTTGCAGCCAAAACCGGCTGTTTTCCCCCACCAGTTTATCGTTGGGGCTTTGAATGAACACAGTATAGTTAACGGTTTGGTCTTTAGGGTCAAACTCGGCGCTCTCCACCACCCCCACACTGAAATCCTCATACAGCACGGGGCTGCCGGCATTTATCATTTTATCGTTGAGGCCGATAAGTTTCAGGCGCAGGCCGTTTTGCCCGATGGCGGTAATCGGAGGGATATCGAGCACTTCGAAACGCTCTTCGGTTTCTTCGCTTTTGCCGGGCGTAAAGGCGATATACGAACCCGAAACCAGTGTGTTGAGGCCGGAAATCCCGCTTTGATCGATACGCGGCTTCACTACCCAAAACTGGGTGTCTTTGCGCATCATGTCTTTAGCATCGGCGGTTAGGCGGGCCGTAACTTCCACGCCTTTTTGGTCGCCGCGCAGGCGGATGCGGGTTACACGCCCTACCTCCACGCTCAATACTTTTACCACGGTGTTGTTCACTTCGATTCCGTCGGCACTGTCCATCAACAAAGTGATTTCCGGTCCGCGGTTGCGGATGTCTTTCATCAGCAGCCAGCCTCCCGTAATCAGGGCAATCAGCGGAATCAGCCAGATAACCGAAGTAAATACGTTGGTCTTACGCACCACGGCCGGAACAGGCCTGTAGGTGGGTTGTTTGTTGTCGTTACTCATCATTCAGGTTGTTTTACCGGCACGTTTTCAGACGGCCTGTTTGCAGACGGTTCAAAAGAATGTGCCTTGTCCCATAAAAGGCGCGGATCGAAAAAATAGGCGGAAACCATAGTAAGCAGCACCACCAGGCAGAAATACACCGCTGCCTGCCCCGGCACCACCCGGGCCACATGGGTATGGAATGCGCTCATTAAGATGATAATTACAAAAATATCAATCATCGACCACTTGCCGATGGATTCTGTGAAACGGTAGAGCCGCTGCATGGTGCGCGCACCGGCAGGCAGGCCGTATCGCGCGCTGATATTGAGCACCAGCAGCAGCACGATTTTCGCCCCCGGTACCAAAATGCTGGCGCTGAAAATAATCGCTGCAATCAGCCTGTCGCCGTCGTCCCACATATACACGATACCATTGAGAATCGTATTGATCTGAACCGTGGTCGGGTTGGAGGAAATCATAATCGGCAGCACATTTGCCGGAACATACAGCAACATCGCCGCAATCAGAAAAGCGGTGGAAATGCTCAAACTTTTCG
This sequence comes from Neisseria sp., assembly GCF_030530745.1. GTDB lineage: Bacteria > Pseudomonadota > Gammaproteobacteria > Burkholderiales > Neisseriaceae > Neisseria. The sequence goes on along the minus strand of NZ_JAUMUI010000019.1, from coordinate 2,066 downwards.
GCCGGCGCTCATACAGATCCGCCCCGCATACCCCGCAGGTTGCTTCTTCACGTCCGCGGAAATACAGGCAGCGGCTGCAGCAGATATGCACTTCAGAGGCCGTCTGAACCGCATCCCTTCCCAACATACGGTGTATTTTGTAATACACCCAATGTTGCGGAATCGAAACCGATGTGCGTATCAGCATCACCGCCAGCACAAACATCAGATAAAACGCCGCACCGAATTCCACTTTCGCCACAGAAGAGAGCTTGATATAAGCCACCAGCGTCGAAATAAAAAACACATCGACCATAATCCAATGACGAAGCCGCACCAGTGTGCGCGTGGCATACAGCAGGCCGGGATACACTTTTTCACGCCACAGCGCCGAATAAACATAGATACACAGCAGCAAAAACAGCAGCGGCGTGCCGAAAGTCAGCACGAACATCACTTCGGCCAGAAAACCAAAATCCAGCAACACCAAACGCTTCATCATGGAAGGCAGCGACAGAATCGAAGTTACCCCAGCCATCGTTACCGTAACAAACATCATGCTGTATACAAAAGCCATCAGCACCAACGAAGCACTTGCATAGGCCAAAGGCGCGATATAGGGGTTTTTCTCCACCTCTACCACTTCGTAACCGCAGTTCGGGCAATGCGCTTCCTGTCCCTGCCGCAAACGGGGCAGCTCCATGCGCTGCCCGCACTCGGGGCAATCAAGCGTATGCGAGGGCAGCGCCGCATCACGTTGCAGCGTATGGTAACGCCACCAGCGACGATAGTTTCGAACAAATCTCACAGCCGTTCAGACGGCCCTTACTACAGGCCGGATCTAAAATGAAACATATATTATAGCTGATAAAATACAGCATTTTCGGATAGCGGTTGTAAAAGGCTGCGGTTGCACAAATGCCGTACCCAAGCCGTCTGAATTACATCACATAAACCAAACCGCCGGGCTCCAAAAACAGGAGGAAACCGACGGTTTGGTTTATTGACGGGCAATAATTCGATTGCTGCAAACCGGGACCTTTACAAAATCTCTTTCAGCATCTTAAAACCTCTGCATCATGCTCAGGCCCGGCCCGAGCATCTTTGGGTTTTAAAAGAAATAACAGATACCCGGGCCAAGCCCGGGTATGACGAAACATAAATAAATTCAGGATGAAACGTATTTTTGCAAAGATCTCAAAACTATATCAGTACACGTGAACTGATACTGTCGGCAGTATTGTCTTCAAATTTTAAGAAAGCAGCGTTTCTGTCGCATCCGAAAAAACCGGTCAGCACATTGGCCGGAAACGATTGGTATATAGTGTTGTAGGAAGCTGCCGAATCATTATAAGCTTGACGTGCCGCCGTCACCCGGCTTTCCACATTGTCCAACGCCTCAATCAAACAGCGGATATCCGGATCTGATTTCAATTCGGGAGAATTTCCGATTACACTCTGCAAACGGCGCAATGCCGTATTCAGTTCGGTTTCAACCTCCCCTAAAGAAGAAAGCGAATTTTCATCAATATTGGCCGAAGCAGCCAACAAAACCGCTTCCGCACGGGCGCGGGCGCAAGCAACTTCTTTTAATACTGCCGGAATATGATTAAGGCTGTCTTTGGAGACATCCACCAGAGAAGAAATAATATCGTGACGGCGTTTGAGTTGGATTTGAATTTGCGAGAAATCCTTGCAACATTGTCTTTTTCCGGCCAACAACCTCTTATAGGCCGTCATTGGCAGCAACATACAAAAAACAATCAAAAGAAAAGCGAGAAGAGGTTCCATGACAAACATCCTTATTTAGTCGGTTATTTCCACGTAATTGCCGGACTTTTTATTGTTTCTTTGGGGTTGTGCCAAATAACCGGAACAACCCCTTTTTATTTTCAAAGTATCAACGGGATGATTATAACTAACAATAAGAAATGTATCTATGTGTTAAATTATGAAAAGAAAAATTTGACGGACAATGTTGTATTCTTACATCATTTTAAAGCCAGCCATCCCCCGACCTGATGCTGATCATTAGGGTCTGTTGACAATTGACCGGCGAAGCGGTTTTTTGAGGCAAAAACCGCGTA
>NZ_JAUMUI010000018.1 GCF_030530745.1 Neisseria sp. | reverse complement strand
TATGCAGCGGCCTGCAAAGCCGTGTACGCCGGTTCGATTCCGACTTCCGCCTCCATATCAAACCCTCTACGGCGGGGTGGCAGAGTGTTTATGCGATAAGGGGTGCAACCCTTATACAGGCCGGTTAAAATCCGTGCCCCCGCCTCCAAGTTCCATGTCTTCGGGTTTAAGTGCAACTGCGATTCGAGGATGCCGCCCGGGTGGTGAAATAGGTAGACACAACGGACTTAAAATCCGTCGACCCTAAACAGGTCGTGCCGGTTCGATTCCGGCTCCGGGCACCATAATGTCATTGAAAAATCAGAAATTTTCTTACCGGATTCAATGTTTCTTTGAATCTTTCTGTATTTGTAATTTATATTGGGTTCAATCAGCAGTCAGACAGATATTGGCGGAAGGAAGAAGCGGCTGTTTTTACCGAACTCATGGCTATTTCTCATTTCTCCAAGTTCTTTGATTTTAAAGATTATCACTGTTAGATTTCAGACCGTCTAAACTTCCTGCGAACACTTTCTTTTTTTTCCAAAAAGCCCGTATCGATTTTGGGTTGAGTGTAAGGCTGCCGCCTTTTTCTCCGTCGGTTGCGATAGTAAGGCTGTTCAGACGGCCTTGCTGTAAAGCCTGCCACAGCGGGGCAAACCAGCGCTGTTCCCAGCTTTCCAAGATATCTTTATATGCCCACACATCATCAGTGTGCAGGGTAACGGCTAAATCGTCTAAAAACAGCAGGCTGTCTGAGACAGGGCGGCCGTGTTCGCGCACCATTTCCAGCCAAGCGTTGAAATCATAGGGTGCATCGGTACGGCTGCCCGGATAAAACTGCGCCCACGGGCTGCTGCTGCCTAGAAACGGCGTACCGGTTTGGCTGCCGGCCATATCCTGCCACAGCCACACACCGTTAACGGCAGGCATTTGCACGGCAGTGCGTCCGGCATTGAGCGGGTGGGCGTGCAGCCACATCTGGATTTCGGTTTGCTTTTGCAGCCATGTCCGACTGCTGCAGCCTTCGGGGCGGATTGAACCGTCGATTCGGCCTAGTACGTCTAAAACCGGTGCAATCTGCCAGTCGGGCTGCCCGGGTAGGGTGGCCAGCCACAAATCGGGGCGCAGCAGGCTGAAGTGCCAACCGTCTTCTTGCAGAAAGTCATTTAGGCCGCGGCAGAGTGCTTCTGCTTCGTGTACCTGAATTTTGATGTTGCTGCCGTCGAGCATATCCATGTGGTGCATGCCCATCTGTTGCCAGACCGGGCTGGCAAACACTGCAGCACGATCGGTGTCGATATCCAAAGCCGACTTGGCGTTTTCCAACAGGCTGCCGCGCCACAAAAAACGGCCGTAGAATTCAGACGGCCGTGCAGGTGTTGCGGTGTACGCACCGAAACGCATCATTTTATTGAGCGAGGGCAAAACGGTTTCGGGTAGGGAAACGGAAGTGTTGCGGTTCAGGGAAGGGAGGGCTAGAGTAAAGTGCATGGGAGGTATGTGCAGGTATAAAAAACTGTGCATATTTTACGCTATTGTGCGGATTTTTCACGCAGGGAAACCTCCCCTTAAAGCAGAGGAAGCGGTTTTGTGGTACACTTTTCCTAGAAAAGAAAAGTATAAATTTTGTGAAAATCAACGCAGTAGCGGAATAATGGCGGAAAATCCCGCCGCACAAGCAAGATAAGAGGCCTGATATGACAAAGCCCTTGAGTATGTTTTTAAAATCACCGGCGCAAAGCAGTGAAATTGAGGTGGAATCTGCCCCTTCTGCGGTGCTGCATCCCGTCGAATCCGAGCCTGTCCGGCATGCCGATCCGGATTACACCGTTGTGCCCGTTGAAGCTCCTGCTATGTCTGAACATATGCAGGAAGAGGCTGCTGTTGCCCTGTTTGAGGATTCGTCTGATTTTATCAACCCGGTGGTGGAGCCTGCGTTGCTGGCGGCTGAGCCGATGATGACTACACCGTTTGCGATGAAGTCGGTTCCGGTGGAACCCGTGTTGGTAAAACCTGCAGGCGGCCGTTATGAAGGAATTACCGAGAAGTCCGCTGAGCAAGCAGTGCGGGAAGTTGCCGTTGCGGTGGAAACGGTAGCCGAAATACAGCCTGAAACCATTGCTGTTGCGGCTGCTGCGGTTACCAAGAAAATGGTGGCTACGGCGAAAATTACTGCCAACAAACCTTTGTCGGGTTTGTTTAAACCGGCCATCAATGTGAAGCCTTCACTGTTTGTCAAACAGAAGCCGTCCGTTGAACACGAAGCCGTTGCGGCGGCAGAGGCTGGTAATGCAGCCGGACAAACCGTTCAGACGGCCTTTGAAACGGCAGGTGGCACCGAAGCCGTTGCGGAAACAAATGTGCAGGTTGTTGAAACCGTTGAGGAGCAAGCCGCTGCTGCTTCTGTTGCTGAAGTGGTGAAAGTTGAAGAGGTACAGGCTGTTGTTATGGAAACCGAAGAACGGCCTGCTTCTGTCGCGTTTGAAGCGGTGCTGCCCGAAGCGGTTGAGACTGTTGCGGCAGAAGGGGAGCAAACTGCTGTTGCCTCTGTTGCAGAAGCAGCCGCAGTGAAGCAAACCGTTGCCGAATCCGAAGCCCTTTCTGTTTCAGAGCGCGCGGCAGAAAAACTGGCCGTTGCCGCTGCCGCTTATGCGGCAGGTCAGAAAGCGGCGGCTGCTGCGCCGCGCGGTAAGATGTCTTTGCCGAAACTGCCGAAAGTTTCCATGCCGAAAATCAGCGTGTCCAAGATTTCGGTGCCGAAAGTTACCCAATCCCAGGCGGCGGTATTTAAAACCGCAGTCAAACCCATCCGTATGGCAGTATCTGCTATTTCAAGCGTGCCTGCAATGGCGGCGGTGGGACGCTTTTGGCAAAACAAACCCGTCCGCTGGTCGATTGTGGGTGTATTACTGCCTGTTTCGGGTATGGTAGCCGCTTATGCCGTAACCGATCCGCAGCCTCAGCCCGAGATTTACCGTACGGAGCGGGTGATGGAAGAGTTGCCTGCCGTTTATGTGGAAAGCGGCACGTTCCAAGGCAGTTATTGGGCGCAGGAAGCAGTAGAGCCGGGGGATTCGCTCACCGACGTATTGCAGCGCATGGGCGTGTCGGATGAGGAAATCCGCGAAGTACTGGCGCGCAATTCGGTTGACCGCAGCATGATTCAGCTGCGTGCAGGCCAATCGGTAAACGTGCGTTTCGACGCTTCGGGAAATATCACCGACGTACAGTTCTTTAACGATGATGACAACGGTGAGCGCAACTTGGTTGCCATTGAAAAAGTAAACGGCAAATGGCGTGCGTCTTCTTCGGCGGTTGAAATGGAAACTATGCCCACGCTCAGATCGGTGCAGGTACGGACTTCCGCACGCGGGGCAATGGCGCAGGCCGGAGTGCCGGTTGAAGTACGTGAGTCTCTGAACGAGATTTTCCACGATGTTGTTAATGTAGACGAACTCACCGGCGGCGATTCTATCCGCCTGCTGTATAACAGTATGTATTTCCGCGGTCAGGAAATGGCTACAGGCGATATCTTAGCTGCCGAAGTGGTGAAAAACGGCAAAACCTACCAAGCCTATTATTACAGCCAAGGCAAAGGTGATGAAGAGAGCGGCAGTTATTATGACCAACACGGCAAATCACTGCGCCTGCACGAGGGTTTCAACGTGAAACCGGTAGATTATGTGCGTATTTCTTCGCCCTACGGCGTACGCGTGCACCCCGTTTTGCGTACCGTCAAAATGCACACGGGTATTGATTATGCCGCACCCACGGGAACCCCTATCCGCGCTACTGCCGATGGTGTGCTGACGTTTAAAGGCTGGCAGGGCGGTTACGGCAATACCGTCATTCTGCAGCACAGCAACGGTGTAGAAACCCTGTATGCCCATATGAGTGCGTTTTCGCCGGCGAAAGGCCGGGTTAAGGCCGGCGATATAATCGGTTATGTGGGCAGCACCGGTCGTTCGACCGGCCCGCACCTGCACTATGAAGTACGCAAAAACGGCCAACATATGAACCCGACGGCCATCGCTTTACCGACACCGAAACTCACGCCTGCCAATATGGCTGAATTCCGCAGGCAGCAACAGGCGCATACCGCCACTATGGCTGCGGTACGTAATCTGCCGGTAACGGTAACGCAGTTGGATTGAGATATGTTTGCTTGAATAAAACCGCCCGTTTGGGGCGGTTTTGGTATTTTTGGTTTGGTGTCAGGTAGATTTTAAGTATAAATTGAGACTTTGGTAAAACCAAAGGCTGTCGAACGGTTTCAGACGGCCTTTGGTTTTGTTAGAACGTGTGTGTGTTTGAGCGGCTTATTTCACAATCTGGTTGAGTTCGCCTTTGGCATAGCGGGCGGCCATTTTTTCCAGCGAAACCGGTTTGATTTTGCCGGCCTGGCCTTCGCAGCCGAAGGAGATGTAGCGGGCTATACAGATTTGTTTCATGGCTTCTACGGTTTTGGCCAGATATTTGCGCGGATCGAATTCGGCGGGGTTTTCGGCCATAAATTTACGGATGGCGCCGGTGGAGGCCAGGCGCAGGTCGGTGTCGATGTTAACTTTGCGCACGCCGTGTTTGATGCCTTCCACGATTTCTTCCACCGGCACGCCGTAGGTTTCGCCGATGTTGCCGCCGTGTCCGTTGATGATTTTCAGCCATTCCTGCGGCACGGAGCTGGAGCCGTGCATCACGATGTGGGTGTTGGGTAGGGCGGCGTGGATTTCTTTGATGCGGTCGATACGCAGCACGTCGCCGGTGGGCGGACGGGTGAATTTGTATGCGCCGTGGCTGGTGCCGATGGCAATCGCCAGCGCGTCCACGCCGGTGTCGCGCACGAAGCGGGTGGCGTCTTCCACGCTGGTGAGCATTTGGTCGTGGGAGAGTTTGCCGGCCGCGCCCACGCCGTCTTCTTCGCCTGCTTCGCCGGTTTCCAGATTGCCCAAAACGCCGATTTCGCCTTCTACCGATACGCCGCAGGCATGGGAAAACTCAACCACTTTGCGGGTAACTTCGGCGTTGTATTCGTAGGTGGACGGGGTTTTGCCGTCTTCGAGCAGCGATCCGTCCATCATCACCGAGCTGAAGCCGAGCTGGATGGAACGTTGGCATACGTCGGGCGAGGCGCCGTGGTCTTGGTGCATCACCACGGGAATGTGCGGGAATTCTTCGATGGCCGCCAGAATCAGGTGGCGCAGAAACGGCGCGCCGGCATATTTGCGCGCGCCGGCGCTGGCCTGCACGATAACGGGGGCGTTAACTTGGTCGGCGGCTTCCATAATCGCGCGCATCTGTTCGAGGTTGTTCACGTTGAAAGCGGGCAGGCCGTAGCTGTTTTCGGCGGCATGGTCGAGCAGCTGGCGCATGGATACGAGTGCCATAGAAAATCCTCCAAATCTGGGTGAAATATTGAATAACGGTCAAATTATATCAGTTTCGCCCTGAAAACTACACGCGACAACAAAAATAGGCCGTTTGAATAATCTGCCGCCGAAAACGGGAAACAGCGGGGGAGGAATGTTGCGCAGACGGGCGGTTTTTGTGCAGAATCCGTTACAATAACGCTTCGGGCTGTTATCGGTTGGGCAATGGTTTCAAGCTGTTATTTTTGTTTGGAGGGTTTTTATGCCGCGCATCAATCTGCCTTTGCCTGAAAAGGTTTTGTTCCGCACCGGTATTACGGTGCAAATCGGCGATATCAATTACGGCAACCATCTGGCCAATGATGCGGTGTTGCGTTTGTGCCATGAGTGCCGTATGCGCTGGCTTGCGCGGCACGGTTTCAGCGAACCGGATGCAGGCGGGGCGGGCTTGATTATGGCGGATGCGGCGGTTCAGTATCTGGTGCAGGTGCATCACGGCGATGAGCTGGCGGTGGAAATGGGCGCAGACGACATCGGCCGCAGCAGTTTTGCGTTGCTTTACCATATCAGCCGCGAAAGCGACGGCCGCAGTATTGCCAAAGTGCGAACGGGTATGGTGTGTTTCGATTATGCCGCGCAGAAAGTCTGCCGTTTGCCGGAAGGGTTGGGAAGGATATTGCAGGCCGTCTGAAAAACGGGTTCAGACGGCCTGTTTGGTAATGAATGTGAATGAAAACCAAAGCCCTTGAAAATTTCAAGGGCTTTGGTTTTGTATGGCACGCCCACGGGGAATCGAACCCCGGTTACCGCCGTGAAAGGGCGATGTCCTAACCGCTAGACGATGGGCGCGGATAAAATAATTTGTGTGGCGCACCCGGAGCGATTCGAACGCCCGACCCTCTGGTTCGTAGCCAGATACTCTATCCAACTGAGCTACGGGTGCGTGAAAGATGCGTATTATAGGAATCGTGGTTTATGCTGTCAAGCGCTGCCCGGCGAAAAAGTGTAGAATAGCGGCCTGTTATTTGAATTTAATCGGAAATATGATGGCGCAAGCCTCTGATCGTTGGCCGCTGTTGGCGGCGTGTTTCGGCCGTTTGGGCGTGCCGGTGGCCGTGGTGGACATTGAGTCGACGGGCGGCAACCTGTTTGAAGACCGCATTACCGAGGTGGCGTTGCTGCGTTTTGAAAACGGCAGGGCAGAGCGGCACGAATGGCTGGTGAACCCGCAGCAGCCGCTTTCGGCGTTTATTACCCGTTTAACCGGCATCAGCAATGAGATGGTGGCCGGTGCGCCGCTGTTTGCCGACTTGGCGGCCGAATTGCTGCCGCTGCTGCGCGGCTCGCTGCTGGTGGCGCACAACAGCCGTTTCGATTATACCTTTCTGCGCCACGAATTCCGGCGCGCGGGCGTGGATTTCGCCGCGCCGGCTTTGTGTAGCGTGCAATTGTCGCGCCGCCTGTATCCGCAGTTTCACAAGCATAATCTCGACAGCATCATCGAGCGTTTCGGTATTTGGGCGGAAAACCGCCACCGTGCGATGACCGATGTGTTGGCGTTGGCCGATTTTTTGGAGGCCAGCTTGGCGGAGAAGGGCGGCGAATGGGAAAACCACTGCCGCGCGCTGATGAATCCGAAGCTGCCGCCGGCTTGGTTGGGGGCGGATTTGGCGGAGCAGGTTTATGCGCTGCCCGATACGCCGGGCGTGTCGGTTTGGCTTGACGGCAGGGGGCGTGCGCTGGATATCCGCGTGCATGAAAAGGCGTTTGCCGAAGTGGCGGCGATGCTGCATCTTAAAAAGAACCAGCCGTTTGTGTTGGAAACCGGCAGCCTGCGTTTTATACCGGCGTTGGGGGCGCTTCATGCGCTGTGGCTGAAAGCGCAACTGGCACAACAATACGGCATCAGGCCGTCTGAAAGCGCCAACCGTTATTTAACGGTTCAGTTTGCGCCCGACGAGCAGGCGCGTTTGCAGGCGCGGGTGGTGCCGCTGGCGGAAGGCAGCAGGCGGCAGCCGCCCAACGGTTTGTTTATACACAAAAAAGCCGCCAAACGCGCGCTGGCGGAATGGGCGCAGGCGCACGGGTTGTGCCCGTCGTCGCTCGATATTCTGCCGCAAACCCATGCCAAAGGCGTGCCGTGCCCCGTGCGGGAAGTGGGGCGCTGCGACGGCGGCTGCGCCACGGCAGAGGGCATCGAAGTGCAAAACCGCCGTATCTCTTCGCTGGCGCACAATCTGCCGGTGGCGGACTGGGGCAGGGCGCGCAAAATCGAAATCGTGGAAAGTGATAATCTGTCGGGGCGGTCGGTGGTGTTGCATTGCGAAGGCGGTGCGCTGGCGCTGCCCGACGGGCAATGGTATTTCGACGAAACCCTGCCGCCGCTGCTGAAAGCCAAATTCAAGCAGGGTAAGGCGGCGGTGAGGGTGTTGGAGGCCGTCTGAAAAAGGTTGGCCGGCTTTCAGACGGCCTTCAGTTATTTTGCAAAGGCTCAGGCCTTTCCGCACGATTGTTGCCCGATATCAAACGGGGGCGGTGCGCATCGGGGCAAACCGGCGGTTTGCCGAACCCATTCAGAAAGAAACGCTATGCAAACTCCCAAAATTATCTTTTTCGACATCGACGACACGCTTTACCGCAAATACACCGACACGCTGCGCCCGTCGGTGTTTGAAGCCATGAAGGCGCTGAAAGCGCGCGGCATTCTCACCGCCATCGCCACCGGCCGCCCGTATGCCGCCATGCCCGCCAAAGTGCGCGCCGTGGTGGAAGAGGCAGGCATGGATCTGCTGCTCACCATCAACGGCCAGTTTATCCGCTACCGCGGCGAAGTGCTGCAAAAACGCCCGCTGGAAACCGTCAAAGTGGATGAAATGTGCGCCTATTTCGACCGCGAGGGTATTCCCTATGCGTTTGTGGCCGACCACACCATCGCCGTTTCCGAGCCTGTGCCTACGGTGGAAGATGCGATGGCGCATATTCTGCCCGACCACCCGGTGGATAAGGAATTTTACCGCCGCAACGAAGTGTTTCAGATGCTTGGTTTTTATGCGGCAGACCGCGAAGCGGAAGTGGCGGCCGAAGCGGCGAAACACGGCTACAAAACCGTGCGCTGGCACGAATTGGCGGTGGATATGCTTGATGCACAAGGCTCGAAGGCGCGCGGTATCCGCACGGCGGTGGCCGAGCTGGGCATTGATATGGAGGACGTGATGGCTTTCGGCGACGGTTTGAACGATATCGAGATGATGAAAGCTGTGGGCTTCGGCGTGGCGATGGGCAACGGCCATCCCGATTTGAAAGCCGAGGCGGACTATATCTGCCCGACGGTAGAGGAAGACGGTGTTTATAACGGATTGAAAGCGTTGGGTATTATCTGATTATTGTCCCGCTGCGGGCGCGTTGCGGGTGTTTGAAAAACCGCTAAGGGTTTGGCAAAAATAAGGCCGTCTGAAACCGTATTTTCAGACGGCCTAAATAAATTTTGCAAAGATCTCAGCAGCGGATGTATTTTTTCTTTAAATTGAATGGCTGAGGCTTTTGCAAAACCCCTATCTGCGGCGCATTTCTGCGTTGTGCGCTGCTCGCTTGCTTACCTGACTCTATGTTATGTCTGCGCCCGCTGCACTGCTACGCCTTAAACTGCATCCACATCTGGGGGTTTGCAAAGGTATCTGGCTGTGTAAGCGGTTGAGGTTCGGTTTGGATATGGGAAAATGTTTGCCGCACACAAGCCAAATTAAGGGAAGGGATCATGGATATTCTCTCGCGCCTGCAAAACCTGCCGGTGGGCAGGTTTCACTATAAATTGTTGGTGTTAATCGGTTTGGGCTGGCTGTTTGACGCCATGGATACCGGCATGGTGTCGTTTGTGCTGGCCACTTTGGGCGAAGAGTGGCAACTGTCGCCCGCAGGGTTGGGCTGGATTGTCAGCACCGGCTTTATCGGCATGGCGCCGGGGGCGGTGTTGAGCGGTAGGATGGCCGACCGCATCGGGCGCAAAAACGTGTTTGCCGGCACCATGCTGCTGTATAGCGTGGCAACGGGTTTGTGCGCAGTGTCGTGGGATTTGGCCAGCCTGCTGTTTTTCCGCTTTTGGGTGGGCTTCGGCTTGGGCGGGCAGCTTCCCGTGGCGGTGTCGCTGGTGAGCGAATATGCGCCGCCGAAAGTGCGCGGGCGGTTTATCGTGCTGCTTGAGAGTTTTTGGGGGCTGGGCTGGCTGGCGGCGGCGCTGGTGTCGTATTTTTTCATTCCGCAATACGGCTGGCACAGCGCGTTTTTAATCGGTGCGCTGCCGGTGTTTTATGCGTTTTATGTGTGAAAAAAGCTGCCCGAATCGGTGCCTTATCTGATTCATAAAGGCAGGGTGCGGGAAGCCCATGAAATCGTGTGCGCCTTAGAGCGCGAAGCGGGGTTGCCGGCGGTTCAGACGGCCGAAGTGGCGGGCGTGGAAACCCGCGAAAACGTGCGTTTCGCACAGCTTTGGCAGCCGCCGTTTGCTCGGCGCACGCTGATGCTGTGGCTGATTTGGTTCGGCATCGTGTTTTCGTATTACGGCATTTTTACTTGGCTGCCCAAGTTGCTGGTGGAGCAGGGCTATACGGTGGTGAAAACCTTTGAGTATGTGTTGGTGATGATTCTGGCGCAGCTGCCCGGCTATTTCGCCGCCGCCGTGCTGGTGGAAAAAATCGGCCGCAAAGCCACGCTGGCGGGCTTTCTGTTTGCCTGTGCGGTGTGCGCCTATTTCTTCGGCCACAGCACATCGGCGGCGGCGGTGGTTTTTTGGGGCTGCTGGATGTCGTTTTTCAATCTGGGCGCTTGGGGCGTGCTTTATACCTACACACCCGAGCTTTATCCGGTGCGTTTCCGTGCATTCGGCTCGGGCTGGGCGGGCGCGGTGGGGCGCATCGGCGGTATAGTGGCGCCGATGGCGGTGGCGGCGATGATGGGCGGCGAAAACGGTTTCGGACAGATTTTTGTGATGTTTACCGCCGTGCTGGTGGCGGTGGCGGCGGTGATTGTATTACTGGGGGAAGAAACCAAAGGCCGCAGCTTGGAAGACATCAGCGGTTAGGTTTTTTAGACGGCCTTAGGGTCTGTTGACACAACGCAACGGCGGTGTTTTTGGTCAAAAATCCCCGTCTGCGGCGTTAGGCAGCGAAGCGGACTTGCGAAGCTGAAATGCCCGCAGGTGTCCAACCTTGCTGCGCTTTTTGCCTCAAAAAACCGCTTCGCCAGTTAAATGCCGACAGCTCCTAAGGTGTTTTGAAAAGGTCTCAAATTGGTTTTGTTTCACGATACAATAATGCAGCATATCAATATTTTCGGAGGACAACATGAATAAGCCTTCCCAACGTTTGGCCGCCCTTCGCCAAGCCATGGACACGCAAAAGTTAGATGCGTGGATTATCCCCTCGGCCGACCCGCATTTGTCGGAATACCTGCCGCAGCACTGGCAGGCGCGGGCGTATGTTTCCGGCTTTACCGGTTCGGCCGGTACGCTGGTGGTGAAAAAGGACAGCACCGATTTGTGGACGGACAGCCGCTATTGGGAACAGGCTGCAGAGCAGCTTGCCGGCAGCGGCATCACTCTGCAAAAGCTCGGTTTCGGCAAAACCCATGTGGAAGATTTGGCCGAAAGCCTGCATGAAAACGCCTGTGTGGGCGTGGCGCCCGATATGCTGTCGCTGGCGGCCAAGCGCCGGTTGGAAAGCGCGTTTGCAGCAAAAAGCATCAGTCTGGTTCACAGCGGCGATATTCTCGCCGCCATTTGGGAAAACCGCGCCGCCCTGCCGCAATCGCCAGTTTACCCGCACGATGCCGTCTTTGTGAGCGAAAGCGCTGCGGCAAAACTGGCGCGGGTGCGCGCGGCTATGCAAGAAAAAGGTGCTGATTACCACTTGGTTTCTTCGTTGGACGACACCGCCTGGCTCACCAACCTGCGCGGCAGCGACGTGCCGTTTAATCCCGTGTTTTTGTCTTACCTGCTGATCGGGCAAAATCAGGCCACGCTGTTTGCCGCGCCCGAAGCCTTAACGCCTGCCGCCCGCGCCGTGTTGGCCGAAGCCGATATAGACACTGCCGGTTATCATGAAGCGGCGGCGGCCTTGTCGCAAATTGGAGGCAGCCTGCTGCTCGATCCTGCCAAAACGGCGGTCAACACCTTGGCGCAACTGCCCGACAGCGTGCGGCTGGTGGAAAGCATCAACCCTTCAACCCTGTTCAAATCGGTCAAATCCGCCGCCGACATCGCCCATATCCGAGAAACCATGCGCCAAGACGGTGCGGCCTTGTGCGGTTTTTTCGCCGAATTGGAGCAGAAGCTGGCAAACGGTGAAACCGTTACCGAGCTGGACATTGATGCCTTGCTGTTGGCGCACCGCCGCCGCCGCCCGCATTTTGTTTCGCCCAGTTTCGACACCATCGCCGGCTACAATGCCAACGGCGCGCTGCCGCATTACAGCGCCACGCCCGAGGCCAATGCTGTCATCAGCGGCAACGGCCTCTTGCTGATTGATTCGGGCGGCCAATATCAGGGCGGCACCACCGACATCACCCGCGTGATGCCCGTCGGCACGCCCACCGCCGCGCAAAAACGCGACTTCACATTAGTGCTCAAAGCCCATATTGCGCTGGCGCAGGCGGTGTTTCCCGAAAACCTTCCTTCTCCGATGATTGATGCCGTATGCCGTATGCCCCTGTGGCAGGCGCAGTGCGACTACGGCCACGGCACGGGGCATGGTGTGGGCTACTTCCTCAATGTGCACGAAGGGCCGCAGGCAGTTTCCTGCCATGCCGCGCCCAATCCCAACCACGCCATGAAGGCAGGCATGCTCAGCTCTAACGAACCCGGCCTCTACCGCCCGCAGCAATGGGGCATACGCATTGAAAACCTGGTGGTCAACCAACCGGTGGAAAACCCCGCCGAAACCGCGTTCGGCAGCTTTTTGTGTTTTGAAACCGTTACCCTGTGCCCGATCGACACCCGTTTGGTAGACACGGCATTGATGACGGCCGCCGAAACCGAATGGTTGAACCGCTACCACGCTAAAGTGCGCGAAAAACTGCTGCCGCTGGTGGAAGGCGCGGCGCGGGCGTGGTTGGAAGAGCGTACCGCTTCGGTTTGAGCCGCCGAACGCCTGCCGCTTGAAAAACGGTTGGTTAAAATCCGCCAAGCCCTCTCCCTGACCCTCTCCAGCGGGAGAGGGAATAACTGGCTGATGAAATTACTTTATCAGATAGCAATTTGAATTTTGCAAGGTCTCCGGCTTTTTATCTTTTTATAAAGTATCAGGCCGTCTGAAACGTTTCAGACGGCCTGTTTTCAATATACCTTCACACTCAGATATCGCCTTGCGCTTTCACTTTTTCGGCGCTGAATTCCAGTTTGCTTAAGGCCGAGAGATAGGCTTTGGCGGTAGCGGCCAGCACGTCGGTGTCGGCACCCTGGCCGTTCACCACACGGCCGCCGCGTGCGAGGCGCACGGAGGTTTCGCCCTGGCTTTCGGTGCCTTCGGTTACGGCGTTCACCGAATAAATCTGCAGGGCGGCGCCGCTGTTCACCACGCTTTCGATGGCTTTGAAAATGGCATCGACCGGGCCTGAGCCGGTGGCTTCTGCCTGTTTTTCTTCGCCTTTCACGCTGAATACGATTTGCGCGCGCGGCTCTTCGCCGGTTTCGGTGGTGATGCGCTGCGAAATGAATTTATAGGCATCTTGGGCGAGGCTGTGCATTTCGTCGGAAACCAGCGCGTGTAGGTCTTCGTCGAAAATTTCGCGTTTTTTGTCGGCCAGTTCTTTGAAGCGGGCGAAAGCAGCGTTTAAGGCTTCTTCGCTGCCCAGTTCGATGCCCAAATCGGCAAGTTTGGTTTTAAAGGCGTTGCGGCCGGAAAGTTTGCCCAAACTCAGGCGGTTGGCGGCCCAGCCCACCGATTCGGCCGACATGATTTCATAGGTTTCGCGGTGCTTGAGCACGCCGTCTTGGTGGATGCCCGATTCGTGCGCAAAGGCGTTGGCGCCGACGATGGCTTTGTTGGGCTGCACGGGGTAGCCGGTGATGGTGGACACGAGTTTGGAAGAGGGCACGATTTGGGTGGTGTCGATACCGGTTTCCAAACCGAAAACGTCGTTACGGGTTTTCAGCGCCATCACGATTTCTTCGATGGATGCGTTGCCGGCGCGTTCGCCCAGGCCGTTTACGGTGCATTCTACCTGGCGCGCGCCGCCTTTCAATGCGGCCAGCGAGTTGGCGACGGCCAGCCCCAAATCGTTGTGGCAGTGTGCCGACCACACCACTTTGCCGCTGCCGGGGGTTTTGGCAATCAGCTCGCGGAAGAATTCTTCGGTTTTATGGGGAATCGAATAGCCGACGGTGTCGGGGATATTGATGGTGGTGGCGCCCGCTTCGATTACGGCGCCGCAGATTTCGGCCAAAAAGCCGATTTCGGAACGCAGCGCGTCTTCACACGAAAATTCGACGTCGTCGGTGTATTCTTTGGCAATTTTCACGGCCTTAACGGCGGCCTCCACCACTTTGGCCGGCTTCATTTTCAGCTTGTGTTCCATGTGGATGGGGCTGGTGGCGATAAAGGTGTGGATGCGGCGGTTGGCGGCAGGGGCGATTGCCTCGCCTGCTTTGCGGATATCGTTTTCAACCGCGCGCGCCAGTGTGCAGACGGTGGCGCGGGTCAGCGTTTTGGCGATTTCGTTCACAGCTTCGAAATCGCCGGGGCTGGCGGCGGCGAAGCCGGCTTCGATTACATCGACGCCCAGCTTTTCCAATTGGCGGGCGATGCGGATTTTTTCTTCTTTGGTCATGGCGGCGCCGGGCGATTGTTCGCCGTCGCGCAGGGTGGTGTCGAAAATGATAACGCGGTTGTTTTGCGGCATGGTTTGTTTCTCCAACGTGGTTTGTTGCTGTAAAAAGGCGTTTAAATCCAAAGGGCGGCCCTGTGCTTCGGCCAGTGCGGTGAGTTTTTGCAGTTGCGCCAGCGGCAGCGAGCCGCGCGTGCGCCATTTGTAGATGGCCGCCGTGCTTGCCGCATTTTCGGGGTCGTGCGCTTTCAGGGCTTCGGCCAGCGCGTTTACGCCGCCGAAATAGGCGATTAAACGGTCGATGTCTAATTGCATGGGATGCCTTTGTCTAATTTTGTTTCGGTAGGGTAGGATATGGCGGTGATTATACAGAAATCAGACAAAACGGCAATAAATTCTGCAAATTTTTTTGTTTATCTGTTTTTTTGTAATTTTATAGGACTTTTTGTCTAATTTATTTTCTTGGGTTGGTTGACTATATGTTTGGGATGCGGAAGCGTTTAAAGGCCGTCTGAAAATATTTCGGTTTTCAGACGGCCTCTATAATAGGTTTCGGGCGGTGCGCTATCCGGCGAATTTGTTGCCCTGTTTGTGCAGCAGGTGCGACATAACCTGCAAATCGCGTTCGGTCAGGTTTAGTGCGGCATCGACCCAGATGGTGGTGATGTCTGACAGCTCTTGGTAGGAAACGGGGTTGCAGTAATCTTTTACTTTTCGCATGGCGCGGTAGCTGTTGGGGGATTTTTCGGCGCGTTCGATATAGCGCAGCACTTCCTGCCGCCCTCCGCCTTTTTCGGCCAGAATGTCCACTATGCCCATTTCGTAAAGTTGCTCGGCAGTATAGATTTCGCCGCCCGTCATCATTTTTTCGGCTACGCTGCCGCCCGCTTTGCGCGACAGCATGGAATAAGCCCCCATGCCGGGAAAAAGGTTGAACAGCACTTCGGGCAGCCCCATGCGCGCACCTTTTTCGGCTATGAGCACATTGCCTGCCAGCGCGCCTTCGAAACCGCCGCCCAGCGCATCGCCTTCCACCAGATTGATGGTGGTCAGTTCGCGGTTAAGGTGGGTCATCACTTCATATAGTACTTTGATGCAGTCGGCGGCATAGGCCGTCAGGGTGTCGCGGTCGCGGCGCACGATCGCCTGCGCGAACAGCCGCAAATCGCCGCCGAGGTTATACACCCCCGGCACACCGGAAGTGCCGACGATATAGCGGTATTCGCGGCCGCCCGCATCGATTTCGGCACGCACGTCGCCGAAATACGCCAGCAGGCTGTGCAGCAGCGTTTGCGTGAAGCACGGCACGGGTTGCGCCGCCATCGCCACCCAGGCGGCTTTGTGTTGCGGCTCGTATTCAACCTGCATGTGCGGGTAGGTTTTATCCATGTTTTTTCCTTTGTTTTTGACGGCTATAACGGTCTGCCTGACAGTTACTGATGTTTTATAACGGTAAAAGTTCCGGCATGTTTCACAGGTGAAAAGCAAAAACCTTGGCAAAAATACTTAAGGCCGTCTGAAACCATGGTTGGCGTTTCAGACGGCCTGTTGTTTTTCAAGGCGGGTTATGCCGGTTGCGCTTCCTGCAGCCAAGCCTGCGCGGATGCGGCATCATCGAAATATTTCGGGTGCTGCTGGGTGATCAGGCTGGAGAGGCGGGTGCCGAGTTTGATCCAAACATCGTCAACCACGATGGCGATGCGGCCGAAATCGTTTTCGTGTTCGCGCATGAATTTGAGCTGTTCCACCGCCATATCGATGGTGAAGTCTTTCAGCATGGTTAAATCAAGCAGCATATCGGGGCGGTGTACTTTCTGCGTGCATTCCAAAGCGGCGCGCTCGAATTCGTAGAAATCTTCCAGCGTAAATTCGTTATACAGCGCCACATTCAAACCGTAGGCCTGCTCTCTGATGGAAATCATGATGACACTCCTTAGCGTTATGGGGATTTACGGCGCCGCCGCCACGACGGCTTCATGCTGCTTAAAATACCGCTTGCCACAATAATACCCATTCCCAGCGCTTCCTGCCAACTGATTTTGTCGCCCAAAAACCAAACGCCGGCCAGCGACGAAAACACCACCGTTAAATATGAAAGCGAGGCCACGGTGAATTTGTTGCCGACCTTGTAGGCGCGGGTCAGGCACAGTTGGGCCACCAGTGCCGAAGCGCCTATGCCGAGCAGATAGGGCAGGGCGGCGGCGGTTAGCGGATGCCAGCCGGTGAAGCCGGTCCACACCGCCGACAAGGCCATGCCCACCAGCGAAAGGTAAAACACCACCCGCCAGCCCGGCTCGCCCAGGAGCGAAAGTTCGCGCACCTGCAAATAGGCCCAACCGGCGAGCAGGCCGCCGCACAAACCCACTAAAGCGGCCAGCTCCTGCCCGCTTTGAAAAGAAGGGTTGAGCAGCAGCACCACGCCGCCGAAGCCCAGCAGCAACACCGCCAGCGTGTAGGCCGACACCCGTTCTTTCAACACCACAAACGATAACACAGCCAAAAAAATCGAAGAGGTATAGCCCAGCGTTACGCCGGTTGCCAGCGGCAGGTGCATCACGGCATAGAAAATGCAAAACATGCCCAGTGTGCCGGAAATGCTGCGGTTCAGGTGTGCGCGCCAATGCGGCGTAGCGAAGGTTTTGCCCTGCATTTTGGCGGTGATGCCGAGAAACAGTGCGGCAAAGCCCATGCGCCAGAAAACCAGCTCGCCTGCGCCGAAACCGAAAGTTTGCGCGGCGGCTTTCACCCAGAAATTCATCAGGGTGAAACCGACAGCGGCGATAATCATCCAGCCCGAGCCGAGTTTGTCCGAGGGGGGAGGGGAGGGGGTAACCATATATTAAAAAAGGTAAGGTTAAGGCAGAAGCCTGTGGCATTTCAGACGGCCTGAACCGCACAGATGGCGGATTGTGCGGCGCTTGCCGGTGTTTTGTAAAGAATAAACAGCTTACGGCGCGGGTGTTCCGCCGCCGGTTTCGGGAAAGCGCACTTCGCTGTAAAAACTGCCGTTAATCTGGGTGGTGTTGATGTGATACATGCGGTAGGCATGAAACAAACCTTCGTCGGGCGGCACGGGGCGTTTCCAAAACTCGGCCAGGCTGCCTTGAAAGGTGATGCCGGGGATATCGTAGGCGGCCCGGCCTATGGTTTTAACCGGCATGCCGTGAATCAGCGCAGAGAGGCCGCTGGTGCTGTTGAGCGTAACCATGCCGGCGCCGTGGCGCAGAAAAGCGGGCAGCGGTGCGTCGTGCACATAAAAAATGCGCCCTTTGAGCTTGGGGTGTTGCCGGAGGAAGCGGTTGATGTCTTTGCGGTAGTCGGTAAAGCCCCTGTCCATCGGGTGGTGTTTCACAATCAGGTTGGTACCGTCGGGCGCGTGGGCGGCAAACGAGGCGAGCACGTGCAATAAAAAATTCTGCACCGATGAAAAATCGCTGTGTACGCGTACTTGGCTGTCGTTGAACACTTGCAGCGGCAGAATGAAAAACCTGCCGTATTTTCCGTTTTCTACTTTGCGGCCGAACTTGCGGTCCTGCAGCATATAAACGGCGCGCTTGAGACCGGATTTCACCCACGACCAGGTATAGTGCGCCAGGCTTTTGGAACGGTGGTGGATGTAGTGCGGGTAGTGCCTGCGGTGGCGGCGGGCCGACACGTAGTAGCGCACGGCGCATCCGGCCATCGGCAGGAAGCCGCCGCGTACGGGGGGCGGTTCGCAGTATTGCTGTTTGCGCAGCTTCGGAAAGGCCGCCTGAAAAAAGGCGGCATCGCGCGGCAGGGTTGAAAAAGCATTTACGCCGTTTTGCTCCAGCGTGATGTAAAACGGGCGGAAATAACCTTCTTCAAACACCCAGAAGCCCAGGCCGTAGTCTTCGGCCACCTGCCTGGCGGCTACGTGGTAGGGGCGGAAATCGCCGAAGCATACAACGGCATCGATAAGGTTTTCCTGCACGAATGCCGCCAAAAAGGCGGGAAAAGCCTGATAAGTGTCGCGGTAGGCGAAGGTGCGGGGGATATGCGGGGGGTAAAACGTTTCGTCGCCGTAGTTAAAATTCAATTTAAAAACGGTTTTGTGATGGTGCCCGGAAAGCCATTGCGAGAATTTTGTGAAAAACGGCCCGATCGGCCCCTGCAGCAGCAGGATGCGCGAATTTCTGCCGACCAGCTCTTCCAGCGAGCCGGGGATAAACGTGTTTTCCATGCAGTTTGTTTATTGTTGCGGATACGTGAACGGTGTTTGCGCGCTTGGTATGCGGTGTTTTCAGACGGCTTGAATGCTTAATCCCGTCATACTCGGGCTTGACCCGAGTATCTTGTTTTTCAATAATTTTTCAAACAAGGCGGGATACTCGGGTCAAGCCCGAGTATGACGGAGAATAAATATTTCAAAGGGCTTCAATAACTTACAAATATCTCAGGCCGTCTGAAAAAACATTTGCTGCCATTTATGCCGCCGTTTCGGCCAAAGGCGGCACATCTCCCAAAGCGCCATTTTACCTGATTTATTGTTTGTTAAATAACTATAAATATCTATTTTATTTCATTAACACGCGAAGCTGCTTGAGTTTGCCCCATTGTTTGGCGGCGAAGCTCTTTTTCAGCGGCGCGCCGTGCTGCCGTTGCGCTTTCTGCCGGCGCAGGATTTCCACGGCGGTTTGTGCATCAACCGCACGGTGGGTTTCAGGGCAGACATAATCGGGATAATAAACCAGTGTGCCCGCCACCAGCTGCCACAAGGCCAGTTTGCGTGTGCGGCGGGGAATCGGCAGGTGGTCGTGCGTTAAACCCCAGCCCGCATAAAAAGGCAGGCCGTAGCAATGCACGGTTTTGCCGCGCAGCAGGGCTTCGAAGCCCGAAAGCGAAGTGAGGGTGTGCACTTCGTGCGCCTGTTGCAGGCAGGTGGTGATGTCGCATTCGGTAACGGTTTGGTCGGCATAGCGCGCGGCCTCTTCGGGGGCGATATGGCCGGTGCGGTTGCCGCTCACCACATCGGGGTGCGGTTTGTAGATAATGTAGGCATCGGGGTTCAGGGCGCGCACTTTTTTCAGCAAATCCAGATTCTTGCGGATTTCCGGCGAGCCGTGGCGTATCGAGGCATCGTCTTCAACCTGGCCGGGCACCAGCAGCACCCTGCCCGCATCGGGCGGAATGGCCAGCGCGCCGCCGCCAACGTTATATTTGCTGATGCCGGCTTCGGTGAGCGCGGTTTGCAGCCATGAGGCCGTCTGAAAATCCTGTTCGGCAAACACATGGTTTTGCAGGATATGCTCCAAACGCGAAGGCTTTTCTGCGCTGAAATAAATGCCCATATCGTCGCAAACCAGCGAGAGCGGCGGCACCAGATTCGAGCCCAAGCCCACCGAGCGGATAAAGCCGTCTTCCATATGCAGCACACTCAGGCCGCGTTCGGCGGCAAAGTCCAGCAGTTCGCCCTTGCCGCAGCCCCACACCAACAGCCGTGCATCGGCGGGCAGCGGCATTGCGCGCAGTTTTTTCAGCGACGAAACAAAATGCAGGCGGCAGGCAGGAGCATTGAAAAACGGCTTCATTACCGCCCGTTTCCACAGCGACATGCCCACGCAGTAAAGATTGCCGCGCAGTTTTTCGTTGCGGCGGCGCCCGGCGGCCAGATAACCGATCACATCAAACACCGTGCCGGGCTCACCCGTGTTGGGGTTGATATAGCGGCTGTATTGCAGATAAGCCGCAGCAAAAAGCTGCATCAGCGAGCGCGGCGCGCGGCGGCCCTGTTCCTGCAAGGCTTTCACACCCGCATGGCGGTCGTCGGCAACCCCCCAGCCCGCATACCACGGCAGCCCGAACACCGCCACCGGTTTGCCCAGCAGCAAAGCCTCGAAGCCCATCTGCGAAGTAACGCAATATACTTTATCTGCTTGTTTCAACAAAGAAAGCGGGTTGACATCGGCCGCCAGCAGGCGCACGTTTTCCGTTTGCGGCAGATCGGTGAGGTAGCCGCGCTTTTTACCGCTCAATACATCGGGGTGGGTTTTCACCCAGATTTCGGCATCGGGGTTTTCGGCTGAGGCCGTCTGAAACATTTGCGCAAACGTTTTCTCGTCGGCTCCGCCGGATTTCACCGCCATATCGCCGAAAGTTTGGTCGATAACCAGCACAATTTCTTTTTCAGACGGCCTGAGATATTTATTTCCGTCATACTCGGGCTTGACCCGAGTATCCCGCTTTATATCTTCCTCGTCTAATTTGCCATACGCAGATTCAGGCACGCACGCGGTATTTGAATACCCGGCCTGAAACAAATCCCACGAAAAATCAGGCGCATGGTTGTATTTCGACAAACCGTGGGCAACGATTAGTTCCGCCGCTTTCCCGGCATCGGCCAAAGTTTCAGACGGCATCTGATCCGCCGCCAAAACCAATGCTTCCAAACGCGAAGGGCGGCCGGTGTCGTAATAAATGCCCATATCGTCCGCCACCATAGAAAACGGCGGCCAGCCTGCCACGCCCAAACCGGACGAGCGCAGAAAGCCGTCTTCAAGCGCGGTAAAAGGCAGGCGGTGTTTTTCGGCATAGGCGCGCGCCTTGCGGGTGGAGGGGCGCAGGCCCCAGCCCAGCACGCAGTCTGCACGGGCACAGTGGAAAGCTAATTCATATTCAGGCAGAAATCCCGCCAAGTGCGGGATTTTCCTGATGCCTTTGGAAAATATTCTGGCTTTTTTCATGGTGTTTTATTTCAGGCCGTCTGAAAGTTTCAGACGGCTTAACATGCATAGTCGGATACATTGAAGGAATCTGTACTTATTTCTGTACGTATCGTAAAATAACACCCGAATTTTAAAGGAGGAAATTATGGACGTAATTACTTATACCGCTTTTCGCGCCAATTTGGCCGAAACTTTAGACCGGGTGAACGACAACCATAAACCGGTGCTGGTTACCCGGCAAAAAGGCAGCCCCGCCGTTGTGATGAGTTTGGAAGACTTCCAAGCTTATGAAGCAACTGCCTACTTGGCCGCCAGCCCCAAAAATGCCGAGCGTTTGAACCGGTCTGTGGCGCAAATCCGCGAGCATCAAACCATCAGCAAAAGGCTGATTGAAGAATGATACTTGCATGGACAACCCACGCTTGGGAAGACTATCTCTACTGGCAGCAAACCGATAAAAAAACACTCAGGCGAATCAACCAGCTTATCAAAGATACCTTGCGTAACCCTTTTGAAGGCTTGGGCGATCCCGAGCCGCTGAAACACAATTGGTCGGGTTTCTGGTCGAGGCGTATCGATAAGGAACACCGCTTGGTTTTCCGGGTGGAAAACGGCACCTTATATATCGCTCAGTGCAGGTATCATTATTAAACCCCGGTTTCGGAAAAACGGATTCCGGTTACCGTGGCCGTCTGAAAGTTTTCAGACGGCCTGTTTTTATCATCGGTTGTCGTCTTGATAACCGTTCGGGTGTTTGGAGTGCCATGCCCATGCCGAAGCGATGATTTTTTCGATATTGTCGAATTGAGGCTTCCAGCCCAGAATTTTCCGCGCTTTGTCGGAAGCGGCAATCAGGGTGTCGGGGTCGCCGGGGCGGCGCGGGGCGGTTTCGGCGGGAATGGCTTTGCCGGTAACGGCACGGGCGGCTTCGAGCATCTGCAGGTTGGAAAAGCCGGTTGATGAGCCGAGGTTGAATGCGTCGGATTTTCCGCCGCGGCGCAGGTAGTCTATGGCCAAAATATGGGCATCGGCCAAATCGAGCGGGTGCACATAGTCGCGCACGTTGGTGCCGTCGGGCGTGTCGTAATCGCTGCCGAAAATCATCAGCTTATCGCGTTTGCCCTGCGCAACCTGCAAGATAATCGGCACCAGGTGGGTTTCGGGGTGGTGGTCTTCGCCGATGGAGCCGTCGGGCTTGGCACCGGCCACGTTGAAGTAGCGCAGGGCGGCAAACCTGATGCCGTAGGCCTGATCCGCCCAGCGCATCATGGTTTCCATCATCAGCTTGCTCTCGCCGTAGGGGTTGATCGGTTTTTGCGGATCACTTTCGCGGATGGGCATATGCTCCGGAATGCCGTAGGTGGCGGCGGTGGAAGAAAACACGATGCGCTTGATTTGAAATTCGTTCATCACCTCGAGCAGGCTGACCATGCCCGCAGTGTTGTTGCTGAAATATTTCAGCGGTTCCGCCATTGACTCGCCCACTAGGGAATAGGCGGCGAAATGGATAACGGCATCAATATCGGGGTGTCTGGCGAAGACTTGGCGCATAAAGGGTTTGTCTGCCAAATCACCTTCGTGGAAAACGGCTTCGTGGTGCACCGCCGCGCGGTGGCCGGTAACCAGATTGTCGACCACAACCACTTTTTCTTTACCCTGCCCAATCAGGCGGTCGACCATATGCGAACCGATATAGCCCGCGCCGCCTAAAACCAATACTGTCATTTCGGTGTTTCCTTAATTAATAGAGTCATGTTCCAATAAAACCGTCAGGAATGGGAGCAATATCATTTTCTGAATAGGGGAGATTCAACAGTAAAGGGCGTTTCCAAAAAATGTTTTCCCTGACAACCTTGGCCGGTATCCCTGCAATAACGCAGTTATCCGGAAATTGTTTTTTGGCCAAAGAATGCATTCCGAGCACGCAGCCGTTGCCGATATGCGCCCCTCCCAAAACTATTGCGCCATAGGCAATCCAAACGTGGTTGCCTATAAAGATATCTTTAGAATGATTGATTCTTTTACCGGTGTCCAAATCATAAATCGCATGGGAATCATCCGTGCGGATTTGGTTGTTGGTGGCAAACATACAGTCATCACCGATGGTTATACTGGTTTTTTCGGCGCAGGTAACATAAACGGCATTGGTGCTGGTTGTGCCGCTGCCGATTTTGATTTTGCAGTCGTAACCGATACGGAATGTGCCGAAGATGCCGGCCTTTTCGCCAATCTGGAAAATACCGTTATCGCCTTTGAATTCGATCAGGGTATTTTTCAAGCCGGACTGTTTGTGCAATACCACCCGGTTGTTTTTTCCGAAAAACCGCACCTGTACGTTATTTAATCCTGCGGGGGCTTCGATGATGTTGTTGTATTCGTCTCGGTAATAGCCGTCTATACTGACTTTCTCAGAGCTAAATTTTTTAGGGATATAAAAAGCATCTATTGTTTCCCAATTGGCATTTTTTAAGTCTTTCTTAATAATCAATCGATTTCCTTGCTCAGAAAAATCACAGTCCATAATTTCATGTTCAAAGTGAACTGGTTTTTGAGATTTGAGCACGAATGTTTTATCAAAGCCATTTATTTTGATTTTTAATAATAATTCATAATTTCCAGGTGGCACATCCGATATATCCACCCCTTTATATCCTGGTGTGGCAAACCAGCATTTATCATAAGATATGCTCGGGTGAAATGAATATGTAGCGGTTAAATGAGGACGGTGTGCTTTAGCTAAGTTCTTTACAAATTCTTCAGATTCACTTTTAATGATTAATTTGTAATCAATATCTCTGTATTCTCTGGCATTTTGTCCGGTTAGAATACCAATGCCTTCTAAAATCAGTAAATTATTTGAGATTTTAAACGTTCTTAAATCAACGAGTGCATCGGTTTCAATTTTAATTTTTGATTGTTGATTGTTGACGGTGTTGTCTTTGATATGATTGTAGAATTTAAAGATTTCCATCCAAACATGATCTTCTTTAGCATTTGCAATAATGCGGCCTTTATTAGAATTGAAAGCAATTCCCCTAAAACCAGGTAGGTTTTTGCATACTTCTGATGAGGCATTGCGGAAAATAATGTCTGCATAAAATTTTTCTTTTTCTATACCAATGTCAAAGGCAAAACTTACATTATTTACGAAAAAATCTAAAACCAATACATTTTTAAAATATTTTTTCTTATAGGAAATATGATGATCGTTTAGCTTAAATGTAATATGTGATTCTAAGAGAGGTAAGGTTGTATAGGGTTTGGTGGTGTCATGCTTTAAAATATATGATAGGAGTTCAACTATTGGTGCGGATTTTTGAAAAAAAGCCTCCTTATCATAAAGGTTTTTATATTCTGACGGAGACCAAGAGTTATGCAGAGAAATAATTCCACAAGCAACTTTCTCTAAAATATTTGGTTCAAATCCAAAATTTTCATCAAAGTAAAATTTTTTGTAATCCATAATTGGATCTTGTGAATTAGGGAAGGCAACAGATTCTAAAATATTTCCGCTTTGTGTGCGATCAATGATATAAAAACTGTCTTTATATTCGAGTTTTTTGAATAAAGGATTAACGATTCCGTTGCCAAAATAGTACCATGGGCATTGATCAGGCTTGTTTCTTAAACGTTCTTGAGCAATTTTACGCCATTCTGTCAGAATAGGATTGCCAGGTTTTGCACAATATAAAGCCGCCAGATGAATTGCCTTAGTGTCGGGACGACCAAAAGAGATTAATTTAGTATCAGATATTTTATTAAAAATATCAAAAATATTGTCGGTAACAATACAATCTAAATCTAAAAATAAACCGCCAAATTTTTCTAACACTGCTGCTGAAATAATATCTGATTGCATGGCAAAAGAAATAGATTTCAATTGTGCCATATCATAGGTATCTCCGATGTATTGATGTAGATTGCTGTGATTCAAAATATGAATTTTGCAGTTTGGTATATTTTTAATCCATGATTCTTTGCATAATTCCAAATAAGCTGGAATAGGGTTAGGTGATTCCCAAAATGCAAAAATATTATTTTGGGAGAGTTCAACTTTTGAAAAAATTTGTCGCATGTTCATTGCTCCATGTGTAATTCTTCTATTAAACAATCTGAATTTATTGTTGTTTGTGCTTCTAGGATATTGAGTTGTTTGACTAGACACTCTTTCAGCAATTCGTTATCACCGTTTATTTGTGCAACTTCAGAAGCTATCTTCCAATACATAAAAGTATTCTCTGTTGGGTTAATGTCTTTAAACATTTGATTGACTTCTTCTGCCTTTTTCAGACGGCATAAAGCTAATGCGTGCAAATACATTGCACGGTCGGAGGTTTGGATATGGTTTTCCAGCAAATCGGCCAATGCCTGCCACTCGCGGGCCCGATACAGCTTTTCAGCTTTGTATAAGGCGATGGTTTTGCTTTGCGGATATTTTGCCGCAAACTGGGCCTGCAGGGTTTCTTCGGCGGCCGTATTGCCCGAACGGTTGAGTTCCTGCAAATAAGCAGGCACCAAATCTTTCGGCATCATCAGTAAATCGGCGCCGAAGGCACGGT
Source organism: Neisseria sp. (assembly GCF_030530745.1). Classification (GTDB taxonomy): domain Bacteria; phylum Pseudomonadota; class Gammaproteobacteria; order Burkholderiales; family Neisseriaceae; genus Neisseria. Next base: position 17,693 of record NZ_JAUMUI010000018.1, on the reverse strand, counting down.
TGACTTGAGTAAACAGCTTTTCGCCGTCGCGGCGCAGTTTCGCCAAACGGGCAATAGCGATACGGCATGCAGGGTCGCCCCTTCGGTGCTCTTCATAACGCACCAGATACTTATGCGCCTGTTTCAAATTGTTCAGGCGCATGCAGAGGTAGCTCGCCAACAGCTCCAGCTTGAAAACGTTTTTATCTGCGGCAGACAGTTTTTCCAGCAGGTTTTCAATCAGGCTGAGGGCAACAAAATATTCCTGCCGGCCGATTTTTTCGGCAAGCAGTAGAAACGGGCGGTAGCCTTCGGGCAGTTCGGAGGCTATGTTGCGGCTTAAGGTTTCTGCCGACTGCGTATCCTTGCAATACGACGCGGCCAAAAGGGCAAACAGTTTGTCTTCTAACGTGCCGGTATTATGCTCGGCAAAAAATTTCGCCCCCTGCGCCGTATTGCCGATTTGCAGCTCGATTTTTGCCCGCCAATATCCTGCATTTTCCACTGTATGGCTGCCCAGATAATCCGACAGCACATTCAACCGTTTGGCTTTAAATAAAGCGTTCAGATAACGCTGCTCGTATTCTTTGCGCTCTTCGCCGTTCAGGGCTTTATTGTCCAGCAGATAGAGAATCCTTTCAGCCGCAAGTCCCCAAGCCTGATGATTTTCCGCGTGGGTAATCATTTTTTCAACAATCGGCCGGTTATCTGCCGTTTCAGGTTTGTCCAGGTTGATAATGGCTTGGTAGACGCGTTCGCAGTTTCCCCCTTGCTGAAACGGGAAGGTGGCTTGAATGCGGGCAAGGTATTCGGGTTTGGCTTTGCCGTTTTGCAAAATAGTCTCTAATTCTGACAAAGTCTCTTCTTGTGTCAGCGTTACCGGGCCAAAGCCATCGTTTTCATAGGAAAAATAACCTTTTTGATAGGTGTGCGTACCTGAGAAAAAGCTTTCTTGGTCAAACTGATAATAAATGACGGCTTTGTTTAAATACGCCATATCAAACGCAACCGAGGAGTAGTCGGTGATTAACACCGTACAGCGGCCAAATAAGTTTTGGATACTTTCGGTTTCCCTTAAGCCGCTCCAGAGAGTCATATACGGCGGTACTTCCAACACTTCTAAATAGGGTTCGATGTTCGGGTGCGGTGCAAAAATAATTTCATAACCGTGCGTGTCGGCAAGCTGACGCAGCTGATCGGTGTGGAGAAAGCTGTGCCAGTGGCGGGCATATTCGGTTTCCATAAACGCCGCATTAAGCGTACGGGTATTACTGCCTGCCCCAATGTTTTGACCGACAATATTGTTGCGCCAAGTCGGCATAATCAGAATTTTTTTGCTCTCCGGTTGATTTTTCAATAGTAAAGCGTCGTAACGAGGGAAGCCGGTTAAGACAACTTCCTTTTCGGTGAGTTTGTAGGTGTTGAAATCAGACGCAATCGATAATGTTTCAGGTTTGGTGGCTGTAACAAAGCAATCTAAGATTTTCTTTGTATTTGTCCATGCAGAAAGATTGTCTTTAGTTACTCCATGTTGGAGGAAGACAAATTTTTTGCTGTGTTCGTATAGGTCGTTAAAATAGTTATTGATATGTTTTTCCAAATGGCTGGAGATAATTTTATCGGCCTGACGCAAACGTGTTTCATAGTCTTTGGTGCCGAATTCCACTAATTTGAAGCCTTCTGCTTCCAAGCGTGCCCAATCGGGTGCATCTTGATTCAGCACAAAATAGCAGGTTTGTTCAGGGTGGTTCCGCATCATATAGCGATAAAAATGTTCGGCATTGTCATCCGCTTTGGTTTCTCTATCCATTAATAACCAGCTATCATCTGAATGATATTTTTCAGACGGCATAAATAAACCTATCAATTCTTCTATGGAAATCCCTTTAGTGAAGATTTTTCCTTTGATAGAAATACGCATTGGTTTATTGTTGAGTAAAACCGATAAAATGGCGGGGGCAGAGATGCCTTCGTAAGGAACCCACAGGCGTTTTTCGTAGGTAAATAGTTTGCCGTTTAGAGTATTGACGACATTTTTGGCATAAACCGGAACCAGCTCCTGTTCGTCTGCACGCACAGAGTAGGGAAAATCGAAATAATCGAAATAGCTGATAAGAAATTGCTTTTTTTCTCGGTCGATGTTTTCGATATAGGCAATTTGAAATGGCGGTTCGGCATTTTTAAAATGCCCGAGCATGCCGACTTTATGAAATAACCATACGCCGGCCAAGCCAAATTCCATAATGCTTTTGGTATCGATATATGAAAATACCTGATTCATCAGGCTGTGAAAATGTTTTTTCTGTTCTTCGCTTAAAAAATCAGTACGTTCCGGGCGGTTAAGCAACTGATGTACATACCACGCCATATCGTATAACGCCGTTTTTTGGATACTTGCAGGTACGCTGCCAAGACGGTTTTTGTAGCTTTGCAGCATAGGCAGGAAGCCGTATTCAAACACGTTGGAGAATTTCTCCACCTTCTGCCAAGAGGTATCCAGCGTTGACGTACCGCTTTCGCGTTTGCGGTAAAAATAAACCGCATCTTTATCGAATACCACTTCTGTATTTTGCAGATTCAGCAGATAGTCGGCAATAAATTTACCGTCTTCAAAATTGGGTTTGACTTTGTCGTCAAAGCGCAGATTCTGCTGTTTGATGTGTGATGTTTTAAAAAAACTTGATGCGGCCGATAAATTGATGAATTTGTCCAGTTTGGAAACGGGAACAGAATGCGTTTTGTCGAAACGGAATTTTAAAGGGTGGCTGTCTTTAACAATATTCTGGTTTTCAAAGAAAAATTTTATGTTGGTCGCCAGCATTGCTGCGGAAGGGTGGTTGTTTAACTGGGCATTTACCGATTTGAAATAGTCAGGGTGTAAGTAGTCATCAGGATCGGTAAATACCACCCATTCCGTTTCCACATATTCCAATCCCAAATTGCGTGCAGAAGCCTGCCCGCCGTTTTCTTTATAGATATAACGGATATTTTTCGGGTATTTTTCCTGCCATTTCCGGATAATTCGGGCGGAAGAATCGGTGGATCCGTCGTCAACCAGGATTATGCTGATGTGTTTTTTAAAATTCAGGCTTTGGGTGGTCAGGCTATCGAAATACTGATCCAAATATTTTTCGACATTGTATACGGCGGACACCACTGTAAATTGGTGGCTTCCGGTATGTTTGACAGGGATATGTTTTTTCAACTGCATGCTGCGCTTGGCATACATATCCGAAAAGAATAATTTCGGATCCCGCAAGAGTTTTCTTATTTTCCGGTTCATTTTTCTAAAAATCTTAATCTGTTAAATCTGATAATAATTTTTCAACATGGAAACCAGTTGTTCCTGATAGTTCGGGATATTTTTTATGCTGTTGAAATCGTTGGCGCAAAACGAATGCGGCTGTTCCCCTGTCCGGTTTTTTCTTAGCAGTTTGGCATATTGCGTCGGGGCGTGTGCGGAGCGGATATTGAAGTAGTAGCAGATTTCGCGCGTGAAAACCGATTTGCCTTCAAGATAGGCAAGCCACGGCACGAGAAAGGTGGCCATGTTCAAATCGCTGTCGGTGCGCAGGCGGTTGGGCAGAAATGATCTGATTTCATTTTCATATCGTGCCCATGCCTGTTGATATATGCTTTTTTTCAGAGGCACATAGGTATGGACCAAAGGCATGTCGATCAAAGTGTCGTAATCGCGCCGGAGCAGGCGGGTGCTGTTGAGTGATGCGGAAAGGGTGGGGGTGATAACCCCTTTTTTCTGCATGCCGCTTAATTGTTTGGCCGCGATGAAAATCGATGCGATGCCGTTTGCGCGGAAAAAGTGCTCTTTTTTCAGCGGGCGGGCAACGAACACGTCGTCATTAAAGTAGATGAAGTTTTCGCTCAGCCCGGGGATTTTGTGCAGGTAGGCTTCGATTACGTGCGAATTGAATGTAGGCAGGTATTGCGGTTCGATGATGTCGCGGTGGTCGATAATGTGAATGTTGGCGGGCTTGTTTTTTTTCAGCCAGGCCGGGGTTTGCGCGTCGGTAACGATATAGATGTTGCGCACCCAGGGCATGAACTTCTGCACGCTGTGCACCGAATAATACAGCTCGTTATGGTTGGTAAAACGGGCGGAATCGTTGCTGTAGAGCCCGTGCGGGGCGCTGCCTGCCGAGCGGTGCTTTGCCTGCCATGCGGGGTCTTGGTTGTCTACCCAGGTGAAAACCGCGTCGACGGTTCGGCTTGCTTTCGCAATGCCGGCTTCCAGTGAAATCAGTTTTAAATCGTTTTCGATCAATAACGGCTCGTGGTGCTCGATAAGCAGCTGCTCGTTGTTTACCACGGGATATTTTTTATTGAAATAATCCCGAAAAAATATCCCGGGATGTTTGATGAGTTTCTTGATTTTTTTCATTTCAGAAGCAAGTATGACAAATGTGTATATATTTGAATTTTATGAGATTATAGTATATTTGTAATAGTTTTGAAAAGTTTTGTTTGCTTGTTTTTTTTTTTGCATCTTCCGGCCTTTGTTTTGTTAAAATATTTTTGGTAATTATGTCGGCCATGGCTATGAAGTGCTAAAATGCGCCGCTTGTTTATAACCATATTTGTTTGGTTTTGCTAAGGAAGTTTGTTTGATGACTCGTTTTAAACTGTTGAACGGTTGTGTTGTTTTTTTGGTTTTGGCCGGGTGCGGCGGCTTGCCGACATCGGGGCCGAAGCAGAGGGATGTGATGGCTTTGAAAAACAATCAGGCGCAGGCTGCGCCTGATGTTTCTGTGGTGGATGTTGACGACAAGGTGGTGTCTGCGCTTTATGCGGCAGACCGCGGGCAGTCGTTTGCCGATTTCGGCGGGCGCGGTTCGGGTTTCGCCGATGTGGTGGGCTCGGGCGATGTGTTGGAAATCACGCTGTGGGAGGCGGCTCCGGCAGTGCTGTTCGGCGGTGCGCTGAATTCGGTGGGTTCGGGTTCGGCGCAAACGGTGAATCTGCCGCCGCAGGTGGTCGACACCCGGGGCATGGTTTCGGTGCCGTTTCTGGGCAATGTGAAAGTGGGCGGCAAAACGCCCGACCGCATCCGTTTGGAAATCGTAGGCCGTCTGAAAAAAATGGCGAACCAGCCGCAGGCCGTGGTGCGGGTGGCGCAGAACAATTCGAGCAATGTAACGGTTATCCGCGCCGGAAAAAGCATCCGCATGCCGTTAACGGGCCACAGGGAGCGTGTTTTGGACGCGGTGGCGGCCGTGGGCGGCACGGATAGCGGTGTGCAGGATATTTCGGTGCAGCTTACGCGCGGCGGCATGGTGCGCACGGTGGCTCTGGAAACGGTTACGGCCGATACCGCGCAAAATGTGGTGTTGCGCCCGGGAGATGTGCTCACGCTGCTTACCAAACCGCTGAGCTTTACCGCGCTGGGTGCGCTGGGTCAGAACCGTCAGGTGCCGTTTTCGGCCAAGGGCATGAATTTGGGCGAGGCGCTCGGTGAGGCGGGCGGCCTGCAAGACCGCCGTTCCAATCCGAGGGGGGTGTTTGTGTTCCGTTACCAGCCGGTATCGGCGCTGCCCGGGGCGGAGCAGGAAAAATGGCTGGGCAAGGGTTATGGTTCGGCGATGGAGGTGCCCACGGTTTACCGTATGGATCTGAAAAACGCCAATTCGCTGTTTTGGCTGCAGCGTTTTCCGATGCGGGATAAAGACATCGTGTATGCGGCTAATGCGCCTGTGGCTGAAATTCAGAAGTTTTTGCAGTTTGTGTTCTCGCCTGTGGTGAGTGGTGCCAACAGTGTGAATAATTTGGGCAATTAATCGGGAAAATAAAAATGTCTGAACAAAAAGTGGATACGGAAAACACCCGGGTTTCGGAAAAAGCCGGAAAAGCGGCAGCTGCCGTGCCGGCATCTCCGGCAGGCGGGCCGAAAGGGAAGAAGCTTAAACTGAAGCGGTTCAGCAAGCTGTTTTGGGTAACGGTGATTATCCCCACAGCTTGCTCGCTGGTGTATTTTTCGGGTTGGGCGGCCGACCGTTATGTGTCTGAATCGAGCTTTGTGGTGCGATCGCCCAGCAACCAGACCTCGGTCGACGGTTTGGGGGCTTTGCTGCAAAATGCGGGCTTTGCGCGCGCGCAGGACGATACGTACACGGTGCGCGAATATATGGGCTCGCGCTCGGCTCTGGCTGCGCTTGAAAAAGCCATGCCGGTGCGTTCGTTTTATGAGGACAAGGGCGATATTTTCAGCCGTTTCAACGGGTTCGGTTTGTGGGATTCCGGTGAGGCTTTCTATCAGTATTATAAAGACAAGGTCAATATTGCGTTTGATCCGGTTTCAGGCATTTCCACGCTGAGCGTGGAGTCGTTTGATGCGGGTGAGTCGCAGCAGATCAATGCGGCTTTGCTGAGCCGGGGCGAAGAGCTGATTAACAAGCTGAACGCCCGTGCCCGCAAAGATACGGTGGCTCAGGCCGAGCAGAATGTGGCGGCAGCGGAAGAGCGGGTGAAAGATGCAGCCGAAGAAATGGCGGTTTACCGCACGCAAAACGGCATTTTCGATTTGAAGGCGCAGTCTGAAGCGCAGATGAGCTTGGTGTCCAAGCTGCAAGACGAGCTGATTGTGATTCAAACCCAGCTTGATCAGGTGAAGGCGGTTACGCCCGAAAACCCTCAGATTTCAGGCTTGCAGGCGCGTGAAAAAAGCCTGAAGCGTGAAATCAGGCAGCAGATGCAGATGATTTCGGGCGGTGCGGATAATTCGATTACCGCTCAGGCGGCTGCATACCAGCGCCTGTTTTTGGAGAACGAGCTGGCCGAAAAACAGTTGGCCGCCGCGATTGCTTCGCTGGAAAGTGCCAAGGTTGAGGCCGACCGCAAACAGCTTTATCTTGAGGTGGTGTCGCAGCCGAGCAGGCCTGATCTGGCTTTAAAACCACACCGGCTCTACAACATTATCGCCACATTTTTTATCGGCCTGATGCTCTACGGCATTGTAAGCCTGCTCACGGCCAGCGTCAGAGAGCATAAAAACTGATGAAAGCTTTGCACGAAACTTCGTTTAAAGAGTCGCTGGCCATACAGGGGCGGGTAGTCGGCGCGCTGCTGATGCGCGAAATCATTACCCGCTACGGGCGCAACAATATCGGCTTTTTATGGTTGTTTGTCGAGCCGCTGATGATGACGGTGTTTATCGTGGCGATGTGGAAGTTTCTGCGCGCCGATCAGGTTTCATCGCTGAATATCGTGGCTTTTGTGTTAACCGGTTATCCGATGGCGATGATGTGGCGCAATGCTTCCAACCGCGCCATCGGTGCCATTTCAGCCAATATGAGCCTGCTCTACCACCGCAACGTTCGGGTGTTGGACACGATTTTTTCGCGGGTCCTGCTTGAAGTGGCGGGGGCAACGGTGGCGCAAATCGTTATTGTTGCCGTGTTGGTTGCTGTGCGCTGGGTTGAAATGCCCGCCGATATTTTCTATATGCTGGCCGCGTGGATTCTGATGGCCCTGTTTGCCTTGGGGCTGGGGCTGGTAGTTTGCTCGATTGCGTTCAAATTCGATGCGTTCGGCAAACTGTGGGGCACGGCAAGCTTTATTATGCTGCCGCTTTCGGGGGCATTCTTTTTTGTGTCGTCGCTGCCGCAGCAGGTGCAGGAATATGCGCTGTGGATTCCGATGGTGCACGGCACAGAAATGTTCCGCCACGGCTATTTCGGCAGCAGTGCGGTTACACTGGAGAGCCCGTGGTATCTGCTGTTATGCGATTTGGTGTTGCTGTTCGTCGGATTGGCGATGGTGGCCAAATTCAGCAAAGGGGTGGAGCCGCAATGATTTCCGTCGAGCATGTTTACAAACAATATCAAACCCGCAGCGGTATGCGAACGGTTTTGAACGACATTAATTTCACGCTGCAAAAAGGTGAAAAAATCGGCATACTCGGCCGCAACGGCGCGGGCAAATCCACGCTTATCCGCCTGATGAGCGGGGTAGAGCCGCCCACTAAGGGAGAAATCAGGCGTACCATGAGCATATCGTGGCCGCTGGCATTTTCCGGCGCATTTCAGGGCAGCCTCACGGGTATGGACAACTTGCGCTTTATCTGCCGTATTTATAATGTCGATATAGATTATGTGAAAGCGTTTACCGAAGAGTTTTCGGAGCTGGGGCAATATCTTTACGAGCCGGTAAAACGTTATTCTTCTGGCATGAAGGCGCGGCTGGCTTTTGCCCTTTCATTGGCGGTGGAGTTCGATTGTTATCTGATTGACGAAGTGATTGCCGTGGGCGACTCGCGCTTTTCAGAGAAATGCCGTTACGAATTGTTTGAAAAACGCTGCGACCGTTCGATTATTCTGGTGTCGCACAGTCCAAGTGCAATGAAGCAGTATTGCGATAATGCGATGGTGTTGGAAGCAGGGCATTTGCACCGGTTTGATAATATGGATGAGGCGTATCAATATTACAATACGCAAATATAGGCTGAAGGGCGCAAATGTAGAACTAAAGGCCGTCTGAAATGCTTATGCGGAACAAAGTCGCTCGTCCGGCAAAAGCAGCGGTACCGGTTAAACACTGAAGGAAAAAATGGATTTAAAAATATTGGAGGTTGAGATGGAAAAGGCTGAACTGGATAAAGCCCGCGCCGAAGTGGTGAAAATGTGGAAAGAAGTGTTTTGGTATCCAGTCGTCATGGCGGCGGGGTTGCTTGGTGCAGGTGCGGCGGCGGCTATTGCCATTATCAAGATTTTAGAATAACAAAGCCCCGTAAGGGGTTTTTAAATTTTAAATACAGTAAGGAAACGGGGTGGCAAAGGCGGCAATTTTTAACAAATCCCCCGCAATATCGTCATTAGCTTCGCAAGTCCGTTTTGTTCCTACCCCCGCTTATGCGGGAATGATGGCAAAAAACCTTTTGGTGATGTTTTCTGAATTTTGCAAATGCTTCAAGCTATATTGACAGCCACAAAATAAAACACCCGCACGGCGGTTTAAACCGTGCGGGTGTTTCACAACATAGTAATGTTTTCAGACGGCCTTACATCATGCCCATGCCACCCATACCGCCCATGCCGCCCATATCGGGCGCTGCGGGTTTGTCTTCGGGTGTTTCGGCAATCATGCAGTCGGTGGTCAGCATCAGGCCGGCGATAGAAGCGGCGTGTTGCAGTGCCGAACGGGTTACTTTGGCGGGATCGAGTACGCCCATTTCCAGCATATCGCCGTAGGTGTCGTTGCCGGCGTTATAGCCGTAGTTGCCTTTGCCTTCCAGCACTTTGTTTACTACCACGCTCGGCTCGCCGCCGGCGTTTTTCACGATTTGGCGCAGCGGAGATTCTACTGCGCGCAAAACGATTTGCACGCCTGCATCTTGGTCGGCGTTGGAAGTTTCCACTTTAGACAAGGCCGCGCGGGCACGCAGCAGGGCTACGCCGCCTCCGGCCACAATGCCTTCTTCTACTGCGGCGCGGGTGGCGTGCAGGGCATCGTCAACGCGGTCTTTTTTCTCTTTCATTTCCACTTCGGTGGCGGCGCCGACTTTAATTACGGCTACGCCGCCGGCCAGTTTGGCTACGCGTTCTTGCAGTTTTTCTTTATCGTAATCGCTGGTAGCGGTTTCGATTTGCTGACGGATTTCGGCCACGCGTGCGTCAATCAGGGCAGCATCGCCGGCGCCGTCGATAATGGTGGTGTTTTCTTTGCCGATTTCGATGCGTTTGGCTTGGCCCAAATCTTCCAGCGTGGCTTTTTCCAAAGACAGGCCTACTTCTTCGGCAATCACAGTGCCGCCGGTGAGGATGGCGATATCTTGCAGCATGGCTTTGCGGCGGTCGCCGAAGCCAGGTGCTTTAACGGCAACGGTTTTCAGAATACCGCGAAGGTTGTTTACCACCAAGGTAGCCAATGCTTCGCCTTCCACGTCTTCGGCGATAATCAAAAGCGGGCGGCTGGTTTTGGCGATTTGCTCCAATACCGGCAAGAGATCGCGGATATTGCTGATTTTTTTGTCGAACAGCAGCACGAAGGGGTTGTCGAGTGCGGCAATTTGCTTTTCAGGCTCGCTGATGAAATAGGGAGACAGATAACCGCGGTCGAACTGCATGCCTTCTACCACATCCAGCTCGTTTTCCAGCGATTTGCCGTCTTCAACAGTGATAACACCTTCTTTGCCTACTTTTTCCATGGCTTCGGCGATGATGGCGCCGACCTGTTCGTCGGAGTTGGCGGAAATAGAGCCCACTTGGGCGATTTCTTTAGAAGTGTCGCAGGGTTTGGCAATGCTTTTCAGCTCTTCCACCAAAGCGGCCACGGCTTTGTCGATGCCGCGTTTCAGATCGGTGGGGTTCATGCCTGCGGTAACGTATTTCATGCCTTCGGCCACGATGGCTTGTGCCAGAACGGTGGCGGTGGTGGTGCCGTCGCCGGCTACATCGTTGGTTTTAGAGGCAACTTCTTTTACCATTTGCGCGCCCATGTTTTCGAATTTGTCTTTCAATTCGACTTCTTTTGCCACGGTTACGCCGTCTTTGGTAATGTGCGGACCGCCGAAGGCGCGGTCGAGCACAACGTTGCGGCCTTTGGGGCCGAGGGTTACTTTTACTGCATCGGCCAATACATTTACGCCTTTAACCATTTTTTGGCGTACTTCGGTGCCGAATTGAACGTCTTTTGCTGCCATAATCTATATACTCCGGTTAATTGAATCAAAACAGGTTGTTATTTAATTGGGCCGTCTGAAGGCATTGCCCGGGCGGCCTTGGGCTTTTTATTCTACGATGCCGAAAATATCTTCTTCGCGCATCACCAACAGCTCTTCACCGTCGGCTTTTACGGTTTGCCCGCTGTATTTGCCGAAGATGATTTTGTCGCCGACTTTAACGTCGAGCGGGCGGCGGTTGCCGTCGCGGCCGATTTTGCCCGCACCTATGGCGATTACTTCGCCCATATCGGGTTTTTCGGCGGCGGCTCCCGGCAATACGATGCCTGATGCGGTTTTTTCTTCAGCTTCCAAGCGTTTAACGACTACACGGTCGTGCAGGGGGCGGATAGTCATATGTATGCTCCAAAATAGATAATAAAAACAAATGCCTGAATATAAGGCTGTTAAGAAAGGAAATACTGCACGGCAAGCGTGTGTGCAGTATTTTGTTTTGAACGAGAGGCAAAATAAGGCTGGGTAAGATAAATTCAAGCCCTTGTGAGTGAATTTTGCTAAAAATATTGTTTCGGAAGGCTGTCTGAAAACAATGGAAGGGGGTTGTTTAAAATGCAGGTGATTTGAAACCCCGAAAAGCTGGTGTTTGCAGCAGTATCTTAAAAATGCACCGACAGTTTTGAAAAGCCCTCCGGTTTGTTATCGTAAAACAGTTTTCGGCGGGCAGGGGAGTTAAGCCAGCAGTGCGGGAATGTCGTCAGTACGGCTCACAATTAAGGCTCCGGCCTTTTCCATATTGCGGATAGCCTGCTGTTCTTCTTTCGCATTTAGGCCGCGACAGGCGTCTAAATTGACAATTACACGCCATTTTCCATACCAGCAAAGCTGCAGAACGGTAGCCTGTACACAATATTCGGTTGCGAGTCCGCCGACAATCAAGGTTTTTGCATCGCGGCTGGCCAGCCATTCTATCAGGCCGGTGCTGATGTTTTCGGACATATCGTGAAAACAGGCACCGAATGTGTGGGTGTGGCTTTCCAGCCCGATATGTACCAGAAAATGATAGTTGTCGGGCAAGGGGAGGCCGGGCAGGCTTTCATAACCTTCGGTGCCCAAAACCGCATGGCTGACCCAGTCTCCTGCCATTTCCATCGGCAGATAATGCTTCTGGCTGTCTATCCGCCACGGTTCGTGCGGGCTGTGGGCATCTTTGGTTAATACCCGGTAGTGTGCCCAAGAAGCTTGGCGGTTTAGGTGGGAAACAATAGAAAGTGCGTCCGGAACAGGCAGTTCGTCGGGACAGAGTTCTGAAAACGTTTTCTGCGGATGTATATCGATGGCAACAATGCTCATAAAAATCCCTGTTTGGCGAAAAGAGAATTACACACGGCGTGGTGTTTGTCATTATTTGGACATCATGGCGGTTTGACTTTCAAGAATTTGATTATTTTAGATAAATAAAAAAAGGAGTGATAATCAAACCTTATCCATATAGATATTCGGTCTATATTACAGATAATCGGTATTTCGGGCAAAAATATTTGCAGTAGATAAAACGGTTTCGGTATGTCTAGTAAGTATGCTGCAAGCAACAATATCGGTTTTATTTGCAGAAAAAATAGCCGCTTAGATTGGAACAGTGCACTTTTTTAACAAAATGCTTGCACCGCGTGGGTGATTCTGTTTTAATACGCATCTCTTTTCAGATACGGCCAGATAGCTCAGTTGGTAGAGCAACGGACTGAAAATCCGTGTGTCGGCGGTTCGATCCCGCCTCTGGCCACCATATCCGCAATGATGCGGCTATTTTTTTATCTGTTGTTTTTACGCTGAATAAATATTAAATAGAATATGTTTCAACGCAGGCCGGGTAGGTTTACCCGGCCTGTTCGCTTATAATGGCACTGTTTTGGCCGAGATAGTTTTCTCAGGTATGAAACAGCATTGCGGGTTTTATGCCGGACGGCAAATTATATTAGATGCCGTATAATGGCGTATTCAAACAAATGATAACAATTGTCTGCGTGTCAGACAGCCGGACAGGAATAACAAAAATGAGCGTCGGTATATTAAGGGTATTGGTACAAAGTCAAATTATCGATGCCGCACAAGTCGAGCGGTATCAGGATGTATTAAAAAGCAATAAGCCCATTCTCCCCTTGTTGTTTGAGGAGGGGGTGGTTACGCCTAAAGCGCTGGGAGAATTGCTGGCGCGGGTGTTCAGTTATCCGTTGCTGGATTTGCGTCATTATCCGCGCAGCAATATCCTTTCGGATGTACTTTCAGAAGAACAGATGCTGCAAAACCGCTGTATCCCGATTTTTCAGCGGGGCAGGAAAGTTTATTTCGCGGTGTCTGATCCTACCCAGATTCAAAATTTCCAAAAAATCGCTTTTGCTTCGGGCATATCGGTTGACTTGGTGGTGGTGTGCGACGACCAGTTGAGCACTTTGCTCGAGTGGTTGGGGCAGCGGTCTACTTCTATTTTGAACGAAATGAGCAAGGAGCATGACGCTTCTGCTCCTGCTCAGGCACTATATATCGATAATGAAGAGGCGGAAGATGGACCGATTCCGCGCTTTATCCACAAAACGCTTTCCGATGCGCTGAATGCAGGTGCATCAGATATCCATTTTGAATTTTATGAACAGATGGCGCGGGTGCGCTTCCGTGTGGACGGCCAGCTTCGGGAGGTGGTGCAGCCTCCGGTAGCGGTGCGCGGCCAGCTGGCTTCGCGCATCAAAGTGATGGCACGTTTGGATATTTCGGAAAAGCGCGTGCCGCAAGACGGCCGTATTCAAATTGCCTTTCACAAACACGGCCGCCCGATCGACTTCCGTGTCAGCACGCTGCCTACCTTGTTCGGCGAAAAAGTGGTGATGCGTATTTTGAATTCGGATGCCGGCTCGCTTAATATCGACCAGCTCGGTTTCGAGCCGTTCCAAAAAGAAATGCTGCTTGAGGCTATCCACCGCCCTTACGGCATGGTGTTGGTAACCGGCCCCACCGGCTCTGGTAAAACCGTGTCGCTTTATACCTGCCTGAATATTCTGAATACCGAAAGTGTAAATATAGCCACGGCGGAAGACCCTGCAGAGATTAACCTGCCCGGCATCAACCAGGTGAACGTGAATGACAAGCAGGGGCTAACCTTTGCGGCTGCGCTGAAGTCGTTTCTGCGCCAAGACCCGGATATCATCATGGTGGGTGAGATTCGTGATTTGGAAACCGCGGATATTGCCATTAAGGCTGCGCAAACGGGGCACATGGTATTTTCCACCCTGCATACCAATAACGCTCCGGCCACTTTGTCGCGCATGCTGAATATGGGGGTGGCACCTTTCAATATCGCCAGCTCGGTCAGCCTGATTATGGCGCAACGCCTGCTGCGCCGTTTATGTCCGACATGTAAAACCCCGATGGAGCGTCCGCCGGTGCCGGCCTTGAAAAAAGCCGGTTTCACGGATGAAGATCTGGCTGAAGATTGGACTATGTACCGTGCGGTCGGGTGCGACAGCTGCCGTGGAAAAGGCTATAAAGGCCGTGCCGGTGTGTATGAGGTGATGCCGATTACCGAAGAAATGCAACGGGTGATTATGAATAACGGCACCGAAGTGGACATTATGAATATGGCCTATAAAGAAGGTATGGTGGATTTGCGCCGTGCCGGTTTGTTGAAAGTGATGCAGGGGATTACTTCTTTAGAAGAAGTTTTGGCTCACACTAACGATTAATTATCAGAATGGTTGGCAGTTGGCATTGCAGCAGCATTTTGTCGAAATCTGCAAGTCTGCCGTGTTAAAAAATACCGGCAGGGTGTCTGTCTTGCTGTGTGTTTCGTCTTGCATATGCTGTTTTTTTTGTCAAAAAATGTTTTGCAAGTTGATTGTCGGCAATTTTCGGGAAACAGCTTGATTATTTTTTTAAGGGGTAAACATGACTAAAAGTAATATCGGCGGCCGCCCGGCCAAAAAAGATAAAGGCGTGCGCTTCTCTTTTGAGGGCAGAAACATAGATACCGAGCAAATGGTGCGCGGTGAAGTAGTGGCTAAAAACGAAGAGGAAGCACGTAAAAAGTTACAGCGGCGCGGTATTAAGCCGTTGCGTGTGAGCAAGGTTAAAGCGGTACGCAAAAAGCGGATTACCCAAGAAGACATTACAGTATTCACCCGCCAGCTTGCCACCATGATGAAAGCCGGCCTGCCTTTAATGCAGGCGTTTGAAATTGTGGCGCGCGGCCACTCCAATCCTTCCATGACGCAGATGCTGATGCAGGTGCGTGCCGATGTGGAGCAGGGTAGCGCATTGGGTAAGGCATTCTCCAAACACCCAAAATATTTCGACCGTTTTTACTGCAATCTGATTGCCGCCGGTGAAGCAGGCGGTGTGCTTGAATTGTTGCTGGATAAATTGGCGGTGTATAAAGAAAAAACCCAAGCCATCAAAAAGAAAGTGAAGAGTGCGCTAACTTATCCGATTGCCATTGTGGTAGTGGCCGTAGTGCTGGTGTTTATTATGATGGTGTTCGTGTTGCCGGAGTTCGGTAAAGTATATAGCGGCATGGGGGCGGAGCTGCCCGGGTTGACCCAAATTGTGATGGATATGTCGGACTTGATGGTGAAATATGCTTGGGTAATCGTGGTTGGTACCATTGCGGTCGGTTTCGGTCTGTATCAGTGGTATAAAAGATCGCCCATGCTGCAAAAACGGGTTGATGCGGCTTTGCTCAAGTTGCCGATTTTCGGTGATATTGTGCGCAAGGCCACGATTGCACGCTGGGCACGCACTACTGCCACATTGTTTACCGCCGGTGTGCCTTTGGTAGAGGTGTTGGATTCGGTATCCGGTGCTGCGGGTAATATTCTTTATGAAGAAGCCACACAAGATATTCGTGCCAAAGTTACTCAGGGCTTGTCGCTGACTTCCAGTATGCAGGGCACCGATATGTTCCCCAATATGGTGTTGCAGATGGCTGCCATAGGTGAAGAATCAGGCTCGCTGGATGATATGCTGAATAAAGCTGCCGAGTTCTATGAAGACGAAGTGGATAATGCCGTTGCCCAACTTTCGTCGTTGATGGAGCCGATTATCATGGTGGTGCTCGGTTCGATTATCGGCGTGATTTTGGTAGCGATGTATCTACCCCTGTTTAACCTGGGTAATGTGGTGGGCTGATATGCTGGATTTTCTTCAAGAACTGGCACCTTTTGCGGTGCCTTTGGCCGCTTTGTTCGGCTTGCTGACAGGCAGTTTTTTAAATGTGGTGATTTACCGCGTGCCGGTAATGATGGAGCGCGGATGGACGGCTTTTGCCAAAGAGCACCTGGGTTTGGCGCTTACGGCCGAAGAACAGCAGCCTTTCAATCTGATTAAACCGGATTCACGTTGCCCGAAGTGCCATGCCCCGGTCAAGCCTTGGCAAAATATTCCGGTGGTCAGTTATTTGTTGTTGGGCGGAAAGTGCGGAAGCTGTAAAACCCCGATCAGCAAACGTTATCCTTTGGTAGAGTTGTTAACCGGCGTATTGTTTGCCGCAGTGGCGTGGCAATACGGCTGGACTGTGGTTGCTTTGGGCGGCGTGGTGCTGACCGCCATGCTGATTGCTTTAACCTTTATCGATGCCGATACACAATATCTGCCTGATCAATTAACCCTGCCGTTGGTATGGTTGGGTTTGCTGTTTAATTTGAATGGCGCGTTTGTGCCGCTTACTTCAGCTGTGCTGGGTGCGGTGTGCGGATATATGAGCCTGTGGCTGTTGTGTTATATTTATAAACTGCTCACCGGCAAAATAGGCATGGGGGGCGGAGACTTCAAGCTGTTGGCGGCGCTGGGCGCATGGTTGGGAGTAGGCGTATTGCCCGTATTGGTATTTATGGCTGCCCTGATAGGTGTGGTTGCTGCGCTGGTAATGAGGGTAGCCAAAGGCCAGCAATTTGCATTCGGCCCGAGTTTGGCCGTGGCCGGCTGGCTGATTTTTATTGCCAACGATAAAATCACTGCTGTGGTGAAATGGTGGTTGGGCGCTTCCGGGTTTTAAGGCGGTTTGCAACGTTGTGTGAAACTTGATCTTGAAATAAGAGCCGCGCCGCCGAAAGAGCAGAGGATACGCTGGCAGGCAGAAAGCCCGAACGGCTCGGAGGTGCTTGAAACATGACATACTGGGTAGGACTGACCGGAGGAATCGGCAGCGGCAAATCACAGGCTGCTGCCGAATTTGCCCGTTTGGGGGTGCCGGTGATTGATGCCGATGCGGTCAGCCGAAGCTTAACGGCAGATCACGGGGTGGCTTTGCCTGAAATAAGGGCAAGGTTCGGCGACGAATTATTTGATACAAAAGGCCGTCTGAACCGTGCCGCATTGCGGGACAGGGTGTTCAGACGGCCTCGGGACAAGCAGGTTTTGGAAAGTATTATGCACCCCCTGATTTTGGCGGAAATCCGGCAGCGGCAAAGTGCGGCGGATCAGGTTTACGGTGTAATCGATATTCCGCTTTTGGTCGAGCAGCCAGTATTTTCCGTGTTGGCCGACCGTATTTTGGTGGTGGATGTTTCAGAAGCAACTCAAATTGAGCGCGTGCAAAGCCGCAGCGGGCTTGATACCGGAGAAATCAGGCGTATCATGGCTTCGCAAGCGTGCCGCAGGGAGCGCCTGCTCGCAGCCGATGATGTTTTGCCTAACGAAGGCACATTGGCGGAATTGGCGGTTAAGGTGCAACGCCTGCACCGTTATTACCGGGCTTGTTTTTCCTGTTTTGCGGGAACGCACTTAATAATGAGGCAGGCTTGGACAACTAGGCCGGATGCCCCTTTACTAGGGTGAGGCCTTTGCAAAATCTCTTTCAGCGTCTTAAAACCTCTGCGCCATGTTCGGGCTTGACCCGAACATCTTTTTGTTTCAAAAAAAATAACAGATACCCGGGGCAAGCCCGGGTATGACGAAGCATAAATAAATTCAAGATGAAAACGTATTTTGTGAAGGTCTCAGGTGTAGGAAATGGTCGGGTTGTTTACACAACAGGTTGAGAAAAATAAGCCTGAGACCTTTGCAAAATACCTAAAACCCCATCCAAACGGTTACCCGAACA
>NZ_JAUMUI010000049.1 GCF_030530745.1 Neisseria sp. | reverse complement strand
TGTTCGGGTAACCGTTTGGATGGGGTTTTAGGTATTTTGCAAAGGTCTCGGCCTGTAATCTATCAATTTTTAAGAAAAAGGTACGCGCCATGCTCAGTTTGACCTGAGTATGGCGAACTGTTGCTAAGTAAGCGGTTAACTATAGCACTATGGTCGCCGGCTCTTCCTGAAGCACTGTGCTGCCGGCTAACGCCGATACACCGTAGCTGTGATCGGCCGTGCCGGCAGGGACTGTTTCAACGGTGCCGATACCCAAGCTGCTTAGATCTACAGGGCTGCTGCTGTCTAATGCTTCGGCTGCCAAGCCGCTGCTTCCTGCCTGCGGCGTATCGGTGCCGCTTGCGGCAGCCAGTGTGCCGGTGTTGATTACGATATTTTCGGAGGCGGTTTGGCTGACGGTGGTGGTGCCGATGTCCGGAGTGGGAACGGTTCCGGCAGAAGGTGTGCTGTTTGGTGCGGTTTCATCGGGTGTGGCGCCGGCGGAGACCGCTTCGGTTTGTAACGCCGCTTTTTTGAGGGCAACCGATGCTACGGTGGCTCCGTTGTTGTTTACAATGCCTGCGGCCTCGCTGTGGGTGTTGGAAATAATCCGAGGGATGTTTATTTGGTCTGTCCTCAACCAGTCGCCGTTTTCAAAAGCGGCCGGTGAGTCGGTGTCGAAAGAGTTATCGGCAACGGTGAGTTGGCCTTTGTAGCTTTTGCTGGTGCCGATGGTGCGGATAACCGGCTGAAAAGGCTGGCCTCCGCCTACGTTGAACGTATTGTTGGTTATAGAAACAGTTGAGGCATTGCTTTCAACAGCTACGGCTTTGGTGGCTCCTTCGGCCTGGTTTATTTTCAGTGTGTTGTTGTTAATGAGAACGCTGCCGTGTAGGCGGTCGGTATTTTGCTTTTCTTCAATATAGATTGGTGCGGCACTGGTTTTGGCAACCGACATATTATTATTGATGATGCGGACGTTCCCTATGCCGGGGCCGGTTTCTACGGCTGCGGTGCGGGAGTTGTCGGATTTGCCGAATACGCCGATTAAATTGTCGGCCGAAGTGCCGGTGATCTTGTTGTTGTGGATGCTTAAGGTGTAGCTGACATCTTTTTCATTATTGCGTGCTTCAATGGCACGGGTGATGCCGGCACCGTCGGTGAGGTTGCTGATGGTGTTGTTGCCGATATCGAATACGCCGGCTTTGGGATTGATGAACTTTTGCCAGTCTTGGGCCTTGTTTTCAAACTTGATGGCGCGGTAACCGATATAGTCGCTGTTTGCACCGGGTATGCCGATGTTGTCGTCCCTGGTGAGGCGGAATGACGGATCTTGTTGGATGATATTGTTTTGTATAGTGATTTTGTCCATACTGAATTGGCGGTTTTCTACGGATATGCCATACATGCGGTCGCCATTTAATGTATTGTTTTTAATAACAATATTGTTGCCGTCGTGCGAATCTATACCTTTGCGGTAGTTGTGGTCGGTGGTGTTGCCGGTGATGGTGATGCCGTTGTTGTAGCTGCCTGCCATCAGTGAAATGCCGTAGCCTGTTCCGCCGTCTTTTTCATGGCCGTTCCATGCCAGTGTGTTATTTTCGGCAAGAAAGCTTTTCTGAAACGCCACCATCACACCGGCCACGCGGTTGTGGTGCAGGTTGCTGTCGATGATTTTATTGTTGTCGCCGGTTGGCAGCTGTGCGGCAGTGATTTTGCCGTTAATCAGGTTGTCTTTCGCGCCGCTTGATATGGCGCTGGTAGAAGTAAACAGTACGCCGGCACGGTTGGCGCCGGATACTTCCACCCTGCTGATTAAGGTGTGGTCGGCATCGTTTACGACAATACCGCTGATTTTGCCGAAATAGCTCTGCCCCGTGCGGTAGAAATCGGTGGAGCCGGTGTGTTTGTATTGCACGGAAAGGTCGGAAACGAATTTGCCGTTTTGCCCGTTAATCCAAATACCGGCTTTTTCCGGTTCGGTGGCATTGCTTTCGGAATTGTGCACGCCGGTTTGTTTGTGGGTGAACAGGATTTTGGTTTTGCCCATGCCGTCGCCGAAAATACCGGTTACGTTTTTAACGGTTTCGTTGATTTCAACAGCGCCGGTGATGGTAATGGTGCCGGTTAAATACAGGGCTGCTTTTTCTTTGTGGGCGGCGTCCAGCGCCGCAGCGATGGCTTCGTTATAGGTGTTGGCCGCGGTTTTGAAATCGCGGATATCGACGTATTTCCCGTGTTTTGCGTGTGTGCGCACAACATAATTCGCCATAAATTATTTTTCTCCTGATTATACAAGTGATTAATGCATAGGGAATATTAAAGCGGGGGAGTATATGGGGTTTCGGTATGGTGAAAAAGAGGGAATGTTAGAGTGGTTGCTTGGATGTTGTTTGCAGTGATATTTTTCTTTTCGTTTCTTAACAAAATGGCCTTGAAAAATCAGAAAGTGCTTTTTTTTAGTTTTTCCAAAAATTCGAATTGCCAGCCCGATTGCATATTAAAATATGCGATATAATCTATTCTTTTGTCATTTTTAGAAGACTTATTGTTATAATTTGTTAAAATTTGTTTTTGTGGCAGCAGTCTGACATTTCATTCGGGATTTTCATTTAAAATCGGCGGCGTTTTCTTGATGAGGCCGTCTGAAAACTTGGCTTATGATGACTTTAAAAAAACCGGAACGTATTCTGATTATCAAATTGCGCCACCACGGCGATGTGCTGTTAACCACGCCGGTGGCCGACTTTATCAAACATGCTTATCCCGATTGCACCGTCGATATGCTGGTGTATCAGGAAACCGCCGATATTCTGCGCGACAACCGCCAAATCAACCGTGTTTTCACTATCGACCGCCAATGGAAAAAACAGGGTTTGCGCCGCCAATTGGCGCATGAACGGGCATTGCTGGCCGATTTGAAAGCGCAGCGCTACGATTGGGTGTTTAATCTTTCCGAACAGTGGCGTGCGGCGGTGATTGCCAAACTGTGTGGCAAACGCAGCGGAGGGTTGCTCTACGGCAAGCGTAACAATGCGCTATGGCGTTTCTGCCACAGCGAATTAAGTGAAGATTTAGGGTACGAGCACCATATCGTCGAACACAATCTGGCCGTGCTGCGCCCTTTGCAGCTGAGTGGCGGTTACCGGGCGCGCGTGCGTATGGAAATCGCGCCTGATACGCGCAGCAGTTTGAAAGCCAAACTGAGGGATCGGGGCTGGCGGGAAGAACCTTATGTTTTGGTGCACCCCGGTTCGCGCTGGATGTTTAAATGCTGGGAAAACGGTAAAACCGCCGAATTGCTGCAACATTTGCTCGACAGCGGCCGCCATTTGGTGCTGACTGCTTCTCCTGACGAGGAAGAGCGGAATATGCTGACAGACATCATAGGCCGTCTGAAAGCGCCGCAGGAGGCACGTATATGGATGCTGTCGGGCTGCTTGAACCTTCGCGAACTGGCTGCAGCAATCGATGGTGCCGAGCTGTTTATCGGCGTTGATTCCGTACCAATGCATATGGCGGCCGCGCTGGATAAGCCCCAAGTGGCACTGTTCGGCCCGAGCTGGGTAAGCCGTTGGCGGCCTTATTCGGATCGTGCCGCAGTGGTGTGGGCGGGAGATTTCGGCGAACTGCCCCATCCCGACAGTATCGACACCAACGATCACACCCGCCTGCTGGGAGCGATTCCGGTTGATGCCGTGTGGCGGGCGGTGCAGAAACAGCTGGCAGTGCAGGAACCCCAACCTGCAACACAGGCTGGGGCTGCGGTAAATGCAATACATAATGAGAAAAGCCCGACAGACCCCGAGCCGTCTGAAAGGAATGTATGAAACTGATTATTCTCGACCGAGACGGCGTGATTAACCACGACCGCGACGATTTTGTAAAATCCGCCGACGAATGGGTGCCGATAGAGGGCAGCATGGATGCCGTTGCCTTTCTCACCGAGGCGGGTTACACCCTGGCCGTAGCCACCAACCAATCCGGCATAGGCCGCAACTATTTCACCGTGGAAACCCTCAACGAAATGCACGCCAAAATGCACCGGCTGGTGCAGCAGGCCGGCGGCAAAATCGACGGCATCTGGTTCTGCCCGCACACCGCCGCCGACAACTGCGGCTGCCGCAAACCCAAGCCCGGTATGATTACCGACATTATCGAGCGCTTCAACGCCGAAGCTGCCGATACCTGGCTGGTGGGCGACAGCCTGCGTGATTTGCAGGCCATCGACGCGGCGGGCGGCAAGCCTGCGCTGGTGCTCACCGGCAAAGGCAAAAAAACGCTGGAAAACGAAGGCGACCGCCTGCCGGAAAACACGCAGGTGTTCGACAACCTGCTGGCGTTTTCGCAATACGTTATGCAGGAGAAGGCCGCCGGAGAAGCCAAAGAAACCTGATGTTTGGCCGATGCCGGCGGAAACCCTTGCAAAATCCGCACAGGCCGTCTGAAAAAAACACCCCTAACCCACAGGAACCCCGAATGCTTTATCTGCGCAACCTTATCTACTGGCTGGTGCTGGTGCTGATTACCCCGCCGATGTTTATCCTGATATTGCCCGCGGCCCTGATACCCAAAGGCGCCAATTACGTCGGCCGCGCATGGGCGCTGGTGCTGGTGTGGCTGCTGAAGAACGTCGTCGGCCTCACATACCGCGTGGAGGGCCGCGAAAACATCCCCGCGCGGCCGTCGATTATTTGCAGCAAACACCAATCGGGCTGGGAAACTTTGGCGTTTCAAGAAATTTTCCCCCTGCATGTTTTCGTGGCCAAAAAAGAGCTGTTTAAAATCCCGTTTTTCGGCTGGGGTTTGAAACTGGCCAACACCATAGGCATAGACCGCAGCAACCGCACCCAAGCCAACCGCAGGCTGATGGAGCAGGGTTTGGCACGCAAAAAAGAAGGTTTCTGGATTACCATCTTCCCCGAAGGCACCCGCCTGCCGCCCGGTCAACGCGGCAAATACAAACTCGGCGGCGCGCGCATGGCGCAGATGTTTGAAATGGATTTAGTGCCCGTGGCGCTCAACAGCGGCGAATTTTGGCCGAAAAATTCGTTTTGGAAATACCCCGGCGAAATCACCGTGGTTATCGGCAAACCCGTTGCCTACAACAGCGGCGCGCCCGAAGAAGTGATGGCACAATGCGAAAGCTGGATTGAGGCACAGCAGCAAAGAATCGGCGGCAAGGGGCCGTTTGCTGCCCCAAAGGCCGTCTGAAACCCGTTCCGGCCATATTCAAATGCAGCTTACCTACACCTTTTCAGACGGCCTCATCGTCCGCATCGAACTGAAACGCAGCGCCAAGAAAAATATCATTCTGCGGCCGTATTCGGCCGACACTGTCCGCATCAACGTACCGCCTTATCTGAGCGGCAGACAGTTACAGGCTTGGCTGGCGGGCAACGAGCCTTTGCTGCTGCAAACCCTCAGCCGCGCCCCGCAACCCGCGCCTGAAACCATGCCCGAACGCATTTGGTATCGCGGCGAACGGCATACCCTGCATACCCACGCGCAGGCACATATCAGCCACCAACCGCCGCAAATCCTGCTGCCCGACTCACCTTGGAACCGGCAGAAAATCCAATTGCGCCGCTACCTTGCCGGGCGTGCCGCCGAAACCCTGCTGCCGCGCTTGGCGCAACACGCCGCCGCAATGCGGCTGACCCCCGCAGCAACCGCCCTGAGCAATGCCAAAACCTTTTGGGGCGTGTGCCGCAGCCGCACCGGCATCCGCCTCAACTGGCGCTTAATCGGCGCACCCGATTTCGTGGCGGATTACGTGTGCGTGCACGAACTCTGCCATATCCCGCACCCCAACCACAGCCCGCGTTTTTGGGAAACGGTCAACCGCCATACACCGCACACCGAGACCGCTAAAAAGTGGTTGAAGCAGCACGGCGGCGAACTGTTTGTGTTGGACTGACAGCAGGGCTTGGTATCGGTTGCTTTATTTCGGGAGGAAACCGTATTGGTATTGAATCGCTGCAGTAACTGCAAAGGCCGTCTGAAAAACATATTCAGACGGCCTTATATATTGCGCCCCATGTAAGGGGCATATCTTACAAACGTAA
>NZ_JAUMUI010000017.1 GCF_030530745.1 Neisseria sp. | reverse complement strand
TTAATTTTTTTACCGTAAAGGAAACGCTCCGTCAAGATTGTTAAATGCTTTATTTGAAAGGGATAATTTTAAATATCATAAAAACGGCGCCGGACGGGCTCAAATGAAAGGCCGTCTGAAACACATTGTTTCAGACGGCCTGAAATATTTTTTGCAAAGAAAAAGGCTTGCCGGTTACGCTATCCCGCCGGGTTCCGGCTATACCTCGCTGCCGCCCACAACCAGCCCTTCATCGATGCGCAGGGTAGGCTGCCCCACGCCCACCGGCACGCTCTGCCCTTCTTTGCCGCACACGCCGATGCCGCTGTCGAGTGCGGTATCGTTGCCGATCATCGAAACGTGTTTGAGCACTTCGGGGCCGTTGCCGATAATGGTGGCGCCTTTAACGGGGTATTGCAGTTTGCCGTTTTCTACCCACCACGCTTCGGATGCGCTGAAAACGAATTTGCCGCTGGTAATGTCGACCTGGCCGCCGCCGAAGTTGACGGCGTAAATGCCTTTATCGACCGAGGCAATGATTTCGTCGGGGTAGCGGCTGCCGTTTTCCATAAAGGTGTTGGTCATGCGCGGCAGTGGGGTGGCAGAATAGCTTTCGCGGCGGCCGTTGCCGGTTACGGGCATGCCCATGAGGCGGGCGTTGGTTTCGTCTTGCATATAAGCGGTGAGGATGCCGTCTTCGATTAAAACGGTGCGGCGGGTTTCGTTGCCTTCGTCGTCGATATTGAGCGAGCCGCGGCGGTCGGCTATATCACCCCGATCGACCACGGTAACGCCTTTGGCGGCCACCCGCTCACCGATGCGTCCGGAAAACGCGCTGGTTTGCTTGCGGTTGAAATCGCCTTCCAGGCCGTGCCCCACCGCTTCGTGCAGCAGCACGCCCGGCCAGCCGCTGCCGAGCACCACGGTCATCGCGCCTGCGGGCGCGGGGCGGGATTCGAGGTTGGTCAGCGCCTGTTTTACGGCAGCGTTCACATATTGCGCCACACGGCTTTCGTCGAAATAATCCAAGCCGTAACGCCCGCCGCCGCCCGCGCTGCCCTGCTCGCGCCGATCGCCCTGTTTGGCGATAACGGTAACGTTCAGGCGCACCATCGGGCGGATGTCGGCGGCGTGGCGGCCGTCCAAACGGGCGATGTAAACCAAATCGTATTCGCAGGTCAGCCCCGCCATCACCTGCACGATGCGCGGGTCGGCGGCCTTGGCCAGCGCCTCAACTTTATTGAGCAGGGCGACTTTGGCGGCCGAATCCAAACCGGCTATCGGGTTTTGCGTGGTGTGCACTTGCAGGCTGCGGGCCGGCACAGCGGCTTTCACGCTGCCGGCCGCGCCTGCCGCACCGATTACCCGCACGGCCTGCGCCGAACGGTTAATCGATTCTTCACTAAGGCTGTCGGCATGGGCGAAGGCGGTTTTTTCGCCCGAAACAGCGCGCACGCCCACGCCTTGATCGATTTGGAAGCTGCCCGATTTAACCATCCCCTCCTCGAGATGCCAGCTTTCAAAAGCGGTGCGCTGGCAATAAATATCGGCATAATCCACATGGCGGCTGCCAATCAGGCTCAGGCTGCGGGCAAGCTGCCCGGGCGAGAGGCCGTTGGCTTCGAGTAAGTCGCGTTGTACGGTTTGATAGGTTTGCGGCATGGTATTCGGCTTGTTGAGGCCGTCTGAAACGTTTTCAGACGGCCTGATATGAAAAAATGTTGGGAATCGGAATTATACGGGATTTGCCCTGCCGTTGATATGTGGTTTGATTTTGGCTATGGGCGGAATTTACGGGCGAGAGCCTTTGGGTGAAATGGGAAGGATGCGCCTCAACCTTCCTTTCCCATCACCGGCAGAACATATTTTATTTTATTTATAATCAATAAATTAAAAATAATTCGCTCTATATTTTAATTTTGCTATTGATAATAGTTTTTATTTGAATTAAGATAAAGACACTCGGTAGTCATCCCAATGCCGGGCCGTTAAACACCAAACAGCTGAATTCCCTTAAATCATTCAACGATACCGGAGAGTGCGTATACGAAAGATTCCGTTCCCTTTACATCAAATACTCAAAACCGAAACACCGAACCGCCGTTAATACGGCGGTTCGGTGTTTTTCGGCATATAGGAATCTTTGCAAAATCCGCCTAGGCTGGAGAATAAATATTTCAGACGGCCTCTAGGGTCTGTCGACATTCAACGCAACGGCGGTATTTTTGGCCAAAATCCCCCGTCTGCGGCGTTAAAAATGCTCGCAAGGTGTCCAACCTTGCTGCGCTTTTTGCCTGGCATACGCGGTTTTTGCCTCAAAAAACCGCTTCGTCGGTTAAATGTCGACAGCCCCTACAGCTTTTAAACGTGGCAGGCCGTCTGAAAACCGTTAAGGCCGCACCTTCTGCGTGGCCGCCAGCCATTTCGCCAAACCGTGCGTTTCGTCGAGCAGGCCGTAGCGGGCAAAAGCGTCGAGCGTGGCGATCATGGCGTCGTTCATCAGCAGGCCGTCGCACATGGCGGCGGCAAGTTCGGCTGCGCCCATGCGTTTGAACTCTGCCACTTCGCCGTCTTGGTTTTCGGGAATCACGCCGGGCGGCAGTACCACATCGAAAATATGCAGCAGCTCGTTGTGCAGCCCGCGCGATACGGGGCGCACGCTCAACCTCAGGCTTTGCCGTTTCAGATTTTGCAGCAGTCCGGGGGCAAGCCCGGCCTCCTCGCCGCCCTCACGCAGCATGGCTTCCCATATGCCCTCGCCGCTGGCTACGCCGCCGCCGACCAAGTTATCAAGCTTGTTGGGATCAACCGCTTTGAAAGGGCTGCGGCGGCCTATCCAGAACACCCATTCGCCGTTGTGTTCGGTCAAACCGTTGATGTGCACGGCCTGGCTGCGCAACCCCAGCGGGCGGAAAGCGGCGCGCTCGAGTGCGAACAACACATTGCCTGCATCATCGGCGGCATCAAACTTTTCGTTGCGCCAGCCGCCCAGATAGCCGAGCCGGTGCCAACCCTGCGCCATGTGTTGCAGGCTGTCGCCCATCGAGAGCCAGTTGTCGGTAAAAAGATAAACACCGTCGGGCTTTTCTTCCAACCGCCCCGGCCAGTCCTGCTCCACCCGCTCCAGCCATTTTTCGTTCAGACGGCCCAAACGCACGCCGTTCAGCCACAAATAACGCCAAGCGTCGGCGCGCCAGTCGAAATGGTTTTCCAAACGCGCCAGCAGGCGGTTTTGTTCGGTTTCGCCCAAACGGCAGTTAAAGCGGGGCTGGGGAATCATGGTGCGGCTTCCGGAAAATAAGCTGTCGGAATTATAGCAAGGGCGCCTGTTTTTCTGACGGTTCGGGTTAGATTTTTTTATCAGGCCGCCGCAGGCGGCGCAACTAGGGTCTGTCGACATTCAACGCAACGGCGGTATTTTTGGCCAAAATACCCCGTCTGCATCGTTAAAAATGCTCGCAAGGTGTTCAACCTTGCTGCGCTTTTTGTCTTGCATACGCGGTTTTTGCCTCAAAAAACCGCTTCGTCGGTTAAATGTCGACAGCCCCTAGGAAAGGCCGTCTGAAAAACCGGCCGCCCGCATAAAAGCGCAGCCGCCTGATTTGTTTTACAATACGCCCTTTTACCTGCACCGGAATTTCTGCCGCAATGATTGAAGAACGCACTTCCGCCGCCCCCGTGGGCAGCGATTACCTGCTGCTCGGCCAATATGCCGAGCGTGCCTATCTCGAATACGCCATGAGCGTGGTGAAAGGCCGCGCCCTGCCCGAAGTTTCAGACGGCCAGAAGCCCGTGCAGCGCCGCATTCTGTATGCCATGCGCGACATGGGCCTTACCCACGGTGCCAAACCGGTGAAATCGGCGCGCGTGGTGGGCGAGATTCTCGGCAAATACCACCCGCACGGCGACGCTTCGGCATATGACGCAATGGTGCGCATGGCGCAGGATTTCACCCTGCGCTATCCGTTAATCGACGGCATCGGCAACTTCGGCTCGCGCGACGGCGACGGCGCGGCGGCCATGCGCTACACCGAAGCACGCCTCACGCCGATTGCCGAACTGCTGTTGAGTGAAATAAACCAAGGCACGGTGGATTTCGTGCCCAACTACGACGGCGCATTTGAAGAACCCCTGCACCTGCCCGCGCGGCTGCCGATGGTGCTGCTCAACGGCGCATCGGGCATCGCCGTGGGGCTGGCCACCGAAATCCCGCCGCACAACCTCACCGAAGTAACGCAGGCCGCGATTGCGCTTTTGAAAAAGCCCTCACTCACCACCGCCGAACTGATGCAGTATATTCCCGCGCCCGATTTTGCCGGCGGCGGCCAAATCATCACCCCCGCCGCCGATTTGCAGCAGATTTACGAAACCGGCAAAGGCAGCGTGCGCGTGCGGGCGCGTTACGAAGTGGAAAAACTGGCGCGCGGCCAATGGCGCATCATCGTAACCGAACTGCCGCCCAATACCGGCGCGCAGAAAATACTGGCCGAAATCGAAGAGCAAACCAACCCCAAACCCAAGTCGGGCAAGAAAAACCTCACGCAGGAGCAGCAAAACACCAAAGCGCTGATGCTCTCGCTTTTAGACCGCGTGCGCGACGAAAGCGACGGCGAATCGCCTGTGCGGCTGGTATTCGAGCCGAAATCCAGCCGCATCGAGCCTGAAAACTTCATCAACACGCTGATGGCGCAAACCTCGCTCGAAGGCAATGTGCCGATGAACCTCGTGATGATGGGCACCGACAACCGTCCCGCCCAGAAAAACCTCAAAACCATTTTGGCCGAATGGCTGGAATTCCGCACCGTAACCGTTACGCGCCGTCTGAAATTCCGCTTGGGCCAAGTGGAAAAACGCATCCACATCCTCGACGGCCGCATGATTGCGTTTCTGCACATCGACGAAGTGATTAAGGTTATCCGCGAATCCGACGACCCAAAACCCGACCTGATGGCCGCCTTCGGACTTACCGAAATCCAAGCCGAAGACATCCTCGAAATCCGCCTGCGCCAGCTCGCCCGCCTGGAAGGCTTCAAACTCGAAAAAGAACTAAACGAACTGCGCGAAGAAGAAGGCCGTCTGAAAACCCTGCTCGGCGACGAAAACGAAAAGAAAAAGCTGATTATCAAAGAGATGCAGGCCGATATGAAGCAATACGGCGACGAACGCCGCACGCTGGTGGAAGAAGCAGGCCGCGCCGTGCTCACCCAAACCACCGCCGACGAACCCATTACGCTGATTTTGTCGGAAAAAGGCTGGATACGCAGCCGTTCCGGCCACAACCTCGATTTGAGCCAGACTTCCTTTAAAGAAGGCGACGGCCTCAAACAAGTGGTGGAAGGCCGCACCGTATGGCCGGTGGTAGTGCTCGATTCGCACGGACGCACCTACACGCTTGATGCCGCCGACATCCCCGGCGGACGCGGCGACGGCGTGCCGGTGGCCTCGCTTATCGAACTGCAGAGCGGCGCCCGCATCACCGCCGTGATGACCGGCCTGCCCGACCGGCACTACTTCTTGAGCAACAGCGGCGGCTACGGCTTTATCGCCAAACTCGGCGACATGACCGGCCGCGTCAAAGCCGGCAAAGTGCTGATGACGCTCAAAGCGGGCGAACAAACGCTGCCGCCCGTGCCCGTGTTCGCCGTATCGCTTATCAACCCCGACTGCAAAGTGCTGCTGGCCTCGAGCGACAACCGGCTGCTTGCCTTCCCCATCGGCGAACTGGAAGTAATGGCAAAAGGCCGCGGCCTTCAACTGATAAGCCTTTCGGACGGTGCCAAGCTGGAGCACACCGCCGTAACTTCATCGCCGGAATTCGTAGTTGAAAGCACCGGAAAGCGCGGTGCCGCACACAAAGAAAAACTGCGGATTCAAGATATAAACAACAAACGCGGCCGAAAAGGCAAAATTTTAGAGATTTCAGGCCGTCTGAAAGGATTATCCGGCGCGGATTCGGTATAATCACTTGATTACTGTTTCACGGCCGAAACAGTCAACATAAAACACGGCGGCAGATACGGGCAGCCGGCGCGCGGCCTGCCGCGTCTGCCGCCGCAACGGGCTCATTATCAAACAATAAAACAGGCAGGCGGCATAAACAAAACAGCATCAGCCGTGCCAAAACAACAGATTCTACATTACATGAGTGTAAACAGATTATTCCTCAAACACGACTGGGAAACGCTGAACGAGCGCATTCCCGGCCTGATCAACATCGCCCGTATCGCCATCGTGCTCTCGCTGCTGGTATTCCACTTGGTAAGCGTGTATTCGGGCGATGAAACCAAAAACCTGTTCCCGCCGCTGGAGTTTTATACTTGGGCGGCGGTTTACGCGGTTTTAATCCTGCTCACCATCTTCAAACCCGACTGGCAGCTGCAGTCGCTCGACCTGCCCAATGCCAGCGCGGTGGTCGACATCAGCATGATGCTGATGCTCACCTTCATCACCGGCGGTATAGATTCCGGCTTCGGCATCCTTGTGCTGCCCTTTATCGCCACCTCGTGCCTGCTCAGCCACGGCCGCTATCCCATGCTCTATGCCAGCTATGCCTTCCTGCTGATTTTGCTGAGCATGTTTCTGGCCGGCCAGATCAAACTCCATCCGTTCGAGTGGGAAAGCCGCTCCATCGTATCTGCCGCGCTGCTCGCAGGCGCCTGCTATCTGGTGGCCGCCTTAACCGCGTTTTCCGCCACCTATCTGCAGGCGGCCACGGAATCGGCCGAAAAACACCAGCTGGCCTACCGCCGCGTAAGCGGGCTGAACCGTTTGGTGCTCAACCGCGTGCAGGAAGCCGTTATCGTAATCGACGCTTCGCAGCGCGTGTGGCTGTTCAACCGCCAGGCCAAAACCTATTTCCCCGGTTTGGAAGTCGACAAACAGGAAACCGTATTTGCCGAACTGGTGTCGCGCTGGCAATACCAACCCGATAAAAACTTTGAAACCGACATCCACATTTTCCAACACTCCATGCACGTCCGCGCCGTGCCGCTGATTCAGGAAAAAACCGAACTCTTGATGCTGTTCGTGCGCTCGCTGCGCGAAGTGGCCGCCGAAGCGCTGGCCACCAAGCTGGCCTCGCTCGGCCAGCTTACCGCCAATCTGGCGCATGAAATCCGCAACCCCATGTCGGCCATACGCCACGCCAGCGACCTGCTGCACGACGGCGACGATGCCGATGCCACCAAGGCCAAGCTGCACAACATCATCGACACCAATATCCAGCGTATCGACAAAATGCTCGAAGACGTGTCGCTCATCAACAAGCGCGACAGCGTCAGCCGCGCCCCCGTCAACCTGATGAAGTTTTGGCTGGAATTCAAACAGGAATTCACCCTCAACAACCCTGATGCCGTCGGCTGCCTGCGCATGAATATGGACGGCAGCAATTTGAGCGTTTTGGTTGATTCCATGCACCTGCAGCAGATTATGTGGAACCTGTGCAACAACGCCTGGCGGCACAGCCGCCGGGACCAGCACGCCATCACCGTGCTGATCAAGCCCAGCGGCCGCATGCATATCTCTATCGTGGTGGCCGACAACGGCACCGGCGTGCCGCCCGATGTGCGCAACCATTTGTTCGAGCCTTTCTTCACCACCGAAAAACAGGGCACCGGCCTGGGGCTTTATGTGGCGCGCGAACTGGCGCACGCCAATCTGGGCCAACTGCACTACCATCCCGAAATGAACGGGTTCGAACTGATTTTACCGAGGGAAACCGATGAGCAACCATAACCTGCAAGACCCCGTATTGGTGGTGGACGACGAAGCCGATATCCGCGACCTGATGGAAATGACCCTGATGAAAATGGGGTTGCGGGTACAAACCGCCGTGGGCGTGGAAGACGCCAAAGACAAGCTCGACAACAACGACTATTCGCTGGTATTGACCGATATGCGCATGCCCGACGGTTCGGGCCTGGAAGTGGTGCAATACATCGACGAGTTGGCGCTCGACACCCCCGTTGCCGTGATTACCGCTTTCGGAAATGCCGACCAAGCCGTAGAAGCTTTGCGTGCGGGCGCATTCGATTATCTGCAAAAACCGATTACCCTGTCGCAACTGCGCTCGCTGGTGAAGTCGGCGGTGAAAATCAGCGAGCCGACCGAATACGCACCGGCCGCTCCGCAGCCTGCCGAACCGCCGCCCGCCAAACCGCAGCCTTCTGCGCCGCATACCGCACGCGCGCCGTTTCCTTCCTCCCCGCCTGCAGCTACGCACAAAAGCGGTTCCGCCCTCACCCGCCCCGCAGGCGTGCCCGAGGGGCTGCGTTCGCTGAAAGAGCGCTTTTCCAGCGGTGAACTGACCGCACGCGTATTGCCCGAAACCGAACCGGGCGGCGAATCGGATATGCCGCGCCTGCTGGGCATGTCGCCGCAGATGGTGGAAGTGCGCCACTTAATCCGCCGCCTTGCCAAAAGCGGCGTGCCCGTTTACATATCGGGCGAATCGGGTACGGGCAAGGAACAGGCCGCACGCACCATACACGAACTGTCCGACCGTGCCGGCAAGCCCTTTATCGCCGTCAACTGCGGGGCGATTCCCGAAAACCTGATGGAAAGCGAATTTTTCGGCTACAAAAAAGGCAGCTTCACCGGCGCCGACACCGACCGTTTGGGTTTTTTCCAACATGCCGACGGCGGCACACTGTTTCTCGACGAAGTGGCCGATCTGCCGCTGGCCATGCAGGTGAAACTGCTGCGCGCCATTCAGGAAAAAGCCGTGCGCCGCATAGGCGACCCCCGCGAAACCTTTGTGGACGTGCGGATTGTGTGCGCCACCCACAAAAATCTCGAAGCGCTGGTGGAAAGCGGGGCTTTCAGGCAAGACTTATACTACCGCCTCAATGTGGTGTCGCTGAACATGCCGCCGTTGCGCGAGATGCGCGAAGATTTGGGCGGCCTGATTATGCACCTGCTCCACAAACACCGCAGCGGCAACGAAACCTACAAACTCAGCCCCAAAGCGCAAGACGCCCTGCTGCATTACAGCTACCCGGGCAACTTCCGCGAGCTGGAAAACATACTCGAGCGCGCCGTCGCCCTCACCGTGGGGCAGGTAATCCAGTTCGACGATCTGCAAATCAACACCGGCCACACCTTGTCGCTCTCCGCACTCCCCGAAACCGCCGATGCGCCGGTTGCCGAACCTGAGCCGGATTCCGGCTCACCCGCACCGGATAACGGCAAACTTGCCCGTTTCGTGCCCGGCCAGATGCAGATTCAGGATTATCTCGACCAAGTCGAGCGCGAAATCATAGAAACAGCTCTGCAGCAAACCCGCTTCAACCGCACGCAGGCCGCCAAGCTGCTGGGCATCAGCTTCCGTTCGATGCGCTACCGCATGGAGCGCCTCAATATCAACTGAGGCCCCTTCGGTAACGGCTGTGCCGCCGTTTCGGTGGGGCGGCTGTTCCCAAACCAAAACCTCCGGCCGTCTGAAACCGTTTTCAGACGGCCTACCTTCATCAAGTTTCCTTTTCGGTTGAGACCCCGCCATTTATGGCGGTAGAATTTGGGTTTATCGGGTAGGGGTGTAACCCCTTCCCAATCAGGGCAACACGTAGGGCGGCGCTTTATGTGTCGTCCTGTGTGTTGAAACATAACCGCCCCCTCTCCCCATCAAAAACCCATCATGCTCTACCTCTACCAATCCAACCGTTTGGAAGACCTGGCCGCCCTGTTCAATCAGGTGCACCGCCTGCAACCGCCCGCCGACCCGCTTGCGGAGGAAGAAATCGTGGTGCAGAGCCAGGGCATGCGGCGCTATCTCAATGCTTATCTGGCGCGCGAAACCGGCGTGGCGGCCAACCTGCGTTTCAGCCTGCCCGCCGGGCTGGCTTGGCGGCTGATGCGCGGGCTGATACCGGGCGTTCCCGCACTCAGCCCGTTTTCGCCCGAAGTGATGCGCTGGCGTTTGCTGGGGCTGTTTCAAAGCCGGCTTTTTCAGACGGCCTCCGAATACCAAAACGCGCGCGACGCGCTGCAAAGCTATTTGGGCAGCGGCGGTTCGGCCGCCTACCAGCTGGCGGGGCAGCTGGCGGATATTTTCGACCAATATCTGGTGTACCGCCCGCAATGGATAGACGCTTGGCAGCAGGGCAAAACCTTAGGCTTGGGCAGCGGCGAAAACTGGCAGGCGGCACTGTGGCGCTATCTCGACGACGGCAGCGCTCAAACGCCGCACCGCGTCGCATTATGGCAGCAGCTTCTCGGCGCGCTCGATAAAAGCAAGCTGCCCGAACGCTACTGTGTGTTCGGCATCGCCACCATGGCACCGATGTATCTGCAACTCCTGCAAGCGCTTGCCGAGCATTGCGACGTGCATATTTTCGCCCTCAACCCCAGCAGCGCCTATTGGGGCGACGTAATTGAAGCGGCGCAAGTGCTGCAACAGGAAGGCGATATCGATCTGAGCCAGGCAGGCCACCCGCTTCTTGCCTCGCTTGGCAAGCAGGGGCGTGATTTTTTCGACGCGCTGGCCGAAGTGCCCAAACACGAAATCCCCGTGTTCGACGACGAACCTTTTCAGACGGCCCCGCCCACCCTGCTGCGCTGCCTGCAACACGATATCCAAACCTTAACCATGCCGTCTGAAAGCTGCTATACCGCCGATGGCGTCGAAAACGACCGTTCGATACAGATCGTTTCCGCCCACAGCCCCCTGCGCGAATTGCAGATTCTGAAAAACCGCCTGCTCGCCGTTTTGGCCGAACACCCCGAATGGCAGCCGCACGATATCGCCGTGCTCACCCCGAATATCGAACCCTACAGCCCGTTTATCGAAGCCGTGTTCGGGCAGGAACAAGCCGGCGCGCAGGCGCTGCCCTATTCGGTGTCGGACGTGAAAATCAGCCGCCGCCAACCGCTCTTTCAGGCACTCTCGCAAACACTCGCGCTGCTGGAAAGCCGTTTTGAAGTCGATCTGCTGCTGCCCTTGCTGGAAAACGACTTGGTGCTGCAACGTTTCGAACTCACCCGCGACGACCTGCCGCTGCTGCACGACACCATTGCCGCGCTCAACGTGCATTGGGGGCTGGATAACGGAATGCGCGGCGGCAGCGACAACCTGTTCACCTGGCAGCAGGGTTTGGAACGTTTGGCGCTCGGCTGGCTGCTGCCCGAAAACGGCAACCCGCTGTGGCACAACATCAGCGCCTGGCACGGCAACCCCGGCCAAACCGCCGTACTCGGCCGCTTCACCGCCCTCGTGCGCACGCTCTCCGCCGCCGCCCGGGAGTGGCAGCGCCCCGCCACCGTGGCCGAATGGGCCGAACGCGTGCGCAACCTGCTGGCCGCGCTCACCGCCCCCGGCAGCAGCGGCCAATACGCCTGGCAGCAACTGAGCCAGTCGCTCGCCCGCTGGCAGGAAGAAGCCGCGCTGGCAGGCTTTGAAAGCCCCCTGCCGCAGCACACCGTTATCCGCCACATAGGCCGCTTTCTCGACAGCGCAAGCGAGGCCGGCTTTCTGCGCGGCGGCATCACCTTTTGCAGCATGGTGCCGATGCGCAGCCTGCCGTTCAAAGTTATCTGCCTGCTCGGCCTCAACGACGGCGACTTCCCCCGCAACACCAAAGCCGCCGCCTTCGACCTCATCGCCCGCCACCCCCAAAAAGGCGACCGCGCCCGCCGCGACGACGACCGCTACCTCTTTCTCGAAGCCATCATGAGCGCACGCGAAATCCTGTATTTATCGTATGTGGGGCGCGATATCCGCAACAATCAGGAACTGGCGCCCTCCGCCCTTTTGAACGAGCTGGCCGACACCCTTGCCGCCATGACCGGCCGCAGCACACGCAGCCGGTACGAAAACCACATAGAACACCACCCCCTGCAACCGTTTTCACGCAGCTACTTCACCGGCCAACCGCGTTCAGACGGCCTGCAAAGCACCCGCCGCGACTATGCCGCCGCCCTGAACGCCCCCGCCGCAGCCCCCGCACCCTTTTTCAGCGAACCGCCCGGCGAGGCCGGAAACACCGCCCAAACCGTCAGCCACCACGAATTTGTCCGCTTCTGGAAAAACCCCGTCAAAAGCTGGCTGCAACACACCCTCAACTGGCGCGAACCCTACCGCGACACCGCTTGGGACGCCGCCGAACCGTTCGAGCCACAGCAGGCCGCCGCCATCGCCGCCGAATATACCGCCGCGCGCCGCAGCAACGAAAACTTCCAACAAACCGAAGCCCGCCTGCAAGCCGAAAGCCTGCTGCCCGCCGGAGAGCTGGGCATATTGTGGCAAAACCGTTTTCAGGCGGCCGCCAAATCGCTCGACGGCACCTTGGTTTCCAGCCCCAAACTGCCCGCCCTGCCCTACACGCTCGAGCTTGACGGCACCACCCTGTCGGGCAGCCTCAACCACCTCTACCGACACGGGCAGATTCACTTTCTCGGCGACGAACCAAACAATCCCGACCGCATCGCCATCCTGCTCGAACACCTGATTTTCTGCGCCGTGGGGCCGCCTGAAACCCCAAACCGCCAAACCCACCTGCTGCTGCCCGCCCACCCCGAAACCCTGCCGGAAATCCCGCAGCCGGAAGCGATCGGACTGCTGCGGCAATGGCTGGATTATTACCATATCGGCCAAACCCGCCCGCTACCGTTTTTCGCCCGCACCACCCTGAAAGCAGCCGAAGAACTGGCGCAAAACAAAAGCAGGGAAGATGCCGCCAAAGCCGTTCAAAATGCCTACTACGGCAATAAAAACAGCAAAGGGCAGTGCGACTACACCGAAGTCGCTTTGGTGTTCGGCAACGATGAAACCCCGCCGATAGCAACCCCGCTGTTTTGGAACATGGCCGAACAGCTGCTCGCGCCGCTGCTGAAATATTCCGATCAAAAAAGTGCGGAATAACACCGGCAAACGAGCCGTGCTCCCGCCTGCCCCAACACCCGATTTATGGCATAATAGAAGCTGTATATCCGTCAGGCAGGCCACAGCCCTGCCTTATTTTTCCCCGATATTTTTTCAGACGGCCTATATTTTCACCGCCCGCACAGGCCGTCTGAAACGAAAGCAAACATTATGAATCCGACCTTTTCATCACTCGGCCTGGGCAGCGAAATCGTCGCCGCCCTCACCGAACAGGGCTACGAAACGCCCACCCCGATTCAGGCAGCCGCCATTCCCAAAGCATTGGCCGGGCACGATCTTCTGGCCGCCGCCCAAACCGGCACCGGCAAAACCGCCGCCTTTATGCTGCCCAGCCTCGAGCGCCTGAAACGCTACGCCACCCCCAGCACCTCGCCCGCCATGCACCCCGTTCGCATGCTGGTGCTCACGCCCACGCGCGAACTGGCCGACCAAATCGACCAAAACGTGCGGGGCTATATCAAAAACCTGCCGCTGCGCCACACCGTGCTCTTCGGCGGCGTGAATATGGACAAGCAAACCGCCGACCTGCGCGCAGGCTGCGAAATCGTCGTCGCCACCGTCGGCCGCCTGCTCGATCATGTCAAACAGAAAAACATCAATTTCAGCAAAGTCGAAATCGTGGTGCTCGACGAAGCCGACCGCATGCTCGACATGGGCTTTATCGACGACATCCGCAGCATCATGCGCATGCTGCCCAAACAGCGCCAAACCCTGCTGTTCTCCGCCACCTTCGCCCCGCCCATCCGCAAACTGGCGCAGGATTTCATGAACAACCCCGAGCAAGTGGAAGTGGCCGCCCAAAACGCCGCCAGCGCCAACATCGAACAGCACGTTATCGCCGTCGACACCGCCCGCAAACGCAGCCTGCTCGAGCGCCTGATTGTCGATTTGAACATGAACCAGGTTATCGTGTTCTGCAAAACCAAACAAAGTGTCGACCAAGTAACCCGCGATTTGCAGCGCCGCCAAATTTCTGCCCAAGCCATCCACGGCGACAAATCGCAGCAAACCCGCCTCGAAACCCTAGGTGCGTTCAAAGAAGGCGCATTGCGCGTGCTGGTGGCCACCGACGTAGCCGCCCGCGGCCTCGACATCGCCGAGCTGCCGTTTGTGATCAACTACGAGCTGCCCACCCAACCCGAAGACTATGTGCACCGCATCGGCCGCACCGGCCGCGCAGGCGCCGACGGCGTGGCAATTTCATTGATGGATGAAAACGAACAGAAAATGTTTGAAGCCATCAAAGAGCTGACCCGCAGCCAAGTGGAAGTGGAGCGCATCGAAGGCTTCGAACCGGGCTGGTGGCCGCAAAACGGTGCCGCACCGCACGCTGCACGCGAACGCGGGCGCAACACCCGCGAGCCGCAAAACCGCGACGGCAAATACGCCCGCGGCGAAAACCGCAACGAACGCCAGGCCGACCGCAACGATCCCGGCGCCGCCTGCAGCAAAATTGCCGGCCGCTCCCGCCGCAGCCGCCGCGAACGGCAGAAATGCGCCCTGCTGCAACCCGACTACGGCGCGTAAAATTACGAAACCAGCATAAACGGCCGGAACCTTTACAAGGTTCCGGCTGTTTTGCTGCCGTTCAAATTGCCGCCGCCAGGTTGAACACCGATAAGGCTTGGCATTGCCGACCGACAAAAATCAAGGCTGAAAAAACAGTGTTTATTCAAAGCAATAAAAAGCCGAAGCCCTTGCCGGCCGTCTGAAAACCTATGCCGTCATATGAATCGCGATATAAAGCAGAAAACGGTCGTCGGTGCGCATCAAATCCAAACGGGTCAATCCGGCGATTTTGTTCAAGCGGTATTCCAAGGTGTTGCGGTGGATGTGCAATGCCTGCGCGGCGGCGCCGGTCTGCATATTGTGTTCAAACCATGCGGTTAAGGTTTTGCGCAACAAACCGTTTTTGTCGGCACGCTCCAACCGGTGGAAAATGCGCGACAGTTCTTCTTTCTGCCAGCCGTCTTTCAGTCGGTTCAGCAAAACCGGCAGCATCAAATCCTGATAATTGAATACGCGCTGTTTGGAAAAACGTGTTTTGCCGACAGCAAGCGTGGTTTTGGCGGTGTGGTACGACAAAGAAATATTATTTTTGCTGTCGGGGAAATAATTGCCCAGCGCAATGCGCACATGCAGTTTGGACGCTTCGTCCATGCGCGACAACAGCGCCTTGATGCGCTCCATATGGTCGGCAGCGTCCCAGCGCCCGCGGATAAGCGCCGGTTTTAAAATCACCAGTTCGGTTAGCGACAAAATCGCCACCAGATTGTCGCGTTCGGGTTTTTTCAACAAAATCTGCATGTTTTGCAGCTCTTGGCGGACTTCTTCCACGCTCAGATTGTGTTCGTCGATTTCGATAATGCACACCACGCGCGGCATGTTCAAATCCACCCCCAAGCGCAAAGCCCATTCTTGCCGGCTGGGCGAAACCTCATCGGAGTGGATTAAATCCAAAATCAATTCTTCTTTCAGCCGCTCGTTTTGGGCGATGATGCCGGACAATTGCGCCTGTTCCAGCATCATTTCAGCGGTCATGCACACCAGTTTGCCAAATTCGTTCAATTGCGCCGGGTCGCCCGTTAGGCCGATCACGCCGACGATTTTGTCGTTCAAACGCAGGGGGAAATTGATGCCCGGCTTCACCCCCATCATGCTTTGCACTTTTTGCTCGTAAACCGGCACTACGCGGTTTTGCGACAACGCCAGCAACGCGCCGTCGTGGATTTCGCCGATGCGGCCGGGATCGCCGCTGGCAATAATCTCGCCTTTTTCGTTCATGATGTTGATATTGCAGCCGATAATGGCCATGGTGCGTTCAACGATTTGCCGCGCCAAATCGTGATTGAAAACAAAGAAAGACATAACGGGGGGTTCCTGTTTGAAAGGCTTTCAGGCCGTCTGAAGGCAGGATTAGGAATATTTTATAAAAATCCGTTATAGATTGCATGAAATTTAAGGCATATGCACAAAGACTTTACAGCCTGCAAAACCGATAATTCAAGCCGTTTAAAATGGTTTTCAGGCCGTCTGAAAGCAGCCGTCTCTTTTCAGACGGCCTGAAAACCGAAAATCAGAAAGAAGGATAAATCATGAAAATCGTGATTGCCCCCGATTCGTTTAAAGAGAGTTTAAGCGCAATGGAAGTGGCGGGCGCCATCGAAGCAGGTTTGAAAACCGTTTTCCCGCACGCGCAATACGTCAAAATCCCGATGGCAGACGGCGGTGAAGGCACCGTCCAATCACTGATTGATGCAACGCAGGGCAAGCTTGTCCACACCGAAGTAACCGCTCCGCTCGGCAACCGCGTGGCGGCATTTTTCGGTGTATCGGGCGACGAGCAGACTGCCATTATCGAAATGGCGGCGGCATCGGGTTTGCACTTGGTGGCGCATGAAAAAAGAAATCCCTTAACCACAACTTCTTACGGCACGGGCGAATTGATTCGGGCCGCTTTAAATGCCGGAGTGGACAAAATCATTTTAGGCATCGGCGGCAGCGCAACCAACGACGGCGGCACCGGTATGCTGCAGGCCTTGGGGGCACGTTTTTTCGATCGGGCAGGCAGTTTGATTGCAGCGGGAGCGGCAGGCGGCGATCTGGCAGACATTGCACGGGCGGATTTTTCGCAGCTGGACAAACGTTTGCATCATGTGGCGCTTGAAGTGGCGTGCGATGTAGACAACCCTTTATGCGGCGGGCGCGGCGCATCCGCCGTTTTTGGGGCGCAAAAAGGCGCAACGCCTGAAATGATCGCCGCTTTAGACAAAAACCTGCAACATTATGCCGATATTATCCGGCATGATTTGAATATCGACATCGCCGCTCCGGCAGGGGCGGGCGCGGCCGGCGGCATGGGCGGCGGTTTGCTGACTTTACCGAACGTGCAGTTAAAAGCCGGGGTGCAGATTGTGATCGACACGGTAAAACTGGCCGAACAGGTGTGCGATGCCGACTGGGTGATTACGGGCGAAGGGCGTATGGACGCCCAAAGTATCGCCGGCAAAACACCGATCGGCGTGGCGCGTGCCGCCAAGCGGTTTCACAAACCCGTAATTGCAGTTGTCGGCAGCCTGCGCGAAGATTATGAGGTGGTGTACGAACACGGTATCGATGCGGTGTTTCCGATTATCCGCCAAATTGCCACGCTGCCCGAAACCTTGGCGGGCGGATACGCTAATTTGGTTTCAACCGCACAAAATATCGCGCGCGTAATAAAAATAAACAGGCAGTTGAAATAATATTTATTCATTCTACATTTTGAGGCTCGGCAACGAAGTGCAGCGTTTCAATATCAAGGAGTAAAACAATGAGTGTTTCGGCGTTAGGCGCAATCATTGCCCTGATTGTATCAATCGGCTTAATTTTGAAAAAGGTACCGCCTGCTTACGGCATGATTGCAGGCGCGTTGCTCGGCGGATTACTGGGGGGAGCGGATTTGGTGGAAACCGTCTCATTGATGATAAAAGGAGCACAAGGCATCACCACGGCTGTTATGCGTATTTTGGCAGCCGGCATATTAGCCGGTGTATTAATCGAATCCGGCGCGGCAAATACTATCGCAGAAACTATTGTAAAAAAATTGGGTGAAGCACGCGCATTATTGGCACTGGCGATTGCAACCATGGTTTTAACGGCTGTCGGCGTGTTTGTCGACGTTGCAGTAATTACCGTATCGCCGATTGCGCTGGCATTGGCAAAACGCACCGATTTGTTCAAACCTGCCGTTTTGCTGGCAATGATCGGCGGCGGCAAGGCAGGCAACCTGATGTCGCCCAATCCCAATGCCATTGCAGCTGCCGATGCATTTCATGTGCCGCTCACATCTGTGATGTCGGCCGGCGTTATCCCTGCCGCATTCGGCCTGGCACTGACTTACTTTTTGGCAAAACGTTTGAAATCAGGCAGCAAAGTTCAGGAGTTGGAAATTATTGCCCATCGTAATCAGCCCCTGCCGTCTTTTGCCGCAGCCATAACCGCACCTTTAATTGCGATTATATTGCTGGCGCTGCGTCCCATTGCCGGTATTGCCGTTGATCCTTTGATTGCCCTGCCTGCGGGCGGTCTGGCAGGAGCGGTTGCAATGGGCCGGTTCAGGCATATCAATCAATACGCTATAGTGGGTTTGAATAAAATGGCACCTGTCGCCATTATGCTGCTCGGCACAGGTGCGTTGGCGGGAATCATCGCCGATTCCGAGTTAAAAGATGTGCTGATTGATTCACTTGCCGCCTCAGGTTTGCCCTCTTATTTACTTGCGCCGCTTTCAGGTATCTTGATGTCGGCGGCGACAGCTTCCACAACGGCAGGCACGGCAGTGGCATCCGGAGTATTCAGCGGCACATTATTGGAGCTGGGCGTAAGCGGACTGGCAGCCGCAGCCATGATCCATGCAGGTGCAACAGTTGCTGATCATATGCCGCACGGTTCCTTTTTCCATGCTACAGGCGGCAGTGTAAATATGGAAATCGTAGAACGTTTAAAACTGATTCCATACGAAAGTGCAATCGGCTTGATAATGGCAGCAGTTTCCACCCTGATTTATGGTGTATTTAGCCGGTTTGTCTGAAACCTGCCCATACCGGCGTAAAAAACGACTGCCGATTGGTTAATAAAGCAAGCGTAGGTTGGGTTGAAAACCCAACATGATTATTCTTTTGAAGTTTTGTTGGGTCTTCGACCCAACCTACTCATACTTGAGGCCGTCTGAAAAATTTTCAGACGGCCTCGTTACATTTCTTGAGGATCCACATCCGCCGACCATCTGATTTTGCCGTCGCGGTATTGCTGCAGCACCTGCACCCACAGGCTCACGGCACGGTGCAGGCTGCGGCGGTCGGGCGATTCTAAAAACACTTGCGCGCGCTCGCGTTCGGCCAGCCGCACCATAAACATCGGGGCGGGGCCGAACACAGATACGTTTTCACCGGTTAACGGCCCGGTTACGGCTTTGATGTTGTTGAGAAAATCCATCGCGTCGGCCACTGTGGCGGCATCGGCGCGGATGGCCGTCTGAAAGGCAAACGGCGGCATATTCAGCAGCTTGCGCCCGGCCAGTTCAGTTTCGGCGAAAATGCGGTAGTTTTGCGCCTTCACGGCGGCGAATACGGGGTGTTCGGGCAGCCGGGTCTGTATCAGCACTTTGCCCGCGGTTTGCGCACGCCCCGCACGGCCGGACACCTGCATCAACTCGGAAAACAGGCGCTCGGGCGCGCGGAAGTCGGCGCTGTAAAGGC
This sequence comes from Neisseria sp., assembly GCF_030530745.1. GTDB lineage: Bacteria > Pseudomonadota > Gammaproteobacteria > Burkholderiales > Neisseriaceae > Neisseria. The sequence goes on along the minus strand of NZ_JAUMUI010000017.1, from coordinate 26,371 downwards.
TGCCGTCGGCATTGAGCACCACCACGAGGTTCAGGCGGGCGAAGTCGTGGCCTTTGGCAAGCATCTGGGTACCGACCAGTACGTCGATTTCGTTGCCGGCGATGCGGCGGTATAAATCGGCCCAGTCGTTTTTATGGGCGGTGCTGTCGCGGTCGACACGGACAACGGCGGCTTGCGGCATCAGCGCGCGCAAAGTTTCTTCAACGCGCTGCGTGCCCTGGCCGACGGCGGTCAGGTCTTGGTTGCCGCAATCGGGGCATTTGTAGGGCACGCTTTGACGGTAGTCGCAATGGTGGCAGCGCAATTGGCGGGCGCGCTGGTGCAGCACCATTTTGGCCGAACAGCGCGGGCAGCCGAAAGTGTGGCCGCAGTCGCCGCAAAACAGGGCGGGGGCGAAACCTCGGCGGTTGAGGTAAACCAGCGACATACCGCCTTGTTGGTAATTTTGTTGTAAAAGTTTGAGCGCTTGCGGTGAGAAGCCGTTGTCTAGTTTCAGACGGCCTACGTTTAAAACCTCCACCTGCGGCAGTTTGGCGGCGGTTCGGGCGCGTTCGGCCAGTTCCAACAGCCGGTAGGCGCCGTTTTGCGCTTTGTGCCAGCTCTCGAGGCTGGGCGTGGCGGAACCGAGCACAATCGGGCAGCCGCTCTGCTTGGCGCGCCACACGGCCAAATCGCGGGCTTGGTAGCGCAATTCGTTGTCTTGTTTGAACGAGCCGTCGTGTTCTTCGTCCACCACAATCAGGCCGATGTCGGGCAGCGGCGTGAACACCGAGAGCCGCGTGCCGATAACCAGCTTGGCTTGGCCGAGCATGGCGCGCAGATAATCCTGCGTGCGCTGTCCGGCGGCAGTTTGGCTGTGCAGCACAGCGGCGGGCACGTCGGCAAACCGTGCCTGCACCCGCTTGAGCAGTTGCGGTGTAAGGTTGATTTCGGGCAGCAGAAACAGCACCTGTTTGCCTGCGGCCAACACTTCGGCCATCACGTCGAAATACACTTCGGTTTTGCCGCTGCCGGTGATGCCGTAAAGCAGAAACGGTTGGAAAGTGCCGCGGGCGGCCTGTACGGCCTGCGATGCAGCCTGCTGGGCAGCGTTGAGCGTATATTCGGACGGATTCAGCTTCGGCGCGGCGGCGTTTAAGGTGCGTATCCAGCCCGAGTCGGCCCATTCTTGCACGAGCTTGGGCGCTTGGTTGTTGATGCGCTTCAAGGCCGCCATTTCGAGGCCGTCTGAAAACAGCGCCTGCCATAATGCGTGTTGTTTGCGAAACCGCTCCGGCGGCGGCGTTTGCGCCCTGCCGGTTTCGTTCAAAGTGTAAAACAGCGGCGGCTTCGGCATTTCAACGGGCTTCGGCTCTTTCAACCCTGCCGGCAGCGCGGCGAATACGGCCTGGCCGGTGGGGTAATGATAATAGCGGGCGGTAAAGTCGAGCAGTGCGCGCCAGCTTTCGGGCAGCGGCACTTCATCGGTAAAAACCGTTTGCACGGGCAGGATTTTCTCAATTGCTATGCCGCTTTCCACGCCGCTTGCCCACACCACGCCCGCCACCGTTTTGCCGCGAAACGGCACCGCCACCCGGCAACCTGCGGGCAGCGCAGTCGGGTGGCGGTAGGTGAAGAGGCCGTCTGAAACCGGCACGTTGAGTGCGATGTGGTGCAAAATCATGCGAGCATTATAAGGGATATGGAAACATTGCTGAATGCGGCATTGCGGCGGCGCGGCTTCAGGCGGATAATCGCCGTCTTTACCCGGCCGATCTGTTATGAATTCCGCGTATTCCGCCCAAGAAACCCGCAAAGGCATTTGGTATGCCGCCGGCTGTTATGCCGTTTGGGGGCTGTTTCCGATTTATTGGTATCCCATCAATCAGGCGGGTATGGCGGCCGATCAGGTGTTGGCGCAGCGGATTGTGTGGTCGGCACTGTTTGCCGTGGCGGTGCTGCTGTTCATCCGCCGGCAGGACGCGTTTGCCGCCGTGCTCAAACATCCGAAGGTTCTGGCGGCGCTGGTGTTGAGCGGGTTCTGTATCGGCATGAACTGGCTGGTGTATTTGTGGGCGATTGCCAATAATCATGTGCTCGATGCCAGTTTGGGTTATTTTATGTCGCCGCTCTTTAGCGTGTTTCTCGGCCGTGTGGTGTTGAAAGAGCGGCTGGATAAGCTGCAAGCGGCTGCGGTGGCGCTGGCATTTGCGGGAATTTTGTGGCTGGCGGTGCCGGCCGGGCAGATACCGTGGGTGGCGCTGCTGCTGACGCTGACTTTCGGATTCTACGGTTTTATCCGCAAGCTCGCGCCGGTGGGTGCTTTGGTGGGGCTGACTTGGGAAACCCTGATCCTGCTGCCGTTTGCTCTGGGCTATCTGGCGCACCATTACGCGGCAGGCAGTTTGCAGTTTGCCCAACTGGGCGTGTTGCCACTGGCGGTGCTGCTCGGCTCGGGCATGATTACCACCGTGCCTTTATTGATGTTCGCCGCCGGTGCGCGGCGGATTCCGCTTTCGATGCTCGGTATGCTGCAATATTTTTCGCCGGTGCTGCAATTGTTGGCTGGCTTGCTGCTGTTCGGCGAAGCCTTTGATATCAACCGCCTGATCGGCTACGGCTGGGTGTGGCTGGGCGTGGTGCTGTACCTGCTGGCCGTGTGGCGGCAGTATCGTGCGGCAGGGCATAAGGTTTAGACGCCCGATTCCGAATGAAAAGGCAACAGGCCGTCTGAAACTTTCAGACGGCCTGTCATGGTGAAACACTTATTCAAAAAAATTATATTTCAACCCGGACGGTATTTATACACGGCTGCGGTTTGCCTCGGCCAATAACGCCAGCAATTCTTCGGTCTGGTTCCAACCGATGCAGGCGTCGGTGATGCTTTGGCCGTAAGTTTCGGGCTTATCCTGACGGCCTTCCACCAAATGGCTTTCCACCATCACACCCATAATATTGTTTTCGCCGTTGCGGATTTGCTGCGCCACATCTTCAGCCACCTCCATTTGGCGTTTGTAATCCTTACGGCTGTTGGCATGACTGAAGTCCACCATCAGTTTGGGCGGCACGCCGGCTTTTTCGAGCTGGGCGGCGGCGTCTTTCACATGCCCGGCGCTGTAATTCGGCTCTTTGCCGCCGCGCAGAATCACATGGCAATCCGGATTGCCGCTGGTATGCACGATAGCGGAATGGCCGGTTTTGGTAACCGACAAAAAGTGGTGCGGATGCGAAGCCGCGCCGATGGCATCAATGGCGATTTTCAGGTTGCCGTCGGTGCCGTTCTTAAAGCCGACCGGGCACGACAAACCGCTGGCCAGCTCGCGGTGCACCTGGCTTTCGGTGGTGCGCGCGCCGATGGCGCCCCATGAAATCAAATCGGCATAGTATTGCGGCGTAATCATGTCGAGAAACTCGGTGGAGGCAGGCATGCCCATATCGTTCAGTGTAAGCAGCAGCTTGCGGGCTTGACGCAGGCCGAAATTGATATCGAACGTGCCGTCTAAATGCGGATCATTAATCAGCCCTTTCCAGCCCACGGTAGTGCGCGGTTTTTCAAAATACACGCGCATCACAATCAACAATTCTTTTTCGTATTTTTTGCGCAGCGGCAGCAACCGCCCGGCATATTCAAGCGCAGCTTTGGGATCGTGGATCGAACAGGGGCCGATAATCACCAGCAGGCGGTTATCTTCCCCGTGAACCAGTTTGGCAACTTCTTGGCGGGTTTGGTAAACCAAATCAGCGGCGGCCTCACTAATAGGCAACTCGTAAAGATGAGCAATCGGCGGCAGCAGTTCTTTAACTTCTTTGATTTTAACGTCGTCTGTTTGGTAGCGTGGCGGAGTCATGATTGTTCTTTTCTATATAATAATGAATCAGGCTGCAAAGATTAACGGCTCATACGGGACATGGCAAGCACAAAAACCCTTTTTCAGCTATTTTATTGTGTAAATCTATGATTTTCGTTTTTACGAGAATTTAAATTTTTCGATTTAACAAATATTGGAATTTTATATCAACAAATTCATCATATGGTTTGAAGACAAACAGAAATTCGGTTACAACCATATACAGAATAAGACCTTTGCAAAACCCCCAGATGTGGATGCAGTTCAAGGCGTAGCAGCGCAGTGAGCGTAGACATAACATAGAGTTAGGCAAGCGAGCGGGCAGCGCACAACGCAGAAATGCGCCTCAGATGGGGGTTTTGCAAAGATCTCAGAATATGCCGTCGGAGCAGCAGCCTTTGTTTAAGGCGGCCTACGGCAAAATCCGTATCCTGCACGACCAAGTACGCCCCCCCCTCCCCCCGAATCCATGGCAGCCGTAACGGAAGAACGAAACACGGTACCGGGCACCGGTGTTTCCGCCGAAGCATCTTCACCGTCTGAAAATCCCTCCGCACCAGCCACCAACGATTCTGGTTTTCAACCCGGTACGGTGCTTCGGCATAAAACCACCATATCCGTGATGTTTATTTGGTTGTCGGCAGGGAAAAAACGGCGACCGCTATTTGCTGCTGGACGACAAGCCCGTCAATACGCCCGCGCCTAGGGAGAGTACCGCCGGAAAATTGGAACCGATCGACCGCCCCATGAAAAGCATCAATTCCCGCATTTGGAAAAATGCTTTGGAAAAAGCCGGCATATCCGATTTCCGTTGGCATGATTTGCACCATACAGGGGCAAGCTGACTTCAGACCGATGTGCTGTTGGCGGCGTTGCAGGAAATGGACGGTTGAGAAATCATCAGCATAGGCAGCGGTATGCCCATCTTGCTCCGGGTATTTGCACGGACCCGCTGCTTTGTTGGACGGTACCAGTCTTGGTTTCGGCACAAATTTGGCATACCAAAAATAGGCGGTAGACAAAGAAAAAGCCTAAACGGTTGTTTAGGCTTAGGAAATTTGGCTCCCCGACCTGGGCTCGAACCAGGGACCTGCGGATTAACAGTCCGTCGCTCTACCGACTGAGCTATCGGGGAAAATTTAAAGGAATAAATTATACTTGCTTTAATAAAATTCTGTCAAATATTTTCATTAAATAAGTCCACCATCGTGAATAGTATTTTCACTGAAACCTTATCAGACATGATGGATTCACCAAACTTTTACTACAAAGCAGCCGAATCCCAGCCTGAAGAAAACGATGTTACAAGCTACTTAAAGCGGTACGTGTGTATGCTACCTCATATCAAATGGAGCACAATCCACTTCATTAAATAAATATAGATTACAACAGCCAAAACCCATCGCAATCAAACAGTAGGCGCATTGCAACAAAAACCGACGTTTTCTTACAAAATATCGGCAATGTGCTTAGCCGCACGTTTGGCATCCAGCAGAATCAATCCCAATTTTCCGCTTTCCCGAGCCATCAAAGCCAAAACCGCATTGCTTCCTGCCTGGCTCAGCAAAACATAACCGTTCGAGCCTTTTACCATAACTTGATCAAGATCGCCGCAAGCCAGCTCGTGCACAGCTCGGTTACCCAACGCCAGCAAAGTAGCAGACATAGCCCCCACACGATCTGCATTCAGGTTGCTGGGCAACAAGGTGGCAATCGGCAAACCGTCGGTTGAAATTACCGCAGAGGCGGTAATATCGGTAGATGTATTGTTCAAATCACTTAACACAGAAATCAATAATTGTTCACGCATTTTTTATCCTATCTCACTAAAGTGGACAGACCGTCTGAAAACCAGCCTGCCGGGTGAATGTTTACAGTATTGGCTTAATGCCGCCCGTAACGGTTATGCAATACTTTCACCAAAGTAACGAACTCTTCTTTATTCAAATCGGGCAGCCCCCCGATAACCAAAATCAGTTTGCTCATGCCGATATAGAGGGGGAAGAAAGTTAATTCGCTTTGGCCGGAAGGGTCGCAAATGCCCCACGCGCTGTGGTGGATATGCAGGTTGTTCTTAATCAACAGCTGGTGTTTGTCAACAACGGCTGCAATTTCACCGGCCAGAATACCCACTTCTTCCGCCGCTTCGTGGTGGAAGCCGGCATTGGCAAAATACAAACCGTTTTCGTCTGCCAACAAGGCCTTGCCTGAATTCGACAACTTGGCCAACAGATCGGGCAACTCTTCGTCGGTCAGGTTGGTGTCTTCACTGCCGACATTCTCGTCACCATATAAAAACTCCAAGCGCTGAAGGCGGTAAAGCAGGTTTAATGCGCTGTCGATATCGCTGGTGTCCGCCCAAGCCAAAAGTTTTTCGCTGCTAATGGTTTCGGAAGGATTCGCCCGCAACAAACCGTATAACAGTGTCCGGCTGGCGCTGGGCGTATCCCCTGAAACAGCATAATATGCACCGGCCGGCGTGATTTTAGGGTACAAATTCGATTGTAAAGAAAGTGTGGATTCCATCTTATACCTCTAATCCCGGGTCAATTGAAAAGAGCATTGCACTGACTAATTGTTTGACATCATCTTCTCGGCGTGCATCAATTTCAAATACCGGTACATTAAAATTATTCTGCGCCAAATATTTTTGATATACATCCACTCCCGGCAAGGAACGGATATCCATTTTGGTAACACCCACAACCAACGGGGCCGTTTTCAGCAATCCTCGGAAAGCATCCAAGAAAAACTGCAAATCTTTCAGAGGATTGGTTCTTGTGTTGTCTAGCAGCAAAATTAAACCCATGCTCCCTTGGCTCAAAATCTCCCACATAAAGTTAAAACGCTCTTGCCCCGGCGTGCCGTATAGGTGGACTTTGGTTTCTTCGTCCAAACGGATAACGCCGTAATCCATAGCAACCGTTGTATAGCCTTTGCGTACCAAGGTCATATCAGAAGCATCAGCATCGGTTTGTACCGGCGGTTCGTCGGACAATGCGGAGATAGCCGTTGTTTTACCCACGCCCACGGGGCCGGTAAAAATAATTTTATTCTCTTTCATTTATAACCCCTTAAATTATTTCTTGCCGATAAGTTTGCGCATCAAGCGCTGCAACAGACTGCGTGGCTGCTCGGCAGACGGACTGACTGCTTTTTGGGCGTCTTTGCTCATTTGGTTGTCAGGAACTTCGCCTCCTACTTTCATGCCTTCTGCGGATACATTGGCCGACTTGTCTTGATTGGTGAATTCGGCATCGGTAGCCAAAAAGCCGGTAACGTAGGTTGCGGCCAGATAGTTGAGGATATCCGGCATTTCCAAGGGCATAACTTTATAAAGAATGTTCAGGTTAACTGATGTTTTGGTCAGAAATGCCGACAACCGCATGGACTCCGGCACTGGGGCCAAACGGGTCAGGTTGGGCCAGCGTTTGAGCGTAAATACGGTTTGCGGCGTCATCGGATAAATCAGGCGCCCCTGTGCCGTCCAGATAGCCATTTGCCACAAACACGACATAATCGTTACTTTGGCTTTTTCTTTCCACTGGGGATTATCCGGCACCGCTTTGCAAACTACTGCAAGATTGTCGTCTTTGCTCAACTTTTCAAGCTCGGCCGCACTTACCGTCAGCAATACGCGTTGGATACTGGGAAACACAATCAATACAGGCTTGCCTTCATGCAAAACGGCGATATCCTGACTGCCTTGACTGGCAAATCTTAAAGCGCCCAGTAAGCCTTTTTGCGGATTGAAGCGGTGGATGGTTGCCTTGCGCGCACCGTCCGCTCCTACATCACCCGAACGTTCCTGCTGTTTCTGCTCGGAGAATTCAAAAATCCCACCTCCTTGCGACAAACTTCTCAAAATCGGGAACAAGGTATCGAATTTAATCGGTTTGGCCAGATAGGGCGTGGTAACGTTTGGCTCTTTCGCCGAAAACATAGCCACCGGAACGTTGGGATAGGCTTCTTTTGCTTTTTTCCATCCGGCAATACCCTGCTCGGTATCGGTATCCACCAAAACCAAATCCGGTTGTTCTGCCGATTCGGCAGTAACGATTTCATAATTGGTGGTGTTGTGCATTTTAAATGCCATACGGAAAACGGCTTCTTGTTGCTCGCCCATCTCTTGCAGCATAATCCGTACGGTTTTTACTTTCGGTAACAGGTTGTCCATTATCGGCACTCTTTAAAAAAGTATTTACTATTTAGACTGTTGATTCACTCGGCGTAACAACCGGCTCATCGCCAAAACAACTTCCTCAGGAAGGCTTGCCACACGCTCGCGGAGCAGGCGCAAGAATTGTTCCAAACGGGACCAATCTTCTGCGCGCTCGTAAAGGTCAAACAGCATGACATACAGCTGGGATTCTTGCGGATATTGCAATACTGCCTGCTCTAAAGTGCCGATGGCCTGATCCAATTGGCCGTACATCAGCAAAGATTCCACTTCTTTGATTGCCTCTTCGGCCGGCGAGGAATTTGCGCTGATAAGCGAATCGTCTTTTTGCACCAAATCACGGTACTTGGATTTCAGTTGCAGGGAAGTTGGTTGTAAATAACCTCTTGCCAGTCCGATTTCACGAACTTTCTGTTCAGACGGCCCCTTTTCCAAATCGTCGAATACTTCGTGGTATCCCAGGCTGTAACCCCAGCCCAGCATACGCTCTTTTACCTGACGACCGTATTGTCCTAATGTGTAATACAATTTCCACAAGTGTTTTGCAAACTGATTGACTTCTTCGTTTTGATAATCGAGCTTCAACGCGTCGATAATCAGACTTGCGGGTTTAGCCGATTTTTGAATGGCTTTATTATATTGACGTAAAGCAGTTTCGTAATCCACTTTGCCTCTTAAAATCTTAGCGCTCTTTTCCGGCTTAACGAAGCCGATAACCGCGCCCATTTCTTCTTCTGTTACACCGTCCAAGTCAGCGTTGCGGCCGATGACAATCGGCGCCCGGGCGTCAGTACCCGCCTCGCCTGCACGAACCATGCCGGAGGTATTGACTGTCAGGGCGGGCTCGGATGCCGCCGATTGGATTTCATCCAAACCGGTTTTTTCACCAATCTGGCGCGAAACCTCCTGCATACTCCAGCCCAAACGGCGTTCTGCCATAACACGTAATTGGAGGTGCGTGGAATTGGCAACCAAGCCCGCTTTTACATACTCAGCCACACTTTCTTCAGGCAGGACATTGCCGTGACGCTCCAAGGTGTCTGCCAATAAATCAATATCGCCGGTACGCAGGCTTAATCCGGCCAGTTCGTGCACGAGTTTTTCCGGCGCCCCGTCTGACAATCCGTTCAGATAACCCGCCAAAGAAGCGGCTGCTTTACTTTCGTAACCAAATTGTTTGTAAACTTGGTATTCCGTCAGCGGATCGACTTCTTGAGCAGACACTGCCGCAGTCGATGCTTCGGTTTGGCCTATGCTGTCCCACCCCCAGTCGTTGTTTGCAGTTTCCGATACCGACTGGGAAACCTGGCTCATCCAATCCCCGCCGTCTGAAGCGCGCTCCCCGCTTTCCGCACGGCGGACGGATTCAGACGGCCTACCTGTTTTTTGCTTTTTTGCATTGCCCGTGCTTTGTCTGTATCGAACAAACAATAAAACGAACAAAGTCGAAAGCATTACTATGATTAAAAGTGAATAATCCAAGAATATCTCCCGATACGTGTTGCAGCCCGAACAGATTAACTCAAAACGGATTTCAAATTAAAAACGGGCATACATAAAGTAATACTGTCCCCTTAAGTGCATTATGATAACATGATTTAACCGATTATTACATCAAATCGTATCAATACGTCATTAATGTGGGGATTAATGCAACTCAAACCAAGCTATCGATTCTATATGCGCTGTTTGGGCAAACATATTTATCACACCTGCCGCTTTGAAGCGGTAGCCCTTATCGGTCAATACAGCGGCATCTCTGGCCAACGTAGACGGATTGCAAGATACATAAACTATCCTCTTCGGTAAATAGGGTGCATGTAAAGCCTGCACGACGGCATAAGCCCCGTTTCGGGGCGGATCGAGCAACATTTTATCGAAATACCCCCATTGCGCCACTGCCTCAGGGGTGGTTTCAAACAGATCGGCCTGCCGGAATTCTGCATGGACACAACCGTTCAATACCGCATTTTCACGGGCGCGGCACACCAAATGCGCCGCGCCTTCCAAACCAACAACTGCCGCACCGCTTTTTGCAATGGGCAGGGCAAAGTTGCCGAGCCCGCAAAACAAATCTGCCACACGCTCGTTGGGCCGAACATCAAGCAGTCTTAAGGCGCGCCCCACCATCAGTGCGTTCATTTCGGCGTTGATTTGGGTGAAATCTCCGGGGCGGAAAGGTATTTCCACATCAAATTCAGGCAGGCGGTAGGCCAATTGCGGCGCACTTTCAGGGTAAAGCGGATAAGCGGCTTTGTTGCTGTGCTGTATCCATATCTGCCATTTTCTACCGCTTTGGTTGAGGCCGTCTGAAAACCGTTCAAGCAGTTCGCGGGCAGCTTTATCCGGCGCTTCCTGCATACAGACATTCAAAACCGTCAGCCGTTCCCCGACAGCACATTCTATATAGTTAACCCGCTCGTTTATCTTAACAAAATCTCTTATAAGCCGGTTCAGGCCGGGCAATATGCCGGAAACATGACCAGGCAACACGGGGCAGCTCTCTACCGCCACCACATCATGACTTTGCTTTGCCTGAAAACCCACGCCGATACGCCCCTGTTTATCTGCGGCCACGCTGAAGCGTACCCTGTGCCGGTATGCCCATGCGCTGCCGTAAACCGGCGGCAGGATTTGCTCGGGAAATACTTTGCCTATCCGTAACAGTTGCTCTTCTAATATTCTCTGTTTAAAGGCGATTTGCGCACCGTGCGAAGCGTGTTGCAATACGCAGCCGCCACATGTATTAAAATAACAACACTTGGGCACAACCCGTTCTTCAGACGGCCTGATGATGTCTGCTGCCTCCGCTTCGTCAAACTGTTTTTTGCTGCGGGTAATGCGGAATGCCGCCCGCTCGGTCGGCAGGGCGCCTTTAATAAAAACCGTTTTGCCGTTTACGCGGGCAACTCCCCTGCCCTCGTAATCTATCGAAAACACGTCGGCCGTATTATTTAATTCAACTGCCTGTTTCATTTTCTGCACCGTAAAATACAGGCCGGAATGCCGTTTTCGGCGCGCCCTTATCCAAAAACGGTGTATTTTCTCACAAAAATCTGCGGATTACGGTATGATTCATGCAAGTTTTACCCCTTTAATCATAACAACACAGCTATTTAACGATGAAAAAAATCAGTTTCGGCCTCATTGCCGCGTCTTTTTGTACCGCCGCAGCGGCCAACACACCGGTACCCGACCACCGGCCTGTGTCGGCAGGACAACACGTTGTCATCAACATCCCTCAGCAGCGCCTGTTTCTTTATACCGACGGCAAACTAACCAAAGTTTATCCCGTCGCAGTGGGCAAGGCGGCTACGCAAACGAATTTGGGCGAGCACAAAATCGGTGCGAAAGCATTTAACCCCACATGGCATATTCCCAAAAGCATCCAAAAAGAACGTAACGACGGTGTGAAAACCGTTCCGCCCGGCCCGAACAATCCGTTGGGTCCTGTGTTTGTGCGTATGGGCGATCCCAAGCTCGGTTTGGGCATTCACGGCACCAACGCCCCGGCCAGCGTACCCGGGGTGCGCAGCCACGGCTGCGTGCGCATGAAATCGCCCGATGCACTGGAATTCGCCAAGACCATTACCAGCGGCTCGCCTGCTTCGGTTATCTATCAGATGGCCGCGCTGAACACCGATGCCAACAATAATCTCTGGCTGGCCGCCTACCGCGACCCCTATAACCAGAAAAACCTCAACACCGAAGCATTGCGTAAAAGCATCAACGCTTGGGCGAAAGCACACGGCAAAACCGTCAACCCCAAACGGGTGGACGCAATTTTGAAAAACCGCACCGGCCAAATCAATTGTTTGACCTGTGCCAAAGGTGTGAAAGTGAAAGGTCCGCTTCAATCGCTGGCTTGGAACAGCGGTTCGGCAGTCCACACCAAACCGAAAGTGGCGCCGCCGCCTGCACCGGTTAAAGACGAAGTGCTGCCGGCCGGCACCGAAATCGAAGTGGATGCGGGAGCCGACAAACCCGTTACGCCGGCCGCTCCCGCGGCACCGGCTGCCGCTCCTCAACCGAAAGCGCCCTACCAACCCGCCCGTCCTACCCCCGACCAATATCGGGAACATAAAGAACCGACTGATATGCTGTTTTAACTTCAAACCGCAGCATAATCCTGCATCGGAAGGCCGTCTGAAAATACAGTTTTCAGACGGCCTTGTTTATTCAAGGTTTCCTGTAACGGATAAACTTACTCTGCTACAACGTTACTGCAATTTGCCGCACTGTTTATACCGCCTGTTGTCCGGTATCGGAGTAAGTTTATCCGTTATAGAAGGCTTTTTGTGTCCCATCTGTTTTTGTTAGAATGCAGGCGGCTGCCTCAGGCTGCAGCCGTATCCTGAACCTTCTACCGTTTCAGACGATCCCGTGTATGCCATAGGTTCAGGGCCGTCTGAAACTGTTTGCCATGTATAAAATCATTCCCATTGTCCATATTCTGTCCAAGCTCGGCGTATTGTTTTCGATATTGCTGCTGGTGCCCACTTTTGTGTCGTATCTGTTTCTAGATGCCGCTTTAAACGCATTTGGCTCTACTGCAATGGTAACCATTATTGCCTCATGCACGATTTGGCTGCTGACGCTACGGCATAACCGCGAATTGCGCGTACGCGACGGCTTTACCTTGGTATTTATGCTATGGGTGGGTTTTGCGCTGGTGGCCGCCATGCCGTTTTATCTTTATTTTCCGCGCATGAGTTATACTGACGCACTGTTTGAAGCCATGTCGGGCTTAACCACCACCGGTGCCAGCGTTATCCTGAGCCTGGATACACTTGCCCCTTCCATCAATTTTTGGCGGCATATGCTCAACTGGCTGGGCGGCATGGGGATCATCGTGCTGGCTGTAGCCATTCTACCCATGCTCGGTGTGGGTGGAACCCAATTGTTCAAGGCTGAAATTCCCGGCATCGACAAAGACAGTAAAATGGCACCGCGCATTTCGCAGGTGGCCAAAAAGCTCTGGCTCACCTATACCTGCGGCACCTGCATCATACTCTTTGCCCTACGCCTGGCCGGCATGAATTGGTTTGACGCACTCTGTCATGCCATGTCGACAATGTCGTTGGGCGGGTTTTCTACCCATAACGACAGCATCGCATATTTCAATTCACCCGCCGTCGAATTGATTGTGATGGGGGGGACAATATTCGGTGCCGTCAATTTTGTTACCCATTTTTCGGCATTCAGCACACGCTCGCCCCGCCGCTATTGGCGTGATGAAGAATTCCGCATCATTATCGGGGTACTCTTTACCAGCATTGCAGCCGTAAGCCTCTACCTTTGGCACAGACAGTATTATGCCTCTTTCGAAGAATCTCTGCGCTACACGGCATTCAACTTTATTTCGATAGGCCTCTCCAGCGGATTTTCAAACACCGACTTCGGAGCATGGCCCCTGATCACCACATTATGGATGTTTTTCCTTGCCAATATACTGCCCAGCTCGGGATCAATGGGCGGCGGCATTAAAAACGTGCGCGCCATTATTCTGGCCAAATTCAGCCTGCGCGAAATGCTGCTGCTGCTGCACCCCAACGCTGTGCGCAACGTTAAGGTAAACGGCCGCACCATTCCAGAACGCACCGCACTCACGGTTATGGCTTTTGTGTTTGTATATTTTATGACAGTGGTACTGTTTACCTTTTTTATGATGATTGCCGGCATGGATTTTATTTCTGCCTTTGGCGCCGTTATCGCCTGTATCACCAATTCGGGGCCGGGTTTGGGTTCGGTCGGCCCGGCATATAACTATTCGGCCTTAACCGATATCCAAAAATGGCTGTGCACAGCAGTAATGCTTCTTGGGCGCTTGGAAATCTTCACTGTTTTGATTCTGTTTACCCCGCCTTATTGGAAAAAATAAAACCAGAAACCGTCGGGTTATTTGACCTATGGCGGATTAATTACTTCGATACAAGGCAGCAAGCCGCCTTATCCTTTTTTAAATTTAAGCCACTATAATCTGCCATTAAAACTGCCGGCTTGGAACAACACTGCACACTTTCCGGCATACTGGCTTTATCACGATAAAAAAACAGGGCGGTCTCTTCCGCCCCGTTTGACATCCGCATCCAGAATCAATACCGCCCCGGTACTACACCCATACGCTGTTTCAGCGAAGTTTGCGGTTCATTGAACAGGCTGGCGTAATAGGTGGCATTGGTCATAACCTTCTTCACATAATCGCGGGTTTCGCTGAATGGGATGGTTTCAGCATAAATTGCACCTTCAAGCGCGTTGGCCGCCTGCCAGTTGCGTGCACGGCCGGGGCCTGCGTTATAGCCTGCCGTGGCCATTACTTCGTTGTTCTGCAGACGGCGTTTGGCATCGGCCATATACCACGTACCCATACGGATATTGCCGTCCATAGTATAAAGTTCACTGCTGCTCATACCGATTTTCGAAGCGATTTCACGGGCGGTAGCCGGCATCACCTGCATCAACCCCTGTGCCCCCACACTGGATTGCGCACCCAGCATAAAACGGCTTTCCTGACGAATCAGACCGTAAACCCAAGCAGGGTCTACACCGGCCTGATTGGCATAACGGATAGTGATTTCTTTAAACGGCGAGATATAGCGCAGGTTGTAGTTGAGTTTGTGGTCGGTGCGTTCGGCACTGTTGATGGCCATTTCGTAGAACTGGTTGTCGAAAGCCAGCTGGGCTGCGGTTAACAGCATATCTTCATCGGCACCGCGGGTCGCATAACGCCATTCGGCCTGAGATTGGCGGCGCATTTTCCAATCGCCGCTGTTCTGACTGGCTTTAAAAAGGGTCAGGGCGCGGTCAATGGCACCGTCTTTGGCCAGATGCTTCACATCGCTTTTTGAAACCTCGCCCACATTGTTGCGGGTGTTCACGCGCTGTCCCAGTTCTTCGCCCGCCATCACGGCATAAAAATTGCGGCCGCTGGAAGCTGCCTTTTTATATAAAGGCTCGGCACGGCTGCGGTTGCCCTGTGCGGCATAACTGCGCCCCAGCCAATACTGCCATGCCGGATCATTTTGCAGCTTGGCCGGCATGGCTTCGATAATATCCGCCAATTCGTTCCAACGTTGCAGGCGCAGTGCGGCTCGTGCATACCATTCGAACTGCTCGTTGCTCAACTGGCTGCGATCGGCCCGGCTGAAATAATTCAAGGCGGTTGCCATATTTTGGCTCCAAGCCTGCATGTGGCCCAGCACCCCCCATGCAAACCCTGCCTGCTCGCGTGAAAGGCTGCCCTGCATGGCTTGCAAACGGGCCGCTGACGCGGTGTTGCGTTTGGCATTGTTCCCGATAACGCTGATCAGGCTGTACTCCTGCGCACCTTGGCCTCCTCCGTCAAACGGGCTGCCGAGTGCGGCGGCAAGATTGCGGGCATCGGTAATCTGATTGTTGCTGATTAAGCCGCGCACCCTCCTCCATGCATCTTTTTGATTCAGACGGCCCGAAGCGGCGGCAGCTTCCACCAGGCGTGTACAGCCTTGGGGCAGGCGGCCGGTTTCTCTAACCAGCTCGGCAGCCAGCGCAGTATGGCTGCCGCTGCCCAATTCTGCGTAGCACCGCACCTCCTGCGCACGGCCTGCCTGATCAAGTTTGGCGTATTGTTGGTTGAACAGCGCCCATTGGCTGCGTTTGCCCAAACTTTTGAGCCACTCGTTGCGCACGTCTTCCGCCATGGCACTTTCGGCGGCCTGCTCTAGAAATTGGGCAGGCAGGGTGTCGTTATCCTGCTTGGCGGCAGCCAGCGCACTTTGGTAGAGACTGTAATCAGCCAGCACTTTAGCGGGGGTTTCGGCCGCACGCACGGAGGGGCGCGGTTTTTCAGCAGTTTTTTTAACCGGCTCCACAGGTTGCTCGTGCGAAGAACAGGCAGCCAGAGCAGCGGCGGCAAGCGCGGTGGCCGCAAACGTGAGTGTGCGTTGTAAAGTCATGGTCGGGTCTCTCGATTGGTATTTTTCCGGAAGTTTTGATTTTAAACGATTCGGATGCGGGTTTGAAATTTTGCGGTGATATTTTGCACCGCATACCCGTATACGGCTGCAAAACCGCAAAGGCCGTCTGAATCAATATATTTTCAGACGGCCTTTGTGCAAATCAAGGCTGCATTAGAAACGGTGGTGCAGGCCGAGTTGCGCTGCGGTCTGCTCCACTTTGCCGGAAGTGTCGGCAGTCAGGCGGGTTTTTCCGCCGACACGCATATGGGCGACTTGGCCGCGTACAGCGGTGCGTTTGCTGAACCGGTAGTCGCTGCCTACGATTATTTGATCAAATTTGTCGACCAGCACATCACCGCTGTTTACGCCTTTTGCCGCCCAACCGTGGGCATAGCTGATTTTCGGACGCCAGTTGCCTGCTTTATAACCTGCGGTAACGGCGGCATCCACTACTTTTACAGATTCCGACTTGGCCGATCCCGAGGTAATGCTGCTGCCGTTGTAGGTATTGAAGTCATTGGTGAACCGTGCCAGGTAACGGTTGCCTGTTTCGAAGCCTTTGGCGTATTGCACGCCCGCGCCGAGAAACAGTTTGCTTCCGTCATATGCGGTTTCCAAGCGGCCGATGTGTGCGTCTTTGGTTTTGCCGCCGTTATCCGAATAATTGTTTTTCCGCAGGTTATAGCCCAGTTTTACGAAATATTTGTCGGCTTCGTAGTTCAAGCCCGTATCCAGCTGCGCACGGGTCGGCTCTTCGTGCAGGCCTTTATCGTCGGGGTTTTGGTTGTCCCGGGGCGCATACTGCACATTGGCACTGAAACCGGCAAACGACGGAGTGTCGTAACGTGCCGATACTTTGCGGCTGCCGGTACGGGTGAAGATACCCAAGCCCAAAGCATTGTTGCCGTAAATCCAACTGTCGATGGTATCCATCTCGTTGAGCTGGTTGTTCATGTTACCGGCACGGATTTTACCGAACCTGCCTTCCAAACCGATGAACGAATCACGCGAACCCCAGCGGCCATTGTTGTCGCCTACGGTAGAAATACGCTGCTCTACCTGCCAAATGGCTTTCATGTCGCCGCCCAAACGCTCGCTGCCCTTGAAACCCAAACGCGAAGTGTTGTCGTTGATTTTGGTTTCGGTATGGCTTTTTTCGGTTCCTGCAGCACCTTTAATCTGGGTTTGGGCAACCGATACGGTTGTCCTGATTTGGCCGTAAAGCGACACTTCGGCGGCCGCCGGAAAAGAAACGCCCATTACGGCAACGGCAACAATGCTTTTTTTCATAATAATCCCTTTCTTTATATTTTCAAAATAATCAACCTGATACAGTCTGATTGCCGGATATTGTAAAGCATTTTCATTTTTTCACAAGGCAAATGTAAACCTTGTCCGTATATTACGGCATTTTGCCAAAACCAAAAAAACAACATATTTATCTGCCATTTGATTTGGAATGATTAAACGCAGGTTTGAGTTTGTCGCCTTCAGCCAACGCATTCGACACAACTTCGCGGCTCTGCCGCTGGCGGCGGTAGGTCAGACAGTTTTCCACATAATCCAAATGGTTGTGGGCAGCCTGTGCGGCAGCAGCGGCATCCTGCTTTTCAATGGCTGAAAAAATTGCTTCGTGCTGCGCCATCAGTTGCGAATGCACATCGGGCACGCCGAACATATTGCCCAGGTTGCGTTTGGTCTGGCCGGTGAGCAGGCGCAACAGGCCGTCTGAAAGGCGGGTGAACAAAATATTGTGTGCGGCTTCGGCCACGGCCTGGTGAAAAGCCACATCAGCGGCTGACTGCAAATCAAGATTGTTTTGCGCATACGCTTCGCCCAATTTGCCCAGCCAGTTTTTCATGCGTGCCAAATCAGCCACGGTGCGCCGTTGTGCCGCCAATGCGGCCAACATGCCTTCAATGCCGCGGCGGAAATCCAACACTTCATTCTCCATGCCCTCACGGGTGTCGAGCAGGTTCTCCCAGCCGTAATGAAATCCCGCACCGGCATGATCCGAAACATAATGCCCGTCGCCCTGACGCGCATACAGCAACCCGCGGGCGGCCAGAATATGCAGTGCGGCACGCACCGACTGGCGGGACACGCCGAATTCCTCGGCCAAACGGCGCTCGGGCGGCAGCCTGCCCCCTATCTGATACACGTTCTGCAGAATCCTTTCCTCCAAAACGGCGGCAATCTGCATACCGATGGCGGGTGTTTTAATGTTGGCGGCCTGGTTTGTCATGTCCGTACCTCATCTGTTTGCTCCTTCCCGTTTGCACAGATGCGGCACCGGGGTTTGGAACATAATATTTGTTATTCGGCTTCCTTCGGGCATGAGATTGTAACGCAAACTTCCGGTATGAATGCCGCTGCGCCATATACGCCCAATCCGCCCGTTTCCGGCCGTTTTGTCTGTTTGCAGCCTTTTTCAGCATCAAACAAACCGCTCCGAAGCGGCAGCATTGCACATTGGCGCATTTATTTTTGAATGCGGCACTTGACCGACTACACGGCATTACGTAAAGTAATGTTAGTTTAACCGAATTGGTATGACCACTAAACCAATCATGCATCACACAGACCATACCCCCGTTTACGGCAGCAAACCTGCCGACGTTTATTTTTTCGGTACCTGCCTCTTGGATATTTTCATGCCCGAAGCAGGTATGGACGCGATTACCCTGATAGAGCAGCAAGGCATACGCGTACATTTTCCGATGGAGCAAAGCTGCTGCGGCCAGCCTGCCTTTTCTTCAGGGCATCCGAAAGATGCGTTTGAAGTAGCTAAAACACAACTGGATCTGTTTCCCAACCCGTGGCCGGTGGTTGTTCCTTCCGGTTCTTGCGGCGGCATGATGAAACATCATTGGCCCCGGCTGTTCAAAGGCAGCGTTTACGAGCGCCTGGCCGGCGACATAGCCTCCCGCGTAGTGGAATTCACTCATTTTCTGCTTGCCATCGGCTACGAACCGCAAGACCAAGGCGGGCATACCAAAGTGGCAGTGCACACTTCCTGCTCTGCGCGCCGTGAAATGGGCGTACACCTTTCGGGCTGGGCACTGGTCGACAAACTGGCCAACGTAGAGCGCGTGGTGCACGACCACGAAAGCGAATGCTGCGGCTTCGGCGGCACATTTTCGATGAAGCACCCCGACATTTCCGGCGCGATGGTCAGCGACAAAGTAGCCGCCCTGAAAGAAAGCCGGGCGGCCGAAATCATCAGCGCAGACGGTGGCTGCATGCTCAATATCGGCGGCAAAATCGCCAAAGACGAACCCGGTATGCCCAAACCCAAACACATCGCCACATTCCTGCTGGAGCGCACGGGAGGCAAAGCATGAGCGCACGCGAAAATATTCTGGCCAAGCTGCGCCGTGCGGCCGCCGCGCCGATGAAAGATCCTGAAACTGCGGCTTATTATCAGGAAATGACGCCGCAGTGGGAAAACGAAGCAGGCCGTCTGAAACATTGGGCGAAAGCCATGCGGGCGGTGAAAACCGAAATCCATTGGGTACGCGCCGACAACTGGGCGCAGATGCTGGTGAAGGTGGCGCAGGAAAAAGGCCTGCGCAACATTCTGCTGCCCCTGCAAACCGAACACGGCCGCGCGGCAGCCGCCGCGGCAGGAGCCGCCGGCATCGAAGTGAAGGCTTTTGAGCGGCCGATCGAAGACTGGAAAGACGAGTTTTTCGCCGGCATCGACGCAGGTTTCACCGATGTGCGCTGCGGCATCGCCCACACCGGCACGCTGGTGTTGTGGCCGTCTGAAAGCCAGCCGCGCAGCCAGAGCCTGGTGCCGCCCGTGCATATCTGCCTGTTTGATACGGCCAAAATGTATAACGATTTCTACAGCGCCATGCAGGGCGAAAACATGGCCGCCGGCATGCCCGCCAACATGGTGCTGGTGTCCGGCCCGTCGAAAACCGCCGATATCCAGCTCACGCTGGCCTACGGCGCGCACGGCCCGCGCGATATGGTGGTACTGGCCGTGCTGCCCGAGCATATAGCCGAAGCGGATTTGTCCGACTAATCAGGCTTTCCCCACCAACCACACGATATTTTCAGACGGCCCCAGCCACTCGGGCAGGCCGTCTGAAACAGACAAAAGAACACTATGAATACGCAAACGATTCATTTCCACCCCAAGCCGGAAACCTTCAAGCAAAATACTGCCGGCGCGCTGGCCGACGCCCCGCTGCGCAAAAGCCTGCGCACCGCGATGGATATGCTGATGACCCGCCGCAAAGGCGTGTTGTCCGACGAGCACGAATTGCAAGCCCTGCGCACCCTGTGCGAACACATCCGCCAGCGCTCGCTCGCCCGCCTGCCCGAACTGTTGGAAGAATTGGAAGCCAACCTGACCCGCTTGGGCGTGAAAGTGCATTGGGCGGAAACCCCCGACGAAGCCTGCCGCATTATCCACGGCATCATGGCCGAAAAAAACGGCCGCCTGATGGTTAAAGGCAAATCGATGGTGAGCGAAGAAATCGAGCTGAACCACTACCTTGAAGAAAAAGGTATCAGCGCAATCGAAAGCGATTTGGGCGAATATATCGTGCAGATGGCCGGCGAAAAGCCCACCCACATCGTGATGCCCGCGATTCACAAAACCAAAGAGCAGGTGAGCGGTCTCTTTCACAACCACCTGAACACCGCGCCCACCGACGATGTGGACGAACTCACCGGCATCGCCCGCCGCGCCCTGCGCGATATTTACCGCACCGCCGACGTCGGCCTCTCCGGCGTGAACTTTGCCGTGGCCGAAACCGGCACGCTGTGTTTGGTGGAAAACGAAGGCAACGGCCGTTTGACCACCACCGTGCCGCCCGTGCACATCGCCATCACCGGCATCGAAAAAGTGGTGGCGAAATTGTCGGATATTCCTCCGCTCTACAGTCTGCTGCCGCGCAGTGCCATCGGCCAGCCGGTTACCACCTATTTCAACATGATTACCGGCCCGCGCAGAAGCGCCGAACTCGACGGCCCGCAGGAAATGCACCTAGTGCTGCTCGACAACGGCAGAAGCCAGGCCTATGCCGACGAGCAGATGCGCCAAACCCTGCAATGTATCCGCTGCGGCGCGTGCATGAACCACTGCCCGGTTTACACCCGCATCGGCGGCGCGGCCTACGGAACCACCTATCCCGGCCCCATCGGCGAAATCATTTCGCCGCACCTGATGGGTTTGGAAAACACTAAAGACCTGCCTACCGCTTCTTCGCTGTGCGGTGCGTGCGCCGAAGTGTGCCCTGTGAGGATTCCGATTCCGGAACTGCTGATACGCCTGCGCGAAGAGGCACAGCGCCCGCCCAATGAGAAAGTGGCAAACCCTGTTCGCGGACAAGGCGCGTCGCACAGTTTCGGAGAGCAGTTTGCATGGCGCACCTTCAACGGTATTTTCGGCGGAAAAAAAGCCTACCGCGCTTTCGGCTGGGCGGCCGCCAGATTCCGTATGCTGACCCCTTCCCGGCAGATGGGCTGGACGCAAAACCATATTCCCTTGAAACCTGCGGCAAAAACCCTACACCAAATGATTGCCGAGCGGCAGCAAACCCGTTCGGGCTGAAAACCCGGAATGTCCTGCCGCCGCGTCCGGTATCTTTCAAAAACCGTTTTTCCGGCTGCCGGTAGAAATTTTCAGACGGCCTGTCAAAGCTGCTGCCCGCCAATCTGATTTGGAAGGCCGTCTGAAAACAAGAAGTTCGGCAAAGCCGAGCATCTGCAAACCTGAAAACAAACGGCGTACAACCGCCTGTTTAAACACACTCATCAACGTGAGGAGCTTTAAAAATGAGTCTGCTTAATCCTTTGTTGGCACTCTTGCCGATTCTGACAGTATTCCTGCTGTTGGTGGTTATGCGCCTGCCCGCAAAAACCGCCATGCTGGCGGCGTATCTGGTTACGGCGGCACTGGCGCTGTTTGTATGGAACGCGGCTTTCAACACAGTAGCCGCCGCCACCGTTAACGGAGTAATCGTGGCATTAACCGTGCTCTATATCGTGTTCGGCGCGATTCTGATGCTGAACACGCTGAAAGAGAGCGGTGCGCTGAAATCCATCCGCCAAGGCTTTATGGATATTTCGCCCGACCGCCGCGTTCAGGTGATTATCGCTGCCTGGCTGTTCGGCTCGCTGGTTGAAGGTTCGTCGGGTTTCGGCACGCCTTCGGCCGTGGTGGCACCGCTGCTGCTGGCTTTGGGTTTCCCCGCCATGGCGGCGGTGATGTCTGTACTGGTTATCCAGTCGACACCGGTATCGTTCGGTGCGGTGGGTACGCCTCTGCTTTTAGGCGTCAACTCCGGCATCAGCAACAAGGCCGACGTGGCAGCAGCCATCGAACCGGCCACAGTCGAACAATACCTGCTGCAGATTACCGGCAACGTCGGCCTGCTGCACACATTGGTCGGCTTTCTGATCCCGCTGATCCTGTGCGGCATGCTCACCCGCTTCTTCGGTGAAAAACGCTCGTTTTCAGAAGGGTTGAAAGCATGGAAGTTCGCCTTGTTTGCCGGTGTTGCCTTTACCGTCCCGTATTTCTTGGTCGCCCGTTTCATGGGACCCGAATTCCCTTCGCTGGTAGGGGGCTTTATCGGTCTGCTGGTGGTGGTGCCTGCCGCTAAAAAAGGCCTGTTTGTGCCGAAAGAAGTGTTCGACTTTCCCGGCCGCAACAGCTGGGATCCGCATTGGACCGGCTCGCTCGAAACCGATCACAGCGACGACAGCAAACCGACTTTTTCAGTATTCCGCGCTTTCGCACCCTATATGATTGTGATTGTGCTGCTGGTGCTGACCCGTGTGATTGCACCGTTGAAAGCCTTCCTCACCGGCGACATGACCACTATCAAACTGGCCAACCTGTTCGGCACTAAAATTACCAGCAGCGTACAGTTCGGCTATTCGCCCGGCACCATTCTGATTCTGGTGGCCATTGCGTGTATTTTCATTTTCAAAATGGACATCAAAAACTTCAAACGCGGCTGGGGCGATGCCGGCAGAACCCTGATTTCAGCCGCACCTGCAATGTTTTTTGCCGTGCCCATGGTACAGGTTTTCATCAATTCGCAGTCTGCCGATATGGAAATGGCAGGCGCACTGCCTTCCATGCCGATGGTGCTGGCGCAAAGTGCCGCTGCCGGATTCGCAGACTTCTGGCCGAACATCTCGCCGTGGATTGGCGCACTGGGTGCGTTTATTGCGGGATCAAACACCATCAGCAATATGATGTTTTCCTACTTCCAGTTTTCAACCGCCCAGCAAATCGGCCTGAATGCGGATTTGTCTTCGATTGTGGTGGCTGCGCAAGCCATCGGGGGCGCGGCAGGCAATATGATTGCCGTGCATAACGTGGTGGCCGCCGCCGCCGTGGTGGGGCTGCTCAACCGAGAGGGCGAGGTAATACGCAAAACACTGATTCCGATGACTTACTACGTAATTCAAGCCGGCTTTATCGCCCAAGCGCTGATTACCGGCAGCATCGGCTGGTGGATTGTTGCCGTTGCCTGCCCGCTGGTTTTCTTTGCGGTTATGTCGGCGGCCAAAGGCAAAGCCTGACGGCCGGATAACGGATAACCCCCAAACCGAACACGGTTTGGGGGTTTTGTTTGCCCTGAAGATTGGGAGGGCCCGGTTTCAGACGGCCTGAGACCTTTGCAAAAATACGCTTTCACCCTGAATTTATTTATGTTTCGTCATACCCGGGCTTGCCTCGGGTATCTGTTATTTCTTTTGAAACAAAAGATGCCCGGGTCAGGCCCGGGCATGACGCAGAGGTTTTTAAGATGCTGAAAGGAATTTTGCAAAGGTCCGGTCTGGCCGTCTGAAAACTCCGGTACGGCCTACCCTTACAATACCGCCACCGGATAAGCACCGATCACTTTCACAAACGAAGCACGCGTTTCCAGCGCGGCAAGTGCCGCCTGCACTTCAGCGTCGTCTTTGTGGCCCTCGATATCGATAAAAAACAGATAATCCCACAAACCCGAACGGCTGGGACGGCTTTCGAACTTAGTCATAGAAATACCCGACTCGGCAAACGGTTGGATCAGGGCGCTGACGGCACCGGCCTTATTGGGCGTGGAAACCACCAGCGAAGTTTTATCCCGCCCCGTGGGTGTGGTGGCTTGGTGGCCCAACACCAAAAAACGGGTGGTGTTGTTGGGCTCGTCTTCGATACTGTCGGCCACTTTGGTTAAACGGTAAAGTTCGGCGGCGGTTTGGCCGGCGATGGCGGCCACCGGTTCGTCGCCGGATTCGGCGGCCAAACGTGCTGCTTCGGCGTTGCTCGATACGGAAATACGCACGGCTCCGGGCAGGTTGCGCCCCAGCCAGTCGTGGCATTGGGCAAGCGCTTGGGCGTGGGCGTAAACTTTGGCGGTGCCCTGCGTGCTGCTGCTGTTTTTGCGCAGCAGGTGGTGGTGTATGCGCAATACCACCTCACCGCAGGCTTGCAGCGGGGTAACGGAAAGCAGGTCGAGCGCGCGGCCGACGCTGCCTTCGGTGGAGTTTTCCACCGGCGTAACCACATAATCGGCTTGGCGCGCTTCAACCAGGCGGAAGCATTCGTCTATGGTGGCGCAGGCCTGCGTGCGGGCAGCATGGCCGAAATGTTTGACGGCGGCCTGCTGGGTAAATGTGCCGGCAGGACCGAGATAGGTGATGGTGAGCGGGCGCTCCACCGCCAGACATTCGCTCATAATTTCGCGAAACAGCCGCGCCACGGCTTCGTCGGGCAGCGGGCCGGCGTTTAAATCCTGTATGCGGCGCAACACGGCGGCTTCGCGTTCGGGGCGGTAAACCGTACCGGTGCCTTTCAGTTCGCCGATGGCGCGGGCGTGCCCCGCCCGCTCGTTCAAGAGGCGCAGAATGGTAGCGTCGATCTCATCAATGGCGTCGCGGTGCGGTAAGAGTTTGTCGTCGGCAGGCATAATGTCTCCGTTGCGGCTTAAGAATATTTAAGGAAGCTGATTTTAACATTAATATGCAAAGGCAAAGGCCGTCTGAAAACATTTCCCGTTTCAGACGGCCTTATGTTTTATTTCATTTCGCTGCCTTTGTTTTGCGTCCAGGCTTCACGCGAACACAACCACAGCAGGGAGATACCGGCCCCCGTCGATAACAGCATCATGCCCGGCATCACCGCCGCCGTGCCGTTGTGCAGCCATGTGGTGAGCATACCCGCCAGCGCACCGATAACCGACTGGCAAACGCCCAATACGGCATTGGCGCTGCCACCCTCTTCCCGGAAATACGACATAAAGCAGGCTTGCGTATTGGCGGTAATCAAACCTTGGGTGCCTACCGACAGCATCACACAAAACACCAGCCACCACATCGGCGGCAACCCTGACAGCAACACCGAAACAAGCATCAGCGAATTGGCGGCAAGCTGGATGGCAATCCCCCATTTGAGGATATCTTGCGCGTGTGTGCCGCACTTCAGCCGCCATGCGGTGATGCGGTTGAACACGCCCATAGTGATGATGTTCATGCCGAACACCCAGGCATAAGCGTGAGCCGAAATGCCGTAAAGCTCCATATACACAAACGGCGATTCGGTTAAAAACGCAAACATCGAAGAGAAACTAAATGCCTGAAAAAACAGATAACCCAGCGCAGGCCTTGTGGCAAGAACCCGTTTGTAACGCCCCGCCGCCACAATGAAAACACGGCCGTTTATCGGATCGGTTTTCACGGGTTTGGCAAGAAAGCGGTAGAGCAGCCCCCACACAACGGCAGCATAAATTCCTAAAAACACAAACACCGCCCGCCAGCCGCCCATACCCGTCAGCAGCGCGCCCGTCATCGGCGCCAGCAGCGGCGCGGCCATCATAATAATGCCGATCAAGGCAAACATTTGTGCGGCCTTACGCCCTTCGTAATTGTCGCGCACAATGGCGCCCACCACCACCACCGTCATACCCGCGCCGAATGCCTGTATCAGCCGCAGCAGCAGCAGTTGGCCTGCCGTCTGAATAACGGCCAACCCCGCCACGGCGGCAATATATACCAGCAGCCCGCTCAGTGCGATGACGCGGCGGCCTTTGATGTCGGAAAGCGAGCCGCCTACAACCTGTCCCGCCGCCACACCAAACAAAAAAATACTCAAACTCTGCTCGATGCGGTGGATATCCGCCCCCAGGCTTTGCGCCATTTCGGGAATTGCAGGCAGGTAGGCATCGATTGAAAACGGCATCAGCGCCACCAGCATAGCCAACAGAAAGGCCGTTTTCCTATCGGCAGAAACAGTTCGGAAGTGGTTCATAAATTTTTCCTTAAAGCGGCTTTTCCCTGCCCGGTCAGGCAAAAACCGCTTGTGCAAAGCTTTGTATTATAATCTTCTAAAACTTTAAAAAAAGCCGTAACAGGAACCTTACCGATGAAAAACATCAAAATCTTTTTATGGACGTTTCTTTTGGGAACCAGCG